>NZ_JBEWXT010000001.1:0-600000 GCF_040538665.1 Aureibaculum sp. 2308TA14-22
TAGAGATTTACGAATAGGTTATGCCTATGATTACACGACAACCAATTTAGGGAACTATAATAGTGGTACCCATGAGGTATTTATGCAATGGGATATAGATTTTTCAAAGAAAAACCTAAAATCTCCTAGATTCTTCTAAAAGAATTAGGTTAAAAAAGAATATATCTGATATTCGTGCATTTTATTAATAATTTCAGATAACGGGAAAAGTAATTAAAAATAACTCTATAACAACCATAATTTATTTACAGTATTCTCCATTAATTTTAGGGCTAAACTTTTTTTTAGGATTAGTAAATGTTAAATTATTTTACCTAAACAATACTATAACTACATATGATGACGTTATTAGAGGTAATAATTAGAATTTAATTAAGTTCTAACGTTACATAATTGGCTTCAGTTATGTAATAAACTATGAAAAAGAGCAAGGAATTAAATGTAAATAAATAACCTAATAATGAAAAAATATATTGTAATAGTTTTATTGCTAAGTGTGGTATGTCTATATGCTCAAGGCAGTGGAGGTAAATATTCAATAAATAATTTAGAGGTAAATACTGAACAATCTGAATTTGGTACTGCTTATCATGGAACAGACAAATTAGTTTTTGCAGCTCCAAGACGTGGTTTCAGAGTAATTCGCGATGTTTGGGAGCCTAATGGACAACGTTTTTTAGATTTATATGAAGGAGACATCAGTGAAGATGGATCTGTAGCAAATAAAAGAAGACTTAAAGGAGAAGTAAATTCTAGATACCATGAAGCTAGTGTAACCTTTTCTAAGGATGGTAAAACTGTTTATTTTACTAGAGATAATTATTACAATAAAAAGTTAGGTATAGACAATCAAGGGTATACCAACTTGGCCATGTTTAAAGCAACAGTAAATAATAAAGGAGAGTGGATTAATATAATACCGATGCCTTTTAATAATGTTGAATATTCGGTTGGACATCCTACGTTGAGTGCAGACGAAAAAACATTATATTTTACTTCTGATATGCCTGGAACCTTAGGTGAGACTGACATTTATAAAGTGGAAGTGAACGAGAGTGGATTTGGAAATCCAATAAATTTAGGAGATAAAATTAATTCTACTGCAAAAGATTGGTTTCCTTTTGTTGATGGTGATATACTTTATTTTTCTTCAACTAGAAGTGGAGGTAAAGGAGGTATTGATATATATGCAAGCAAACTAAAAGGGTATGTAACCGATCCGGTAAACTTAAGTTTAAATACTGCAAGTGATGATTTTGCTTTTATCATTAATAGTGAAACTAGAAGAGGCTACTTTTCTTCAAACAGAGAAGAAGGCAGTAAAGGAGATGACGATATTTATTCTTTTATTGAAGAAGAGCCAGTTGACTTTAAATGTATTCAAATGGTTACAGGAGATGTTAGAGATCAATTATCTACAAGTTTATTACCAGGTTCAGAGGTAATTCTAAGTGATAAAGATGGCAATATGATAACATCTACTATTGTTAAGGATGATGCAACTTTTTCATTTGAAGTATCTTGCGAGATAGAATACAAATTAGAAGGTAAAAAAATTGGTTTTTCACCACAATCTATAACATTTACAACATCTAATGAAGCAGATAAAGAATTAAAAATGCCATTATTGTTAGGTGCTGGCAATATAATAGCTGGTAATAATAATGGTACTCAAGGTGAGGGTGTTGATAAAAAGCCTGAAGGATTGCCAGATGTGTTGCCAGATGAAATCGTTAAATTGCCTTCTGGTAATTATGGTGTGAATATTGAACCTATATATTTCGATTTAAACTCTTCTTATTTGAACAAGCAGGCTAAGACTGAATTGCAAAAAGTGGTTGATTTAATGAATAAATACCCTAAAATGATTATTGAGGCAGCTTCGCATACAGATTCTAGGGCACCAGCCGGATATAATATTTGGTTATCTAATAATAGAGCTAAAAGAACTGTCGAGTATATTATAGGAAGAGGTATAGACCCTTCACGAATAGCGGGTAAAGGCTACGGAGAAACACAGCTGATTAACGGCTGCGATGATAATACCCCATGTACCGAAGCTGAACATCAGCAAAATAGACGGTCTGAGTTTGTAATTATCAGAATGTAATAAAAAAACGAAAAGACCTTCAAGTTAAATGAAGGTTTTTTTGTTTAATAGAGATATGCTTTGGCACAACCTTTGAATTATAGGAGCAAAGAACAACCCAATGAGAAGCTTAATAACCTTAATTTTTACCTTAACTACTTTAATTACAACGGCTCAAATTGAAAGAGCAGATTCTATTAAAGCGGCTGAATACAGTGTTAAAAACCTAAGAGTAAATACAAAATATCAAGATTTTGGTTCTACTTTTATGGGTAATGATAAAGTTGTTTTTTCCTCCTCCAGAAGAACTGCAGGAATATCAAAACGAGTTTGGAAAGAAAATAATCAGCCTTACTTAAATTTATTTATTGGCGATTTAACCGATGATGGTGAAGTTGTAAATGTTAAACCTTTTTCAAGTGATGTTAACTCTAAATATCATGATGCTTTTGTAGCTTTTACCCCAAAGAGAAACGAGGTGTATTTTACCTCTAACAATTATATTGGCGGTAAGTTAAAGTCTGAAGGGCTTAAAATTTTTAAAGCTACTATAGATGAAAAAGGACATTGGAAAGATTTTTCTTCACTCCCTTTTAATGATGACGATTATGATACAGGCCATCCAATGATTAGTGCTGATGGTAAAAAGCTGTATTTTGTTTCTAACATGCCTGGCACCATAGGAGATACTGATATTTTTGTAGTAGACTTAAACCAAGGGCATTACGGAAAGATTATTAATCTAGGAGAAACGATTAATTCTAAATATAAAGAATATTCACCTTATGTTGATGGTGATGTAATTTACTTTTCTTCTAATAGACCAGGTGGTAAGGGCGGCTTTGATATTTACATGACAAAATTAGATGGTTCAATTCCTGAACCTATTAATTTGGGAGAACCAATGAATAGTAAAGGCGATGATATTTCTTTCATTATAGATAGTGAAAAACTACAAGGTTATTTCTCATCCAATAGAAATGGTGGAATGGGAGATGATGATATTTACTCCTTTAAACAAAAAACTACTATTGCAATCTGTGATCAGATAGCTACTGGTATCATAAAAGATAAAGTTACAGGCAACAGAGTTGGAAACGCTTTTGTTGCTTTATTGGATGAAAACGGTAATCGTATCCGAAGAATTGAAACCGCTTTTGATGGTGAATATTATTTTGGTGTAGATTGTGCTACAAATTACACAATAGAAGTTACTAAAAATGGATATTTTAGTACAACCATTGAATTGAACACTTCGAATAAAAATGGTTTCGATAATAATGAAGTCATATTTATTGAAGAAAAAGAGTTTATGGATAGAAAGGATTATGAAATTTTAAATGTTCCTAATATTACGTTTACAATCAATACAGCAGAAATTACCGAGGCCTCTGATATAGCCCTAGATAAAGTAATGCGATTGATGAAAAAATATCCTAACATGGTTATAGAATTTGGAGCTCATACAGATTCTAGAGGGCCAGACGCTTATAATTTAAGTCTTACAAAAAGTAGAGCAGTCGCAACAGTTGACAACCTTATTGAAAGAGGTTTAGACCCTAGAAGAATCACAGGGAAAGGATATGGAGAAACGCAATTACTCAACAAGTGTGCTAACAATGTAAAATGTACCGATTTACAACACCTAGAAAATAAGCGAACGGAATTTGTAGTTATAAAGAGATAACAACGGAAGTAAACAAACCATTATAATAGAGCATCTTAAAATTTTTTAAGATGCTTTTTTGTTGTGATAAAATCAATATTTTCAATAAAATACGTAATTTCGCGACTCGAAAGAATTAAGATAGAAAATGAGTACGCCATTTAGAGAATATAAAGGTTTAGATTTAACAAAAGTAGCTGATGAAACCCAACAATTTTGGGAAGAAAACGATATATTCCAAAAGAGTATTACTTCACGTGATGCCGATAAACCTTATGTGTTTTATGAAGGGCCACCTTCTGCCAATGGATTGCCTGGTATTCATCATGTTATGGCACGTACCATTAAAGATATTTTCTGTAGATATAAAACCCTGCAAGGCTTTCAGGTAAAACGTAAGGCAGGTTGGGATACGCATGGTTTGCCGATTGAATTAGGCGTTGAAAAAGAGCTGGGTATTACTAAAGAAGATATTGGTAAAAAAATATCGGTTGAAGAATACAATGAAGCTTGTAAAAAAGCGGTAATGCGTTATACCGATGTCTGGGAAGAATTAACACGCAAAATGGGACATTGGGTAGATATGAATGACCCTTATGTTACTTACAAACCAAAATATATTGAATCGGTTTGGTGGTTATTAAAACAAATTTATAATAAGGGGCTTTTGTATAAAGGCTATACCATTCAACCCTATTCACCGAAAGCAGGAACTGGATTAAGTTCGCACGAGTTAAATCAACCTGGTACCTATCAAGATGTAACAGATACTACTGTGGTGGCTCAGTTTAAGGCAAACGAAGACTCGTTACCAGACTTTTTAAAGAAATTTGATCATTTGCATTTGTTGGCCTGGACAACTACGCCTTGGACATTGCCAAGTAATACAGCCTTAACGGTTGGTTCTAAGATTGATTACGTTGTAGTTGCTACCTACAATCAATATACCTTTGAACCAATTCATGTTATCCTGGCTAAAAATTTGGTTTCAAAACAATTTACTGGAAAATATATACAAACCGAAGAGGTGTCTGATTTGAAAAATTTTTCAAAAGAAGATAAAAAAATACCATTTTTGGTTGCTGTGGAATGTAAAAGTAAAGACCTTGTCGGAATAAAATACGAGCAGCTGTTAGATTATGCCCAACCTTATCAAAACCCTGAAAATGCGTTTAGAGTCATTGCTGGTGATTTTGTAACTACTGAAGATGGTACAGGTATTGTACACACCGCACCTACTTTTGGTGCTGATGATGCTTTAGTCGCAAAACAAACAAAGCCAGAAATTCCGCCAATGTTGGTGTTAGATGAAAACGGAAACCCTGTTCCTTTGGTTGATTTACAGGGTAAATTTAGACCAGAAATGGGCGAATTTGCAGGTAAATACGTAAAGAACGAATATTATGAAGATGGTAAAGCCCCTGACCGTTCCGTGGATGTGGAACTGGCAATTAAATTAAAAGAGGAAAACAAGGCCTTTAAAGTAGAAAAATATAAGCACAGCTATCCCAATTGTTGGCGTACAGACAAACCTATTTTGTATTATCCATTAGATTCTTGGTTTATAAAAGTATCTGATAAAAAGGATAGAATGTTTGAGCTAAATCAAAATATTAATTGGAAACCAAAATCAACAGGTGAAGGGCGTTTTGGCAACTGGCTAAAAAATGCCAATGACTGGAATTTGTCGCGTTCACGTTTTTGGGGCGTTCCATTACCAATTTGGAGAACGGAAGATGGTAAGGAAGAACTTATTATCGGTTCAGTTGAAGAATTGAAAGCTCAAATGCAAAAAGCCGTTAATGAAGGAGTAATGGATACGGATATTTTTTCCGATTTTGAAGTTGGCAACATGAGCGAAGAAAATTACGACCTTTTAGATTTGCATAAAAATATAGTTGATAAAATCACTTTGGTTTCACCATTAGGTAAACCAATGCAACGTGAATCAGATTTAATAGATGTATGGTTCGATTCGGGCTCAATGCCCTATGCTCAATGGCATTATCCATTTGAAAACAAAGATTTAATTGACGAAAACAAGTTTTATCCAGCTGACTTTATTGCAGAAGGAGTTGACCAGACCAGAGGTTGGTTTTATACGTTACATGCCATTGGTACATTGGTTTTTGACTCAAACGCTTATAAAAATGTAGTCTCGAACGGATTAGTATTGGATAAAGAAGGTAAAAAAATGTCCAAGCGATTAGGCAATGCCGTTGACCCGTTTGAAACTATGAAAAAATACGGTGCTGATGCCACACGTTGGTACATGATTTCCAATGCAAACCCGTGGGACAATTTAAAATTTGATATCGAGGGTATCGAAGAAGTCAGACGTAAATTCTTTGGCACGCTGTACAATACCTATTCGTTTTTTACACTGTATGCCAATATTGACAAATTTACTTATGACGAAGCCGATATTGATATTGTAAAAAGACCCGAAATTGACCGTTGGATACTTTCTGAACTCAATACATTGATAAAGAATGTAGAAGATTATTACAACGATTACGAGCCGACGAAAGCTGCTAGAGCTATTCAGAATTTTGTTACTGAAAATTTGAGTAACTGGTTTGTACGTTTAAGCAGGAGACGTTTTTGGAAAGGTGATTATCAACAAGATAAAATTTCAGCATATCAAACATTGTATACCTGTTTGTTGACAGTTGCAAAATTAGGTTCGCCTATAGCTCCTTTTTACATGGATCAGTTATACCGAGATTTGACAAATGCCACTAACAGCAAAAAAGAGGAATCGATCCATTTGGCTGATTTTCCTGTATATCAAGAAGCATTGGTAGATAAAGTATTAGAACGTAAAATGCAGAAGGCACAGGCTATATCTTCTATGGTGCTATCATTACGTAAAAAAGAAATGATAAAAGTACGTCAACCCTTACAGCGTATAATGATTCCTGTTTTAGATAAACAAGACAAAGAAGATATTGATGCCGTTGCAGATTTAATAAAATCTGAAGTTAATGTAAAAGAAATTGAATTGATAGACGATGCCTCGGGTATTTTAGTAAAAAATATTAAACCGAACTTTAAAGTATTGGGTCCTAAATTCGGAAAAGATATGCGTTTGGTGGCTTCCGAAATTCAAAAATTAACTCAAGATGATATTTCAACTATAGAAAAACAAGGTGAAATTTCTTTAAAAATTGGAGAAAAATCCGTAACTTTAACCTTAGAAGAAGTGGAAATATCTTCGCAAGATATAGAAGGGTGGCTGGTTATCAACCAAGGCAATTTAACGGTTGCTTTAGACGTTACCATTTCAGAAGATCTACGTAAAGAAGGTATTGCAAGAGAGTTAGTAAATCGTATTCAGAATTTAAGAAAAGAGTCTGGTTTAGAAGTTACAGATCAAATAAAATTAAAAATAGAAAAAGATGGCATAGTTGATGCTGCCATTGAAGCAAATGCAATCTATATTAAAAACGAAACATTAACCAATGAATTGATATTGGAAGATAGCGTTAACGATGGTGTAGAAATTGCTTTTGACGATGTAAATACAAAATTGTTAATACAAAAAAATTAAACAGATATGACTGAGAATAAAGAAAAATACTCGGACGCTGAATTAAATGAATTCAAAGAGATTATATTAAAAAAGATTGAAAATGCTGAAGAAGATTTAGCGTTGATAGAAAGTGCTTATAAAAACGATAGTAATAATGGCACAGACGATACATCACCTACATTTAAGGCTTTTGAAGAAGGTTCAGAAACAATGTCTAAAGAATCTAATGTTCAGTTAGCCATTCGTCAAGAAAAATTTATTAGAGATTTAAAAAACGCTTTGTTACGTATAGAAAATAAAACGTATGGTATTTGCCGTGTAACGGGTAAATTAATTCAAAAAGAGCGTTTAAAATTAGTGCCACATGCTACACTTAGTATAGAAGCTAAGAATATGCAGTAATTGAAAAAATTATAAAAGGCTTCCTAAAAGGAAGCCTTTTTTGTTAAAGACCGAATGAGAATTATTTTTTACATATACTTTTTGCTATTAGCTGCTCCTGTAATTGCTCAAAAAACAATTGTAAAAGAAATTGATTTTAATAACCAAAAAATTGAAATACAATTAGAAGATATTGATTTGTTAGAAATAGTTAATACCGATAAGCAAAAGGTAAGTCTATCAATGCAAGACCATGCTGAAAATCCTACACAAATTGAAATTAAAAATAGTGAAAAGACAATTGCTATTACCGCCTCAACTATTTTACCTATTGTTGACAGTTCTAAAATGGATAAATTTTGTTATGAGCAACCATTATTTTCATCCTATAAATTGATGATCCCCAAAGGATGTGAAGTATTGGTTGTTTATCATAAAGGAAACTTTAGTACAAAAAACTTTACTGGAAATATGAATGTTAGATTAAACACTGGTGATTTAACAATTGATGATTTTAATGGTAGTATAAATATTGAATCATTCTCTGGGAATATTGACGCTACTATTAATGATACGGAAGCAATCATTCTATCGAGTAAAGGAAGAATTACAACTGCTTTTTCTTCAACTAATTGGGAAAGAACAGCTATTTCACTAAAAGGAACTTTAGGAAAAAAAAGTAACCTGTTGACAATTCAGTCTGTTAATGCAAATATTATGTTAAACTCCGGCACAACTGAATAATATTCTTATTTTTGCTAAACTTTTTGGAAAAATCCCACTAATGAAAAGAGCCATTATTATAATTATTATCATTTTATTGATAGACCAATGGAGTAAGGTTTATATTAAAACGAACTTTGTCATAGGTGAAGGTTTTAACGTAATGGGCTTAGATTGGTTTAGAATTCACTTTATCGAGAATTACGGTATGGCTTGGGGTACTGAATTTGGAGGTAAAAACGGTAAATTGTTTTTAACTTTTTTTAGGTTAATAGCAATTGTAGGTATAGGTTATTGGCTGTATTCAGCTGTTAAAACAAATGGACATAAAATTTTAATTGTAGCCATTGCTTTTATTTTTGCAGGAGCATTGGGCAATATTATTGATTCGGTTTTTTATGGCGTTTTATTTGGCGATAGCCATGGTACAGTAGCTACTTTTTTACCAGAAGAAGGTGGTTATAGCACGTTGTTCCATGGAAAAGTAGTGGATCTTTTTTACTTTCCCATTATAGAAAATGCCCAATTGCCCTCATGGATTCCTGAGATTAGTTTCAATTGGCCAGATTGGATCCCAGGTATTGGTGGCAAAAATTTCTCGTTATTTGTCGATAGAAATTTCACTTTTTTCCAATATATTTTTAATGTAGCTGACTTTGCTATTTCAACGGGTGTAGGTTTGTTACTTGTCTTCAACAAAAGAGTTTTTCCTAAAAAGGAAAAGGAAGAAGAGTCAAAAGATCATATTGTTCCACCTGTTGTGGTTAGGCATTATGAAAAGCCGAAATCTTAAATTCAAAATGAAGTTAATTTCTTAACTTCGTTGTATGCAAAACACCGATTTAGAACTTCAACTCAAAACGTTACCTAATACACCCGGTGTTTATCAATATTTTGATAAAAATGATACTATTTTATATGTTGGTAAGGCAAAAAACCTAAAAAAAAGAGTAAGCTCTTACTTTACCAAAAACCATGAATATGGTAAAACCAAGGTATTAGTCAAAAAAATTGCTTCCATAAAGCATATAGTGGTTTCTACTGAAATGGATGCACTATTATTAGAGAACAATCTTATAAAAAAATACAAACCACGCTATAATATTTTATTAAAAGATGATAAGACTTATCCTTGGATTTGTATTAAAAAAGAGCCTTTTCCCAGAGTTTTTTTAACCAGAAAAGTGATTAAAGATGGTTCGGAATATTTTGGGCCCTACACTTCAGTAAGAACTGCGAAAGCATTACTTTCTTTGGTAAAGGAATTATATCAGCTCCGCACCTGTGCTTATGATCTATCTCAAAAAAATATTGAATCAGGTAAGTATAAAGTTTGCTTAGAATATCATATTAAAAATTGCCAAGGCCCATGTGAAGGTTTGCAATCAGAAGCTGATTATTTAAAGAGCATTGACGCTATCAGAAATATTATTAAAGGCAATTTTAAAGACGCATTACAACATTTTAAAAGTGTTATGCTACAATTTGCTGAAAACCATGAGTTTGAAGAAGCTCAAAAAATTAAAGAAAAAATAGATTTGTTGGCCAATTATCAGGCAAAGTCTACCGTGGTCAACCCATCCATTTCCAACGTGGATGTTTTTTCGATCACTTCTGATGAGAGTTTTGCCTATGTCAATTTTTTTAAACTGATGAATGGTGCTATCATTCAATCACATACCACAGAAATAAAAAAGAAATTAGACGAGTCGGACAAGCATTTATTAGAGTTGTCAATTATTGAAATCAGACAACGTTTCAATTCACAATCTAAAGAAATTTATGTCCCTTTTAAGGTAAATGTTGGTGATGAAATTAAAGTAACTATCCCAAAACAAGGAGATAAAAAACATATTGTTGATCTATCTTTACGTAATGCAAAATATTATAGACAAGAACGTTTCAAACAAATTAAAATCGTTGATCCTGATAGGCACACCAATAGAATAATGGCTCAGATGCAAAAAGATTTACGTTTACCAAAAGAGCCACGCCATATTGAATGTTTTGACAATTCTAATATACAAGGTACACACCCTGTAGCTGCTTGTGTGGTTTTTAAAGATGGTAAACCGAGTAAGAGCGATTATCGTAAATATAATATTAAAACTGTTGAGGGCCCTGACGATTTTGGCTCTATGGAAGAAGTGGTACACAGGCGTTATAAACGGTTGTTGGACGAAGGACAAGAATTGCCACAGCTAATCGTTATAGATGGTGGTAAGGGGCAGTTGTCATCAGCTTTAAAAAGCTTGGATGTTTTAGGTCTGCGAAAAAAAATAGCCATTATCGGGATTGCAAAACGATTAGAAGAAATTTTTTATCCCGACGATCCTATTCCATTATATTTAGATAAGAAATCGGAAACTTTAAAAATCATTCAACAATTACGAAACGAAGCACATCGATTTGCAATTACGTTTCATAGAAATAAACGAAGTAAAAGTGCCATCCAAACAGAATTAGAACAAATTCCAGGTATAGGTAAGCAAACTGTTGAAAGTTTGTTAAAACATTTTAAATCGGCCAAACGGGTTTCGAAGGCATCATTTAAGGAAATAGAAAAAATTATTGGGAACTCTAGAGCAACCAAAGTACATAATTATTATCATTTAAAAGAGAATTAACGTTAATGCTAAAAAGAATACTACTCATACTACTACTGATTCAAGCACAGCTTTTGTTTGGACAAGATAGTATTAAATCTCAAAAAGATTTAAAAGTAGGTTTAGTGTTAAGCGGTGGTGGAGCCAAGGGTTTTGCCCATATTGGAGCTTTAAAAATATTGGAAGAAGCGGGTGTGAGAATAGATTATATTGGTGGTACGAGCATGGGTGCTATAATTGGGGCATTGTATTCTTCAGGATATTCGGCAAATGAATTGGATTCTATTGTAACTTCATTTGATTTGAATGAATTAATGCAGGATAATCTTCCCCGAAAATCAAAATCAATTTATCAAAAAGAAAATACGGAAAAGTATGCTTTAACGCTACCCATAAAAAACAGGGGAGTATTATTGCCAACTGCTCTTTCAAAAGGTCAGAACGTTTTTAATCTCTTATCTCAACTCACAGAACACGTTCATAATATTAATGATTTTTCTAAAATGCCTATTCCGTTTTTTTGTGTGGTTACAAATTTAGAAAATGGAAAGGCAGAGATTTTAGAAGAGGGTTTTTTACCCGAAGCTGTTAGGGCTAGCGGTTCTTTTCCTACGTTGTTAGATCCAGTTGAGATTGATGGTAAATTATTAACCGATGGCGGTGTCACAAATAATTTTCCGGTAGATATTATGAAAAAAAAGGGCGTTGATATTATAATAGGTATTGACGTTCAAGATAAATTAAAAGGTCAAAAAGGGTTGAATTCTGCCTTAGAAATCGTAATGCAAATTGTGAGTTTTCAAATGTATAACGATTCCGATAACAAGCGAAATAAAGCGGACATTTACATACATCCTGACATTAGCGATTTCAACGTTATTTCATTCGATTTGACTAAGGATATTATTGAAAGTGGCGAAAGTGCAACACGCAAACAATTAAATGCTCTGCAAGAAATTGCTAAAAAACAAAGATTTGAAAATGATAAGAGGAAAAAAGTTGTTCAGATAAATAAAAAATTATTTATTGATGATATTAGTATTTCTGGTAATAAAAATTATACAGATGAGTATGTCATTGGTAAATTAAACTTTAAAAAGAAAGACACGATAACTTACGAGAAATTTACCGAGGGTTTAAATAATTTATCTGCTACGGGTAATTTCAGAAATATTCAATATCAATTTGTTCAAAATAAAGAAAGGACAAAAATCCAGTTAAAATTAAGGGAAGAAGAATTATCAACCTTTTTACAACTAGGGGTTCACTATGATGATTTATATAAAACAGGAGTACTTTTAAACTTTACAGGAAAGCACATGATTTTTAAGAATGATGTGCTTTCGGCAGATTTAGTATTAGGCGATAATATTAGATACAATATAGATTACTTCATAGATAATGGGTTCCATTGGAGTTACGGTATTAAAACAAGATATAACAAGTTTAACAGATCGTTTTTTGAAAATTTAATAAACGATGATGCAGCAGGTGTTAATGTTGGTAAAGTTCCAATTGAATACAATGATTATACTACTCAGCTTTATGTACAAAATGCTTTTACCAGAGGGATTGCACTACGATTGGGAGTGGAGAATAAATATGTTAGAACTTTTTTTGAAACAATTGAAAATAACCAAACTATTAAAAATTTTATAGATAATACCTCTTACGTAAGTGCATACACTAATTTATTATTAGACACTTACGATAATAAATACTTTCCTAAAAAAGGACTCTATTTTTTTGCTGATTATCATGCTTATTTATTGGCCTCTAATTTTGACACTAACTTTAAAGCTTTTTCTCAATTAAAAGGTGAACTAGGTGGTGCATTTACTATTGGAGATAAATTTACAACGCATATTGTTTCTCAGGCAGGAATTACTTTAGGAGATGGTACTAATATATTTAATTTCTTTTTAGGTGGTGGCAATCAAAATTTGATAAATAACTTCTATAATTTTTATGGTTATGATGTTGCTGACCTAGGTGAAAGTGCTTTCTTAAAAACAGCTGTTACCTTACGTTACGAATTGTTTAAAAAGAACCACATATCTTTTATTGCCAATGCCGCTAGAGTTGAAGATGACATATTCAATCAAGGAGACATTTTTGACAATACCAAGCTAGGTTTTGCTGCGGGGTATAGTATTGAATCTTTTTTAGGGCCAGTTGAAGTAAAATACACTTGGTCACCAGATACACAACAAAACTACTGGTTATTTAATGTAGGATTTTGGTTTTAAGAATTTTAGCTAAAACATGATGCAATTTTAGAACATTATTACATCATGTTTTATAGACTCAATAAGTTAACCTTCAACAATAACATCCTTATTGCTAGTAACATGTACTTTATGTTTTCTGTCAAAAACTCTAAACTTAAATTTAGTAATTAAATAAAACAATATTGGTACAACTATTAAAGTTAAAAAAGTAGCTACTATTAAACCGTAAATCACTGTCCAAGCTAAAGGCCCCCAGAAAATAACATTATCACCACCCATATAAATGTTAGCATCAAACTCGCTAAAGAATGTAAAGAAATTTATATTTAGACCAATAGCAAGCGGAATTAACCCTAAAATTGTCGTAATAGCCGTTAATAAAACTGGTCTTAAACGTGCTTTACCTGCCCTAACTATACATTCAAAAATTTCATCTAATTGAAGGTGCTCATCTTCGTTCAAATCTTTTTCAACGATCTTTCTATCAATAAGAAGTTGAGCATAATCGAGTAATACAACACCGTTGTTAACTACAATTCCTGCTAAAGATATAATACCCATCATAGTCATCATAATAACAAACGGAGCTCCTGTTATTACCAAACCTCCAAAAACACCGATAAGACTTAAGAATATGGCTATCATGATAATTCCGGGTTTTGAAACGGAATTAAATTGAAATATTAAGATAAAGAAGATTAAACTTAATCCTGTAAAAAAGGCAGTCATTAAAAATGTCATTTGTTTATTCTGTTCTTCAATTTGTCCAGTGTAATCGAACTCAATATTATCGGGTAATCCTTTAAAGCTCTTCATTTCATTTTGAACTTGAGCTACAATGGCACCTGCATCGGTAAAACCAGGAGACAAAGCCGAGTAAACAGTTACTACACGCTTTAATTTTTTGTGTTTAATGGCACTAAAACCAGAGGTATTATTGTGCTTGGCCACAGTAGAAACGGGTATTTCTTTTACTTGACCAGAAGCAGGATCTCTAAAAGTTATATTTTGGTTGAAAATTGCACTGGTATTGTATCTATTTTCTTTGTTAAAACGTACATAGATATCGAAATCATCACCGTCCTCTTTGTAAATACCTGCTTTGGCACCAAAGATTGAATTTCGTAATTGTTGCCCTACTTGCCCTGAATTAACACCTAGCTCGCCCGCTTTTTTTCTATCGACAATCACTTGGGTTGTGGGCTTGTCTTTATTTACATCAATTTTAAGTTCATCAATACCTGCTATATTTCTAGAATTGATAAAGTCACGCATTCTTTCGGCAGTATTTATTAATTCATTATAATCTTTACCGGTAATTTCAATATTTATTGGAGCACCTGCAGGTGGTCCATTAACGTCTTTTTCAACAGAAATAAGTACACCTGGATAAATACCGACCAATGCTTTTTGCACTTTTTGCCGTAATAGTTCACTGTCTTCTCCACGTCTGTATTTATACTCACGCATGCTAGCGGTAATTTTTGCTTTATGTGGCATTTCAGATGCAGAACCACCGTCTGTATTTGGATTTCCTGCACCTTCACCTACCTGTGCCACTACACTCTCAACCATAAAGTTGTAATCACCATCTTTATACTGATTATTGTTTAGTTCTGCGTAAACACGTTTTTCAATTTCTTTGGTTATGGTATTGGTTTTTTCTATATCAGTACCTTGAGGATATTCTATGTATACAATAATCTGATTGGGTTTGTTATCAGGGAAAAACTCTACTTTAGTACGTTGTGTTGCTAGAGAAGCTCCAAATGACATAAATGCTATTATTAACAAAACAAATGTTGCAATTGTAATTGCGTAAGGTCTCCATTTTGTTAATGCCCATCGTATTTGTTTTTCATACCAATTTTCTAGCTTCACTAAGGCTTTGGTTTGGAAACTATTAGCCCACTTTCTTAAAAACAACCTATAAATCCATAATAGTATAGCTGTTAAAATCATTAAAGAACCTAAACCTCTGTAAGCACCTCCAAAAATGATAACCAATAAACCAATAAAGGCCATTACACTAGTAATAATTATGATATTTTTCAGCGGCATATCTTTATCTTCGGTTGTCATAAATTTTGATACCAAAACAGAATTAAAGAAAATAGCCACAAAAAGTGACGAGCCTAGCACAACGGACAACGTTATCGGGAAAAATTTCATAAACTCGCCCATCATTCCGGGCCATAAACCTAACGGTATAAAAGCAGCAACGGTAGTTGCGGTGGAGATGATTATGGGGAATGCAATTTCACCAATACCTTTTTTGGCGGCTTCAATACGGCTCATGCCCTCCTCGTCCATCAATCGATAAACATTTTCTACAACAACAATACCATTATCTACCAACATACCAAGACCCATAATAAGCCCAAATAAAATCATGGTGTTTAATGTATAACCAAACATATTTAATATCATTAAAGACATAAACATTGACATGGGTATGGCAAAACCAACAAAAATGGCATTTTTAAAACCTAAAAAGAACATTAATACCGTAACCACTAGTATTATACCAAATATGATATTGTTTACCAGATCATCTACCATACCTGTAGTAATCGAAGATTGGTCATTGTTTAAGGTTATGCTAAGGTCTTGTGGAAATTGATCTTTTTCGGCAACCTTAACTATCTCTTTAATTTGGTCAATAGCGGCAACCATATTTTTTCCAGCACGCTTTTTTACATCAAGCATTACAACAGGTTTTCCGAATTCTCTTGCATAAGTGGTTCTATCTTTTTCACGAAAAGAAACTTCTGCAATATCTTTTAAATAAATGGGATTGTTATTTTCAGACTTTACAACAAAATTGTTCAGATCGGCAGGGTCTTCAATTTCTCCTAAAATACGCACTGTTCTTCGTTGACCACTTGCTATCAAATTACCTGCTGACATAGTGACATTACCATTATTAATAGCACCAATTACATCGTTAAAACTAACTTTTGCAGCCATCATTTTGTAAATATCTACTGCAACTTCAACCTCTTTTTCTTGAGCACCGCGGATGTCAGCTTTTTTAATTTCGGAAAGATCTTCAATTTCATCTTGCAATACCTCTGCGTACTCTTTTAGCTTTTCAATAGTGTAGTCACCAGAAATACTAATATTTAATATTGGAAATTCTTCTGACAAACTCAATTCAAACACATTAGGCTCAACTTTAGCACCATTAAAGGTAGGCCAGTCTTCGCTAGAGGTTTCTGAATCAATTTCGTCTTTTACTTTTTGCTTGGCTTGTTCAACAGTAATGTTTTCATCAAACTCTACAATAACCATAGAATAATCCTCTTGTGAGGTTGAAGTTATTTCTACAACATTACTAACCGTTTTTAATTTGTCTTCTAATGGATCTGAAATGAGTTTTTCAATATCCTCTGCAGTATTGCCCGGAAAGACGGAGCTAATGTAAATTTTTGTTTCCTTGACTTCTGGAAAGCTTTCCCTAGGCATTGCAAAATATGCTGAAATACCTAAAAATAGAATGACCGCTATCATTACATAAATGGTTGTACTATTATTGATTGCCCAAGATGATAAACCGAATTCTTTATTTACATTCTTTTTTTGTTGTTTCGCCATTTTTGTAACTGTAATGATTAGATTTAGAATAAACTATAAATACTGATTATTGGACACTGTCTTTAGGTTGATCTGCACTCAGAATCTTTACGGTTTGCCCATTTTTTACACTTCTTGCTCCTTCTTCAATAACCTCGGTACCGTTTTCCAACCCTTTTAAAACCTCAATAATATCACCTTGTGTTCTACCCGTTTCTATAATTACCTTTTCGGCAACACCTTCATTGTTTCCGTTAATATTTTTTACTATGTAAACATATTGTTCGCCATTTGCATTTTCAGAAATAATACTTTGCGGAATTAAATAGGCCTTATCGTTTGAGTAATCGTTTATCTTTAACTTGGCTGTTAAATTGGGCTTAATATCTTTGTCTTTATTAGGTACGGGTACTTCAATTTTAAAAGTACGATTACTTGGATTAATATAATCTGCCGTTTGTCTGATTTTTGATTCAATTGTTTTTCCAATAACGGGTAGCTCTACATAAACATCTTTGTTCTTTATAACATCGTTCAGGTACCTTTCAGGAACTTCGGTTTCAATGTACATATTGTTGAGGTTTACAATTCGCATTAATTGCGATTGGCCAGCACCTACAACGCTTCCTTGTTCGGTTATAATATCATCAATAGTACCTGAAAATGGAGCTCTAACAGTCGTTTTTGCTAATTGTTGATCTAATTGATTAATAGCTTTAGACTGAGCTTCATAGTTTGATTTAGCTTGTAAATACTGAATTTCGCTTCCAATGTTTTGTTTCCATAAACGTTCTTGACGCTCAAATGTGGTTTTTGCCAAATCAGCTTGAATTTGTAATTGAGCTTTTTGCTGACCGAGGCCTCCATCATCAATTTTAGCTAACAATTGACCTTTTGACACTCGCTGACCTTCTTTTACATAAACCTTGGAAAGAATTCCAGAAAATTCAGGGTATAATACCAATAAATTTTTGGTGGTTACATTCCCTTGCAATTCTAAATAGTGATTAAAAGGTTTTTCCTTTGCTGTTAGTGTAGTAATTAGCGGAATATGTTTTACTGTATCTAAACTTGATATTCTGGCATCAAGCTGCTTTAGTTGCTCTTCAAACTCCTGTTGTTTTGCTACTACTTCGGCACGTTTTGCTCTTATTTTTTCTAAATCGTTACCTGTAATAACATCTTCAACAGATTGATTTTTATCTCCACCACAAGATGATAGAATTAAGGTTATAAGTGCTATTAATGTTATATTTTTCATGTTGTATATGTTAATTGTTCGGTGTATTTAATATAGTTTCTAGTTCAGCTTTTTTGTTAATAACATCAAGCATAGATTGTAATAATTCTTGTTGAGCTGTGTATAATTGCATTTGTGCCTGACGCAATTCAAAACTTGAACCAATACCTTCAAAATATTTTGTCTGGTTCTTTTTCTCTATACGCTCAGCCAAGTTTAAATTTTGTTTTTTATTTTGATAATCTTCAATAGCAAATTGATAATTACTTTTAGCTCTTTCTAATTGCAACTGCAACTGCTTTTCAGTTTCTGTCAAATCATTCTCTGATTTTTCCAAGTTTATCTTGGCACGTTGCGTGGCTGCACTTCGCTTACCAGAACTGAATAAAGGAATGTTAAGACTAACTCCAAATAATGAAGACCCAAACCATTGTTGATCTTTATCCGCAAATGTAAAAGTATCACTATTGCCCATGTAACCTCCGTTCACAAAAGCATTTAAGCTTGGCAATGCTTTGCTTTTTTCTAATTTTAATAATAATTCTTTAGATGCTTTATCGTTAGATGCAATTCTGTAATCTACTGTATTTTTAACATTGTTACCGGTCTCTAATAACTCCAGGGTTATATTTTCTAGTGTCAAATTTTCCAAATTTTCTGTCAAAATTGTATTAGCGTAAATATCAATCCCCATAGTTACATTCAGCATTTGATATGCTAACTTTTTTAAACGTGAAGTGTTATTTAAATTACTTTCTACGCTAGATAATGTTATTTGCAATTGCTCTACACTTTCTTGTTCGTCTAAACCATTTTCATATAGTTTGGTGACTTCGTTTAGGTTTTTTTCTAGGACAGCTTTATTTTTTTCTAAAATTTTCACGCTTTCTTCAGCTAACAAAACGTTTCCGTAGGCATTAATTACTGCCTTCCGTACCTCTAAATCTGTTTTTTCTTTGGCATTTTTAGAGATTTCTAAAAAAACTTTAGCCGATTGCAGACCAACCAAATAAGACCCATCAAAAAGTAATTGACTTAAAGTTGCCGTAGCTGACATACTCTGTTTGGTGCCAAATCGTAAAGGAATAAATCCTTCTGGAGTAGCAACTTCAAAATTAGTCTGATTAGTATCGAAATAATCATTTACTACATCAATTACACTTTGGGTATTGTCAAAAGCAGCAGCAGGTAAAAGAGATACTTGCTGTTTTAACCAATTTTGATAATCTATTTTGGCATTAATTTGCGGCAAACCTATTGCAGTTGTTTCCCATTTTTGTTTTTTTGCAGCATCAATATCCAGTAAAGCGTTTTTTGCAGCTCGGTTATTTTCTATGGCATAATCAATAGCCTGTTGCAGGCTAAAACTGTTGGAATCTTGTTGCGAAAATCCCAATATGGAAAATAATAAACCAATTATTAGTAGCTGTATTTTTTTCATCTATATCAGTTGTTTTTTATCAATAATCATGTTTAATTTTTCTAATCCTTTAGTTGTACATATTCCCCGTAAATGATATTCTAAAAAATATTCCATAAGTATTTTTTTTGAGAATTTCTGAGGTGAAAAAATATCATTGTCCTTAATAGACATTACACCAGCAAAATATATTTTAGAAATGAACTCAACATCAATAGTCTCTCTATACAACTTTAATTCAATCCCTCTATTTAAATTTTCGCTTACACAATCTAACATTACTTCAAATTGTTTTGCTTTAAGTGTAGTAAATATTTTAGGATAGTATTTTTGCAATTGATATTGTGGCGATGATTTTTCATCTTTTAAATGATCCATAACAAACTGTTTGATGTCATAGATTTCTTCAATAGGATTTTTTTTAAGTTCACAAATATTATCTATTCCGCTATTAATCATACCAAAAGTATGCATCGTAGTTGCCTCAACTAATTGAGTTTTGTTAGGATAATGTTGGTATATTGTTTTTTTCGAAATTCCCATTTTATGGGCAATATCATCCATTGTTACGCTTTTAAACCCGTAACTAAGAAACAAATCAGTAGCAATATCTAATATTTTTTCTTTCATATTTGGTGCAAAACTACAATAAGGAAACTTTATAAACAAAAAAAGTTTCCAAAGTTTTATAATTTTCTATATTTTTTACAACTCATTACATTATTTTTACAAAAAAATATAGGATTTGAAACTAGACAGTTATAAAACACTTTTTTTACAACATTTATCTAAAAAAATAGAAATAAAAGAACCCGTAAATTTATATGAGCCTATTTATTACATATTAAATTTGGGTGGAAAAAGACTGAGGCCCATTTTATGTTTGTTAAGTTGCGATATTTTTGGAGGCAAGGTAAATGAAGCATTAGATGCCGCCTTGGCAATTGAAATGTTCCATAATTTTTCTTTAATCCACGACGATATTATGGATGCTGCCCCATTAAGAAGGGGTAAGGCAACAGTGCACGAAAAATGGAACATCAATACTGGTATTTTGTCAGGAGATGCATTATTAGTTTGGGCAAAACAACTACTAGAATCTTATGAAGGCAACAAGTATAAGGCATTAAATACATTATTTACAAAGACGGCGTTAGAGGTTTGTGAAGGTCAACAGTACGATTTTGATTTTGAATCTACTTTTAATGTTAATGTTACTGAGTACATAGCAATGATTACACAAAAAACAGCCGTGTTGGTGGCTGCATCATTAAAGTTTGGAGCTATAATAGCAGATGCTAATGAAGAAGATTCTGAAAATATTTATAATTATGGACTAAATCTGGGAATAGCATTTCAGTTACAAGACGACTATTTAGATGTATATGGTAAAGAAGATTTTGGTAAACAGAAAGCGGGAGATATTATTGAAAATAAGAAAACGTTTTTGTTTTTAAAAGCATTGCAATTAGCTGAGGAAGAGGATAAAGTAAAATTATTAAATTTATACAGTTCAAAAGAGTATTCAGAAAGTAAAATTGAAAATGTAATAGCTTTATTTAATACATATAACATACCAACTCTAATTGAATCAGAAATTGAAAAATACACTATGAAAGCTATTAGTTGCGTAAATAGTTTATCAGTTAATCAGAGCAAAAAAGAAGGTTTGATGAGTTTTGCAAAACAATTAATGGATAGAAAAATATAAATGAAAATCAATTTTTAATAAAAAATTGTACAGTTTCTAAATAAGTAGTAATATTGCACTCCAAATTTGGACCCATAGCTCAGCTGGTTAGAGCACCTGACTCATAATCAGGGGGTCGAAGGTTCGAGCCCTTCTGGGTCCACTTTTTTAATTAGGATTTAAGCTTTTAGATTAAAACATTTAGTTAGATAGCTTGTTGAAATTATGTGATTATTAGTATTTGTTTAAAATTTTAAAATAAATTTTATATAATCAAAAATATAATTACTTAAAGATTGTTTGAGTTATAATTTTAATTAAAAGTGTTAAAATTAATGGCGACTAACTTACATATCCTAAAAAAGAATTTATATATTTGCAATTAATTAGCGAGTTTTTCGTTAGTACTTGCAAAAAGGGGAAAGTTTATGTTTAGAAAATATATAACGTTAATATCAGTTGCACTACTTATTTTTATTTCAAGTAGTGTTTTTGCTCAAGGCTCAGGTCCGCCCGCCCCGGGTGGAGCTCCAGGAGATTGTCCAGCTTGTCCTCCATCAGACCTTCCTATTGACGGAGGGCTTGGCGTTTTACTTGCTATTGGCATAGGCTATGCAGTTAAGAAATTAAGAAAAGAAGATTAGCTATCATATGATGTTGCAAGCCTAGCAACATATTTCCCAATTACGTCAAATTCTAAATTCACCAAATCATTTGCCTTTAGTGTATTGAAATTAGTATTTGCATATGTATAAGGTATTATTGCCACACTAAACTTATTTTTACCAGAATTTAGTACGGTTAAGCTTACACCGTTTATTGTTATTGATCCTTTTTCTACAGTAAGATTGCTTTTATTTTTTTTGTACTCAAAAGTGAAAATCCAACTCCCGTTTTTTTCTTCTATGGTAATACATTTTCCAGTTTGATCAACATGACCTTGAACTATATGCCCATCTAGCCGATCACCCAACTTCATAGCTCTTTCTAGATTGATGTTGTCATTTATTTTGATTAAATTTAAATTAGTTTTAGATAATGTTTCGTCAATAACTGTTACTGTATATTTATCTTTATCAATATCTACCACAGTCAAACAAACACCATTATGGGCAATGCTCTGGTCAATTTTTAACTCATTGGTCAATTTGCTTTTTATAGTGATATGAAGATTGGTTTTATCCCTTTCCAAGCCAACTACATTACCTATATTTTCTATAATTCCTGTAAACATCTATATTAATATTAATCAGTACTTTTGTAGGCTCAAAAATACGAATTTAATTGGTGTATGAAGAAAAATGAAACCATAAAAGTAGGCATCTCGGTTGGAGACATAAATAGTATTGGTATAGAAATTATACTAAAGACATTTGAAGATAATAGAATGTTAGAATTGTGTACACCCGTTATTTTTGCTTCAAATAAATTATTTTCAACTCATAAAAAAGAATTGAATATTCATACGCGAACACATGGAGTTGATACGATTTCTAAATGTGTGCCCAACAAAGTTAATTTGGTTAATGTCTGGAAAGAACAAGTTGAGGTTGAGTTTGGAAAGGAAACTAAAAATGGCGGAAAATATGCTTTTTTATCGCTACAAGCCGCATTAAAAGCTCTAAACAAAAACGAAATTGATGTTTTGGTGACCGCACCAATAAATAAACACAACATTCAATCCGAAGATTTTAAATTTAATGGGCATACCGAGTACTTAGAAGCAAATTTGGAAGGTAAGAGTTTAATGATTTTAATGACCGATGAACTTAAAATAGGTTTGATTACTGGTCATATTCCAGTACAAAAAATAGCAGAAACCATTACGCCTGAGTTAATAGAGAGTAAAATTGACCTAATGTATAACTCGCTTTTACAAGATTTTAAAATCAACAAACCGAAAATTGCAGTGTTAGGGTTAAATCCGCATTGTGGCGATAATGGTGTAATTGGAGATGAAGACGACAAACTTATCAAACCTACTTTAGAAAAAATTCAAGTAAATGGAAAGTTAGTTTATGGTCCTTTTTCTGCGGATAGTTTTTTTGGTTCGAGTTCCTATAAAAATTTTGATGGTATTTTGGCGATGTATCACGATCAAGGTCTAGCACCTTTCAAAACACTAGCCTTTGGTAAGGGTGTAAATTTTACGGCAGGTTTAAATAAAATCAGAACTTCGCCAGATCATGGTACGGCTTTTGAAATTGCAGGGAAAGGAGTAGCTGATAATAGTTCTTTTAAAGAAGCTCTTTACACGGCTATTGATGTTTTTAAGAACAGATTGGAGTTTGAAGAGTTGTCAGAAAATAAATTACGTACTAGAAAATAATTTTTATAAAAAATTTATTACATTTGCACGCTCAATTTTGATGGATGCTTATGGAAAAGAAAATGTTTGTAATTCCGTTTAAGGGGTTAAAAGAAAAAAAACATCAATTTGAGTATAAAATAAGTCAAGAGTTCTTTGAGTTTTATCAATATGATGATGTTAGCAATGCAGATATAGCGTTGCATTTAGACTTTAATAAAAAGAGTACATTAATTGAGGTACATTTTATGTCTAAAGGTATTATAGAAGTGTCTTGCGATTTGACCAACGAGCCTTATTGGCAACCGATTAAAGCCGAGCTAGATTTGGTTATTAAATTTGGTGATACATATAATGACGAAGATATTGATATTCTGATATTACCGCACGGTGAGTATGAAGTAGATCTTTCGCAGTATATCTATGAAATGATAGTATTGGCAATACCTACAAAAAAAATTCATCCAGGAGTAAAAGATGGTACGTTAAAATCAGAAATATTAAATAAACTGGAAGAGTTAAAACCGAAAATAGAAAGTAAAAATAATAAAAGTTCTGACCCTAGGTGGGATAAATTAAAAGGACTTATAACAGATAAAAAAGAATAAAATGGCACATCCTAAAAGAAAAATTTCTAAGCAAAGAAGAGATAAAAGAAGAACGCACTATAAAGCAGCAACTCCTCAAATTGCAAAAGATCCTACAACAGGTGAAGCACATTTATATCATAGAGCTCATTGGCACGAGGGTAAATTATATTACCGTGGTCAAATAGTGATTGATAGTGAAGAGTCTGCTGCTTAGTAAAAAGCTAAAAAATACAAAAAAACCCTCTTTTTTGAGGGTTTTTTTGTATTTTTTCGTTAAAACAGACTAAAACTACTCTTTTTTTGATAAAAAACGAAATAAATTTCATTACATTTGAAAACTGTTTTGTTAAAAAATACCTACTAAAAAAAACATATGACTAAAATTACTGCTGCAATTACAGCTGTTGGGAAATATGTTCCTGACCATGTACTAACAAATCAGATGTTAGAAACCATGGTAGAAACCAATGACGAATGGATTACTACACGTACAGGCATTAAAGAACGAAGAATATTAAAAGAACCAGGAAAAGGAACCTCATTTTTAGCCATAAAAGCGGCTGAAAATTTAATTTCTAAATCTAATTTAGATCCTAAAGAAATTGATTTGGTTATTGTGGGTACTGCAACACCAGATATGCAGGCAGCGTCAACAGCAGCTTTTGTAGCTTCAGAAATTGGAGCCACAGAAGCTTTTTCATTTGATCTAGAGTCTGCTTGCTCAAGTTTTTTGTATGGAATGTCAACAGCAGCCAGTTACATAGAATCTGGAAGGTATAAAAAAGTATTGCTCATTGGAGCAGACATGAATTCTTCAATGATAGATTATACAGATAGAAT
Organism: Aureibaculum sp. 2308TA14-22; assembly: GCF_040538665.1. Lineage (NCBI taxonomy): Bacteria > Pseudomonadati > Bacteroidota > Flavobacteriia > Flavobacteriales > Flavobacteriaceae > Aureibaculum > Aureibaculum conchae. The sequence continues at coordinate 24,896 of NZ_JBEWXT010000001.1, forward strand.
AACATGTATAATATTTGGCGATGGAGCTGGAGCTGTATTGTTTGAACCTAATACAGATGGTTTAGGTTTGCAAGATGAGTATTTAAGAAGTGATGGCAAGGGTAGAGAGTTTTTGAATGTAGCCGCTGGAGGCTCAATTTTGCCAGCATCGGAAGAGACGGTTAAAAACAAACAGCATTTTGTACGTCAAGAAGGAAGAACGGTTTTTAAATTTGCGGTATCGAATATGGCTGATGTTAGTGAAAAAATACTGGAAAGAAACAATTTGACCAAGGATGATATTGCTTGGTTGGCACCACATCAGGCAAATAACAGAATTATTGAAGCAACTGCTAATAGAATTGGGCTAGATATGGATAATGTAATGGTAAATATCCATAAATATGGTAATACCACATCTGCCACACTACCACTTTTATTAGCTGATTACGAAAATCAACTCCGTAAAGGAGATAATATAATTTTTGCCGCATTTGGTGGTGGCTTCACTTGGGGAGCCATCTATTTAAAATGGGCATATAACTCATAATAATTAACCTATTAAAGCCTAAATAAAATGGATTTAAAAGAAATTCAAAACTTAATTAAGTTCGTTGCAAAGTCTGGTGCAAACGAAGTTAAATTAGAAATGGAAGATGTTAAAATCACCATTAAGACCGGTGCTGGAAAAACCGAAACTACTATTGTTCAACAAGCTCCTGCGGTTCCTATTCAGGCAGCTCCGGCTCCAGCTCAAGCACCAGCAGTCACAACAGACAAACCAGCTGAACCTACAAAGGATGATGACTCAAAGTATATTACTATAAAATCACCAATTATAGGCACTTTTTACAGAAGACCTTCACCAGACAAACCAATTTTTGTTGAAGTGGGTAGCACAATCAATGTAGGCGATACTGTATGTATTATTGAGGCTATGAAATTGTTTAATGAAATTGAATCTGAAGTTTCAGGTAAAATTGTTAAAATTTTAGTAGATGACTCTTCTCCAGTAGAATTTGATCAACCATTATTTTTAGTTGATCCATCATAATTTAAAAACCAATAAATTATGTTTAAAAAAATACTTATTGCAAATAGAGGCGAGATAGCACTTCGTGTTATACGAACTTGTAAAGAAATGGGCATAAAAACTGTAGCTGTGTATTCAACTGCAGATTCTGAAAGTTTGCATGTTAGGTTTGCTGATGAAGCTGTTTGTATAGGGCCTCCTTCAAGTAGTGAATCCTATCTGAAAATGTCAAATATTATGGCCGCGGCAGAAATTACCAATGCTGATGCCATACATCCGGGTTACGGATTTTTATCAGAAAACGCCAAATTTTCAAAAATGTGTGCTGAGCATGATATAAAATTTATTGGAGCTTCTCCCGAAATGATAGATAGGATGGGAGATAAAGCTTCTGCAAAAGCTACTATGAAAGCCGCTGGCGTACCTTGTGTTCCCGGTAGTGATGGTATAATTGAAGATTTTGAAGCTTGTCAAAAAATAGCTAAAGACACCGGCTATCCAGTTATGTTAAAAGCAACAGCTGGTGGAGGAGGAAAAGGTATGCGTGCTGTTTGGAAAGAAGAAGATCTAAAAAAGGCATGGGATTCCGCTCGACAAGAATCTAAAGCCGCTTTTGGAAATGATAGTATGTATATGGAAAAGTTGATAGAAGAGCCACGCCATATAGAAATACAGATTGTTGGTGATTCTTATGGAAAAGCATGTCATTTGTCAGAAAGAGATTGTTCGGTACAACGCCGACATCAAAAGTTAACAGAAGAAACACCTTCGCCGTTCATGACCAAGCCATTGCGTAAAAAAATGGGTGAAGCTGCGGTTAAAGCAGCTGAGTTTATAAAATATGAAGGTGCGGGTACTGTAGAGTTTTTAGTAGATAAACATAGAAACTTCTATTTTATGGAAATGAATACTAGAATTCAAGTAGAGCACCCAATTACCGAACAGGTTATAGATTTTGACCTGATTCAAGAGCAGATATTGGTTGCTGCGGGCGTACCTATTTCTGGAAAAAATTACACACCTAAATTACATTCAATAGAATGTAGGATTAATGCAGAAGATCCTTATAACGACTTTAGGCCTTCACCGGGTAGAATTACAACGTTGCACTCACCGGGTGGGCATGGAGTTAGATTGGATACACATGTTTACGCAGATTATATAATACCACCATATTACGATTCGATGATTGCTAAGTTAATTACTACAGCTCAAACTAGGGAAGAGGCGATTAATAAAATGAAAAGAGCTTTAGATGAGTTTGTTATTGAAGGCATTAAAACAACTATTCCTTTTCACAGACAATTGATGGATCACCCAGACTATTTAGCGGGTAACTATACTACAAAATTCATGGAAGATTTTGAGATGAGTGAAGAATAGTTTATCACTGATAAATACAAATCCTGATTTAACCGTCAGGATTTTTTTTGCTTTATACTTAACAATTTTCTTTACTTTTGATTGAAAATTTTAACCAAATGAAAGGAAAAGACTTACATATTGACGGTATTGATAAAATTATCCTTAAAAGTTTAATGGAAGATGCTAGAGCACCAATACTTAGTATTGCTAGAGAGGTAGGTATTTCCGGAGCAGCTATTCATCAAAGATTACGTAAATTAGAAAAATCAGGATTAATTGCAGGATCAAAATTTGTTATTAATCCAAAGGTTCTTGGATATAAAACGTTAGCTTTCGTAGGTATTTTTTTAGACACTACCAGTACATACAAAGAGGCATTAAAAAGGCTGAAAGAAATTGATGAGGTAATAGAAAGTCATTATACTACAGGTAATTACGCCATCTTCGTAAAAATATTATGTAAGGATAACGAACACTTAATGCAAGTATTGAATAAACAGATTCAGGGTATTAAAGGTGTTTCAAGAACAGAAACATTTATTTCGCTTGATCAACAAATAGACAGACAGCTTAAAATATAGTCTTAGGTACATAATCAAATTTAAGATTCAATAGTTGTAAAAAAATAATGGGAAAATCCCTTTTAAATAGAAACTTACCCCATTATCTTATATTTTTTCGTCTAACGTCTAACGTCTAACGTCTAACGTCTAACTAATCCCTACTTCCTAAAATTTGAAGTCCCCAATATAGAAGCATTGCCAAAGACCCTAAAGCAGCTACTAAATAGGTTCTAGCAGCCCATTTTAGTGCATCTTCTGAACCTTTATATTCTTCTTGGCTCACCATATTTTTATTCTTCAACCAAGCTAATGCACGGTTACTAGCATCATATTCAACGGGTAGTGTAATAAAACTAAAAATGGTGCCTAATGCCATAAAAGCTAAACCAGCTATGGCAATCCAGAAACCTAACCCTCCTGTAGTTCCGCTTGTTGCTGCACCCAAAATAATACCACCTATAACCATATACTGTGAAAATTTTGAAGTAATACTTACGGCTGGTACTAATTTAGAACGCATAGTAAGCCATTGGTAAGCTTGTGCATGCTGCACCGCATGTCCAACCTCGTGTGCTGCAACTGCGGCTGCAGCTGCATTGCGTTGGTTGTAAACGCCTTCGCTTAAATTTACTGTTTTCTTCGCTGGGTTATAGTGGTCTGTTAACATACCAGGTGTTGAAATTACTTCGACATTGGTAATACCATGATCCGCTAACATTTTTGTTGCAATTTCAGCACCGCTCATACCATTTCTAAGCTGTACCTTAGAATAATGTTTGAATTTACTTTTAAGCTTGTTACTTATCAGCCAACTCACTAAAGAAATCGCACCTATTAATACATAAAATCCTATCATAATATTTATTCATTTAAATTAATGTCATTTTTTGTTGAGGGTAACACCTCTCATTAATTATTAATATAACCTTTATGAGGGTAAAAATAAATAATCTTGATAAATTTACAGCATAAAGTATTCCAAATTATTAGAAATTGTAAAATTTGATATTTTTTCAGAAAAATAACTGCCAAATATTATTTTAAGTGTACATTTAGTATTCAAGATGACAATATGACAACCAAACCAGAATTATTATTAATTTATACAGGAGGTACCATAGGTATGATAAAGGATTACGAGTCAGATGCTTTAAAGGCATTTGATTTTAATCATTTATTTGAAAAAATACCAGAGTTAAAGCAATTGCATTGCAATGTAGAAAGCATCTCGTTTGATGAGCCAATAGATTCCTCAAACATGAATGCTAATTATTTGATTCAAATACTTGAGATTATAGAAAGGTACTATTATAAAAAAGACGGTTTTGTTGTGCTTACAGGTTCAGATACAATGTCATACACATCTTCTGCTATTAGTTTTATGATAGAAAACCTTAAAAAACCAATCATTTTTACAGGTTCTCAATTGCCAATTGGAGATTTACGCACAGACGCAAAGGAAAATTTAATAACAGCCATACAAATTGCATCAGCAACAAATAATAAAAATGAAGCTATCATCACCGAAGTAGGTTTGTATTTTGAATATAAATTGTACAGAGCTAATAGAACCACGAAAATTAATGCAGAACAGTTTGAAGCTTTTGCTTCTGCTAATTACCCTCCTATTGCAGAAAGTGGGGTTCATTTAAAATTTGAAAATCACCTTTTGCTAAAACCAGAAAACCAAAAAGAGACTTTATTTAGGAAAAATTTAGACACTAATATTGTTGTTCTAAAGCTTTTTCCTGGCATTACCGAAGCCGTTGTAAAATCTATTTTAGAGATTCCGAACCTTAAAGGTGCTATTTTAGAAACGTATGGTTCGGGCAATGCACCAACTGATAGTTGGTTCTTGTCACTCATTAAAAAAGCAATGGATAATGGAATACAAATAGTAGATGTTACCCAATGTATTGGAGGTAGCGTAATTCTGGGTCAATACGGTACAAGTGTACAGTTAAAAAAAATGAACCTGATAAACGGCAAGGACATTACAACGGAATCTGCTGTTGCCAAACTGATGTATTTATTGGGTGAAAATATAGAACCAAAAGTTTTTAAGACCATTTTTGAAACTTCTTTAAGAGGAGAAATGAGTTAAAATAGTTAACCAAAACTTTTTCACTTAAAAAAAAATTGTTTTATTTGATGCCTGCTTAAAAAACAGTTGTTTTTTAATGGAGAGGTGGCCGAGTGGCTTAAGGCGTACGCTTGGAAAGCGTATTTACGAGAAATTGTAACAAGGGTTCGAATCCCTTTCTCTCCGCAATAAATGTTGTATATAATAAAAAAATTTATATCTTTAACCCGTTAACTAAATTAATAATTAAGAATCAAACAATGAAAAAACTACTTACTATCCTCGCAATCACAGGATTATTATTTCTAGGTACAGTACAAAACAGTCATGCATTTACAACTGTTCAAACTGAGCAAGCTGCTGAAGACACAGCTGAAGCTAAAACATTTCACCAAATTTTAAAACAACGTTTTATTGAAGGTGGCCCTTTCTTTATGGGAATTGTATTAATTACCTTAATACTAGGATTGGCAATTGCTATTGAAAGAATTATTTATTTGAACATGGCTAGTACCAATACAAAAAAATTAGTAAACAGTGTTGATGAAGCACTATCATCTGGTGGAGTTGAAGCTGCAAAGGAAGTTTGTAGAAATACAAAAGGACCAGTTGCCTCAATTTTCTATCAAGGTTTAGATAGAATGGACGAAGGTGTAGAGCAAGCTGAAAAAGCTGTAGTGAGTTATGGTGGAGTACAAATGGGTCTATTAGAGAAAAACATTTCTTGGTTATCTCTATTTATTGCCTTGGCACCGATGCTTGGGTTTATGGGTACGGTAATTGGTATGATTAGTGCATTTGACTCTATTCAAGCTGCTAACGATATTTCTCCTGGAGTTGTTGCTGGTGGTATTAAAGTGGCACTTTTAACTACGGTATTTGGTCTTATTGTGGCTATTATACTTCAAATATTTTATAACTACATTATTTCTAAAGTAGATAGTATTGTAAACAATATGGAAGATGCTTCAATTTCTTTAGTAGATTTATTAATCAGACACAAAAAATAAACAACCATGGATAAATCAAAAATAGTAACTATTGTTGCCGCTGTTTTAGGGTTGATTGGTGTATTTTTCTTGGTCAGAATTATTATGGCTGGAGACGATGCCATTGAAACTGATGCAGCTCTGCAAGGTAGTATAGTAGATCCGCTTATAACGTTTTCTAAATTTCTATTGATAGCAACAGCAATAATAGCCATTGTTTTTTCAATTTTAAATATAGTAAAGCATCCTGAATCCTTAAAAAAGACCTTAATTACCTTTGGTATTTTTATAGGTCTGTTTTTGTTGGCTTATTTTACAGCTGGTGACGAATTGGCAACAGATGCACAGGGTAAGGCTATTGAAATAAAGGACATGTCGGATAAAGTTTTAACAGGGGATGCTGCACATTCACTAACCAAAAAAGTAACAGGATTAATTAACTTTACCGGTATTTTGGGTCTTATAGGTCTGTTAACTATCGGATGGGGATTTGTTAAATCATTAGGTAAATAAATAAATTATGGCAAGAAGAGACACACCTGAAATTAATGCAGGATCTATGGCAGATATTGCATTCTTGTTATTAATATTCTTTTTGGTAACAACCACTATGGATACTGATGCTGGTATTTCCCGTAAATTACCACCAAAACCAGATCCTAATTTTGTGCCGCCTATTTTAAAAGAGAAGAATGTATTTGAGGTAAACGTTAATCGAAATGATGAAATCTTAATTGAGGGTAATGAGTACATGCAGGTTAAAGATTTGAGGGAAGCTGCTATAAAGTTTATAGATAATGGAGGCGGAACAGCTGCAGATTTACAAGCAAGTGGGCTATCACCATGCACTTGGTGTGAAGGTGAAAAAGATCCGGCATCTTCTGATCATCCTAAAAAAGCTATTATATCATTACAGAGTGATAGAGGTACTTCTTATGCAATGTATGTCGCAGTACAGAATGAATTGGTGGGTGCTTATACGGACTTGAGAAACAAATATGCTCAGAAAAAATATGGAAGAGCTTTTGATGATTTAAAAATTAGTCAACAAAAGGAAATTCAAGAAAATATTTACCCTCAAATTATTTCAGAGGCAGAACCCACTAAATAAATATAGATATGGCGAAATTTGGAAAAAAGAAGAAAGGAATGCCAGCAGTTAATACAGCGGCATTACCAGATATTGTATTTATGTTATTGTTCTTTTTTATGGTAACAACTGTTATGCGTGAAACAGAACTTAAGATAAAGCCACCTAAATTGCCTTCAGCTGATCAGGTTAAAAAGCTAGAGAAGAAGAGTTTGGTTAGTTATATTTACGTAGGGAAATCAAAAGATGGAACACCCGGTGATAAAATTCAGTTGAACGATAGAATTTCTAGTGTGGAAGATATTAAAAGTTTTATTTATGCTGAAAGAGCCCAACGTTCTGAAGCAGAAATACCTTTACTGACTACTTCTATCAAAGCAGATAGTGAATCTAATGTAGGTACAATTACTGATATTAAACTACAATTAAGAGATGTAGAAGCATTAAAAATAAATTATTCTACAATTAAAGGTAGTGCATTAGATAATATTAAATAGATATTTATTGTTTTAAAATTTTACAAAGGCAATCTGAAAAGATTGCCTTTTGTTTTATATTTGTTTTATGGTAAAATACTTTTTGTTCTTTTTTATGATTTGTGGAGTGCTTTCAGCACAAAATGATAATACCCAAAGCAATGATACCATTGTAGATAATCAATATTTAGAAGATCAAATTTATGTAGGCCTTTCCTACATACTAATGAACAATTTGCCTAAAGGTATATCTAGTAATGGATTTTCTAATAGTTTAGCCTTTGGGTTTATAAAAGATTTACCTTTAAACGAAAGAAGAAATTTTGCATTAGGTATAGGCTTGGGTTATGGACGGCATACGTATTATCAAAATTTAAAAATTACCAAAGTCGAAAATATTACTGAGTTTGGTATAGCAGATAATTTTAAGAACAATAAGTTTTCAATGCATACCTTAGAAATGCCCATTGAACTACGGTGGCGTACTTCTACAATCAATAAATATAAGTTTTACAGAATTTATTTTGGAGGTAAAATAAGCTATGCTTTTGCTACTAATTCAAGGTTCAGAGAAAACGATAAGAATTCTATTAAAGTTAATGGTATTGATGAGCTTAATAAGTTACAATATGGCTTAACGCTGTCAATGGGCTACGGAACATGGAATGTAAATGTGTATTATGGACTGTCAGATTTGTTTTCTAATGCAAACCTATCTGAAACAACTCCAATCAAAATTAGAGACTTTAGGGTTGGGTTGATTTTTTACATACTTTAGAGTGCAAAATATGCATACATTACAATTTGGGATAAAAGGCCTACAAAAAAACCAATAATTACCTCGGTTAAAGTATGTGCTTTTAACTTTAGTCTTGCTGTAGCTACTATGCCAAATAATAAAAACAAGACAATAAGCATAAGTAATAGATTGCTTTTATATTCATAACTAATAACCGAAATAAAACCAATAAGGCCTGCTATTGCCAATGCATGTAAACTTGTTTTAAATTTTAAAAAAAATAATACATACACTACAGCCAAGGCTAAGCTACATGCAAAAAAAGAAATAGCAAGTATATTTATAATATCGGGTTTTAACAGCAAATAGCCTATTAAAAAACTAAGAACAGTAAAAAAAGTGACAGGGAACTTGCGTTCATCTATTGAGTTGAGATAAAAATCTTCAATTAGTTTTATTTTCTTCAAAAAGAATAACAATATTACCGGCAAAATATAAGTTGTAATAAAAATAAGCCCTAAGATTCGATACGCTATTTCTTTTGGTATATGATTAGGAATAATTATAAAATACAATAGAGCACTTGCTATTGGTATTATGATGGGATGAAAAACAAAAGAAATTAGTTTAGCAAACTTCATCTGTTGACATTTAAATTTCTTTTCGTAATCTGGCAACAGGTATGTTCAACTGTTCTCTATATTTTGCTACCGTTCTACGAGCAATTAAATACCCTTTGTCTTTTAAAATTTTAGCTAATTTCTCGTCAGTTAACGGTTTTTTCTTGTTTTCTTCTTTAACAACAGTATCCAATATTTTTTTAATTTCTCTGGTTGATACTTCTTCACCTTGATCTGTCATCATAGATTCAGAGAAGAAATTTTTAATCAATTTTGTGCCATAGGGAGTATCAACATATTTACTATTGGCCACCCTAGAAACTGTTGAAACATCCATGTTTATTTTGTCCGCAATGTCTTTTAAGATCATAGGTTTTAATTTGCGTTCATCTCCTGTTAAAAAATATTCCTCTTGCATATGCATAATAGCATTCATAGTCAACATTAAGGTTTGTTGACGTTGTTTTATGGCATCAATAAACCATTTTGCGGCATCTAATTTTTGCTTTATAAACTGCACAGCGTCTTTTTGTGATTTTGATTTGTCCTTAGAAGCTGCGTAACCTTTTAACATATTATTATACTCATTAGAAATATGTAGTTCTGGTGCATTTCTTGAATTTAATGTCAAGTCTAATTGACCTTCAATAATTCTAATGGAAAAATCGGGTACTATTTGCTCTACAATTTTATTAGTATTAGCAAAAGATCCGCCTGGTTTTGGGTTCAACTTCTCAATTTCACCAATAGCACTTTTTAGCTCATCTTCAGTGATGTCAAATTTTTGCAGCAATTTTTTGTAGTGCTTTTTTACAAAATGTTCAAAGGCTTTTTCTAAAATGGTAATGGCTAGTTTCCGTTCTTTAGTTTCGGATTTTCTTTTTAATTGAATCAACAAACATTCTTCCAGACTTTGTGCACCTACACCAGCAGGATCCAATTTTTGAACATAACCTAACATTCGTTTTACTTCAGAGGCTTCGGTAAATATATTTTCAGAGAATGCCAAATCATCAACTATATCTTCAATATCCCTTCGTATATAACCACTTTCATCGATACTGCCTACCAAAAACTCAGCTATTTGATGTTCTTGTTCGCTTAGCCTAAAAGTATTTAATTGGTTGGTCAAAAATTGATTAAATGAAGTGCCAGCTGCATACGGCACTCTTTTTTCGTCATCGTCACTACTGTAATTATTGCTTCGTAGTTTATAACTGGGCATTTCGTCATCACTCAGATATTCATCAATATTTACATCGGTTTCAATAGTTTCGTTACCAGTATCGTCATACTCATTTTGCAGATCGCTGTCATAATCATCACCTTTGTCTTTGCCGCTGTCCAATGCCGGGTTTTCTTCAATTTCTTGTTTTACTTTTTGTTCAAAAGCCTGCGTAGGCAATTGAATCATTTTCATCAGCTGTATTTGCTGAGGTGATAATTTTTGTAACAGTTTATATTGAAGACTTTGCTTAAGCATTAATTATATTAATTGAATTTTGTAAATTACAATATACGGATTTTCTTACCTTTTATACTAATTTGAAGCTGTGTGCTAAAACTCCGCGTTTTGCGGTGTTCTAGGAAACGGAATAACGTCTCTAATATTACCCATTCCAGTTGAAAATTGTACTAAACGTTCAAAACCTAGTCCAAAACCAGAGTGAACAGCAGTACCAAATTTACGCAAATCCAAATACCACCACAACTCCTTTTCATCAATATCTAAGACCTTTATTTTTTCTTTTAGGACATCTAGACGTTCTTCACGTTGTGAGCCTCCAACAATTTCCCCAATTCCAGGGAAAAGGACATCCATGGCTCTAACGGTTTTCCCATCATCATTTAAACGCATATAAAACGCTTTTATGTTAGCAGGGTAATCAAAAAGTATTACTGGACATTTAAAATGTTTTTCAACTAAAAAGCGTTCGTGCTCACTTTGTAGGTCTGCACCCCATTCGTTAATAATATACTGAAATTTTTTCTTTTTGTTGGGTTTACAATTTCTTAAAATATCTATGGCTTCGGTATAAGTTACTCGTTTAAAATTATTTTCAACAACAAAGTTCAGTTTCTCCAATAAAGTCATTTCGCTACGCTCCAGCTTAGGCTTAGACTGCTCTTCTTTGTTGTAGCGTTGATCTAAAAAGGCTAAATCGTCTTTGCAATGCTCTAAGATATATTGAATTACATTTTTGATAAAATCTTCAGCTAAATCCATATTAGCATCTAAATCATAAAATGCCATTTCGGGTTCAATCATCCAAAACTCGGCCAAATGCCTTGCGGTATTGGAATTTTCAGCCCTAAAAGTTGGTCCGAAAGTATAGACCTTGCTCAAGCCCATCGCATAGGTTTCAGCTTCCAGTTGACCAGATACGGTAAGATTGGTTTCTTTGCCAAAAAAATCTTTGGAATAATCGATGTTCCCATTTTCATCTTTTGGAGGATTTTCAGGATTTATAGTGCTAACCCTGAACATTTCTCCAGCACCTTCGGCATCAGAACCTGTAATAATTGGAGCGTGGAAATTGTAAAATCCATTTTCCGTAAAGTACTTATGTACAGCAAAAGAAAGAGCGGATCGCACACGCATTACTGCACTAAACGTGTTTGTTCTTACTCTTAAATGAGCGTTTTCTCGTAAAAATTCAAAGCTATGTTTTTTAGGTTGTATTGGATATTCCTCAGGATTGGAATCTCCTAGTATTTCAATAGTTGAAACTTCAATTTCTACACGTTGACCTTTACCTTGGCTCTCTACTAAAATTCCAGAAATACTAAGGGCAGCTCCTGTAGTGATTCTTTTTAAAATATTTTCATCAGTATTTTCAAAATCAACTACACATTGTATGTTGTTTATTGTTGAGCCATCGTTTAGAGCGATAAATCGGTTTGCCCTAAAGGTTCTTACCCATCCTTTTATAGTTACTTCTTGTAAAAATTTTTCTGCTTGTAATAATTCAGCAACGCTCTTTTGCATTTTCTTAAAAAATTAATGAAACGCAAAGATACTGATAGATTTTAAAAAAAGGAATAAATGAGTTCTAAGAAATTAGAATTTTATCCATGTTGTTTATGGCCAGCTATATTCATTAAATAATTACCATAACCACTTTTTACTAGAGGTTCAGCAATTTTTTTAAGTTGAGCAGATGAAATGAATCTTTTTTTGTAAGCAACTTCTTCTATACAGCCAATTTTTAGGCCTTGACGTTCTTCAATTACTTGCACAAATTGTTGTGCTTGCATTAGCGATTGAAAAGTACCAGTATCTAACCATGCAGTACCTCTGTTAAGGATGCTTACGTGCAATTTGTCCTGTTCTAAATAAACTTTGTTAACATCGGTTATTTCATATTCACCTCTAGCAGAAGGTTTTAGATTTTTTGCAATTTCGACAACCGAATTATCATAAAAATAAATTCCCGGTACAGCATAATTAGATTTAGGCTGTTTTGGTTTTTCTTCTATGGAAAGTACTTTGTTGTCGTCATCAAACTCAACTACTCCATAACGCTCAGGGTCATTAACGTGGTAAGCAAAAACGGTTCCTCCTTGTTTGTCAGCTGCTTCCAAGAGTGCAATTTGCAGCCCTGTTCCGTAGAATATATTATCTCCAAGTATTAAAGCTACACTATCATCTCCAATGAAATCCTCACCAATAACAAAAGCTTGTGCCAATCCGTTAGGTACTTCCTGAACTTTATATTGAAAATTGCATCCTAGTTGTTTGCCGTCCCCTAAAAGCCTTTCAAACATTGGCAAATCATGCGGTGTAGAGATAATTAAGATATCTTTTATACCAGCCAACATTAACGTAGAAAGAGGGTAATAAATCATTGGTTTGTCATAAATAGGCATCAACTGCTTACTTACGGCTAACGTTAATGGATGTAATCTTGTGCCGCTTCCACCGGCTAAAATAATTCCCTTCATATTATTTACATTTTATCTTTAGGCTCTTCGTCTAATTCATCTTTAGGTATAATTTGCAGAGCAGGTTTTTTTAATACTTCTTTGTTAGCTATTCGTCTTTCTAAAGATAATAATAACGAAGGAAGTAATAATAAATTGGATACCATGGCAAATAATAACGTAACGGATACCAATCCGCCCAGAGCAATTGTTCCGCCAAAACTAGAGACTATAAATACTAAAAATCCAAAAAACAATACTATAGAAGTATAAAACATACTTACCCCTGTTTCTCGTAAAGCATTATAAACAGATACTTTTACTTTCCAATTATTGGCTTGTAACTCTTGTCTATATTTTGCTAAAAAGTGAATAGTGTCATCAACAGAAATGCCAAAAGCAATACTAAATACCAAAATTGTTGATGGTTTTATTGGGACACCCAAATATCCCATTAAACCAGCGGTTACCAATAAGGGTAAAATATTTGGTAATAACGAGATGAGTATCATTTTAAAAGACCTGAACATCCAGGCCATAAACATTGAGATAAGAAGAATGGCCAGTGACAGTGAAAGTACCAAGTTTCTAATTAAATAATTTGTTCCTTTTAAAAACACTAATGATTTACCAGTTAAGGTTACATTATAATTTTTTGCGGGCAATACCTTATCAATTCTTGCCTGTAACCTTTCCTCTATACGTTCCATTTTATCAGTTCCAATATCCTTCATAAAGGTAGTAATACGTGCAAATTGGCCTGTAGAATCAACAAAATTATTTAGCAAATCTGAGTTTGTATTTGAATTTTTGGTGTAGGATAGTATAAAATTTTGTTCTTGTGATGTAGGCAATTGGTAATATTTTGGATTACCGTTATAATAAGCTTGTTTAGAATACTTAACTAAATTTAAAACAGAAACCGTAGGTGAAAGTTCCGGAATTTCATCAATGATTTCAACAAGCTTGTCCATTCGTTTTAACGTAGAAAGTTTCATCACGCCTTTTTTACGTTTGGTGTCAATAATTATTTCTAAAGGCATAATACCACCAAACTCATTTTCGAAAAAAACAATATCTTTAAAAAAAGTTTTCCCCTTAGGCATATCTTCAATCAAACTGCCCGAAACCTTTATCATATAAACACCAATAATACTGAAAATAATAACCGCCACCGTAGAAATATATACTCTTATGCGTTTGTGACGAACGGTGCGTTCCATCCAACTTACTATTTTGTCAATCCACCGTTTTTCTAGGTGTTTTAAGTGCTTGTATTTCGGTTTTGGTAAAAAACTATAAATAATAGGAATTATTAATAGGGATAATATAAATATGGCAAGGATATTTACCGAGGCAATTATACCAAACTCATTTAACAACTGACTTTTTGTAAAAATAAAAGTGGCAAAACCAGAAGCTGTCGTAACATTGGTCATTAAAGTAGCATTACCAATTTTGGAAATTACACGCTGTAAGGACCTTGCTTGATTGCCATGATCTTTAATTTCCTGCTGATATTTATTGATAAGAAATATACAATTGGGAACACCAATAACAATAATCAATGGAGGGATTAATGCGGTTAAAACAGTAATTTCGTATCCGAACAAACCAATAAACCCGAAGGCCCAAACCACACCAATGCTCACTACTATCATCGTTATTAAAGTAGCTCTATGCGATCTGAAAAAGAAAAAGAAAATAACAGAGGTTACCAATAATGCCAATACTACAAAAATGCCAATTTCATCTGTTATATTTTTAGAATTCATTGTTCTGATATAGGGCATACCAGAGACTTTTACATCTAAATCATTGTCTTTTTCAAATTTTTCAATAGTTGGGTTTAATACCTCAAGAATAAACTTTTTACGTTCAATGGTATTTACAATATCCTTTTTAACATAAATAACCGTCCTAATGGTTCCTGTTTTTTTATTGAATAAAAAATTATCAAAAAAGGGAAGGTTCTCAAAAAGATCATTTTTTATTTCTTTAACTTCCTTATCCGTTTTGGGCTTATTTTCGTAAATTGGTTTTACATCAAAGCGTTCGTTTTCAGTATCTTTATATAACTTTTTTATATCGCCCACGGAAACTGTGAAATCAATTTGTGGTAAAGAATCTAGTTGATTGGATAAGGCATTCCAATTATTAAATTTTTTGGCAGTGTAAATAGTAGAATCTTGAGTAGCTAAAATTATTAAATTACCTTCTTCACCAAAAATTTCCAAAAACTTATTGTATTCTAAATTTACTTCATGATTTTTAGGGAGTAAATTGGCTTCGCTATGAGAAAAACGCATGTGCTGCATTTGCGTAGCTAAAAGATAAGTAATGATTGCGAGAATTATTAATATAGGAATGCGTCCTTTAATAATAATACGTGAAATATAAGCCCAAAAATTCATTAAAAAGTTTGTGAATTTATAATGTTGGCAAAGGTACTAAAATATGCTAAAATCCTAAGCTTAGCACATAAGTTAGTTTCACTGCTAAATTGTCAGAAAATTTTGCATTACTATAAGCCCCATATCTGTAAAAAGAGCTTAACCCAAAACCTCTAAATAAATGATTTAAAACCAAACCCGACTCTAAATAGCCTTTATTCATTTTTTTAAATGAAACTCCAAAGTGTTCACTGGTACTATCTATAGTTCCGATAGCGAGCCTTGATATAATACTTAGTCGAGGTCTGAATTTGTCACTTATTTTAAAACGTTGAAAATTGTAGCGACCCTGAATAGAAACATACCTGTCTGAGATAAATTCGTTAAATGCCATAGTTTCAAAAGCATTTGTGCCTGAAAAATTAATACGCTTTCGCCATGGGTTTGCAAAAGAATAGTTAGGCGTGGCATTGTACAAATGTGTAAGTGGTGCATCTCCAAAAGTATAACCACCTTGAATTAAAAAACTGGTAGAACTTTTATTTAAAAATTTAATGTCGTGTTCATATTTTAATTTAAGTTGATTGAATTCTAAATCACCACCTAAAAAATTATTAAAAGTTTTTGCAAACTGGGCAGTAATTTTTGGATACCCATTTTTTATTGGCATTTTACCAATGGGGGTATTTAAATATTTGCTGAATGGCGTCCATTTTAAAGCGAAAGTTGCCGTAGTTAAATCATATTCAGAATAGACTAAATTATTTGTAATAAACTGATAGTCAAACTTTGGTAAATAGCTACCGACGCTTAACCTAAATTTTGTTTCTAAATTTGGTAAAACATCGTGTTTAAAATTAATAGTGTAGGTTTTATAATTAAAAAACTGACCAATATTTAAATTTCTAGGATTAATTAGAGCAAAGGAAGTTTCATCAAAAAGAAAGTCGAGTTTGGCAGCTTCTTGCAAATCGTCAGTATAAGCAGCACCAATCCAAGTATTATTTTTCTTATTTAATCTTAAAAATCCACCAAAGTGATATTTTACAGTTTTATCTTTAAAGCCATAAGCTGTATAAGTTTCTAGCTGAACAATTTTTGAGAAATTAGGATTAGTAATTCCGCCCAACCCAAATCTAAAACCTTCGTAATTGTTAAAATTTATCATTTTACTCAAATCGAAATCGAAATATTTTGTAGGATAATAGCCTTTTAAAATTTTTCTTGCAATATTTAATTTTTTCTCAGCTCCTTCAGCTTTTGATAAGCTGTCCAAAACTTTATAAGCTTCCAAACCGCGTTTGGTAATGGAATCCGTTCTATATTTATTCCAATACGCTTCACTTCTGTTTGCGGCATTATCGTCTATTTCTATTGTTGAAGCCGAATTAATTACTCTTAAAGGTTCATTTATAGCTATGTCATATATTTTACTTTTGGATATTACATATGTAGCGTCTGTTATTTCTTTTTCTCTCGGTTTTACTATAGAATCATTTTGTGTTTCACTTTCAGAAAATTTAATTACCCCTCCAAAAATTGAAACATCTTCTTTGCTTTTGCCTTTACGGATACTTATAGCAGTTTCATCTGGAAACCAGATATCAGCACTATCTTTATATGTGTAATTTTGCTCAGCTTTTATAGCTACAATCCCTCTTAGTTCTGCAATGCCTTTTTCAAGAGCATAATTTTTTTCATTGATATATAAAACACCTTCTAGACCAGCCTCATCTTTTTCGAGTTTAGATTTATAATGAATCATATAGGCAGCACCTTGTTTACTATAAATGGTGTCTAATATTTTATAATTATACTTTTTTAAAGCATTTTTTGCCAAAGGGTTTATATAGTTGTTTCCTAATAAAGTGTAAACTTCATCATAGAAAGAAAAACTCTCTGTATCTAAGGCTAAAAATTCATAAATCGGATTTTTAAATCCGGCCATACGTGTGGCCAAAATGGTTTCTTTTTTGTTTTTACCTCTTTGAAAAGTATGTTCAGCAACTTTTTCGGTAATATACAGATGATGCCGATCTACCTGCTTTTTAAATTTATAGTTGGAAGAATCTAGTGATACAAAAATTAAACTATCATTTTTTTTAATAAAAATTGAGTCAACTGTTCCGCTGATAGAATCTGGATTGGCGGTAATTAATAATTTATTATAAAGTTTGTATTTAAAAGATTGTAAAGCTTTTGTAATATTATTTTTATCTCTGTTTTTTATGGTATTCCTGATGATTTCTAATGCGGGGTTTTCTTTCGCAACTAACAAAATTTCACCAAGATTTTCTGTGCTTGCTTTCAAAAGAATAGTGATAAATCTATCACTTTTATTCACAGAAATTTTTTGTTTTTTGTAGCCAACGTAGGTAATGGTGAGTTCGTTAATATCTCTTTTTGAAACGATATTAAATTTGCCTTCGGCATCGGTAATTTCTCCTAAACCCGTATTAGTGATAATTGTGGCAAACGGTAGGGGTTTTTTAGTTTTGCTATCTTTTATAATACCAGAAATACTGCTTTGGCCTAAACCTAAAAATGGTAAAAGAAGAAAAAGAAAAATACTAAATCGTTTAAACGGATACATACTGATATTAAAATAAAAAAGCATCTGTGAAGTAAGATGCTTTTGTAAAAAGTTATTTAAGCATAAAATTATATTGTCATGATCTCTTTTTCTTTTAACTCAAATAAGTCGTCTATAATTTTAATGTATTTATCTGTGAGCTCTTGAATATCATTTTCAGCATTTTTTTGCAAATCTTCTGAGATATCTAACTTTTTTATGTCGTGATTAGCATCTCTTCGGGCATTTCGAACACTAATTTTATCATTCTCAGCTTCTGCTTTTGCTTGCTTGGCGAGATTCATACGACGTTCTTCGGTCAATGCAGGTACGTTAATGATTATGTTTTCTCCATTGTTCATTGGGTTAAAGCCTAAATTAGCAACCATTATGCCTTTTTCAATTTCTTGCAACATACTTTTCTCCCAAGGTTGAATACTAATTGTTCTAGCATCAGGAGTGTTTACGTTGGCCACTTGATTTAAAGGTGTCTGTGAGCCGTAATAATCAACCATTACACTTCTTAACATAGAAGGAGATGCTTTGCCAGCTCTAATATTTGCCAATTCTTTATTTAAATGTTCAACTGCGTTATCCATTTGTTCTTTAGCAGTATCTATTATAAATTGTACTTCTTCGTTCATAATAAAGATTTCTAAATTTCTATATCAACTTTTGTTCCAATATTTTCTCCAGAGAGTAATTTCATTAAATTACCCTCTTTATTCATGTCAAATATTATAATTGGTAATTTATTTTCTTCACTTAAAGTAAAGGCTGTCATATCCATAACTTTTAGGCCTTTGTTCATTACATCTTTAAAGGTAATATTTTCAAATTTTACCGCGTTGATATTTTTTTCAGGATCTTCAGTATAAACACCGTCCACACGTGTACCTTTTAAAATTACATCTGAATCAATTTCGATAGCTCTTAATACAGCAGCGGTATCAGTAGTGAAAAATGGATTACCCGTGCCGCTACCAAAAATAACCACCCTACCTTTTTCTAAATGCCTCACGGCTCTTCTTTTAATATAAGGTTCAGCAATCTGCTCCATTTTTATGGCAGTTAGTAAACGCGTTTGTACTTCGGCATCTTCAAGAGCACTTTGCAAAGCTAAACCGTTAATTACAGTGGCCAACATGCCCATGTAATCTGCTTGAACTCTATCCATATTACTGCCCGCTGCTGATAGTCCTCTAAAGATATTTCCACCACCAATAACTATGGCAACTTCAACGCCACTATCAACTACTTTTTTAATTTCTAAAGCATATTGTTTTAACCGGGTTTGGTCTATCCCGTAGTTTTGGTCGCCCATTAAGGCTTCACCACTTAATTTTAATAGAATTCTTTTGTATTGCATTTTTTATGAAAGTTTGACAAATATACAAAATGTTAACAATCTAAATCCGACCTAAGATTAGAAAATAAAGTGCAAAAAAAGTTCTCTTATACAATACTTTTATCTTTCTTTTTAACAATTAAAGAGGCTATCAATGCATAAATAAGCCCTGGTATAATAATACTTATAAGCCAACCAACGAACATATTGCTTAGCATAGAACTCTTAACGAGATCCATGTTTTCATTGGCCTCTTCTGTAGCAAGGGCAATCTGCTCTTCAGACATGCCAGCCATTCTAAACATACTTTCACTGGTCCGACTAGAGCTTTCTTTCATTAATTCCATTAGTTCTGGATCTATGTTCAACATAATAAGTGTGAATACCATAGCAGTGAAGGACGCTATAGCATATATTGCTATTGACGATACAAAAACCTCCCCAAAACTAATAAAACCACCTAAGTTTTTTCGTTTTCGAATCCCAGCTCTTATCAGAAAAAAAAGATAAATCACTATACCGATGGGCAGAATTAAACTATATTTAAAATTGAGACTTGGATCAATAAAGTAAAAGACAAAATAAACAGCTATGAAGGTTGCTGCGGCTAATAAACTGTTTGTTAAAATATTTTTCATGATGGTTTGGTTTTATACTTTAAAATTTCCAAAAAGGAATTTGAACTGTATGTATATCAATTGAATCGATTGCTTCTTTGCGGTATGTTTTATATTCAAGAGTTAAAAGATGTTCGCCTTTATTTATGCTATCTGTAGGAAAATAACAAAGCAAACCTTTCTCATTCATGTTGGGATGAGTATAAAATTTACATTTTAACGAATCATTATAAGAAACATCATCAATAAATATCTGATTGGCATCTAAAAGTGCTGACTTTATTTGGACTAATTTTTTTTCATTTTCATTTTCAATTCTTTTATTCCATACTTTTATAATACTATCTCTTCTATACTTCATGTAATCGTCTAAATTCGATATGTTTTTATTGTATTTACCTGTATTAAGTCCTTTGGTGAATTTGGAAGAATCTTTTTTTATCTCCCTTCGCTGTTTAATTAGTTTTAAAAGAGCAGTTGATTTTTGATTTTCAAGATTTAATATTGTTGAGTCTACTATTTTTCCCTTAAACATACTATGTCTCAATCCAGATTTCCGATAGGGCGTTATTCCATATTTTTCAGAAAGTAGTTTTTCATCTACTCCTGCTTGTCTGATGAAAACACTTGCATAATTACTTGTTATTTCATAGTTAGATAAGCTTATCATTCTTATCCTTTTACGGCTAGAGTTTGATATGGCCAAGTTCTTTTCTCGTAAATCATCATAATTATTGCTTATAACAACATGTTTTGAAATAAAATTGTTATTACCAGATTGTTCAGGAAAATGAGGATTAGCTTCCAATATAAAATCAGGTAAAACAAGTATCAGTAAAAGTAAATAAGGTATAGAAAACCAAAAAAGTCTACGTGTATATTTTGTGTCTAAAAAATTATAAAGTAAGGGTCTATAAATAAAAGATAAGGTAATGAAAGAGTAAAATCTATAGATATAGCCATAAATTTTAGAAAAGCTTTTACCTTTTATCTTTTTAAACAAACCTAAAGTAATAAAATCAATAAAAACAAAAAATGCCAAAAACCCAAAAACAGTATTTACAATTATTGAAACTGCAGAGATAGACGAATTGTCAGAACTAAAGAAATAATTTAAAACCGCAACTAGTAAAATCCAGAAAATAATAAAAAACCCAAAAGATAAAAAGATGAAAAAGAGTAAAAATGTATAAGCAAATATAGAACTACAAATTTTTTCTAAACGTTCTATGTAATCATCAAACCCGCCAACTTTATTCTTAAAATAGTTGCTAAAAGATTCAGAGTATTTTAGTTTGTCATAATCTATATCTCCAGACACGTAGCGTAATCCAATAGCTCCTATCCACAGTCCTCTCATAATTACATGGACTAATAAATTGGTAAAGAAAACCAACCATGCCGCTTGTAACATTAGTGTAGCTACTTTAAGAACAGTTGAAGCATTACTTTCTACAGGCCTATTAACGGCTAAAAAACTGATAAAAGATTCAAGAATATCTCTGCTCTCCCATATGCCAAATAATGTAAATCCAGATATTAGCAGTTCCAATTGCCAACTTTCTTGTTGTAACTTTTCTAGCCACTCCTTAAAAATATTTCTCTTGTCTTTTTCGTCTAGCATTAGAATTAAAGCTTTGGTAGTCTAAGTGCAATGTACGAAAATAATTAAAAATTTTAATTTCATAGATCAGAAGAATACTTTTACTAAAGTCCTAGAAAATAAAAAACCTCACCAATTGGCGAGGTTTTTTAAAAATTTTTAACGTGTTATCAGGCTACCCTAAAGCTACTCTTTTAAAGTCAACAACTTTAACATCGCCTAATGTTTTAACATATTGTGCAACACTTTGTTTGCTATCTTTAATAAAAGCTTGGTTTACCAATGTATTATCTTTAAAGAAACGCTTTAGCTTCCCTTTTGCAATATTATCTAGCATTGCTTCTGGTTTGCCTTCTTGACGTAATTGATCTTTTGCAATTTCGATTTCCTTGTCGATAACCGATTGGTCAACACCATTTTCATCTAAAGCAATAGGAGACATTGCAGCGGCCTGCATAGCAACATCTTTAGCCACAACGTCAGCACCATCAGCGGAAGCTGAAAGACCAACTAAAGTAGCAATTTTATTACCTGCATGAATATAAGAGCCTACAAAAGGAGCTTCAACTCGGTCAAAAGCACCTATTTCAATTTTTTCGCCAATAACACCAGTTTGCTCAATTAGTTTGTCTGCAACAGACATTCCATTAAAACTAGCAGCTAAAAATTCCTCTTTTGAAGCTGCATTTAAAGCAACTTCTGCTAATTGATTTGCTAAATCTACAAACCCATCGTTTTTTGCCACAAAATCAGTTTCACAATTTAAAGAAATTACCGCTCCAGTTGTGGCATCAGCATTTACTTTTGCAATAACTGCACCTTCAGAAGAATCTCTGTCGGCTCTTTTTGCAGCAACTTTTTGTCCTTTTTTACGCAATATTTCGATGGCAGTATCAAAATTACCATCAGCCTCAACTAGTGCATTTTTACAATCCATCATACCAGCACCAGTGGCTTTTCTTAATTTATTTACTTCAGCGGCTGTTATTTTTGCCATAATTTTTATGTTTAATCTATTAATGACTTAAATTTTGGTTAAATCATTAATTATAAGTTGTACAATAATTTATTTTTCTTCTACTACTTCTTCGGTTTTTGCCTTTGCTTTTTCTACTTTCTTAGAAACTTTTGGGGCATCTTCCTTCGCTTCTTTTTCAGATTTTCTGTCTGCCAAACCTTTAGCAATAGCTTCAGTTGCATAAGACAAAATCTTGTTGATAGATTTTGAAGCATCATCATTTGAAGGAATCACAAAATCAATTGGTCTAGGGTCAGAGTTGGTATCTACCATAGCAAAAATTGGAATATTCAATTTTTGAGCTTCGGCAATAGCAATATGTTCTCTTCTAGTATCAATAACAAATAAAGCACCTGGCAAACGTGTCATATCAGAAATAGAACCTAAATTCTTTTCCAATTTAGCTCTTTGACGATCTATTTGTAATTTTTCTCTTTTAGATAAAGCGTTAAAACTACCATCTTGTTTCATTCTATCAATTTGAGCCATTTTTTTAACAGCTTTACGGATAGTTACAAAGTTAGTAAGCATTCCGCCTGGCCATCTTTCTGTGATGTAAGGCATATTAACGCTTGCTGCTTTATCTGCAACAATATCTTTAGCTTGTTTTTTTGTAGCTACAAATAAAATCTTTCTTCCAGAAGCTGCAATTTTCTCTAATGCTGCACCAGATTCTTCAATTTTTGCAACAGTTTTGTACAAATCTACAATGTGTACTCCATTACGCTCAGTATAAATATACGGAGCCATATTTGGATTCCATTTTCTTGTCAAGTGACCAAAGTGTACACCTGCGTCTAATAATTCTTGAATTTGAATGTTCATTTTGTTTTTAGTTTACGTTCCTTATTTAGCAATAACTAAGTAGCCACATTTGGTGAGTCTTAATTATTTGGGTGCTAAACTTAAACAGTTTATAATTATTTAAAATATGATTAACGTTTAGAGAATTGATATTTTTTACGGGCTTTTTTCTGACCGAATTTTTTACGCTCTACCATTCTTGGATCTCTTGTAAGTAATCCTTCTGGTTTCAAAATAGCTCTGTAGTCTTCATCAATAGAAACTAAAGCTCTGGTAATTGCCAAACGAATTGCTTCGGCTTGACCCGTAACCCCACCTCCAAAAACATTTACTTTAACATCGTAATTTTTATCGTTGTCAGTTAAAGTTAGTGGTTGTAACACTTTGTATTGTAAAGTGCCAGTTGTAAAATAATTTTTTAATTCTCTTTTATTTATAGTAATGTTTCCTTTTCCTTTAGAAACATAAGCACGGGCAACTGCCGTTTTTCTTCTACCTATTTTATGTACTATTTCCATTATCTAAGATCGTTAAGGTTAATAGTCTTTGGCTTTTGAGCTTCTTTATTGTGCTCAGCACCAGCAAAGACATTTAAATTTCTAAATAACGCACTACCTAGTTTATTTTTTGGTAGCATGCCTTTTACTGCTTTTTCTACTAAACGAGTTGGATCTTTTTTAAACAACTCTGTTGCAGTGAGCGATCTTTGACCTCCAGGATAACCTGTATGACGGATATAAGATTTATCCGTCCATTTGTTACCTGATAGAATAATTTTTTCTGCGTTAATAATAACTACATTATCACCACAATCAACATGAGGTGTGTAGTTAGGCTTGTATTTGCCTCTAATAAGCATTGCTACTTTAGAAGCTAAACGACCCAATGTTTGTCCGTCCGCATCAACCAAAACCCACTCTTTATTTACGGTGGTTCTGTTAGCTGATACTGTTTTGTAACTTAATGTGTTCACACGATTAGTTTTTGTCTATTAATAAAATGATTTTTCCCTTAAAAAAGGGTTTGCAAAGATAATACTATTTATTTATATAACAAACAGTGTTTTATATATATTTTAATGTGTTAAATTTTAACAGAATCAAGTTCTGTTTTAACATATAATTAAGATGAGTTTACACTAAATTGCAAGCAAAGTGTAACATTTTTAAAACAATATAGTCTTTTAAAATGAACGCTCTCAACCATCAACCAAACTTGTATGAAGGTAACAACTCCGTTAGTACTCATTTTTTTCCTTTTTTTTCAATCAATAAATGCTCAAGAACCAGACTTAAAAATTCCAAAAAGAATATATACCACTAAATCAATAGGGCAAGCAAAAGCCCCGGTTATTGATGGTATTATTGATGATGCCAGTTGGGATTTGGTTGAATGGAATAGCGATTATACTGAGTACAGCCCTGATGAAAACACTGCACCAAGTCAAGAAACTAAATTTAAAATAGTTTATGATCAAAAACACCTTTATATAGGTATTAGAGCTATTGATAAAGCTGCAGATAGTATCGTAAAAAGATTATCAAGACGTGATGGTTTTGAAGGCGATTGGGTTGAAATTAATATTGATAGCTATCACGATTTACGAACTGCATTTTCATTTACAATGACAGCTGCTGGTGTAAAAGGCGATGAATTGGCTTCAGATAATGGTAATAATTGGGATGAAAGTTGGAACCCTATTTGGTTTGCTAAGACTAGTGTGGACGATGAAGGGTATTCAGTTGAAATGAAAATACCGTTAAGTCAATTAAGATTTGGTAAGAGCAAAGAGCAAATATGGGGTTTGCAACTACAGCGTTATTTTTTTAGAAAGAATGAACGGTCTCTATGGCAACGTGTTCCTAGAGATGCTCCAGGTTGGATAAGTGAATTTGGAGAACTACATGGGCTTATAGATTTAGAACCTCAAAAGCAATTAGAAATACAGCCTTTTGGGTTGGCTAAGTTGGATACTTACCCTAAAGAAGACGGAAATCCGTTTCGTGATGGTTCAGATTTTAAGCTAAATGGTGGTTTGGATGCCAAAATCGGAATTACGAACGATTTAACATTAGACTTAACCGTTAACCCTGATTTTGGACAAGTTGAGGCAGACCCTGCAGCCATTGCATTAGATGGGTTCGAAATTTTCTTTAACGAACAACGCCCGTTTTTTGTAGAAAACAATAATATTTTTAATTATCAAATTTCTAATTCGGAAGCAGGAGATACTTTCGGGTCGGATAATCTGTTTTTTTCGAGACGAATTGGTAGAAGTCCTCAAGGATATCCAGATACAGAAGATGGTGAATTTGTCAATCAGCCCAATAATACTTCAATTTTAGGGGCTGCTAAATTTAGCGGAAAAACAAAAAATGGGTGGTCAATTGGTATTTTAGAAAGTATAACAGCTAATGAATATGCTACTATTGATAATAATGGAAACAGAAGAGAAGAATTGGTAGAGCCTTTGACCAATTATTTTTTGGGACGACTTCAAAAAGATTTTAACGAACGGAATACTTTTGTTGGTGGTATTTTTACCGCAACAAATAGAAATTTGACCGATAATTTACAGTTTTTACATAAATCTGCATATACTGGCGGGCTGGATTTTAAGCATCAATGGAGCGATAGAGCATGGTATGTTGGCGGAAATGTAGTTTTTAGTAGAGTAGAAGGTAGTAAAGAAGCTATTCAAAGTACTCAAGAATCGTTAAGACATTTATTTGGTCGTGTGGACGCTACACATTTGGAAGTTGATCCTAACAAAACTTCATTAACTGGGACCGGAGGTAATATTCAAATAGGGAAACAGGCCAAAGGCCATTGGCGTTTTGAAAGTGGTTTTACATGGCGGTCTCCCGAATTAGAATTAAACGACATGGGTTTTCAACGACAAGCGGATGATTTAAGGCATTATACTTGGGTCGGTTACAGAACGCTAAAACCCTTTTCTGTTTTTAGACAATTAGGATTAAATTATAATCATTGGAGTGCTTGGGATTTTGAAAGTAATCATAATTTAATGCAATTTAATACCAATAGTTGGGCACAGTTCAAAAACAATTGGCGAGCTAATTTAGGTATTACCTATCTGCCAACAAATCAGTCCACAGTTCAGCTTAGAGGCGGCCCAAGAATTAAAAATTCTCAAATATTAAGTTATTTTTCTAGACTTGGCACTGATGATCGAAAAAAAGTATCATTCAGTTTAAGAAGTAATGGAGGTAAAACCTTTGATGATTCTTTTAGCTATTTCAGCCTTGGTGTAGGCGTTTCTTACCAACCAACAAATGCGTTACAAGTTTCTATTTTCCCGCAATACAGAATAAATGATGATAAGCTTCAGTTTGTTGATAATATTGAGTCTAATAATCAAACCAATTATGTTAATGGAACTATTGCTCAACGTACGCTTAGTATGTCTATGCGACTTAATTATACCATTAATCCAAATTTAACCATTCAATATTATGGTGAACCCTTTATTTCAAGAGGTCGCTATTCAGAATTTAAAACAGTAGTTAGTCCCCAAGCTAATAGTTTCAAAGATAGAATTCAATTATTCAATGACAATCAAATTTCTTTTGATACGAATGATGATTCTTATTTGATTGATTCAAATACTGATGGTACAACAGATTATCAATTTGGTAATCCTGATTTTTCTTATGTCCAGTTTCGATCTAATTTGGTAATGCGTTGGGAGTATATTCCTGGTTCTGAAGTCTTTTTGGTTTGGTCTCAGGGAGTAAGTGGTAATGCTGACCCAAATTATAAATTATTTAAAGGGTTGGATAATCAAATTTTAGGCGAAAAGAAAGACAACACCTTTTTAATTAAGGTTACTTATCGTTTTATGTTGTAATTAGTATTTGCTATTTATTTTCAGGTAAAGCATCAAATTCTTTTCTTTTATTGTAAAACCAATCCTGCATTTGTTCTGGTGTTTGGGTTTTCATTTTTTCTTTCATTTCTTTCATCACTCTAATATGTGCGGCATCCCCTTTTTGGAACATTTCCATTCCATGATTTTTACTTTGTTCTACCATTTCTTCAAAGGTGTTAGCATGAAATTTAGCATCGCATGGACCACCTAGTTGTTTGCAGGTCATTGTTTTCATATTGGGTTGTTTAATTTTAATGCAATTTACGTCTTTTTTAGATTTAACTAAAACTGGAACTGTAAGGAACATTTTCTATTGCGTATAAAGTATATTTTAATTAGGTTTGTTAAATTACAAAAAAACTATATCCCTTATGAAAATCTACTTAAAAATATTTGTATTCACTTTTTTATTTATCGCTAATCCAATTTTCGCACAAAGTGGAAAGACACCTGCTCCCGCTGAAAATGGGATGGTGGTTACCAGTCATTATTTAGCTTCTGAAGTAGGGCGAGATATTCTCAAAAAAGGAGGAAATGCTATTGATGCATCTGTGGCCACAGCTTTTGCCTTAGCAGTGACATTACCCTCTGCAGGAAATATTGGCGGAGGCGGATTTTTGGTCTATTATGGTGATGATGGTAAAAAAACAACGTTTAATTTTAGGGAAAAAGCTCCGTTGACGGCTCATGAAAAAATGTTTTTAGGAAAAGACGGAAAAATAAAAGACAACTCAAACCACGAAGGGTTATTGGCAACTGGAGTTCCGGGTACAGTGGCTGGGTTGTATTTAGCACATCAAAAAATGGGAAAATTACCTTGGGCAGATTTGGTGGCTCCCGCCGTAAAATTAGCAAAAGAAGGTTTCCCTGCTTCTTATCGCAATGAATGGTTTGTTAACTATATCGCTAAAAACAAATCGCGATTTCCATCAACTGCCAAAACATTTCTGAAAGACGGTAAAATACCTTACAAACCAGGAGAAATATGGAAACAACCAGAATTGGCAGAAACTTTAAAACGTATTCAAGAAAAAGGTGCAGACGGATTTTACAAAGGTAAAACTGCAAAGCTCATAGCCGATTTTATGAAGGAGAATGGTGGAATTATCACCGAAAAGGATTTAGCAAAATATCAGGCTCAAGAACTGAAACCAATTTTAGGAACGTACAGAGGTTATGAAATTGTAGGTATGCCACCACCAAGCTCTGGAGGTATTGCTTTGGTCGAAATGTTGAATATTTTAGAAGGATATAACCTGAGTGAAATGGGTCACAATTCTGCAGCTTCTTTACATGTAATTACCGAGGCAATGCGTAGGGCTTTTGCTGATAGAGCTGAATTTGTAGGCGATTCGGATTTTAATCCAGATTTACCATTAGAAAGATTGATTTCAAAAGAACACGCTAATAATTTAAGAGTCAATATTAATCTTAAAAAAGCCTCTCAGAGCGATTCTACCCATTTTAACACAAAGCATTTGGTGCCTGAAAGCCCAGAAACTACGCATATTTCAGTGGTTGACAAGGATGGTAATGCGGTTTCGCTAACCTACACTTTAGAAAATAGTTACGGTAATAAAATAGTAGTTGAAGGTGCTGGGTTTTTATTGAACAATGAAATGGGCGATTTTAACCCAATTCCTGGTTACACAAATTCCCGTGGTCTAATTGGTACAAAACCCAATTTAGTACAGCCCGAAAAACGAATGTTATCTAGTATGACTCCTGCTATTGTTGCTAAAAATGGTAAGCCAGTAATTGTAATTGGGAGCCCGGGAGGTAGAACAATTATCAATACGGTATTACAAGTAATTTTAAATGTAATTGATTTTGATATGAACATTGCCCAAGCCATTGAAGCACCGCGAATTCATCACCAATGGTTTCCGAATAGAACTTCTTTTGAAAGACATGGTATTTCACCAGATACACAAAAATTATATAAAGCTTTAGGGCATGAAATTTATTTTAGAAATATGCAAGGTCAAGCCATGGGCATTACTATTGACCATAAAAATAACAAAGTATACGGTGCCGCTGATTCTCGAAGTTTTGATGCTAGAGCCGTTGGTTATTAACTAAACTAGACAATAAGAATATTATTAGGGCTTGTTCTAATAAAAATTAAAGAATTTCTATTATCCTTAATTTAAATTAAGGAAACGTGTTTTGCGTGTAATTTTAATTAGAATGCCAGATGTCAATCTAAATGTTGGGGTCAATTGTGTGCCATCTACATTACTGTAAATAGGAATTTCAGCTTTAGTTAAAAAGGCTATTTTTGAATTAATATCTACTGAAAAACCAGGAATTATAGAAACCCAATTGCCGCCAGTATTATTCAAATTAAATTCTTCTATTTTATCTTTACTAGCGTTGCGATATTTAAATGAAATTGCAGGCGAAACTAATTTTTTAGATATAATAAACTGATCAGAAAAACTTAAGTAGGTTTGAAAATCATTACCAAATTTATAGGACGAATCACCAAAATAATTATTGTTGGTTCCAGCACTTCTATATATAAATC
The DNA here is from genome assembly GCF_040538665.1 of Aureibaculum sp. 2308TA14-22. Taxonomy (NCBI): domain Bacteria; kingdom Pseudomonadati; phylum Bacteroidota; class Flavobacteriia; order Flavobacteriales; family Flavobacteriaceae; genus Aureibaculum; species Aureibaculum conchae. Next base: position 54,534 of record NZ_JBEWXT010000001.1, read on the forward strand.
TTGAAGAAACAGTTAATGATGGTCTGAAATCAAAATTTTTAGAAACCATTGTCCAATAAATCATGTCAAAAGTATTACTACCAGGTTGTAAATCTGCATTTAAAGTAACGCCTTGATTGTTTTTTTCTGTTGATGAACCTAAAGGAAGTTTTGCACCGACACCAAAGTTTAAACTACTCGTTTTACCAAATACATTGTTGAATCTATATTTTACAAGTAAAATAGCATCTCCCACACCCGATGACTGATCCAAGTTTTCATTGCCAAATTGACTGATTTTTCTTCTTTGATTAACCCATGTAAATAAGCTTTCAATAGCTAAGTTATTGGTTATAGAAAAGCCTAAATTTAAAAGCCCTGTATGTGTAATTCGCAATCTGGAGCTATCATCTAATGTGGTTGAACCGCTTTTTAATGTGTTTAAATTATTATAATCATAGTTTAAACCAATTTGAAAAGTTCCTTTTCCTAACATTTCCAAACCTAAATTATTTGACAACGGTATGCCACCCGAACAACAAGTTTGACCAATAACGGAAGTTGTTATGATTACAAAAAAGATAGGAACTGATACTCGAAACTTCATAAGAAACTTTGAATCTATGTCGAAATTCTCTAGTATTTCTTACAAAATAATTTTAATGTGCTGCCAACCAATCGTTACCCAGCCCAATTTCAACATCTAATGGCACGGATAATTTATAAGCATTTTCCATTTCCTGTTTTATCATAGGCTTTATTATTTCTAATTCATCGTTATGAGCATCAAAAACTAATTCATCATGAACTTGGAGTAACATTTTACTTTTGAATTTTTCTTTTTGAAAATGCTGGTAAATATTTATCATTGCCAGTTTAATAATATCTGCTGCACTTCCTTGAATAGGAGCATTAACTGCATTTCGTTCTGCGGCTCCACGAACAACAGCATTTCGAGAATTTATATCTTTTAAGTACCTTCGTCTGCCTAGAATTGTTTCCACGTAACCATTTTCTCTAGCAAAGTGAATTTGGCTATCCATATAACTACGTAATTTCGGGTAGGTTTCATAATAGGTATCTATTAATTCTTTTGATTCGCTTCGCGAAAGCGTGGTCTGATTACTCAAACCAAAAGCAGAAACCCCATAAATAATTCCGAAATTAACGGTTTTGGCGTTGCCACGTTGTTCTCTGGTTACTTCGTTTATAGGAACATTAAAAACCTTTGCTGCCGTTGAGGCATGAATATCTTCATTGTTTTTAAACGCATTAATCATATTTTCTTCTTCGCTTAACGCAGCGATAATTCGCAACTCAATTTGAGAGTAATCTGCTGCCAATAACGTGTAGTTTTCGTTTCTCGGGATAAATGCTTTTCGTACTTGGCGTCCCCGTTCAGTTCGAATGGGGATATTCTGTAAATTAGGATTATTAGAGCTCAATCTACCTGTTGCAGCAACAGCTTGTGCGTAAACGGTATGTATTCTATTTGTTTTCGGATTTACCTCATTAGGTAAAGCATCTACATACGTACTTTGCAATTTTTTATATTGTCTAAACTCCTGAATATCTCTAATAATTTGATGGTCTTTGGCTAAATAAGATAAGACATCTTCAGCAGTTGAATATTGACCTGTTTTTGTCTTTTTAGGTTTATCAACCAGTTTTAACTTATCAAATAAAATTGGCCCTAATTGCTTTGGAGAAGCTAAATTAAATTCTTCGCCCGCTTGCTCGTAAATTCCTTTTTCCAAACGTTCTATATCCGTCGCCAATGCCGTTGATAGTTCTTTTAAAAAGGTGGTATTGATATTGATACCCTCTATTTCCATAGCCGAAAGGACTGCTACTAAAGGCATTTCCACTTCGTCAAAGAGTTTAGTCAAGTGTCCGCTCTCCAATTCTTTTTCAAAATGTGTTTTTAACTGTAACGTAATGTCAGCATCTTCAACGGCATATTCGGTTTGTTTTTCTAATGCAACATCACGCATGCTGCCTTGATTTTTGCCTTTTTTACCTATTAATTCCGTAATCGGGACGGGTTGGTAATTCAAATACGTCTCAGCTAAAATATCCATGCTATGTCGCATATCTGGATTTATCAGGTAATGTGCAATCATCGTGTCAAACAATTTTCCTCTAACCGGCATATTGTAATTTGATAATACTTTAATGTCGTATTTTAAATTATGACCTACTTTTTCAATAGATTCATCTTCAAAGAAAGGTCTGAACTCTTCTAAAATTTGTTTTGTTTCTTCTTGATTTTCTGGAAAATGAACATAAAACCCTTTATGGTGTTCCCATGAAAATGCAATTCCAATCAATTCCACTTCTAAGGCTTTTAACCCAGTAGTTTCTGTATCAAAACAGACGGACTTTTGAGTTAATAATTGTTTTAGCAATAATTTTCGTGAGAGTGGCGTTTCAGCAAACTGATAAAAATGCGAAGTTTTTTCAATTGTATTATAGCCACTTATTATTGTTTCCTCTTGAGGAGTTCCAGTTCCTGGTGCGGCAAATAAATCGAATTGAATATTATCTGTAGGGTTGTTTTTTGCCACGGCCTTTTTGGATTCAACCTTTGGCTTAACTTCTATAGATTCAGCCTTTTTACTAAAAGTTTTGATTAGATTTTCTGTTAACCTCCTAAATTCCAGTTCTTCAAAAATTTCAGTTACTTTTTGTAAATCTGGTTGGCTAAGTTCAAAATCCGTAGCATCAAATTCTACAGGAACATCTAACATTATTGTTGCCAATTTTTTTGAGAGTAAACCTTGTTCGACATTTGCCTCCACTTTTTCTTTCATTTTACCTTTTAGCTCATGGCTGTTTTCAAATAATCCTTCAATACTACCATAAGCTGCCAAGAATTTTTTGGCAGTTTTATCGCCAACACCTGGTAGGCCAGGAATATTATCAACAGCATCACCTTTCATTGCTAAAAAATCTATTACCTGCAACGGATCTTTTACTTCAAATTTTTCTTGCACTTCGGGTATGCCCCAAGTTTCGTAACCACCACCAAACCGAGGGCGGTACATAAAAATATTTTCAGAAACCAATTGTGCAAAATCCTTATCGGGTGTAACCATAAAAGTTTGGTAATCCTCTTTTTCGGCTTTTTTAGCCAAGGTTCCTATAACATCATCGGCTTCATAGCCTTCTTTGACCATAATGGGAATGTGCATTGCTTTTAGAATGCTTTCAATATAAGGCACGGCAATTCTAATAGCTTCAGGGGTTTCATCACGATTGGCTTTATATTCGGCGAACATTTCAACACGATCTACACTACCGCCTTTGTCAAAACAAACGGCTAAATGATCAGGTCTTTCTCGCTTTATTACATCCAATAAAGAATTCATAAACCCCATAATTGCTGAGGTGTCCATTCCTTTGGAATTAATTCTAGGGTTTTTAATAAAAGCGTAATACCCTCTAAAAATTAGAGCATAGGCATCTAGTAAGAATAAGCGTTTTTGTGTTGACATTATAGATTTTTCAAGTATGTTCAAATCTACAAAGATTGTTTAGAGTATTAAAATATTTTGGTGGCTAATAAAAACCTCACAAGTCTCAAAGGCTTGTGAGGTTTAAACTTTTAAATATTAGAATATATATTATTCCTCCTTTAAAAAATAATCAGCCTGAATATTTTCGATTTTACCATCTTGAACTTTACTCATGCTAAAGTTTTTATGAATGGAATAGGAGCCTGTTTCACCTTTTTTATTAACCGCAATATAGGCTACTTGGAAATCTTTATAATTACTGTTGGGTTTTGAGACAATTCGTCTAATAGCTTCTTCACAAGCTTCTTGCGGAGATTTACCTTGTCGCATTAATTCTACTACTAAAAAGCTACCAACGGTTTTGGCAACTTCTTCGCCCAATCCCGTAGCAACAGCAGCACCAATTTCATTATCTACGAACAGTCCCGCACCAATAATTGGACTGTCACCAACTCGCCCAGCCATTTTATAGGCTAGTCCGCTTGTGGTACAACCGCCGCAAATATCACCATTTTCATCAACGGCCAACATTCCAATAGTATCGTGGTTTTCAATATTGATAATGGGTTTGTATTCTGAATTCACTTTCCATTCCTCCCATGCTTTTTTGGAAGACTCGGTCAACAAATTTTCTTTTTTAAATCCACTTTCATAAGCAAATTGTTCCGCTCCTTTTCCCGCTAACATTACATGAGGTGTGTCTTCCATCACTTTTCTTGCTACTGAAATTGCATGTGTAACATTTTGCATATAAACCACAGCACCACAATCTCCTTTTGAATCCATAATACAAGCATCTAAGGTAACGTTTCCATCTCTATCTGGTGAGGCTCCATTACCGACAGTAGTATTTTTTAAATCGGCTTCTTCTACCATACAGCCTTGTTCAATGGCATCTAGAGCAGATTTTCCATTTTGTAAGGCTTCCCAAGCTTTAGTTGTTGCATTATGGAAATTCCAGGTGCAAATTACCAATGGCAACGATGCTTTTACATTTGGTGCTACTATTTTATCTTCTTTTTTCTTGTCGGATGTTTTATCGGCACAATTGGTTAATGAAGTTCCTATGGCTAATCCAACGCCACTTAAGGACGCATTTTTTATAAAATTTCTACGTTTCATTTTGTGATATTTTAGGTTATAGCAACTTTTTTTCTATTGTTTTTAATACCATAATAAAGGATATATGCATAGCAAAGGATTACAAAAATCAATGCCATTTTAAAGCCAATATTGTCAGTTAATAGACCAAATAAAGGTGGAATTATAGCACCACCTACAATAGCGGTACATAATAATCCTGATGCTTTGGGTTTCAATTCACCCAGACCATCAATGGCCAAGGTAAATATAGTAGGGAACATAATAGAGTTAAATAATCCTACTGCTAAAATGGTCCACATAGATATTAGGCCTGTAGTGCTTATCGAAATAACAATTAAAGTAACTGCTAATGTAGCAAATATGCCCAAGACTTTGCCGGGTTTCATTATTTTGGTTAAATAAGACCCTACAAAACGACCCACCATGGCACCGGTCCAGTAAAAGAGAACAAAAATACCCAACAGGGCTTTGTCATCGGCACCAACCAATGATTTTTGAAATACATTGGCTATAAAATTTGCCGTATTCATCATTACGGGGTTGTCCCTTACCAAAGGCACCAAGTTCATGTCTAAAAAATAGTTTACCAAATAGCTACCTATGGCAACTTCGGCACCCACATAAAAAAAGATACCCAACACCCCAAGCATTAAGTTTTTCTGCTTAAAAGCTTGGGCATACGTACCGGTAGATTCCTCACTTATTAGTTTGGGCAGTTTTGCAAAAAAGAAAACAACGGCAATTAAACCAATAAAAACCGCTAAGCCTATAAAAGGCATTTGCACGGCAGCGGCCTCTGCGGCCAAATACCCTTCTTTTGCTTCCCCAACTAGAGCATCGATTTCTTCGGGTGTTTTTATCTTATCGCTTAAAATAAATAAAGCACCAATAATAGGAGCAATGGCTGTACCTACTGAGTTAAATGCTTGTGACAAATTCAATCGGCTTGAGGCACCTTCTTCACTGCCCAAAGCAGCCACAAAAGGATTCGCGGCCACTTGTAAAATGGTCATGCCTCCGGCCAAGATAAAATACGCCAACATAAAAATACCGAAAACACGGTAAGATGCCGCAGGATAAAACAGTAAACAGCCCAAGGCCATGGTCAATAACCCCAGGATAATACCGCGTTTATACCCAATTTTAGAGAGTATAAAACTTGCTGGAATTGATAGTAAAAAATAAGCTCCAAAAAAGGCAAATTGAACCATACCTGCTTGAAAGTACGAAAGTGTAAACAGCTCGCGTAATCTTGGAATTAATGAATCGACCAATACGGTTATAAAACCCCAAAGGAAAAATAATACAGTTAATAAAATAAAGGAACTACGATACGATTTGGCTTGATTCATTATTTTTAGATTTATCTGGGTTGAATAAAATTCTTAGTTTAGTAGTAATTTAAAATAAGATCAGCAAGATACTAAAAACGGTTTTAATTTTTATTGTTTTTAGATTAACGCCAATAAACCAATCATAAAAAGTGTATAAGAATAATTAAACATGATTATAGAAATTTGTGCAAATGGTTACCAATCAGCAATAAATGCTCAAGAAGCTGGTGCAGATCGAATTGAATTATGTTCTGAATTGTCCTTGGGAGGAATTACACCATCTTACGGTTTGATAAAAAAAATAAAAAAAGATTTAGAAATTCCTGTCCATGTATTAATCCGACCAAGAAGTGGAAACTTTACCTATTCAGATACTGAATTTGAAATTATGAAACAAGATATAGAATTGTGTAAAGAGTTGGGTTGTGAAGGAGTGGTTTCGGGTGTTTTAAATTTTGACAATACTATTGACTCTGAAAGAACAAAGCAATTGGTTGAAATTTCGAAACCAATGAATTTTACGTTTCACAGGGCTTTTGATTGGATTGAAAATCCATTTGAAGGATTAGAGCAATTGATTGCCACTGGAGTTGATCGTATTTTAACTTCTGGCCAAGAATCTCAAGCTATAAAGGGACTAAATTTATTAAAAGAGTTAAGGGGTAGAGCTAATAATAAAATTGAAATTATGCCAGGGGGAGGTGTTACTATTGATAATATCTTGGAGTTTAAAAATGCAGGTTTTATACAGATTCATTTTTCAGCAACAACCTTACATAAATCTCCAAATAAAGTAAAAGTTTCAATGAACAGTCAACGCTTTTTTGATGAAACGACAATTGCCATTTCTGATTTAGAAAAGATAAGTAAAATGATAGAAATTGTAGAAAATAATGTCAATTCTACTGAAGAATAAGAAGATTGTCTAAAATTGTTATATTTGTATAACAAACCCACTAATTAATAGTTGATTGTTTAATAGTTAAATAGTATTCTTTATGGCAAAATTTGGTGAGTTAATCAGTTCAAGCATTCCTACTTTGATTGATTTCTATGCAGATTGGAATGAAAACAATAATACTTTTCATAAAGTTTTACGTGATGTTGCTGCAGCATTGGGTGATAAAGCTAAGGTAATTAAAATTGACATTGACAAGAACGAAACCTTGGCAAATGCACTACGCATCAAAGGCAATCCTACTTTTATTATCTACAAAAATGGCGAAATGAAATGGCGTCAATCTGGTGAACAAGATGCCAATACTTTGATTAGTTTGGTAGAGCAGTATGTTTAGCCTCCCCTAGCCCCTCCTAGGGAAGGGAATACAATTGCTATGCAATAGAATGAATAGCTATTTTATTTCTTTAAATTCGTAGCCTTTACCGCTAAAGTAATCCAATACTTTTGGTAAAACCACTTTCAAATTTTTAAAAGCTTTTACACTATCGTGAAAAACAATAATATCTCCGCTTTTGGCATTTTTGATTACATTGTTTAGGCAAATTTCTGGAGTTATGGTGGTGTCAAAATCCCAACTTAAAATGGACCACATAATTATTTTGTAATTATTTTTAATGAGTAATTTGGTTTGTGATTTTTTAATTTTTCCATATGGAGGACGAAATAATGATTCTGAGTTGTCGGAAGTTGGGTATTTTTCAATTATTTTTTTGGTTTTTACAACTGACTTTAAGTAGTCCTCATTAACTGTTTTCCAGCCCTTTTCGTGATTAAAAGTGTGGTTGCCGATTGAATGCCCTTGATTAATTATTTTGTTAAAGGTTGAGGGTTCTTTTTCTATGTTTTCACCTATACAGAAAAAGGTAGCTTTGGCATTATATTCATGCAAAGTGTTCAACACCCAATTCGTTATTTCTGGCGTTGGACCATCATCAAAGGTGAGATAAATTTCTTTTTTTTTAGCAGGTAAACTCCAAACCTGATTCGGGTAAAAAGCTCTAATCCATTTTGGTGTTTTTGTGAAGTAAGAATTCATTACTCAATAACTCCTTCCAAAGACCTAATAGACTCTATGTATCCTTTTTTAAGTTCATCTGCAAATTCCTTATCGTGTTCATCAGCCGTTGCAACCACGTTATTATACATCATTAATGTGCCTTCAATATCATCGTAATGTTGTGAAACACCATAATTGTCCAATCCACTATAAAATTCTATTCTATCTTGAAAAATATCAACTAAAGTATTGGCAACATTTCTGGCTTTTTCTTTTTTGCCAATTTGGTAATAAGCATCTGGAAAACCTAGTACGAGACCAAAATGCCCATAGCGTCTAACAGGCATTTTTTCAATAGATAAATCTAATATCTCTTCAGCTTTATCATTTTTACCTTCTTTAATTAAAGCTTCTGCCAAACGGATTAAACTATTTCTAAAACTAATACCGTTTTTACGGGTTTCCACATCCACATAAATATCGCCATTGCTGTTTTTCCAATCCCACTTTTTTACGTTGTTGTACATGGTCTCTGTGTCTATCCTGCCGAGGTCCAATACACTTTTTGGTCTTCCATTTGGACTTTTGCTTGACGTATAGATGGGTACAAATTTATACGCCAAACCATCCAATTGCAAATAGTCTTTTAGCCAAATATATTCATCTTCAGCATAAGCACCTCCTGTAAAATAAATTGGTCGTGTCCAATCGTTATGTGCCAAAATATCCAACATTAAAATACGGTGTTTTTGTATGCCAACCCTATCTATTTCAATATCTATATAAGGTACAATTTTAGCCGAATCTTTTAATGGTACTATATTGTTTTTTAGTACGGCTTCTTTATCAATAGGGATTCTTAGCCGGTTTGTTGGGTAATATTTTTCGGGGAAACCATCCTCATCAACATCGTAAAAAGTTCGTTTGTCATCGCTTGCTATCCAATTCATGAAGGCTTTTATGTCCATCACGGTATCTTTAAACGCTGGGTTTTCAATATGGTAAGCAACATCTAAAGAGCCAGTTTTGTAATCATCGTGCACCAATTGCCCAGGTATAGGGTCAGCCAAATAGGTTTTTCTTTGTTGTTGATCTATATACCAATCGGTAGCAAACAAACTGGTATTTACCAACTTAAGGTCGGTTCTATAGTCTTCAACTTCTTGCATATACCATAGGGGGAACGTGTCATTATCACCAATGGTAAACATAATGGCGTTTTCCTGTGCGGAGTCTAAATAAGCTTTGGCATTGTTTCGGGTAGCATATTTACCTGAACGATCATGGTCGTCCCAGTTTTCTGAAGCCATTAATGTAGGTACGGCCAATAAACAAACCGCTGTTGTGGCCAATGCCAATATTTTGGGATTGATTTTATCCTTAAATTGTTGGTAGAGGGCAAGTACGCCAAAACCTATCCACATAGCAAATACATAGAAAGAGCCTACAACGGCATAATCACGTTCACGCGGTTCAAAGGGTTTTGGGTTGGTGTAAAATATAATGGCCAAACCTGTAAAAGCGAAAAAGAGGAAAAGGACATAGAAATTCTTTTTATCGAATTTGATATGGAACAGCAAACCAATCAAACCCAAGATCAAGGGTAAAAAATAGTAAGTGTTCCGGCCTTTGTTGTCAAGCACCTCTTGTGGTAAATTGTCTTGAGAGCCCAATCGCATTTCATCGATAAATTTAATTCCGCTGAGCCAATTGCCATGATTATCTAAATTGCCCTGTATGTCGTCCTGCCTTCCCGCAAAATTCCACATAAAATAGCGTCCGTACATATACCCAAACTGGAAATCGATCATAAACTTTAGGTTTTCGCCAAAAGTTGGCCGGCGATTGCTTTTTGGCGGAATGCCCGCAATGGCTTTGTAGTTGGCCACAACGCTTGGATTGGGATCAACCATTCTAGGGATAAAGCCTTTATGCTTGTCGGTATAATTTGGCCTTGCGTTTTTGTAACGGTTTACGATAACATATTTGCCGGCCTCTTCGTCTTTTTCGTATTTGGGCTTATCGTCACGCCAAGGGTCGTTAGGATCTTGTTGTCGTGTTTCGGAATAATAAGAATCGTAAAAAACACTGGCATCACCGTACTGTTCACGATTGTAATATGCCAAAAGTTCACGTGCACTAGATGGGTTGTTTTCATTAATAGTAGTATTGGCATTAGCACGAATAGGTAACATTATCCATGAAGAAAAACCAATCATAACAAATAACAAGCAAAGAATAACTAAGTTTGTATGGATTAAATTCTTTTTACGAGTTTGACGTATTGCAAAATAAAAGGTAGCTATTAAAACTAACCCAGCAATTATACTACCCGAATTAAAAGGCATTCCCATACTATTTACAAAAAACAGTTCTGAAGCACTAAAAAATGCTAGCGTGTATGGAAATAAAAACTTAAAAACAAAGGCCAATACCAATACTGCAACTATATTAGCGATGATAAATTTTATGGACGTAATATCTTTAAACCGTTTATAAAAATAGATAAATACAATGGAAGGAATAATCAATAAAGACAATATGTGAACCCCAAAAGACAATCCTACTACAAATGCTATTATCAACAGCCATTTATGCCCTCTGGGTTTGTCCATTTCGGTTTCCCAACGTAGGCCTAGCCAAAACAGCAGAGCCATTAAAAAAGAAGACATAGCATACACTTCTGCCTCAACCGCACTAAACCAAAAACTATCTGAAAATGTGTAGGTTAAAGCACCTACCAAACCACTACCTAAAATAGCTATAGCATTACTTTGATTAATATCTTCACTATTTTTTTTAATTATTTTTTTTGCCAAAATGGCAATGGACCAAAATAAAAAGAGAATGGTGAATGCACTAGATAATGCCGACATAAAATTCGTCATCATCGCAATATTTTCAGGGTCTGCGGTAAACATTGCAAAAAATGCACCCAGCATCTGAAAAAGTGGTGCCCCAGGCGGATGGCCTACTTGTAATTTTACTGAGGTAGCAATGTATTCCCCAACATCCCAATAACTAACAGTGGGTTCTAATGTAAGGGTATAGGTTAAAAGGGCAATGGCAAATACTGCCCATCCCAAAATGGTATTCCATTTTTTATAATTAAATTGATCCATTGCGTAGTTTAGTTACTTCGGGGCGAATTTACTAAATAAATATTGATTAACTTTTTAGATTAACGGTTGATGATTCAAAAATTTATTAAAAATCTGTTAAAGTTTGAATGAAATTTAATTCAAAAAATTTGTCATATTAAAAGTTTGGTTTAAATTTGCACCTGCTTTTAAAGAAGCTAAAAAAGTATTGGCCCATGGTGTAATTGGCAACACACCGGTTTTTGGTACCGACATTCAAGGTTCGAGTCCTTGTGGGCCAACAAAAGTTATAATTAAGCTGTCTTTTTCAGACAGCTTTTTTTGTGAGGTAAAATTAGGACCAGTTCCTAAGCGTTAGTATAGTAATAGTTAGTGGAGCCCTTGCAGGTTCAACATCTTTTTATTATTACTTTTAAAGGATGTTTCTTTTACTTCCTTTAAGATAATTAATTATTAATTAACTAGATGCCCTTCTGAATTGAAATAGAAAAGCAACAATTTATTTAGCCAAATGCTAAAATAAAAATGAATTTTAGTTTAAACCTTTATTTAAAAAAGTTTTTAGTTAATAGTAACAAGTAATAATAATTATCGTCTATCTTAGTATCAATTAAATAGAAATATTTTAAACTTTAATGAAGTTGTTGTTTGATTTTATTTTGGTTGGAGGTATATTAATTACACTCTTCATACTTGTTCTTCTTATCAAAGTCAAGAAAAAAGTACTACCACAAAAACTATTGTTTTTGTTTTTTTCATTTCTTTTACTTGTTGCAATAAACGCTTATGCGGGCTTTCATAATATCCGAAGCCTATATTTAATAACAGTTTTGTTTGACGATATTGTTATTGTATTTGTAGGACCGTTACTATATGTCTATATTAAGTCTCTTTTAAATAACGATAAAAATTTTTTAAAAAACAGCCTAGCTCATTTTATTCCTGTCTTACTAAATTTTGTAATAATTACCTTTCCTTATTTCTTGAATAATTTTTATAAAGGAAACTCCAATTACGTAGATTTTTTAAATGAAAATATTAATCTTATAAGGATTTTTCATAACTCATATTTAATTTTTTATCTTCTGTTGTCTTTAAAGACTTTTGTAAAATATCAGAAAGTCATGAAAATTAATTTTTCCAATTTTACTGAAAGCGAATTTTTATGGATTAAAAAAATGCTAATCGGGTCACTGCTGGTAATTGGATTTGATTTTTTATTGATTTTGTTTGAAGTTGTTTTTCCTGAATATAAATTGTTAAATAAAATAGATTTAACGGTTGTTGCGATGATAATATTTATTATGTATCTGGGTTACTACGGAGTTAATCAATCCAAGGTTCTTTTACCGAGTTTTCTTTTGAAGGAAGATGGCGAGCCCATAGATATTATTAAAGAACAAAAAACAGCATCATCAATTAATTTTACCGAAGAGGAAATAGATCTATTAGAAAAAAACCTTCGAAATGTATTTAAGGATGAAAAACCTTATTTAGATGAAGACCTCACTTTAAATAAATTAGCAGGTCAAATTGGGACTACGGACAAAAAATTGTCCGCTTTTTTAAATCAACATTTACAAACTACTTTTTACAATCTTATAAATAAGGAACGTGTTGAATCTGTAAAAGAAAAATTAAACTCAGATGAGTTTGATAATTTGACTTTATTGGGCATTGCTTACGAAAGTGGTTTTAAATCGAAAACCAGTTTTAATAGAATCTTCAAAAAGGAAACAGGTTTGTCCCCTTCAGAATACAAAAAAACACACTAAAATTTTATAAAAAAGAACCACTGCTTCCATTGGGACGACTGACTTAAGCATATTTAGTTGATTTGCCATAAAAAATAACTAAATAATGAGAAAGCATAGTTTATTGGTTTTATTCTTTTTGGCAGTATTGATTAATGCATGTTCAGTAGATGTTAAAATTAATGAAGATACACAAGGGGTTATCAATATTACAACAAAGGGTGATAATTCAAATGGGACGGTTTCACGAAACGGATATTTAGAAATTGATGTTGAAGGTAAAGATGCTGATGGCATTAAATCTATATCCATCGAAATTCCATTACTAAATATCGATTTTATAATTGATAATCATTCAGGCAACGAAAGCTGGAAAATTAATCAGACATTTAATATAGTAGATTCAGTAGAAACAGGTGTATATTCTGTATATGTCATTTTAAAGGACAGGGATGGGAATGAGTATTCTAAAACAATAACATTTAAGATTGTATAAATTTTACGTTCCACTGCTTCCATTGGGGCGATAAGTACCCAGATTTTGATTTGTTTTGCTTTCAAATTAATAATTCTTATGAAGAAAAAAACATCAAAACTTATTACCAATTTAATTCTTTTACTATGTATAACCGTAAAAGCACAAACTACTACAAATGATAAAATTTATTCTATTAGTGCTACTTTATTTGATGAACACATTGCAGCACCTTTTGAAATAAGAGAAGATAGTCCTAGGCATTTAGGTGCGGCAATATCTTACGAACTATCTAGAAAGCGAAGTGGAGTATATCAATTTGCACACATATTTCAAATAGGGTATTACTATCACAAAAATTTTAATCAAGCCGGGTTTATTGCCTGGAAACCAAAATTTGAATTGCGTTTTGCAGATACTTTTAATATACATGTAATTTTAGGTGTTGGATATGCACATTCTTTTCCAACACAGCAAACTTATAAATTTGATAATGGTAAATACAAGAAAAAGACCAATTGGGGCAAACCTCACTTTATGCCATCTGTGGGTTTTGGTGCAGGGCTACATTTAGACAAGTTAGGTATTCCAATAGAAATTTTTGGCAGGTATGAAACTTTCAGTCTAGCACCCTATGCTATTAAAGGGAGAATTCCAATGACCATAAACACTATGTTAGGCTTAGGCGTCAAGTACACATTTAATTAAAAATTAAAAAATGAATAAAATAATATACATATCAATTATAGCAACTATTTTTTTTAGTTGTACAAAAGAAGATCCTGTCTATAATGAGGATAAATATGCTTGTACATCAAATATTATAAATACGCATCCTGATGCAACTCGATTTCAAAACTTTATAGAAGAAAAGGTAGCTCAGGGTTTGCCAGGCATCTCTATGCTTATTGAAACACCAAAAGGGATTTGGTCTGGTGCAGCAGGTGTTTCTGACATTCCTAATAACATTAAAATGAAACCCTGCAGTTTACACAAAATAGGTAGTATTACAAAAACATTTACTGCAGCACTCATTCTAAAACTGTATGAACAGGGAAAAATAAGTTTGGATGATCCCATTTCAAAATATTTAAATAATGGTATTGTTGCTAAAGTTGCTAATGCAGAAACAGCAACAATCAGACAGTTATTAAATCACACCAGTGGTATTACGGATTATTTAAGTCAATTGGATTATACATTGTTGAATTATTATGATAATCCAACCAAAGTTTGGACGCCAATGGAAGAGCTGGAATACATTTATAATGAACCTGCAGACTTTGAAGTAGGAACTAAAGTGGAATATTCCAATTCAAATTATTTGTTGTTGGGTATTATTGCAGAAAATGCTTTTGACTTATCTGGAGAGCAATTATATCAGAGCTTAATTTATACACCTTTAAACCTTAATAATACTCACTTGTATCAAAACGGGGATAATCCTTCGAATTTAGTTCGAGGTTATTTTGACGAATCGGGTAAAGGCTCTTTTATTGATACGACCCCATTGAGGCGTTTTAGTAATTCTATGGTTGGGGGGATGTCATCAACAGTTGAAGATTTGAATATCTTTTTAAAGGCAGCGATGACTCCAAACATCCTTTTTAATCAAGAGACTATTGATGACATGCTGGCTACTTCAAACGTGCCTTTTGCTAATGACGAATTTGTTTTTGGAGAAGAATATAAAGTGAATAAAGTAAGTGGTATTGGATTAGGCTGGTTTAAATTAGATACAGATTATGGCATTGCTTATGGACATAACGGTGGTTATAATGGACGTCGTGCCCGCATGTGGTATTTCCCAGAATCTGGAAGTTCTATTGTATTTATGTTTAACGGAAGTGGAGAATCCATTAAATCAATTTCAAGGGAATTGTTTAGAAACGAAATGATTGAATTACTGTTTGAATAATAAAAACAATAAAAACAAATAAAAATGAAAAGAATAGTCACACTCTTAATGTTGGTAACCTGTATCACTTTAAATGCTCAAATAAAAAACACTAAGCATATTGAAGGTACTTGGAAAAATGATGGTTATGGCAGGGTCATAGAAATTAAAAAGAAAAAAACGAAAATATATGATATCTGTAAAATTAACTGTATCAAATCTCAAGTAATATCTAACGAAGCACTATTAAATGAGTATAAAATTGTAAAAACCAGTGATTCAACTTTAGTGGCACAAAATGGTATTTCAAAATATCACTTTAGTAAAATTGAAAAGTTGCCTTATCTATGTTCAGCAAAATCCAGTAACAGTAAAGATCCAATTTATAATTTTGAAGTTTTATGGCAAACCTTCAAAGAGAACTACTGTTATTTTGAGGAAAGGGATATAGATTGGGATGCCCTAAAAACAAGATACAAACCTCAAATTACAAGTCAGACAAAACCTTTTGAATTATTCTTATTAATGGATGAAATGATAATGGGTTTAAAAGATGGGCACTCCAATATGTTTGTTCCGAATAAATTGGCTAAAAAATACGAAAAGTATAGAGTTGCTAAACAAAAAATAAGGGCAAAACGGATAAAGGATTCCCTTGGCCAAGATTTTAAACTAATGCCTATTCATGTGGATAGTACTCGTCTAAAAGTCATTGGAAATTATGTGAAAGACATTAAAACCTATAATTATGGAGTGCTTAATTATGGGTTAATAAATGATGATGTTGCAATAATCCAAATAAATGGGATGGACCAATTTGCCAACTATAACATTCCAAATAATATATCTGAATCTAAAGCGGAAAAGTTATATGAAAATAATGCAGCTAAAAGTAAAAATTATACACAAGATAATGCGGATGGTGCAGCGTATATTATGGATCAAGTTATTTTGGAAATTAAAGACACCAAGGCCTGTATTCTAGACATACGCTTTAATGGTGGAGGTTATGACGAGGTACAATTAGAGATACTTGAACGATTTGCAACCAAAGATACATTAGCTGCAACTAAAAAAGCGAGAAATAGTACTGGATTTACAAAAAAAACACCAATAACTATAAAACCAAGTAAAAATGCATATAAAGGCAAAGTATTTTTTCTGACTAGTTATCAAACTGCAAGTGCTGCTGAAGATTTTGTATTATGTGCAATGGCAGCAAGACCAGATGCCATAAGAATAGGCTCTAATACCGAAGGCATTTTTTCTGATTTATTAAACAAAAAATTACCTAACGGCTGGGAGTATAGTTTATCAAATGAAGTTTATGAAAGCCCAGATGGTATGAGCTATGAAGCGATTGGGATTTCACCTCATCATAAAATTGAATATGATAAAAGAGGATACTGGTTTTATAGACACTTTTATGAAAATAAAACGGGTAAAGATGCTGCAATTGAAAAAGTATTCGAAATTTTAAAGCAAAGAAAAATTTAAGACACTTAATTTTCTAATTTTAAAACCCCAAAGGAATTGGGCACATGAAAATTTGGTTTCTCAGGATTAGATACTACCCAACTGATCCATTTTATAGCTATTTTACCCTCTTTATTAGTATAGTATTCTCCTCTGTATAAACCTACATTTAAGATTCCATCATCTTTATAAATACCTAACTTTCTGAGCGAGGCTAAACTTATAGATCCTTCTACACTATAACCTCCTTTATGTTGAGATGCCTTTAAAACGAAATCATCTTTGGGCCAATCCCAATCGAAATCAATATTATTTTTATAAAAAATAGCATCGGAATCAAGACACCTACCTAAGGCATCCATTTCTAAAGAATAGTATGGTTTCGTTTCATCGGCAGCTTTAAAAAATATCTCAACTCTATCGGACTCAACGGCGTCAAGCTCTCCTAGATTTCTTTGAGGAGTTATAATTTCATTGTCTTCAACATTATAAAGAAAATACAGATGAGTATCTGACCACAACCCTTTAAAAGTTGTAGAGGGCAGGTTTTTAGGTTGCCATGGGTGTAAAAATTCGGTTAAAACATTCGCATTTTCCCATGCCTCATCAGAACCACTTCCTGTAATAATAATATCACTATTTGTCTTTTTTACAACATAAGTTTTGGTTTGTGAAGTACAAGATAAACAGAACAGCAACACTAGACTAAATAAATACTTCATAAATATTAAGACTTTGTTTAATTAATGTTTACCCGTTTTTCTATTCTCCCATCCGCTTTTGCCATCATCTATAAATATTTCGTTAACCGTTCTTGAAACCCGATCATCTACTTCTTCTACCAAACGAATCCTAAGTGGGTTTTTCAATCTTTTTTGCCAATATAGCACTGGACCATAAGGTTTATCTCCTTTTTCTATTTCATAGGTTAGATATGCCCATTTTTCCGCAAAAAAATTACCTTTTAATACAGGAATTACTTGTTGCATATTTGATGATAAAAAACTTAAGGATAATGCACGAGCCCAATAAATCCAGGGGCCACCAGTTACATACATAAACGGATTTAGCAATCTAGGTCTTGATTCTAATCCTGCATTGGAATAATTCAACTGGATGCCACTAAAACCAATTCCGGTTTCTTCATTATAAAAGGTAATCCATGGCGTATCAGCTTCCATATATATGTCGGTAAGGTCAGGCATGTCCTTAACGTTGTACACCATAATGCTGTCCCTAACTATGTCATACCATGCTGCGTGAGTCATCTGTTCTCGTTTAAATACAATTTCTCCGTTTCTTAGTGCGATGGCATCAATTCTTTTATTGATTCGCATTGTAGTAGAACTGATAAAATAAGGTAATTCAGGATAAAATTGATAACGTACAGAGGCGTCAACTTCTGGAATATCTCTCAAATTATCCCACATTTCTGCAGTTGAGATAATTGGACCAGAAATTGATTTTACATTCTTAGGTGGTTTCCAATCGGCGGTATGTGTCCATGGACGTGGCGGAGTCCATGTGCCAGGGTTCCAATGAATGGCACCATTAGTTTCCATTCTATGGAATAAAGGAACATCGGGTTTGCTTTTCAATGTTATTTGATCTAAATGACCAGAGTCGGGGTGCAAACCAATAGTATAAATATCATTATCAATTCTGAGTCCAGGTGCTTCCCCTTGAACTTTAAGATCGGTTTGGTACATTTTTGTTAAAGCATTCTCATTGTTATAGTAAACTAAAAACACTTTACTTGTTTTTGCCGGTACATTTGCTAAAAAAGCTACACGTGCTGTAGTGGTTCCGTACCAAATTGGAGCTTCTCTTGTTGGCTTTCCATTTTCGTCTGGAGCTAAATCATCTTCTTTTAAAAATTTTTTAATGTCATAAACTTGACTTGGCACTTCTTCAATAAGATGGGTTTCTGTATCAATAGAAACTACACGTATTTCACGTTTTAGATGTAACGCCTCATCTGGATAAAAAGGTAGCAATACTTCTACAGGCTCATTTTTTCTATCTATTCCGGCGGTCTCTGATAAAACGATTGATTTATAATTTTTCCAATTATTATCAAAAGTTTTGGCATCAGATGGTGCCGTAATCGTTTTGGTACTGGTAAGAATTACATCTTTTTTTGAAGCGTGAATATCTTTCTTAGTTCTTACTTTTATAGTTATTTTATATTTTTTACCTGGCTCCCATTTTACCCAACCAACAATGTGTGGATTAGAATATAAAGTACCATCTTGTGATAAGCCATAACCAGATGGTGGACGATGTGTTAAGGCAGGTCTGTTTTTATTCATTAAATCATTAGCTCTGTGCAAATCGGTAAAACGCAGTACTTTTCCATTTACAATAACTTCTACCTCTATTATTGACGCTTTAGGTA
Source organism: Aureibaculum sp. 2308TA14-22 (assembly GCF_040538665.1). Lineage (NCBI taxonomy): Bacteria > Pseudomonadati > Bacteroidota > Flavobacteriia > Flavobacteriales > Flavobacteriaceae > Aureibaculum > Aureibaculum conchae. The sequence continues at coordinate 73,528 of NZ_JBEWXT010000001.1, forward strand.
ATTTTACATCGGCCATTAAATGATAAAAAGGAATAGCTGGGCTAGGATATCCTAATTCAAGTTTTTCAACTTCTAATTCCGCAACTTTTTCGACATTTCCATAACTCGGAATTGCGTAAAAGCATAAAAAAGACAAAGCAATAAACAAATAAAATCGGTGTTTTCTCATCAGATTAAATTTTATTAGTTGAAGATTGTTAATTTTTTAAATTTGTATTTCTTGTGGTAATCAAATTCATGTTTCTTAAGGTCTTAACCCCATTTTGCCAAGGACCTCCAGCTCCCCAAATATAATAAGAGAAGTACATAGTACTTTTTTGAAAAATGGGCAGCCAAGGTTGAAATTCGGCATAATAATGATGGGCATCTCTATTTTTTGGATGGTTCATCCACATATGTAGAAATACAGGCTGATCTACCGGAAATGCACCAACAAAAGTAATATCTTCTTTGGTGTCATATCCCGCGTTCCATCCTTCTTTTATATCAAATGCTTGGCCGTAATATTTCTCTGGTTTCATTCTAAACTCATTAACACCACTTAATTCGGGAACTATGAACACATCTTCCAACCAATGTTTTTCTCCCAGTTCCAGTATGGGCTGTGGGCCTAGCATATTTGCTTCTGGGTTTATAAAGGTTAACGCAAACCTAACTTCTAATAATGGAGAATTTCCATATAAGGTAAATGTTTTTTCTAAACGGTTCCCGAAGTAATCCGTCCACATTTTAACTTGAACAAAGTCTCCTTCCTTTTTAATTATTTTAGAATTATATACCTGATGCGTTTCCATACTACCTTGACCGAGAAAATCTTCAAATCCACCATATGGATAATAGCCTCTTTTTCTAAAAGAACGTTTTTCGTCAATAGCCTTTTTAGGCCATAATTTAAAAAGGATATTGTCGTTTCTGCTCTTAACAATATATTCAATTACCCTTGCTCCAGTTGCAAGTAATGTGACCTGAACGCTATCGTTCTCCATACGATATTCATTGACACCATCATTGTTTAAATCAATTTCAGCTAAAGTTGGCTTACCCTTTCTTTTACCCACGCCCAATTGCGAAACATAATTAACACCCATGGCCGATACCTTAACTTTATAGTTGCCCGCCTTTAACTTCAAATCAAATAATAAATCTTCAAAAGAACCTGTGGCCGCATTACATGTTTTCGAAGTTTTGAAAATTACTTTCTTTTCATTTTTGATATTTACAACCTCAATAGCTACGGGAAAAGAGGATTTTTCGGTAAAATTATGAATCGTTACAGGAAAACTGATCTTCGGAGCATGACTATACAAAAGACGATGTACCGAAATTGCAGGAGGTAAATCCAACATAGTTAAGGTACTTTTCTTTATTCCATTGTAATTGTAGTGAATAGCAATGGGATTGGTATTGTTTGTTGCAGAAGTCTCAGGTTGTAAAACAAAACGCTGAATTTTTGTATTGTTTGAGCCTAGGGTTAATGAAATCGAAGGTTTTCCTTTAATTTTAACTTCAGGAGGGAGTGCTAATTCTAACATTCCAGAAATAGGAACCTTAGCGGTATTTGTAATTTTTACATCTAAGTTATATCCATTGACTTTTGCTTCGATATTAATAGGGTCGCCAAAGTATTCTTCAAGATACAACCTATCAAGTACTAGCATTTGCAATGCATTTCTATATTGTGCAGGACCCATCATTTTTCCTTGCTCTAAAACACCAACTTCACGCCGATCCATAATGGCGGTCCACATAGATTCTTTAGTTAATGGTTGGCCTTTTTCAATGAACAGTACCATACTTGACAAGGCTCCTCTGTCCAATTGACCCGTTTTTAATACAAAGGGTACATCTTCGTTATCTATCTGTTCTTTATTTCCCTCGTTGGCAAAATATCCGTTGTACTTGTAAGGATCGGCTAGGGTGTCCCAAACTTGACGAAATACATATCCTTCTTTTTCCCTAGCAAATTTTACCCAAGATTCTTTGTCGTACATCTGCTGAATTTGAAACCCATCATAATTTTTTGCTCCAAAAACATAAGAAGCACCAACATCCGTGACAACGGGCAAATCAACTTTTTTGACCCAATTGGCTATATCATCTTTTGATAGATAGTCCATATAACCGTCAAATACAAACCAGCTGTTGCCTTCGTTCATGCCTGTTCCAATTATTTCAAGCGGATGACCTTTGGTTATGGTTACGCTATTGAGCAATGAGTAAGCCCCAAACCACCCTTTGTGGAAATCATACTTTTCGGTAACCTTTTTGACGTTTTCAATTTGATTTTTCAGTTTGTCGCGAGTATTTTTATCTTTTGAACTAACTATAAATAACTTTGATTGATTCTGTTCAAGGTAGAAAGCATTGATTCTAACAAAATCTTTGGCATTGAATTGATGACTGCTTAAATCAGAAGCCCAATTGGTTTTTTTCGGCAACTTTGCATCAACTTTTTTACCTAGATCTGAATCTGAGTCAACATAAATAAGAACATTGTTATTGCTCTTGAATAGGCTTTCTAAATCCGATAGCGAAGGGTCATTTAGTGTTGTGTAATCATTTGACAGCAGTTGTTTTATAAATCCTTCTTGCATTGTTAATCCCGGAATTCCAAAATCTTCTGCAATATCTATCTTGCTTTGTAAAATGGTTTTCTCCAGATCAGGAACTGCCATTTTAAAAAGATTTCCATATCTGTATAAAGTATTATAACTGTTATGCCAATAGTTGGTGTAACCATTGAAATTATTTTCGTTTTTGACAATGTTTTCTAAAGTACTGCTCTGGTCGGGATATTTATAATTATCAATACGCTGAGCAATTACAGACGTCTGTTGTAACAAGATTAATACTATAGCTAGGGTTATAAGGTGGTTAAATTTACGCGTCATACTTTAAATGCTTTATTTTTGGAGGTACATAGTGCTATTTAATACTTTAGCTTTAAGTAATTGTGTAGGGAAATGCTATTGAGATTAGCAAGGTACGATAATTATTTTTATTTTTTTGCTAGTTAATAGGCTACAGTTGCAGTAAGGTATTTACAAATTAATATATTGAAATGGGTTTATTGACTTAACGATAACTCTTTTTATTGAGTTTAAGAGTCTCTCTAACCAACAAGTTGGTTTTAATGACAGCGGTTTTAAATTCAACGAAAAATTTACTGTATTTGCCAAAGTAAATAATTTATTGAGTAGTGATTATCAAAAAATATACCAATTACTATGTGCAGAGACTACAGGTTTTTGGTGGATTGACCTATAAGTTCAATTTTTAAGTCCTGAATTTGTTTCGGGATCTTATTAAAGTTTGTTCGAAAGTTTAAAAGTACAGATTTAAAAAGTATTACACATTATTAGTGGCGTTAAGTTTTCCCCAATTCCCTTTTTTACTTAATGCTACTTGTTTTGGGTTTTTTATTCTTCCAAATATTTATCCAACAATTCCCTTATTTCTTTACCTTCCGGGCCAGGTGCATTTTGATGGACTAGTTTTCCTTTTTTATCGTATAATAAATATCTAGGTATTGTACTTAGTTTTAAATCTTTGTAAAAATTTGCACTCGAATAGTTGAGAGCCAAAATATTGTTCTTATTAAACCACAAGCCCTCTTCTGTTGAAGCTTTTTTCCATTTATTAAAGTCATTATCAATTGATATGTATAAAAAAACCACATCTTTGTTTTTATAATCCGCTTTTAATTTCTTTGAAGCTGGCATAGCTGCTCTGCACGGAGCACACCAACTTGCCCAAAAATCTATATAAATCAACTTTCCTTTATACTTTTCTTGAATGTCATTTAATTCTATTATTTCTTTTTTCGCATCTGTAAAATATACATCTTTTGTTTCCATTTTTAATTCCGAAAAGTCTAACAAGTAAGTGTTTTTTAAATCATTGATTAATAACGTATCATTGGTTACGTCTTTAAATATACTTAAATATTTATTTGAGATGTTTTTACTATTTGAATCATAGATTTTTTTAAGAAAATGATACAATAGATACTTTCTTGTTCGATTGGAGAAGTTTGGATTATTCTTAATCGAATCAAAAACAACTTCATAATTTTTAGAGAAAAGGGATTTTTCCTTCCGGTTTTTTAATGCGTATTTATAAAGGACATAGTTTTCAAGAAAATATCGATATGTTTTTAGATATAGTAACTCATCTTCTTTTAAACTCTTTTTATCAATACTGTCAAAATTAATTTTATCTTTCATTAAATTAATATTTAAATATTTATTTCGACCTTTGTTAAGGAAATAAATATCATCAGATATTAGATTGTTAAATCTAAGTGAATCCAAAAATTCATTAAACTTATAGTTGTACTTTACTAAATCTCTTTCATATTGATCTTTTTCATTTTTAGTTCTTTTGATTTTAAATTTTCTATAAAATTCAAATGCGTCTAGTGGTTTTTCAAATTTCATTTTTTTTTCAAAATTGAAATCATGTTTTAAAATTTTTCTATTAGCTATTTTAACATGAGGTCTATTATCTCGATTATGATCAAAAATTACTGTATCACCTTTGTGAAATATATAATAATTTGATTGCGGGAACTGAATATAAGCTAGACAAATTTTTGAGGCCGTTAAAGGCAAAAATAAGGTGTCTTCTGCTTCATTATCAACGTTTAAGATTATAGACTTAAAATCATAAAATTGAGAGTAATAAATGTTCTCTTTTACATTAGAAACATTATTATGAGGGTGTTTTTTAAATATTAGGGTAATTCCATTCACTTCATTCGTTTTCTCCATTCTTTTGTGTTCTTCATTCTTTTGGTTACAATGAATCAAAAAAACAAAGGATATAAGAGTAATTTTTTTTAGCATTATAATTTTTTTGAAGAAAGAGCCTTGAAAGGCTCTTTCCAGTTTAAAAATAAAGTTAACAAACATTACAAGAATCAATCCAGCTTGCAGTGTTACAACTCTCACAACACCAATTATTACCTGGCTCTTCTCCAAATGATTCGGCTGTGTCTTGGGATACATTTTTTTCAACATAAATTTCCCCATCTCCATTTCTAGTAACATACGCACAACTACCTTCATCCACTCTACCTCCAAAAACACTTTTTAACTCACTTCTTTGAAGCAATTCATTTGCTTCCACTTTAAAATTTCTCATAATTTATAGAATTTTAAATTTATATTTGCCCTGAACAATTAAAGACCATCAAGGTTTTGGTCTGCCTTTCGCGAAAAGGATATTGTTTATTGCCCCGAATGCTCGGGGCTTTTTATTTTAATTGTACGTAAACAACTCTCTAAATTTATAGAAAATTCTCGCTGCTACACTCAAATCTTCCGTTATAATTTCTGCATTGCCCAATAATTCCTGATTAAAAGTAAAGGTTTTGTTGTACGATGTTTTTGTGCCATTGGGTAAAGAAATATAAACCACATAATTACCTTCATCATCAGGAGAAATTGAAAAATTAGTAACTTTTCCAATCAACATTCCGAACTGTTGGTACGGATAATTATCCAATTTTATAAAAACCTTTTGACCCACTAAAACTTTACCCGCGTTTTGTGCTGGAATTACCAACTTGCCCACTAAACTAGATGTATTGGTAGGTAAAATAGAAAATGCAATATCACCCGAATTTACAAATTGGTTCTCGCCCCAAAAATTTTGAAAACTAATAACACCATTTATGGATGATTTTAACACGTATTTGTACTCCCAATCTCGAATAGCTTCTTTGAGAGAGTTATAACTTTGCGTTAAATTTTTGAGAAAGTTGGTTTTATCTTCTTGTTCGTTTATTCTTGTAGTTTTCAAGGTGCTGTTGGCAGAGGAAATAGCCTCTCTCATTTGAGAAATAGATATAGCCATAGCATTGATATTTTTTTGCATCTGTAGATACTCCAACTGCTTATTTTCGTACTCCAATCTTGAGATAACACCTTTTTCAAAGAGCTGTTTTTGTCGTTCAAAATCGGTCTTTTTTAATTCAACTTCTTGTTCCAATAACTCTTTTTGATTGATTTGATTTTGTAACCGTACTCTAATTTCAGATAGTGATACCCTATTGCCTTGGATTTGATTATTGTATGGGTCAAGGTCATTTAGTAATGTAAAATTTGTGTAACTTTTTTCAAAGTTGATAAGATCAATACTTATTTCGCCCAATTGCAATTGTGATGTTTTGCCAAAAGGGAAATTGAATTTTTCGGTATCAAACTGTAAGGTATCAATAATATGTTTTAGTACATAAACATCTCTATAATTGGCGGTGTTTCTTATAATTGCTAGTTTTTCATTTGGTCTTACCGTGTCTCTGTTTTTAATGAAAACCTTTTCCAATTGTCCAGAATATCTCGCAACCACCCTTTCGGTGGGTTGTTCTGTAGTAACTAATACTTTTGCAGTAACAAAATCAGGATACTTGATGATAAATGCCAATATCAAAATAATTAATGTAAACATAAAAATTAAAGAAATACCCCAACGGACAATCCAAGCTGGTGGATTCGTTAGAATTTCTTGAACTTCTTCAGAGCGTAATTCCAAATTGTCTATTTTCTTGTTTTCTGGCATTGATTTATAAATTTTGTTTAAAACACCCCTATGGTCCCCTCAAGGGGACAATTACTCATTTATAACTAATTTACTTATTTACTTAACTTCGGAATTTTATTTCTTCCGAGAATCTGTTCCCTCTCCCTCGGGGAGGGCTAGGGAGGGGCTACTTAATTTTTCTAATTCCAATTGATTTTTTACCAAATTATAATAGGCTCCTTTTTTATTGAGCAACTCCTGATGATTCCCTGATTCTTTTATCTTGCCCTCATCCATAACCACAATTTGGTCGGCATGTTTAACGGTACTTAATCTGTGGGCAATAATAATTACGGTTTTATCTTCAAAGAAATTATTCAGATTTTCCATGATGATACGCTCATTTTTCGCATCCAATGCAGAGGTAGCTTCATCAAAGAATAGTAAATCAGGATTTTTATATACCGCCCTTGCAATAAACAAACGTTGTTTTTGACCTGTGCTGATGCCTATGCCTTCATTGCCAATTTTAGTGTTAAAGCCTAAGGGTAACGATTGTATAAAATCGTAAATATTGGCTGTTTTAACAGCAGACAACAAACGCTCTTGGTCAATAATATCTTCTCCTACGGCAATGTTGTAGGCAATGGTATCATTAAAAATATAGCCTTCTTGCATTACCACACCACAATTGCTACGCCATGCTTTATGCGATATGGCACTTAGAAAATGGTCGCCATAGGTAATATTTCCTTTATTAGGTTCGTAAAACTTCAACAAAATCTTCATTAAGGTGGTTTTTCCGCTGCCACTTGCCCCAACAATAGCCGTAATTTTATTGGCAGGGATTTCCATGCTCAACTCCTTTATCACATTTTCGTCACTACCTATATATCGAAAAGAAATTTCGTTTAGTTTTAAATCTTGATTTGGTTTAATAGTTGAAATTAACTGTTTTTCCTTATTTTCCTCATCTTCTTTATCATGGATTTCACCTAATCGTTCCAAACTTATTTTAGCATCTTGTGTAGCTTGTATAAAACCGACCAATTGGGTAATAGGTCCATTTAATTGACCAATAATGTATTGAATGGAAAGCATCATCCCTAAGGTAATAGAACCTTCAATGACCAAAATGGCTGAAGTAAACGTGATAAAAATGTTTTTAATCTCGTTGATAAAAGAAGAGCCCACACCTTGGGTCTGCTCTAAGGCTAAACTTTGCATGGAAACCTTAAACAAACGAGCCTGTACAAACTCCCAGCCCCAACGTTTTTGCTTTTCGGCATTGTTCATTTTAATTTCCTGCATTCCGTTTACCAATTCAATTACGGTACTTTGTTCTTGGCTCAGTTGAGAAAACCGTTTATGGTCCAGTTCTTTTCTCCTTTTTAAGAAAAACAGAATCCAAATGACATAAATAATACTACCAACCGCAAAAATCAAAAAGATATAGAGGTTGTAGTAAATCAAAACCGCACCGAAAACGACTAGGTTCATCATGGAAAATAATGTACTTAGTGTTGAGCCTGTTAACAGTTTTTCTATTCGGTTATGGTCATTGATACGTTGCATAATGTCGCCCGTCATTCGGGTATCAAAATAAGCAATGGGCAGGTTCATTAATTTTATAAAAAAATCGGAGACCAATGAAATATTTATGCGTGTGCTTAAATGCAACAAGATCCAACTTCTAAAAATATCGACACTGGTCCTGCCAATAAAAAGCATCAGTTGGGCAATAAGTATTACATAAATAAAATTAATGTCCTGGTTCTGGATACCCACATCAACTATACTTTGGGTCAAAAAAGGAAAAATAAGCTGTAACAAACTGCCTACTAATAACCCAATAAGCAATTGTACCAATAAGTTTTTGTACTTAAACAAATATTGGAACAAAAACTTAAACGACCTTTTGTCCGTATTGTCCCATTCCAGTTCCCTAAACTTTGGGGTGACCTCCAACAACAGGGCAATGCCTTCTTTAGTGTCTGTTGTGGCATTGTTACCTATCCAACGTTGTATAAATTCATCTTTGGTATAGGTTATCAACCCATAAGCAGGGTCGGAAATAGATACCACATCGTTTTTGATCTTATAAACCACAACAAAATGGTTCTTGTTAAAATGCACAACTAAAGGTAACGGTGCTTCTGTTAGTTTTTGATAATCTATTTTAACCCCAATCGTTTTAAAACCGATGGCTTCTGCGGCATCGCTCAGTTTCATTAAGTTGCTGCCCTCACGGGTAGTCTCGGACATGTCCCTTATTTCTTGCAACGTTATCAGTTTACCATAATGCTTGGCGACTATGCGTAAACAAGTGGGGCCACAGTCTTTGGAATCTGGCTGTTTGTAGAAAGGGAATTTTTTGTTTGACACCAAAAATAATCTATTTTTTGTCCTCTAAAATTTTATCTAAATTATATAAGGCATCTTCACCCACCCCTCTATATATTATCATTTTTGTGCTATTGTCTACTAAGATAAACGTAGGGTATTTGCCAATATTTAACTTACTTATAATAGGCTTTTTCTTATTTTTAACATCTACAAATGTTTGCTTCCATGGTATGTTGTTATCATCAATATATTTTTTAACAGTATTAATATCCCTATCGTAAGCTATACCTAAAATATCAACTTCCTTTTTATAATTAGTATAAAGTTTCTTTAATCTAGGGGTGGTTTTTATACAAGGTTTGCACCAAGTACCCCAAAATTCCAACAAAGTATATTTTTTTGAAAAATATTCATTGTCATATAGATTATAAGTAAAGCTATTTGTTAGATCATTAAATTTTAGGTTATATATTTTATAACCTAATTTATGACTATAGAATGGTTTATCAAGATTAATTTTTTTTAAAAACAATTCAGTAACTGAATTATTAATACTGTCTAAAATATAAAATTGATTTTCTATTTTTACAGTATCCTTAATTTTATATTCAAAATTAAAATTATAATCACTACTTGAATTACTAAAAGGTAAAGAATCAGGTTTAACTAATATACTTAGGTAAGGATAAATTCCTTGTACTGCCACTACATATTTCCTTTTAGTAAACCTAATATTGCCTTCCCAGTAATCCTTGAATCTTATGTGAATTCTAGATCTGTTAATGTTTTCATTACTGCTTAAAGAGCCATTATAGCTAGAATAAGAATTAGGATAAAATAACACTTCTCTATCGGTAATAGAGGTTTTTTCTTTGATGTTATTATAGAATCCAACCTTGTAAGTTCGAAGGTCATCGATATCTAATTCAGAATTATTAATTCTAAAATTATTGTCAAACACAACTGATTCATCATCTTTAAAAAAATTGTTGTTATTTTTATCTAAAGTAACATTCTCTTTTCCATTTCTGTATTCCACCAAAAAATTCATAGGTTTCATATATATTTTTCTTTTCTCTGAAGATGTATCAATTTTTAAATCGATAATCTTTTGTTTATTAATCATTCCCATTTGATAGAGCTCATATTTAAACCTTTTATTATCTAATATTAGCGAAGATATATAAGAAGAGTCTTGTTTAAAGTTTTTGACATTATTCTTAAGATACTCATAGTATAAAGGATAAGAATGTTTTATGGAAGATGCCATAAAAGTATTGGTCATGCTATTAAATGCAATATTTCTTTTACTCGTTTTTCCAAGCTGAATACTATAGTGTTCAATTTGATTTTTTTCTGTACAAATTGTTAATAAAAATATTAAAATCAAGTATATTATTTTCTTCATTTAAATTTTAATTTAAAGGGTTGCTAATTTTGAATTAGCAACCCAAAATCTCAATAATAAAAAGTTTATTTTGCTACAAATCAACTAGGCTCTCTTAAATCACAACCTTTCCATTGTTCTCCCATACAAGGTATGTCTTTGCAATAACCTTCAAGACCTCTCATAGGGTCACCCGCACAATCTGAATCTAAGCTGCATTGGTTAGTACACCCCTCATCTGCATTACCTCCAAAAACACTTTTTAACTCATTTCTTTGAAGCAATTCATTTGCTTCAACTTTAAATTTTTTCATAAAAAAAAATATTTAATTTTCATACCAAAACCATTAAAATGATTTGGCATATATTTGCCCTGAACAATTAAAGACCATCAAGGTTTTGGTCTGCCTTTCGCGAAAAGGATATTGTTTATTGCCCCGAATATTCGGGGCTTTTTATTAATTGTTTTTTAAATTAATTTTATCAATTATTTTTTTAAAGGCTAGGCTATCGGAGGGTCTGGGAGAATCCTCTGCTACAAGTAAATTTTGCTTATCAAAAATAACATATCTCGGAATGAAAAGCACCTTTAAAAGCTTAATTATGTCAGAATTTTTATGATTTAGAACGAGATATTGATTTTTTAACAAACCATAGTCAGATAATTCTCTGGTTTTTTTTATCCAGGCCTCTTTATCTTCATCAATAGAAAGATATATCCAATCTACGTCATCAGAAATATGTAATTTATTTCTAATTAAATTACTTTTTTTTACTTCTGTAATGCATGGGCCACACCAACTTGCCCAAAAATCAATTACCTTAATTCGTTCTTCCGATTTTTGAAATATTTCGTTAATTGATAAGGTATCTCCTTTGAGGTTTATTATTTGACTATTTAAAACTTTTGACGACAATTTTTTGTTTAAATTGTTTAGACTTTTTTTAATGCTTTCAATTTTTGTTAATTGACTTTTCTTTGAAAAGTTGTGTTCGTAAGAATCAATCAACTGCCAGACTTTTTCTTTATTCTCATCTGGATTTTCAGTGAAATAATCAGTTATCAACCTAAAAATTGCATAATCCCGTACTTTTCCATTTAAATTGTTTAAAATAAAATTCTTTTCTTCTACAAATCTTTCACTGGAAAATGCTTTATGATTACTATTAATAAAATAATATCGCAGATAATTAAGTAAACTTAAATAAAAGAAATCTACATCAATTAATTCAGGTCTATCAAATATCTCTATGGAAATGTGATCAAAATAACTATCAATATCAAAATTCTTTCCTCCTTGTTTTATCAATTCTGGTATACTATTTTTTGGGAAAATTAACTGACCATTTATTTTTTTTGGTGCTATCAAATTATATAAATATTCAAACTCTAACCTTCCTTTAACCAATCTAATAAAATCGCTAGACATTTTATTACTCTCAATATAATTCTCGTAAAAACTAATTTTTCCTTTATTTAGATATTTACATTTATTTTTGTAATTGGTTAAATTATCCTCATGAATTGGCCATTTCGAAAATATACTATCCATTTTAGGATAGAATAAATATCTTGCTAAATTTTTCCCTTTAAAACTAATTTTTTTATCCTTGATCAGAAATGAGATACTATCTCCAGGCAAAATTAATAGCCTCACATTATAATTGGTTTTTCCAATGAAATCGAGAGTAGAAAATTTTGGATTAACAATATCTTTTATTTTTATAATTACCGAATCTTTGTTGATTCTTTTAATTGAATTAATAGTGTCTTTATTGTATCTAAAATTAAAACCAGAAAGATTAATAATTTGAAAACCATTGTCATCATATGTTTTCCCATAAAGAACAACGGCACTGCTTTTATAAGGTCTTATTAAATTTAATTCAGATGATGTTTTTTTTGATTCAAATTTTGTTTTAACACAACCGATACAACAAGAAACTATGATACATAAGATAATAATATAATATCCTTTCATTATTTTGATTTTTAATAATAAGGGTATTTTTAAAAATACCCTTATTTAATTTATTTAACATATACAAACACCGCCTGAACCACCGTGATTTTGGCATGCATAGTCCATAGAGCCAGCAATACAATCTAAACAGTTTGCAATGATATTATCTCCATTCTCATCTTTATCTTTACAGGAGACCGTGCAGTAGGGTTCTGACCCTCCAAAAACACTTTTTAACTCATTTCTTTGAAGCAATTCATTTGCTTCAACTTTAAAATTTTTCATCGTTATAGAATTTTAATTAATACTTTTGCCTTGAATGGATCAGGGCATTCAAGACTATGCCCATTATTCGCGAAATAATTCCGTACATTGCCTCGAGTACTCGGGGCTTTTTTTTATTGAAACTCAATTTTAAGAAATCTTTATAGACACACTTAAAATTGTTAGTTGAACTAATTCCGTTGTAAAACGGAATCTCATCAATATGTATTTATTATTAAATTAATACCTCACTTAAATCTTCTATACTATATTCTTTGGGTAATTTATACCCATTAATAAATAGGGTTGGGGTATGTGTAATATTTTCCGCTTTACACCACGCCTTCATATCTTCTATCTTATCATTTTGTTGTTCCAATTCTCCATTCATCGGGTATTGTTTTGCAAAGACATCATAATCTTTTTTCTCTGCCATATACCATTGATCTAATGCTTTTTGAGTTTCCTCTTTCTTATTATGGGCATCAATAGCTAAAAAATGCCGTACGGGTTTTGCTTTACGGTCTTTTTCGTTAGTTGTTGCCGTAAACAAAACTTGTAAATTAATGCTCCCAACATTTACCAAATGCTCTAAAACAGGGTGTGCTTTTGCACATGGCCCGCAATAGGGGTTACATACTTTTATAACATTATACTTTGCATTTTTATTGGTTATTGAAATGCCTAAACCATCCGTACTATGTGTAACTTTATCAGACTTTGACAATAAACTTTTCAGCACAAAAGGGTTAGCCTTTATTTTTTTAAGTCCGCGTTTATACACATTGGTTTCTTTTTGTTGTTCTATTAAGGGTTTTATTAGTTTCCAAGACACAATAGGTATTAAAAACAAAGCCGCATATAACGGCAATAATTCTATGGCAAAGGTATTTTTATAAAACCCACCTAAAAAAGCAATGCCTACTTCTGCAACCAAAACGACTTGTATAACAATACAGAATTTGCACCATTGTTTAATAACCGCTGCTTGGTAATAGATAGAAATGGCAATAGCAGGTAGCGTTATTATGCTTGTAATTGCCAATATGCCAATTGCTGCACTTGAAAAAGTAAATAATGCTAAGTAGGTAAAAGTAGCAAAGAAATAAGAAAACCCTAATAATCCTAAACTTAAGTTGCCATCAAATAATGAAGCGTATTTAGATTTTAATACCGCATTGCAATTTATATTTTTGCCACCTGTACAAAAACTTTGTAAGGTTGGATTATATTGGTCCACATCAAACCATAACAGAAATACACCTGCGGTTAAACCAACTAATTTTAACAGACCATATACAACGGTATAGGTTGTTAATGTACTATTGCCAAAAACATCTGACTTTGTAAAGCTAATTACCACCCAAAGGGTCAACAGTAGAGCCGATGTGCCAATTAAAACGGTTGTAAGCCTTTTGTCTGCTAGTTTTTTCTCAATATCAATTTCTTTTGAGGTTGCATTGGTTTCTGCCATAAGGCAAACACCTGTCCATAGTTTTAAAAACTTGGCTTTAGTCAACTCTTGTTTTTTATTTTTATCATCAAAATAGGTAACCGTTGTATCAGTAATATTGGTTAGGGTATAAAAAAGTGTTCTGCTATGGACGGAAACTTGGACAATACATGGAGTTGATAGCTCATCAAATTTTTCTTCAGTAATTTTTACAGCTAAATTTTCAATGTTGTACCTTGTCAACGTATCTGCAATGGACAACAAACTGGGGTGGTCAGGGTGCGATAAAATGTTATCTTTTAAATAGGCGTTGGTATGTTTAACCTTAAGTCGTTTTAAAAGTTGTTTTGTAGCGATGTAACAATTATCCATAATCTGACAGTTATTATTTGAAACAGTTCAATTTCAACATTGAATGTATCAATAAAATTAGATATAACTTTTGTAAAACTTGAAGTTTTTTCCTTACTAAAAGTAAGGCTTTTCCTTACTTTTTTTTACAAAAAACCTATTGCTTTCGCTTGTAGTATTAAACCTCTGTCACTATCTACTTCAAAAATTTCTTTTAAACGGCGACGTCTTTTTTCTATACCGCTGATTGTTAAAGGAATATAATCAGGCATGTCTTTCATTTTTGTAGCATTGGACAACTCATATAATATTTTTATATCAATGTCATCAAGTTTATGGGTATATTTGTTTTTTCTTCGCAATATATCATCAACGGTATCACAATAATGGGTTTTTCCGCTAACAACTTTTAATACTGCTTTTTGGAGTACTTTCTGGTCACTTGCATTATTCTTTATCAAAAAACCTTCTGGATTAAGTTTTTTAATTACAGAATTTATTCTAAAGCCATCATTATACGAAGTAATTACAATAATTTTAGTTTTTGGAGTATGCTCTCTTATCAATTCTCCTAATTTTTCGCCTGACTGATTTTTATCATCTTTAGATTCTCCGAGACGAATGTCTAGAATTACAACATCAAAAAATTCTTTAGAACTGGTTTCCTGAATTTTGGTTACCCCACTTTCATAATCAAAAGCCTGAACAATATTAAATTTTAGCCTTGGCTTATTTTTTGGAATTAGATTTAAAACCATTTTAACAGCATCGGAAAACAGCTTACAATCTTCAACAATTAATACGCTATAACTGTTTTTAAGAGGTTTTCCTGTGGTAACAACTTTCATAGCATTAAAAATTAGCGACAATTTATTTTTTTAACTTTATAATTACAAAATATAGCCGAATTATATTTAATTTAACATTTATGTTAAAAATATAAAAAATAAGCCGAAGTTCTTAGGGGAAAAACCCCTTTTTTTAAGAGGGTGTTTTTCCCTGCTTATAAAATAAAATTTAAAAGGATGAATTACAGGAAGATGCAATCAGGCAGTCTCTCTAACCAACAAGTTGGTTTTAATGATAGCGGTTTTAAATTCCGTTTTTTCCTTTTTAGTTAATCTGGAAATAAGTGTATTAGCTGCTTTTTTGCCAATGTCAAAAGCGTTCTGATCGATAGTACTTAACTTTGGATGTGACAATCTAGAAATTTTATCATCAGAAAAGCCAATGATAGAAATGTCCTTTGGTACCTGATGCCCTTTTTGTTGAGCAATTTTTAATGCCGTTACCGCAGAAACATTATTAGTAGTTAAAACACCATCTATATTTTTGTGCTCGCTAAATAATTTGTTGATTATACTATCGTATTTTGTTTTGTCTGTAATAGGCACAATAATGGCATCATTTTGATAGTTAGAGTACTTTTTTAACGACTCTTTGTAACCATTAGCACGTAGTTTTCCAATTCCTAATTTGCTTACGGTACTTATTAAAACAATTTTTTTTCGCCCTTGATTGAGTAAGTGGTTTGTCGCATTAAATGCGGCATCAAAATCATCAATAATTACCTTATCACAAGCTACATTTTCTGAAACACGATCAAACATTACTATTGGATAGCCATCATCAATAATTTTCTTAAAGTGATTGTGGTGTTTTTCACGCTGCGTTTCTCTGGCAATAGAAAGTATAAACCCATCTACACTACCATCACTTAAGAGTTCCAAGCTTTCCAATTCTTTTTGATATTTGTTATTAGAAAGACAGATAATAATCTGATACCCATTTTTATTTGCTTCATCTTCAATACCCAACAGCACCTTAGAGAAAAAATAATTCAAAATATTTGGAATAATTACGCCAATAGTTTTGGTCTGGCTATTTTTTAAGCTCAACGCCATTCTATTGGGTCTGTAGTTGTGTTTTTTTGCCAATGCTTTTACCCTAGCAATTGTGTTTTCATTAATTTCATAACTATTTTTTAATGCTTTGGAAACAGTAGAAATAGATAAATTAAGCTCTTTGGCCAGTTGTTTTAGGGTAACATGATTATTCATAAAAGGTGTACCGACTTAATAATTTTCTCAAAAATAGTAAAATACGAGCATTTTATCGCCGCTTAACTAATTTTAAGATGGAGATTGTATAAGTATTCTGGATTGAAGAATTCTAAATTTTAAATGTTACCACTGGGCGTAGAGCGTGATTAGCCAGTTCTTTACTAATACTTTCATTAAATAATTGAGATAAACCACTTCTGCCATGCGTATTTATGGCAATTACGTCAGCGTTTATTTCTTTTCCGTAATTTAAAATGCCCTCTTCTATACTGGTATCGTTATAAATAGTTACAGAATAATCATCAAGATTAAAAGCTGAGATGAAGTTGTTCAGTTTTTCTTTTGAATCTCTTGTAGGCTCAAAATTATGGATGGTATTTATATATAGAAAGTGAATTTTAGCATTGAAAAGTTTTGCAAAATCAATTACTTTATGGAAGTTGTTTTTGCTGTCCTCGCCGAAATCTGATGCAAAAATCATGTTTTTTATATCAAAATTATCAATATCTTGTTTAATAACCAATACAGGTATGTCAGATTGCCTAACTACTTTTTCAGTATTAGAACCTACCAACATTTCTTTAATTCCGGTCGCTCCTTGCGAACCCATCACAATTAGTCCAACATTATTTTTACTACTTTCTTCAATAACACCCTGAAAAGCTTTTTTGAAAATTACAGAATCAATCACCTTTAGTCCATCAAAAAAGGGAAAAGCTTTAAACTCTCCAAATTTTTTGTGAATGGTTTTCATATAAAATATGGTTTGTGCTCCACCGCCTAAATTACCATCGACCATGGGGTCAACAGAGGTAGATGGTATATCTAACATATGCAATAAAATAATTTCGCTACCTGTTTGTTTAGCAATTGAGGCTGCTACTTTACAGGCATATTTTGCTTCGTCAGAAAAGTCGATAGGAACGAGTATTGTTTTCATAAGTGATGATTTACAGAGTTATATCATTCCCCTAAAATAATCAAATTTTTCTACATAAAAAAGGCTCTTTTTAAAAGAGCCTTAATAAAAGTTGTAAAATAATTTTTAGATTTTAAAAGTAACAACTGGCCGTAAAGCATGATTTGCCAATTCTTTACTTATACTTTCGTTAAATAATTGTGCCAAACCACTTCTGCCATGTGTGTTAATTGCAATGATATCAGCATTTATTTTTTTTCCGTAATTTAAAATACCCTCTTCAATACTAACATCATTGTAAGTGTTTAAGGTATAGTTCTTTATATCAAATTCGCCTACAAATTTGCTTAGCTTGGCGTTTGTAACTTCAGTAGGTTCAAAATTGCGTGCTGTGTTTATAAAAAGCAGGTGTAGTTTGGCATTAAACGTATTGGCAAATTTTATTACTTTTGGAAATGTTGTTTTGCTTGTTTCGCTAAATTCAGATGCAAAAATAATATCATCTACTTTAAAATTTTCAATATCTTGCTTAATAACCAAAACGGGGATATGCGACTGTCTTACTACCTTTTCTGTGTTGGATCCTACTAGCATTTCTTTTAGTCCAGTTGCACCTTGAGAGCCCATTACAATTAAATCAACATCATTTTTTTTACTTTCTTCGATAACGCCCTCAAAAGCTTTATGGAACTTCACAGTTTCGTTTAATTTAACACCTTCAAAAAAAGGCTGTTTTTTTAATTTTTCAAAACGCTTGTGAATGCCTTTCATAAAAAGGATAGTTTGAGCACCACCTCTGGTAATGTCTGATTCAAGAGGGTCAATGGCATCTGTAGGTATGTCAAGCATATGTAGTAAAATAATTTCACTTCCTGTTTGTTTAGCTATTGAAGCTGCTACTTTGCAGGCATATTTTGCTTCATCCGAAAAGTCGATGGGAACGAGTATTTTTTTCATGATTTTGGGTTTTAAAATTTGTTTAGCTTAAAGATATAACTTTATAACGATAAAAAACAATGATTCTTGTCATTCTAAAATAGAATTTATATATTTGCACACGAAAACAAAGGTATTTAGAAATGGAGGGGACGAAAAGTCCCCTCTTTTTATATAAAAAAAGTGAGAGAGCAAGTTAAGAAGTTAGTTGAAGAAGCTATTCAAGAAAATCCTAAACTGTTTTTGATTGATTTAAAAATCTCACCAGATAACAGAATAAATGTCATTGTTGATGGAGATGAAGGTGTTTCGATAAAAGAATGTATAAGAATTAGTCGAAATGTGGAACATAACTTAGATAGGGAAACTACTGATTTTTCTTTAGAAGTATCTTCACCAGGACTGTCAGAACCAATAGTTAACAATAGACAGTTCAATAAAAATTTAGGTAAAACTTTAAAGGTTAAAACAGAAACCGATACATTTGAAGGGAAACTTTTAGAGGTAAATGACAAAGGAATTGTTCTAGAATGGAAAGTTAGGGAGCCAAAACCAGTTGGTAAAGGAAAAATAACTGTTGTTAAAACAGCAGATTTACAATTTGATAGTATAAAACAAGCAAAAGTGAAATTAAAATTTTAATTGAAAGAGAATGGAAAACATCGCGTTAATAGAGTCTTTTTCTGAGTTTAAAGATGATAAAAGTATTGATAGAGTAACGCTTATGGCGATACTGGAGGATGTATTCAGAGCTGCCTTAAAAAGGAAGTACGGTTCTGATGATAATTTTGATATTATTATAAATCCCGATAAAGGAGATTTAGAGATATGGAGAAATAGAGTTGTGGTAAACGATGGCGAGGTGGAAGAACCTAATGAAGAAATATCATTATCCGATGCTCAAAAAATAGAGCCTGACTTTGAAGTTGGTGAAGATGTGTCAGAAGAAGTAAAGTTAGAGGATTTAGGAAGAAGAGCAATTTTGGCATTGCGTCAAAATCTAATTTCTAAAATTCATGAGCATGATAATACTAATATCTTTAAGCAATTTAAAGATTTAGAAGGCGAAATTTACAGTGCCGAAGTTCATCATATTAGGCACAATGCCGTAATTTTATTGGATGATGAAGGTAATGAGATTGTATTACCAAAAAGCGAACAGATTAGATCTGACTATTTTAGAAAAGGCGAATCTGTACGTGGTATTATAAAATCGGTTGAATTACGTGGTAATAAGCCAACTATTTTAATGTCAAGAACGGCACCTGAATTTTTAGTAAAGTTATTTGAGCAAGAAATTCCCGAGGTTTTTGATGGTTTAATTACTATTGAGCGTGTTGCTAGAATACCAGGAGAGAAAGCAAAGGTGGCCGTTGATTCTTATGATGATAGAATAGACCCTGTTGGAGCATGTGTAGGTATGAAAGGATCTCGTATTCACGGTATTGTACGTGAACTGGGTAATGAAAATATTGATGTTATTAATTATACAAAAAACGATCAAATATTTATAGCAAGAGCATTAAGTCCTGCCAAAGTAACCTCAATGGATATTAAAGAAGCTGCCGAAGGAGAAAAACCAAGAGTAGATGTGTTTTTAATGCCAGATCAGGTTTCTAAAGCAATTGGTAAAGGTGGAGTAAATATCCGTTTAGCAAGTCAATTGACTGGTTATGAGCTTGATGTACAGCGTGAAGGAATTGCAGATGAAGATGTAGAGTTGACAGAGTTTTCTGATGAAATAGAAGCATGGGTAATAGCTGAATTTAAAAATATTGGTTTAGACACAGCTAGAAGTGTATTAGATTTAGAGGTTAACGATTTGGTAAAGAGAACTGATTTAGAGGAAGAAACTATAATTGATGTTCAAAAAATATTAAGAGAAGAGTTTGAAGATTAATCTTGTAATTGGTTTAACAAATAAAAGTAAAGTAGTAATCTAAATAATTGTATGGCTGAAAGTAAAACATTGAGGCTTAATAAAGTTTTAAGAGAATTGAACATCTCATTGGATAGAGCTGTAGAACATCTTGCAAGCAAAGGCTTTGAGGTAGAAGCAAGACCTACAACTAAAATTTCTGGTGAGGTTTATGAAGTGCTCTTGGACGAATTTCAAACCGATAAAAGTAAAAAAGTAGCTTCCAAAGAAGTTGGCGAAGAAAAACGTAAGGAGAAAGAAGCATTGCGTATTGCCCAAGAAGAAGAGCAAGAGAAAAAACGTTTGCGACAAGAGGCTAAAAAAGAGATTTTCAAAACTGAATCTGAAAAAATATCAGGGATTAAAACAGTTGGCAAAATAGATCTTGACGGTAAAAAAGCTACTAAAGAAAGTACAGAATCTGAAAAGCCCAATGCCGATAAAGAAACAGCCAAAAAGGCTGAGCCCGATGTAATTAAAAGAGAAAAACTTTCAGGTCTCAAACAGGTCGGAAAAATAGACTTGGACAAGAAGGAAAAAACTTCAAAGAAAGAAGAAGAAACAAAACCAGAAAAAAAGACTAAAGAAGTTGAAGCAATAGAAGAAGAGCCAGAAAAAATAGAAACTAAATATCAAAAATTATCCGGACCTAAGCAAGTTGGAGAAAAGATAGATTTAAAAAAGTTCGAAAAGCCCAAAAAGAAAACTGATAAAAAAGAAGCTCCTGATAAAAAACCTACTGGAGATTCAAGCAAAAGAAAGCGTAAAAGAATAAACAAACCTGTTGGTAGCGGAGGTTATAAATCCGGTGGCGGATTTAAATCTGGAGGAAAAGGAAGAGGTAGGAAAAATGTAACCAAAGAAGAGCCTTCAGAAGAAGAAGTACAAAAGCAAATTAGAGAAACCTTAGAAAAGCTTCAAGGTAAATCTAAAAAAGGAAAAGGTGCTAAATACCGAAGAGAAAAGCGAGACCAACATCGTCAACAAACGGAAATAGATCAAGAAATTGCAGCTGCTGAAAGTAAAACAATTAAAGTTACTGAGTTTGTAACTGCTAGTGAATTGGCAACAATGATGAGCGTTTCGGTAACAGAAATTATCTCTGCATGTATGTCTTTGGGAATGATGGTAACTATGAACCAACGTCTAGACGCTGAAACCCTTACTATTGTAGCTGAAGAGTTTGGCTATCAAGTAGAATTTGTAAGTGCTGAGGTAGAAGAGGCAGTAGAAGAAGTAGAAGACAAACCTGAAGATTTAGAGCCTAGAGCTCCGATAGTTACAGTGATGGGTCATGTAGATCATGGTAAAACTTCATTATTAGATTATATTAGAAATGCCAACGTTATTGGAGGTGAATCTGGTGGTATAACCCAGCATATTGGTGCTTATGGTGTAACCTTGCCAAACAAACAAAAAATAACCTTTTTAGATACTCCAGGTCACGAAGCCTTTACGGCCATGCGTGCACGTGGTGCCCAAGTTACAGACATTGTAATTATTGTAATTGCAGCTGACGATTCCATTATGCCGCAAACAAAAGAGGCGATAAGTCATGCTCAAGCAGCTGGCGTTCCATTAGTGTTTGCAATTAATAAAATTGATAAACCAGATGCTAATCCTGATAAAGTAAAAGAGGAATTGGCACAAATGAATATCTTGGTTGAAGATTGGGGCGGTAAAGTACAATCTCATGATATTTCTGCAAAAGTAGGTACAGGTGTAGATGATTTATTGGAAAAAGTAATGCTCGAAGCGGAATTGTTAGAGCTTAAAGCTAATCCAAATAAAAATGCCATTGGTACCGTTGTTGAAGCTTTATTGGATAAAGGTAAAGGCTATGTTTCAACTATCTTAGTTGAAGCGGGTACTTTAAAAATTGGCGACTACATCTTAGCAGGAAAGCATAGCGGTAAGGTAAAAGCAATGCATGATGAACGTGGCAAAGATGTTAAAAAGGCGGGTCCATCAACTCCAGTTTCTATTTTAGGATTGGATGGTGCACCACAAGCAGGGGATAAGTTTAGGGTATTTGATGACGAACGTGAAGCTAAGCAAATTGCTGCTAAAAGAGACCAATTGCAACGTGAGCAATCTGTTAGAACACAACGTCATATTACATTAGATGAAATTGGACGTAGAATTGCCTTGGGTGACTTTAAAGAGCTAAACATTATTCTTAAGGGTGATGTGGATGGTTCGGTAGAAGCTTTAACGGATTCGTTACAGAAATTGTCAACTGAAGAAATTCAAGTGAACATTATACACAAAGGTGTTGGTGCCATAACAGAATCTGACGTATTGTTAGCCTCGGCTTCTGATGCCATTGTTATCGGATTTAATGTTAGGCCTTCAGGAAACGCACGTCAGTTAGCTGATAAAGAAGAAATCGACATCAGAAACTATTCTATTATTTATAAAGTAATAGACGAGATTAAAGATGCCATGGAAGGTATGCTTTCTCCTGATATGATTGAGGAAGTAACAGGTACTGCTGAGATAAGAGAAACGTATAAAATTTCTAAAGTGGGTACCATTGCTGGGTGTATGGTTACCGATGGTAAAATATTCAGAAACTCTAAAATTAGGGTTATTAGAGATAGTGTTGTTATTTTTGATGGCGAACTCGCCTCCTTAAAACGATTTAAGGATGATGCCAAAGAAGTGGCCAAAGGTTACGATTGTGGTATGCAAATCAAAAACTTTAATGACATTAAAGAATTAGATGTTATTGAAGCTTATCAAGAAGTAGCTGTTAAGAAGAAGTTGAAGTAATACCAAGACATCATGCTGTCCCGATAGTTATCGAGATCGTTTCAGCATCCTTTCAGAATTATAAGAAACAAAAAATCCGTCCTGAGTATTCGGGACAGATTTTTTATGGTGAATGTTAATAGAATCATTTAAAGTTAGCAGTATTTAAAACATCCATTAGTTTTTCAAGCTGGTCTTCAGTACCATAAGTAGCAACATAAAGCAAGGCAAAATCGTTAATTACCGTTGCCATATAGCGTTGGTTTATTGCTGCACCTTGCATGGTCATTACCGCATCAAAATAGTGAAAAGTTTTACCATCAATATCCATGGTTTTGGTATCGCCTTTAATTTTTATGGGCACGTTGTTTTTGGTAAATTGTTTTTTACTGGCTTCTAAATAGCCGTTTCCGTCGTTAACGGAAAAAGAGGCAATGCCCAAATTTTCCACAACCAAAGTAAAGTTAGCGTTTAAAACGTTCGGGTCGGTATGATTAGCAATATCAAACTGCGAGACCATTAATAAATTGGCCGTAGTAATTTCAGCGGCTTTTATGGTTTTTGCCAATTCATCTCCACCAAGGGCTTTGGCACCTTCTTTGGTCAGTTGTTTTTGGGTTTCGTCATCTTGAATAAACCAACCTTCCGGAATTTCCAAAGTAAGACCAAAAAATTCATTGGTATATTTATTCTTTTCAACTTTTCCGTAATCAAAATCTGAAGGTATTTCTCTCTTGCAACTCATTAAGGAAATAGTGCATACAGCGATAAATAAGATTTGTTTCATTGTTTTCATAATTTTAGTTTTAATTTGATAACTGATTATTTTGATACAAAGATGCTTAACAAAGCTGTACTTTTTTAGACGGAAATAAGTCAAATTTAAACCCCTTAAAATTGGGGTGTAAAAACAAAACCTATCCCATTTTAAAATAGGATAGGTTTAATAAAAATATATGAGTAGAGTATTATTCTTTTTTTACACCAAAACTATTATTGGTATTGTCAATATCCGCCATAAGTTGTAATGGGTCTATCTCCACAGATTTAACATCTTTTTTAGCGGTAAAAGTATAAGTTGGAGCAACCCAAGACCAAGCGTCCAAATGTGTTGCTGAAGTCGGTTTGCTACCGTACATCATACGCAAGGGGATGTACAGATTTTCTTGAGAGCCATCTTTATAGGTAATCTTTAAATCAATGGGCATAGGCATTTTGCCAATCCTTTTTAACGTGATTTGGTTTGTAGTTACATTATCAATGGCATAATCTATGGTTGCCGTGGTCTGAGCAAAATAGTTCAAATACCAATCTAGTTGCAAGCCCGATATTTTTTCAGCAGTTCGCTTAATGTCATTGGGAACAGGGTGTTTGAATTTGAAATCTTCATAGTATTTTTTAATCGTTTTTTTGAGATTTTCTTCTCCAATAACATAACCTAGTTGTGCTAAAAATACAGCACCTTTGCTATATGCCGAGGCACTATAAGCAAAATTAAAAGTATAATGATCTGCATAAGTGGTTAGTGGTTCTTCCGCACCAGATTTAGCCAATCTTAAGTACCCTCTGTAAGAACCTGCATTTGGATTTTCTTTATTCTGATTTAATACTTCATTCATCGCACGACTAGAAATATAAGAAGTGAATCCTTCATCCATCCATTCATGTTTAAACTCGTTGGTAGCTAGTAAGAATTGAAACCAACTATGTGCAAACTCATGTGCTGTAACTCCTACTAAAGAACCAAAATTACGGCCACCAGTAATTAAGGTACACATTGCATATTCCATACCACCATCTCCACCTTGTATAACAGAATATTGCTTATAAGGATATTGCCCAATATGTTTATTGAAATAAGATAATAACCCCGCTGTTTTGGGTTGTAGTTTTTTCCAATTCTCAATTATTTCTTTATCATTCTTATAGAAAAAATGTAAGGTTATGTCATTTTCACCTTTAATTTTATCATGAATATAATCTGGGTCTGCAGCCCAAGTAAAATCATGAACGTTTGGTGCTTTAAAATGCCATGTCAATTTTTTTACTTTCTTTTTATGTTTTACTGGAGTATCTGAATAACCATGACCAATTTCATCTGGGTTTTGTAAATAACCAGTACCGCCAATGGTATAGTTTTTGTCAATAGTAATTTTCACATCAAAATTACCCCAAACACCATGAAATTCTCTTGCAATGTACTGATTTGCTTGCCATCCTTCAAAATCATATTCAGCTAATTTTGGATACCATTGCGTCATTGATAACGCTATTCCTTCTCTACTATTTCTACCAGAACGTCTAATTTGTAAGGGTACTTGACCTTTAAATTTCATATCAAAGACAGTTTTTGCTCCGGGGACTATTGGAGTGTTCAAGGTTACTTTTAAAATAGTACCGATTACTTCATGTTTTACGTCAACGTCATCTTGCTTTAAAGAATTGACCTTAATAAAACCAATTTCATTGGGTTTTAATTTTGCAATTCTACTTTCATAAATTGGAGCTTCTTTTGTTCCAATATTATTAATCATTCTGCGGTCTGGATCTTTAATATTTTGTAACCTCACATCCATGTCGCTGCCTGGTTGAAAGGCGTTAAATTGTAGGTGATAAAAAACCTCGTTTAAAGTATCGGGACTATTGTTGGTATATATTAGTTTTTGAGTTCCGTCATATTGATAATTTTCTACGTTCATATCAATATCCATGGTGTAATCAACATGTTGTTGCCAGTAACTAGTGTTTTGAGCGGTAACGGAAAATGCTATAAGTAAAACTAAAAAAGAGGTAATTTTTTTCATTGTTAAGTATTTTTTTAAAAGATGCAATATACTAATAACAAGTTTGATACCAAAAAAAAGGAGAAGCTAATGAAAGATATCATTAGCTTCTCCCTTTAGAGTAATGTTAATATTTTGTTTTATAATTTAATCAGACATTTTTTCAGCCATAACCAATGCATTGTACGCATTTACTATTTTGCCAGATACCGATAGGTTCTCAAACATAACTTTATTAGATTCACTTCCAGGCCTAACAACTGGGTTTTTGAATTCAATTCCAGAATCCATTATTATTTTTTTAACTTGACCAGCAGTTAAATTTGGGTAATACGAACGAACTAATGCCGCAATACCAGCAACTTCAGGAGCAGCCATTGAAGTACCTTGAATAGATTCGTATTTATCCTTAGGAACCGTAGAGTAAATCTCTAGTCCTGGTGCAAAAACATCAACATTCTTTTTGCCGTAATTTGAAAAAGAGGCTACTAACCTATCATCAAAATGACGTGTCATGGCACCTACTGTAATTACATTATCGGCAAACTCCATAACTTTGTCTTTTGAATCATTAGGAAAATTTTCGGCAGTATCAATATCGCTACCGTCGTTACCAGCTGCATGTACCAATAAAACATCTTTTTCTTCAGCATATTTAATAGCATCATAAACCCATTCTGCATTAGGCGAATAGCTTTTGCCAAAACTCATATTTACTACTTTTGCTCCGTTATCAACTGCATAACGTATTGCTAATGCTACATCTTTATCATATTCATCTCCATCAGGTACGGCTCTTAGTGACATAATTTTAACGTTATGGGCAACACCGTTCATGCCAACACCATTATTGCGTTCAGCGGCAATAATACCTGCAACATGTGTTCCGTGCATTTCGCCGTCTTTAGATCCGATAACATATGGGTTTCCATAATTGGTATCAGTTATGTCATAAGGATCGTCTCCAGCAACTCTACCGTTAAAATCTATTTTATATTGAGAATTTAACTGGTTGCTGTAATGGTTTATAATCTCGTTCAATTGCTTAAAAGCACCATCAACTGAGTCGCCTGAACTAATAATTCTCATTATAGTCATTCTACCTTGATTAAGCATCTGATCATCAAAATTAATTGCATTTAGGTTGTCCAAATTCATCTCTTTGTCTTTAAGAGTGGTTTTGAGAGTATCATTGGCTTTGACAATTAATTCTTTTATAGCTTTATATTGGTTTACCTGAGCTTCAGCACTTTTGTTTTTGTCGTCAATAATTTTCTTTAGTTTAGTAAACAATTTAAAATCGGCTTTATCGGATTCAGTAATGTCTTCGGCCGACTTTCCATCAAATTTTGGCATCCATTTTTTTACCATTCTGGTCATTTCCAATTGTTCGGGGTTTGTTGTGCCTTTTTCTCCACCTAAGAAATTCCAACCATTAATATCATCAACATAGCCATTATTATCATCATCTTTTTCGTTGCCAGCAACTTCATCTTCATTTACCCAAGCAACATCATCTAAATCTTCGTGCTCAATATCAATTCCAGAGTCAATTACACCGACAATTACAGTTTTACCTTGCTTATTTTTTAAAAAATCATAGGCTTTATCCAAACTAAGTCCAGGAATAGAATCAGTAAAAATATCCATATGCGGCCAAGCTTGTATTTCAGCTTCCGTCATTTTACCAAGTTTTGGTATTACTGTGTCAGTTGTTGTGGAAACCGCTACTTCAATTACTTCTTCGTTTGAAGTTGTTGTTGTAGTTTGGGTAGAACCACAACTAGTTATTAATATTGCAGTAATGGCAATAAAAGAAAATGTCTTTAAAATTCTCATAGTCAATAAATTAATTAAAAATTTCATTAAAAGTATATGTTTTATTTAGTCTCACTCCTTTTTCTGTATGTTTTACCGTACAAATTTCGTTATGAGCGTCATGCTCCAAAAAAAGCATAAAATTGTTGTCAGCCGCAATTTTTAAAAATGCTTGCTTTTCATCTAATGTTAATAAAGGTCTGGTGTCATAACCCATAACATAAGGCAGAGGAATATGCCCAACTGTAGGCAATAAATCTGCCATAAAAACCAAGGTTTGCCCTTTGTAATTGATGTGTGGAATCATTTGTTTTTCGGTATGACCATCTGCAAATAAAATGCCAAAATTTAATTCAGAGTTTTTGATATAAGGATTCTCTGATAGACTTATAAACTCCAATTGCCCACTTTCTTGTATGGGATTGATGTTTTCTTTTAAAAAGGAAGCTTTTTCCCTGGCATTAGGTTCTGTTGCCCATTGCCAATGGTTTTTATTGGACCAAAATTTAGCATTTTTAAAAGCGGGTTCATAGCCTGTCTTGTCTTTGTTAAATTGGATGCTTCCGCCACAATGATCAAAATGTAAATGTGTTAAAAACACATCCGTAATATCATTTTTGTGAAAGCCTAGTTTTGTTAAAGAAGTTTCTAATGTAGCATCTCCATATAAGTGATAGTAACCAAAGAACTTATCGGATTG
Source organism: Aureibaculum sp. 2308TA14-22 (assembly GCF_040538665.1). Classification (NCBI taxonomy): domain Bacteria; kingdom Pseudomonadati; phylum Bacteroidota; class Flavobacteriia; order Flavobacteriales; family Flavobacteriaceae; genus Aureibaculum; species Aureibaculum conchae. Next base: position 101,709 of record NZ_JBEWXT010000001.1, read on the forward strand.
TTTGTTGCCCAAACCAGTATCAATTAATATCAATCTGTCTCCGTCTTCAATTAACAAACTTCGCATACACATTTCAATCAGATTGTTCGCATCGGCAGGATTTGTTTTTTGCCATAACGTTTTTGGCACAACACCAAACATGGCTCCTCCATCTAGCTTAAAATTTCCAGTCTGAATAGGGTAAACCTTCATTTTTTTGTTAAAAGGCTACAAATATCCTTAAAATATGCCAAATAAATGTTAAATAAAATAGAAAAGTTTGGGTTAGAATAAGCTATTAGTTGCTAAGCTTTTGCATTTAAATTTTAGAAAAGTATAATGTTTAAAGAGAAAAGAGGCGTTGAGCGGATTCGAACCGCTGTAGGAGCTTTTGCAGAGCCCAGCCTAGCCACTCGGCCACAACGCCTTATTGTTTGTAAGAGTTTGCAAATTTAAACAAATTAATGGCTATACTACAAAATAATCGTTATTTTTTCCTTGACATTTTAATGGTTACAGAGGCTACGTTTCCACCTATTGGCGGATTGAGTTTTGAGACTTCTACAGTAGCTTTTTTAACAATAGGAATCTCCTTAATAATTTTCATTAAAATTTTATCGGCAACTGTTTCTAACAATTTAGTTCTGACTACCATTTCTTGTTTAACAATTTTATTAAGATGAACATAATCAACGGTGTCAGCCAAATTATCGGTTTTAGCAGATTTTGTGAGGTCAGTTTTTACAGTCAGATCAACACGGTATTCAGAACCGATTTTCCCTTCTTCATCTAGGCATCCATGATAGGCATAAAGTCTAATATTTCTAATTTTTATAACTCCCATTGGTCAAATTTTTTGGTAAATATAAATTAATATTGTTTCTTGTTCTATTGTAAAATCAACATTTTTATGAAAGCTCGTGAACTCTTTATATTAATAAGTATAGTAGTGGTAATTGCTATTGTAAGCCTCTCTTTTTTATGGCCTCCAATTTTATGGGGTTTTGTCCTTATTGCCCCGTTAATTTTAATGGGTGTGTTTGATATGCTTCAAAAGCATCATACTATAAGAAGAAATTTCCCCTTAATTGGCAGATTCAGATATGTGTTAGAGTCTATTAGACCTGAAATAATGCAATATTTTGTGGAAACAGATACTGAGGGCAGACCTTTAAACAGAATCTTAAGATCTTTAATATACAGACGAGCTAAAAAAGTAAATGATACAGAACCCTTTGGTACACAAATGAATTTATATCACTCGGGTTACGAATGGATGGATCATTCTATGTATGCCAAACAGAACCCTAAAGAAATTGGCAAATTCCCTAGATTGCTAATTGGTGGTGCAGATTGTAAACAACCTTATTCTTCTAGTCTATTGAATATTTCGGCAATGAGTTTTGGTTCTTTAAGTAAGAATGCGGTTATGGCGTTGAACAAGGGAGCTAAAATGGGAAATTTTGCACATAATACTGGGGAAGGTGGCTTAAGCCCTTACCATTTAAAATACGGAGGTGATTTAATTTGGCAAATTGGAACTGGATATTTTGGTTGTAGAAACGAAGATGGAACTTTTAATGAACAATCCTTTAGAGAAGGAGCATTAAAGCCTCAAGTAAAAATGATAGAAATAAAATTATCTCAAGGGGCAAAACCGGGACACGGAGGTATTTTACCAGCTTCAAAAAATACAGAAGAAATTGCTAAAATAAGACATGTAAAACCCCATGTAGCAGTTCATTCTCCTCCTGCACATTCAGCGTTTTCTAACCCAATAGAGTTTATGCACTTTATTAAAAAAGTACGTGAACTATCTGACGGCAAACCCATTGGATTTAAACTTTGCATTGGTAGAAAACAAGAATTTATGGATTTTTGCGAAGCCATGATCTGTACAGGAATTAAACCTGATTTTATTACTGTTGATGGAGGTGAAGGAGGTACTGGTGCGGCACCTGTGGAGTTTGCAAACTCCATTGGAATGCCTTTACGCGAAGGGCTGGTTTTTGTTGATGATACCTTAAGAGGGTTTGGTCTGAGGAAGGACATCAAAGTAATTGTTGCAGGTAAGATTATTACTGGTTTTCATATTGCAAGAGCCATTGCATTAGGAGCTGATGGATGTAATAGTGCAAGGGCTATGATGCTCTCAATTGGCTGCATTCAAGCGTTACAATGTAATAATAATACATGTCCAGTAGGTGTTGCTACGCAAAATAAATCATTAGTAAAAGGCTTGGTTGTAGATGATAAGGCCGTTAGGGCATTTAATTATCATGAAACCACAATTCATAGTTTTTTAGAATTAATTGCTGCCGCTGGATTAGATGGTCCTTATGATTTACGAAGAAAACACATCAATAAACGTGTAGGAATGTACAATGTACTTACTTATGATGAGATTTACCCACCTGTAAAAGAAGGGTCTTTACTTAGTTTAGAAACTATACCAGAAAGTTACCAAAAGTATTTTCAGCTTACAAGAATAATGTAATTATCAATAATTGGCATCACCGGGATAGTTTTTCATAAATTTTTCCGCCATATCAACCATGTTTTTACTACCACAGAAAAAAGGCACACGCTGGTGTAATTCTGTGGGTTTAATATCCATAATTCGCATATATCCATCACTAGCATTGCCATCAGCTTGTTCAGCTAAAAAGGCCATTGGGTTACATTCGTATAACAAACGTAGCTTTCCTTTTGGCGATTTAGAGCTTGTCGGATAGATATAAATACCGCCTTTAATCATATTTCTGTGAAAATCAGACACTAAAGAACCTATATAACGCGAAGTATAGGGTCTATCTCCTTCTTCCATTTGGCAATATTTCAAATAATCTTTTACACCTTGCGGAAAATGAACATAATTACCTTCATTAATTGAATAAATGTTTCCATCTTCGGGAAAAGTCATATCCGGATGAGATAAATAAAAAGTACCAATCGCAGGATTTAATGTAAATCCGTTAACACCATGTCCTGTAGTAAAAACCAACATGGTTGAGGTACCATAAACAATGTATCCAGCTGCTACTTGTTTATTGCCTTTTTGTAAAAAATCTTCTAATTGTACTGGTGTACCAGATTTGGTAACTCTTCGGTAAATAGAAAAAATTGTACCTACTGAAACATTTACATCTACATTTGACGACCCATCAAGAGGGTCAATTAGCACAACGTATTTATTATCATTAGCTTTGTTATTACCGGAAATAGTTACAAAATCATCTTCCTCTTCACTAGCTATGCCACAAACAATCTCTCTATTAGTGAGAGTTTCCATGAAAATAGTGTTGGCATACACATCTAATTTTTGTTGGTCTTCACCTTGAATATTGGTTTCTCCAGCAGCCCCTAAAATATCTACCAGACCCGCTTTGTTTACTTCGTGGTTTACCACCTTGGCTGCTAACCGGAGCGAATTTATCAATCGCGACAATTCGCCAGAAGAATATTTAAACTGTTTTTGGTTTTCAATGATAAACTCGCCGAGAGTGCTGTGTTTTTGCATTTTAATTGATTTGGTCAGAACTTATATGCAAATAACGTTAAATTTGTAGAAAGATTATCAAATTATGAGTTTTAAAATTAGAGAAGCTGAACCTGAGGATATGGAATCGGTACTTAAGCTAATTACAGAACTGGCAGTTTTTGAAAAAGAACCCGACGCTGTTAAAATTTCTGTAGACGACCTGATTGAAAATGGATTTAGAGAACATCCAGCTTTTTATATCTACCTAGCTGAAATGGATAATTCTATAGTTGGAATGGCACTTTTTTATCACAGGTTTTCAACCTGGGAAGGCTCCTCGTTACACCTCGAAGATTTAATAGTAACGCAACAACACAGACAAAAAGGAATTGGTAAGGCTTTATATGACAAAGTATTAAATTTTGCTTTGGAAAATAATATAAACAGGGTAGAATGGGTAGTGTTAGATTGGAACACACCTGCAGTTAATTTCTATAAAAGTACTGGGGCAGCCGTTTATGAAGAATGGAATATCTGCCAAATGCCTCGAAAAAAAATTGAGCAATATTTATCAAAATAGTATATACTTTTAATACATGAAGATATTTAAATTTGGAGGAGCTTCGGTTAAAGATGCCGAAGGTGTTAAAAATGTAGTACAAGTATTGCAAAAAGTTGGTTATAATAATGTGCTTATTGTAGTTTCTGCAATGGGTAAAATGACTAATGCTTTTGAAAAAATAGCTAGTGCCTATTTTTATAAAAAAGAAGAATTGCCTCTATTTATTAAAGAAGCAAGAGACTATCATTACACTATAATAAATAAATTATTCGAAAGTAAAAGTCATCCTATTTTCTCTGAAATAGAAAAATTATTTATAGGTCTATCAGGATTTATGATTCAAAATAAATCAACAGACTATAATTTTGTATACGACCAAATTGTAAGTATTGCCGAACTAATTTCTACAAAAATTGTGAGTCATTATTTAAATGAATCTGACATTGAAAATACTTGGATTGATGTTAGGAATTACATAAAAACGAATAATGATTACAGAGATGCTAAAGTGGATTGGAAGCTTACAGAACAAGCAATTACTCAAAACATTAATCCTAATGAATTATATATTACCCAAGGATTTATTTCACAAGACAACCAGGGCAATACTACTACATTGGGTAGAGAAGGTTCAGATTATTCGGCCGGAATTTTTGCGTATTGTTTAAATGCTGAAAGCTTAATTATTTGGAAAGATGTTGAAGGTGTTTTAAATGCTGACCCACGTTATTTTAAGAAAACACAATTACTTGAACAAATATCTTATGAAGAAGCAATAGAATTGGCTTTTTATGGAGCTTCGGTAATTCATCCTAAAACCTTACAGCCTTTACAAAAAAAAGAAATTCCTTTATTTGTAAAGTCATTTGTAAACCCCAAAAAGAATGGTACGATTGTAGGTAGGGCAAAGCAAATTGTGCCTGAGATACCATGTTTTATTGTTAAGAAAAATCAACTATTTTTATCAATTTCTTCATTGGATTTCTCATTTGTTGTTGAGCAGAATATTAGTGAAATATTCGGTTTCTTTCATCAATACAAAATGAAGGTAAACTTGATTCAAAATTCTGCCATTAGTTTTTCAATTTGTATGGAAGATAAATATAATTTGATTCAATATCTCTTAGAAGAACTTTGTCATAACTACAAAGTAGATTATTTTAAAAATGTTTCTTTATATACCATTAGACATTTTAATGATAATGCAATTGTTAAAATTGAGCAAAATAATAAAGTATTGTTAAAACAGTCAACTCAAGAAACTGTGCAAATGGTAGTTCAATAAATTAACTATCTTTGAAAGCTGTCAAAAATCCATCATGGAATTAGTATCCTCTAAAGAAATTGCTAAAGTAGTACACTTAGACAAATATGGCTTTGTAGGTACTTTTATGGGTTGGATTTTGTTAAAAGTACTACGTATTTCTAAACTCAACAGAATTTATAAAAAGCACAAGAATAAACATGATGTTGATTTTTTAAATGCAATTTTAGATGAGGTACAGATTAAATTTGAAATACCAGAAGAAGATCTCAAACGCATACCTAAAGAAGGGGCTTTTATTAGTGTTTCCAATCACCCATTGGGTGGTATTGATGGTATTTTATTACTCAAGCTTTTAGTCGAAAAAAGACCAGATTATAAAATTATTGCCAATTTTTTACTGCATAGAATAGAACCATTAAAGCCATATGTAATGCCGGTCAATCCGTTTGAGGATAGAAAGGATGCAAAATCTAGTGTTACAGGTATAAAAAATGCGTTACAGCATTTGAGAGATGGTTACCCACTAGGTATTTTTCCAGCGGGTGAAGTCTCTACATATAAAGATGGTAAATTAATTGTAGATAAACCTTGGGAAGAAGGTGCTATAAAATTAATTCATAAGGCAAACGTACCAATCATCCCCATATACTTTCATGCCAAAAATAGCCGTTTGTTTTATTTTCTTTCTAAAATAAATGACACACTTAGAACGGCAAAGTTACCATCGGAACTTTTAACTCAAAAAAGTAGAACCATTAAGGTTCGAATAGGTAAACCCATATCGATAAAAGACCAAAAAGAACATGAAAATATTGATGATTTTCATCAGTTTATACGAAAGAAAACGTATATGCTAGCCAATCCGTTTGAAGTAAATACACGTTTGATAAAAACTCCATCGCTGAAAATACCTAAACAGCCAAAAGAAGTAATTCCTGCGGTTTCTATAGAAAAAATCAATAAAGAAATAGAAGCGTTACGAAAAGGCGACGAACGTTTGCTGGAAAGCAAAAACTACGAGGTTTTTTTGGCCGAGAGTGACAAAATTCCCAATATTTTAAGAGAAATAGGCCGACTTCGAGAAATTACTTTCCGAGAAGTGGGAGAAGGCACGAACAATGCCATAGATCTGGATGTTTACGATAAATATTACCAACATATGTTTTTGTGGGATAATAAAGCACAAATTGTGGTCGGTGCTTACCGTATGGGGTTTGGTAGAGAAATCTATAAAAAACACGGTATAAAAGGTTTTTATATCAGTACGTTATTCCGAATGGAAGCGGAGCTTTTCAATATGATGGAAAAATCCATTGAAATGGGCAGGGCGTTTATCATTAAAGCATATCAGCAAAAACCGATGCCGTTGTTCTTGTTGTGGAAAGGGATAGTGCACGTAACCCTACGCTATCCGGACCATAAATATTTAATTGGTGGTGTTAGTATTAGCAACCAGTTTTCAAATTTTTCCAAATCGTTGATGATCGAATTTATGAAATCCAATTATTACGATCCATATTTGGCACAATATATCCATCCTAAAAAAGAATACAAGGTGAAGTTGAACGATGTGGACAAGGATTTTGTTTTTGACGAAAGTAAATCGGATATGCAAAAATTCGATAAAATTATTGATGAGCTTGAGCCGGGTGCATTACGATTGCCCGTTCTGTTAAAAAAATACGTAAAACAAAATGCCAGATTGGTTGCCTTTAATGTAGATCCGAAATTTAATAATGCCGTTGATGGCTTAATGTACATTAGAATTGCCGACCTGCCCGAAAGCACAGTTAAACCTGTTATGGAAGAGTTTCAGGCTGAGTTGGAAAGAAAACTTTCCGAAAGTGAAAATAAATAAAAAGGTTGGTGCCCCCCCAACCTTTTTTTATTTTAGAGATAATTTTTATATAGATTTGAACCAATCCTGAAATTGATCTCCTAACGCAAAAACTGGTTTTGTTTTACCGCCTAGAGCTCCAACTAAGCTCATCACCCATAATACAAAGCAAAATAGAGCAACAATAAAACCTAAGAAAGGAATAAGGCTTAAAAACGATAAAAGAAAAATACCTAATGTTTGTCTAATATAAAACGAGCCAAATTCAGTCTTTTTATTACCGTTCATTACAAAAGCTATAATCCAACCAATTAATGTGAGGTGGGCAACAATAGCAATAGTTTTTGCATCTTGTAAAACTTCTTTAGCGTCATCGGCAAATTCTTTAGCCTCTTGTTTTGCATCTGCGTAAAATTCTTGTGCATCTTCTTTTAGCTCAGAAGCTTTTTCGCCGGCTTTATCTGCAACATCTTTAACAGTTTCTTTGGCATCATCAAATGCTTCTTTAGCATCTTCTTTTAGTTCAGATGCCTTTTCGCCAGCTTTGTCGGCAACATCTTTAACGGTTTCTTTAGCGTCATCAAACACTTTTTTAGCATCATCTTTTAATTCTGACGCTTTTTCGCTTGCATTATCAGCAGCATCTTTTGTAGCATCTTTTGCATCGTCAAATGCATCTTTAGCTTTGTCTTCTAAATTTTTGTTTTCCTCTGACATGATTAGGTATTTATAAGGTTAATTTTTACCAAATCTACAAAAAAATAGAGACTAATGATATTAGTACGTTTCTATTAAAATTGCTACTTTTGATTTCTATGGAAAACAATCCCAAAATAGCTGTGTTTGGTGGTGGTAGTTGGGCAACGGCCATTGTAAAAATATTAAGCGAAAATGTAGATGAAATAGGCTGGTATATGCGTAGTACAGCTATTTTAGAACATATTAAGCTAAATCAGCACAATCCCAAGTATATAAGTTCGGTTGAGTTTAATACAGAGCAGTTGATTTTAAGTAATGATATTAACGAAATGGTCAATTATGCTGACTATTTGATTTTTGCAATTCCTTCTGCATTCTTAAATGAAGAATTAGAAAAACTAACAACATCGCTTAACAGAAAAGTTATCTTTTCAGCAATAAAAGGTATTGTTCCTGAATCTGGATTAATAGTAGGAGAGCATTTTCATGAAAAATATCAAATTCCATTTGAAGATATTGGTGTAATCACTGGACCTTGTCATGCTGAGGAAGTGGCTCTAGAACGTTTGTCATATTTAACTATAGCCTGTAGTGATGAAAGTAAAGCTGAAGTAATGAGCAGCTTGGTGGCGAGTAGGTATATTAATACAAAAACTTCAGATGATATTGTTGGGACGGAGTATGCCGCTGTTTTAAAAAACATTTATGCTCTAGCGGCAGGTATTGCTCATGGTGTAGGATATGGAGATAATTTTCAGGCCGTATTAATGTCAAATGCTATTAGAGAAATGAAACGTTTCATTAAAAAAGTGCATAAAATGAAACGTAATATTAACAATTCAGCCTATTTGGGTGATTTATTAGTTACAGGATACTCGGTATTTAGCAGAAATAGGATGTTTGGTAATATGATAGGTAAAGGGTATACTGTAAAATCTGCAATGTTAGAAATGAATATGGTTGCAGAAGGTTATTATGCTACTAAAAGTGCTTACAAAATAAAAGAAGATAATGGTGCTAATACACCCATAATTGATACAGTTTATAGAATACTCTATGAAAATGAAAATCCAAAAAAGGAATTTATAAAGTTAGCCGATGTTTTGGACTGACCTAAAAAGTTTAGTGATGAGTTAGGGCAAACAAACCTTCATTTAATAAATTCAACGCTTTTACTTTATCACTTTTTTCAACCAATAACGAAATGTTATATTGACTTCCTCCATAAGAAATCATACGAATGGGTACATCGGTTAAACAGTTTAAAACTGCTCCGCTAATACCTTTTCCACTATGCGAAAAATTACCAGCCAAGCAGATAATACTCATATCTGTATCATATTCCACTTTTCCAAAAACATCCAATTCTTCAACAATTTCATTTAGATATTTGGAATTGTCTATTGTCAATGATACAGCAATTTCTGATGTGGTAATCATATCAATTGGAGTATGATACTTTTCAAATACCTCAAAAACATTTTTTAAAAAACCATAGGCCATTAACATTCTGTACGATTTTATTTTTATGGCAATAATGCCATCTTTTGCAGCAATGGCTCTAACACCAACACTATTGTTACAATTTTTTATCAACGTACCTTTTGCCTCAGGATTAAACGTATTTTTCAACAGAACGGGAATATTGTTTTTTTGTGCCGGGATAATACTTTGCGGATGTAAAATTTTTGCCCCAAAATATGCTAATTCCGCAGCCTCGTCAAAAGTGACTTCGCCAACAGGAAAAGTATTTTCTACAAACCGAGGATCATTATTGTGCATACCATCAATATCGGTCCAAATTTGGATTTCCTTGGCATCCACGGCCGCCCCGATTAATGAGGCACTGTAATCACTTCCGCCTCTTTTTAAATTGTCGATTTCATTATTTGGATTCAAACAAATAAAACCTTGGGTGATGTAGGTCTTACTTTTATGTTCCGCTAAAATTGCATTTAATTTTGTACTGATTTGTTCAGTTTCTGGCTCTTCATTACTGTCAATGGACATAAAATCAAGAGCGGAAATTAAGATTGAGTCGTTGCCTAACTCATTTTGATAAAGTTGAAATAAATGAGTAGAAATAAGCTCGCCCTGAGCCAAAATAATTTTGTCGTTTTTTTCAGATGCAGCAGCTAAAGAACGGATTTCATTAAATTTAGTTTTTATAAAGCTTTGGGCTTTTAAGTAATGTGTTTCTGAACCAAACAAGTCTTTAATTAACTGATGATAACTAAACTCAAGCTCATTGATTAAGGCTATTGCTTTTTCTTTCTTGTCCAGAGCCAAGCATTCATTAATATCTACCAGACAATTTGTGGTTCCAGAAACAGCGGACAAAACAACTATCTTTTCATCGCTACAATCATTGATAATAGCGGCTACTTTTTTTATGTTTTCAGCATTGCCAACTGATGTTCCTCCAAACTTAAAAACGATCATACTATAAATTTTACACAAAAATTGGATTGTTCGTTTTGTTGTGCAATTTTTTAATTTATTTTTACAAAATATAACAAATAGTTTAATTTTAAACAATTATGAAAACGATACAACAGGCGGTAACAGCTATAATAAATAAAACACCTTTTATTGAGGAGGCTTTGTATGATAAATTGATAAATGTTTCCTCATTGGCAAGAGTTATAAAACCAGAGGTAGAAAAACTACTGCGAAAAGACATTAAAGAAGGGGCTATTATGATGGCCATTAACAGATTATCGCCTTCAAGTGTGTTGAAAATTAGAAAGAATATCAGGAAGATTGCTTTTTCTTCGGGCGATTTTATAATGCGTTCGGACCTCTGTGATTATACTTATAAAAATACACCAACGTTGGTACCTAAAATCACAAAACTGTTGAACGATATTGGCAATGACAGCGATAATTTCTTTACCATTTCGCAAGGTGTTTTTGAAACGAGTATAGTGGTCAGTAAAAAAATAGAATCCAAAATAGAAAATATCTTTAAAGACGAAGAAATACTTTGGTCTGCAACAAACCTAGCCTCGTTGACTATCAAATTACCCAAAACCAATGTTGAGCAATCTGGTATTTATTACTTTATTTTAAAGCAATTGGCTTGGGCAAATATTTCAGTACAAGAGGTTATTTCAACTACAAATGAAATTACTATTGTAGTAAAAGAAACCGACATTAAACAAACTTTTTCAATATTGATGGATATGAAGTTGGGTTAGGGATTGTTCTTAAATGGTTTTATTATAATTTTAATGTAAGTTTTGTTGTTTCTGATATTAATTGAAAAATCGAGTTATTTCAGCTATAAGAACATCTAATTCTCTGCTAAAGTCTACTTGATTCTCATTAGGCAAGGATTCCGATTCTCTAATTTTTTCATGTAAATACATTTCCGCAATACTTTTCATAGATTTATTTAGATGCGTCATATTTTTTTTGAAGCTAACTCCTCCATATTGAGCACATACCTGATCAAAAGCTGTATGTCCAAATATAGGTGGAATATGGTTAATAATAGAACGACTAATCATCGCAACACTCAAAAAATTACCCATTGCATAATTGTCATTGAGTTCATCTAGCATTCTAATTAACCTTGTTAAGTCAAATTTATCAGAATTAATTTTCCGTAATGCAACTATTCGACTATTATGTATAAATGATCGATTACTTTTTATAGCATTAAATTTTCTATTAGGATTCTGCTCATTTAATTTCAATTCACACCATTCTAATAACATTAATTTTTGCTGACTTGGAGGGATTTCTTTTCCACCTTGAGTAGTTTTTGAACCTTTGAATTCCCTATAAACAAAATTCAAAAAGTCAGTTTTTTTTCCTGAAAATTTTTTGAAATGAAACTCAAGAAAATCAGTGACTTTAGCAAATGGTAGATGATGCAAAATCCTAACAAATGTTCCATAATTTTTACGAAAATCTATTTCATTTATTTGATTAGTAGGTTTAGTCTTTTCCTGATAGATTGTGAAATCTCTACTTATGAAATATGTTTCGCCATCAACTTGAAGTATTTCTTTTTTTGATTCAGAAAATTCAGCATCATTTATAAATTCGTGATGAAAATATAATTCATATTCATCCCAATATTGAGTTAAACTCATACAGTTTTAATGTTAAGAACAATAATTTTTTATAGGCTTAAAACTCCTTCTTTTTCTTCGCCCTATAATACATATAATACGCAATTGCCACTAATACGACAAAAGGTAAAAACGTACCGATTAAAACACCAATTTCATATTGGCTATCGGGTGCGTCTTTAATTTTTTGTTCAATGTCAACTTCTTGTAAAAAAATCAGAAATCTCATTTCTTGAATTTTTTAAGTGCTTTTTTAGTAAAATCAGATAACACTAATTTTCCACTAATTTCTGCTCTTTCAATTAATAAAGTGTTCCAATTTTCTGTACCTTCCCAAAGTACTTTTTTCATTCCTTTTAACGCATCTGGATTATAATCAGCTAGTTTTTTGGAGAGACTTTCTACATATTCGTCCATATCTCCAGTAGATGCAAAAACTCTAGCATATAAATTATTCTCTTTAGCCCAATAGGCAGAATGCCATTCGGTAGCATCTAATGATAGTTTACTAAATGCTGCAATTCCCGACTTACGCGTAATGGCAGGTTCAATTACAAAAGGACCAATACCAATAGTGAGTTCTGATAATTTAATATCGGCTTTTTCTGTGGCAAAGCAATAATCGGTTGCCGCAATAATGCCAACACCACCGCCAACGGCTTTTCCTTGAACCCTGCCTATAATAAGTTTGGAACACTTCCGCATGGCGTTTATCAAATTGGCAAACCCAGAAAAGAACTCTTTCCCCTCTTCTAAATTGGTTATGGCTACCAATTCATCAAAAGAAGCTCCTGCACAAAAGGCTTTTTCGCCTTCACTTTGCAAAACAATAACTTGAATGGTGTCATCATCGCTCAAGCGATTAATATTTTCTATTAATCTATTTAATAATGCAGTAGGAAACGAATTACTTGCCGGATGCCCAAAAGTAAGGGTTGCAGTATTTTTCCTAATGCTTGTAAGTACAGTACCTTCCATTAGTTTTCTTCTTCAAGTGTTGCACCATTGGCGGTAACCGATCTATCAATTTTACGCATTAACCCTTGCAAAACTTTTCCAGGTCCGACTTCGGTAAATTCAGTCGCACCATCTGCAATCATTTTCTGAATGGATTGTGTCCATCGTACTGGAGCGGTCAACTGAGCGATTAAATTTTTCTTAATATCGTCAGCGTTGTTTACTGCCGAAGCGGTTACGTTTTGATAAATAGGACAGTTAGGTTCGCTAAATGTTGTATTCTCTATTGCGGCGGCCAATTCCTCACGGGCTGGTTCCATTAATGGCGAATGAAAAGCTCCGCCTACGGGCAGTACCAAAGCTCTTCTTGCTCCAGCCTCGGTCAAGGCCTCACAAGCTAAATTTATGGCATCTATTTCTCCAGAGATAACCAACTGTCCAGGGCAATTATAATTGGCAGCAACTACAACACCGTCAGTTTTGGCACAAATATTTTCAACAATTTCATCGTCTAAACCTAATACGGCAGCCATAGTTGAAGGTTGTAATTCGCATGCTTTTTGCATTGCCAATGCACGTTGCGATACGAGTTTTAAACCGTCTTCAAAAGATAAGGCTCCGTTGGCCACTAAGGCAGAAAATTCACCTAGTGAATGCCCAGCTACCATCTGAGGGTTGAATTTATCTCCCAAGGTTTTTGCTAACGCAGCCGAGTGCAAAAAAATTGCAGGTTGGGTTACCTTCGTTTCTTTGAGTTGTTCGGCAGTTCCCTCAAACATTATATCGGTTATGGAAAAGCCTAAAATGTCATTGGCTTGTTCAAAGAGTTCTTGGGCAATGTTCGATTTTTCATAAATGTCTAAACCCATTCCTGAAAATTGAGCTCCCTGACCAGGAAAAATATATGCGTGCATAAGTTGGTTTTAAAAGTTGTTCTACAAAAATAGAAAATTTGAATCTAATGAGGTTCATAAATATTTTATACTTTTGGTTGTAATGAAACCCTCAAAGAAACTATTGGCATATAAAATCTATATGGTGTTGGCCGCCCTATTCATTACCTCTCTAGTCGTTTCAAACTTAATTTTTCAAAAGTTTTTTTCGTGGGACTTTTTTGGAGTTTATACTTTTGAAATTTCCGTTGGCATATTACCTTATCCGATAACCTTTTTAGTAACCGATTTGATTTCTGAAATTTATGGAAAGAAAAAGGCAAATCAGGTAGTTATTGCGGGTATTTTTGCCTCATTTTTTTCTTTATTGATTATTTACGTAGCCGATGTTGTACCAGCTACTGCTTGGTCTCCCGTAGATGATACTGTTTTCAGCAACGTTTTTGGACTGTCAATATTGGCTGTGTTTTCTTCAATGATTGCATATTTACTGGCTCAATTTGTGGATATTCGAATTTACCATTATTGGAAAAAACTAACCAAAGGAAGGCACTTATGGTTACGGAATAATTTCTCAACAGTAACCTCACAATTTTTGGACACTTTTTCTGTATTGTTTTTATTGTGCTCTTTTGGTGTTATTGAATGGGATTTGTTTGGAAAATTATTGTTAAACGGCTTTCTGTTTAAAGTAATGGTGGCATTTTTGGACACCCCAATTTTATATATAGCCGTACATTATTTTAGACAATTATTCAACTTAGAGGTTGGCGAAGAAATTGATTTAGATGCTTAAGCCAAACCATTTTTAAGAGCATAAATAACCAAACCAATTCTGTTTTTTACTTCCAGCTTTTTAAAAAGTTGCTCTCGGTAGCCATCAATGGTTTTTGGGCTTAAATGCATAACATCGGCAATTTCCTTATAGGTCATTTCTGTACTGGCCAATTTTAAAAATTCCAGTTCCCTATCCAAAAGCTTTACTTCTTTTTTGTTACTTGGATGAAGAGAATGTACTAAAGTATCGGATACTTTTTTTGAGTGGTAATAACCTTCTTTAATTAAACTGTATAATGCTTCTTTTAAAATATCAGGATGAATATCTTTGAGCAAATACCCTTTAGCTCCGTTTTTAATCATTTTTAAAATGGAGTTTTCATCATCATCCATAGATAAAGCCAATACTTTAATGCTTGGATAGTTTTCATTTAAAAACTTAGTAGTCTCTAAACCATCCATAATGGGCATGTTTAAATCCATTAAAGCGATTTTGGGTAACTTAGCGTTGTCTTTAAGATTATCAATAAAAATCTTTCCATTTAAAGCATGCTGTGTTACTTCAAAATCTTCAAAGTTGTTAATTAGTCCTTTTAAAGATTGAGCAAAAAGGAGGTGGTCGTCTATTATGGCAACAGTATGTTTAGACATCTTTTTTTAGTATTGGATAAGTTAATAATAGTGAAACTCCTTTATCTTTTTCAGATTTTAAATCAAATTTGGTATTAATCAGTTTAGCACGGCTTTTCATGTTTAATAGTCCTGACCCTTTTTTAATAGAAGCCTCATCAAAACCGACTCCATAGTCTTGTACTTTTATTGTCAAATAATTACTGCTGTAAGTTGCAACAACTTCCATTTTTTTGGTTTTAGAATGCTTTACTGAATTTGACAAAAATTCTTGGATAATCCTAAATAAAATAATTTCATCTTTTTGATCAATCGGAATAACATTTCCATTTACCTTAAACGAAGCTTCTATAAAATTTAACCTATTAAAGCGATCAATTTCCAATTGTATGGCTTCATGTAAGCCTAAGTTTTTAACAGCTTCTGGATTCAATAATTTCGACAACGACCGTATTTCTTGTAAACTTTTTGAAATTATTTCTCCGGTTTCTTGCACTATTGTCTTTTGTTCTTCAGTTAAATTGGGCTGCACAATATTCAGTTGCATCCTAGCTACAGAAAGCAATTGACCAACATTATCATGCAATTCCCAACTAATATTTTGCAACGTTTGTTCTTGTGTTTCTAATTTTGATTTTATTATTTCTTCATCAAACTGCTGTTTGGCTACTTTTTGGTCATATAAAAACTTAATTTTTCTATTCTGAAAAACACTAAAAATAATAATGATAACAACTACTAGCAGAACCACTGTTAGGCTTGCTATCAATATTAGTGTTGTTAAATTACCATCCATAAATTCATTCTCTTATCCTATAAAGTTAGGGTTCTTCTTTGTAAATGGACAATTTATTTTTAATTACATTTCTTAATGAGTCATTATCTTCTAATAATTTATTTTTTTTGTGCTGAAAAATGCTGAATAACAATACCATAGCTATTACAGCTATTAACACCACAAGTGTACTTATCAATATGACTATTCTTTCTTGCTCCATATAAATCCAAAAGTAAAAACTGAGTACATGGCAATTGCCAATATATGATTTATTAAAAACATTTTTTGAAGTGCTTTATCGGCCAATGCGTAATTATTTACAACCACCGTAAACGGTATAATAGATGTGTAATAAACTAATAACCCTACACTTAACCAAAAAGATACAGATCGGTGAAATCTAATTACTTTTTCAGACTGCAACAGCTCAATAAAATAGAAAATAACACAGATGGTTAAAAATAGAGAACCTATAATGTCAGGATATTTTGAATATTCCGTAAGAAAATCCTGAATAAATATCCAATTGATTATTGAAATTACAATAAAGCTTAAAAAAAAGATTTTGATAGCGTTTCTATACTTTTTGGTTTCTAATGCTTTATAATAAATGTAGTAAAATATAGGGTAAACGATAATATATAATAAATTGTATAAACCTAAATTATATTTTACGCCATTTTCATCCATATAATATATATTCCACTCAATATAAAACGCCCCTATTATCTCAGTAATTACAATAAGCCAAAGTACAATTAAGAAGTACTTAAAGGGCGTATTTTTATATTTGAAATAATAGATAGTCCCAAAAATGGCAGCTATTATTTCAGAAATTAATACGGCATGCATATAAAATTTAAGCATATAATTAGAATACTAACCAGTTATTTTTATCAATTAGGTGGACTTCCTTGACTTTTGTTATACAATAAACCCTCATCACCATCTAAAGTAGTTAAAGAAAAGAATCCTGCTTTATCCATTTGTTGGTTTTGAGAAGGCGTATAACGGCCACTGCTTAAAATTGTTTTTAAAAACAGAGGTTGTGTTTTATCATCAATCGTTTCTAAAGTATAACCAGATTGCTTTCCTTTATTTTCAGTGGTTGGTGCTATAAAAAAGGTTTGATGATTTTTTTGTTTACCCTCATCATCACCATAGACACTAAAATAAAATTGAAGCCCTTCAGGGGTGATATCATTTTCAGCAGATCTTTTTTCAACATAAGCGATATAATTTTTTAAGGTTTTAAGATCAAACCAAACCCTACGCGTGTCATTAAAATTTTCATCTTTATATATTGCTTGGAGAGTGTCTTTAAGAATATTAAGACGCTGTTCTTCATAATTTTTATAGATTTCAACAGCTTTTTCAGTTTTAATAATGTGAGCTAACATTTCTTTGGTAGGTTTTTGATTTTCATGACGAGGTTTTTGATCCTGACATGAAATTAATAAAGAAGTTGCTGCCAAATAGAGTAAAAAAGAATACTTGATTTTGGAGTTTAAAAATTTGAGATTGTTCATAATTAGTGTTTTAAGATTATGTTTCTGCAAATTACAAATAAATATGATTGCTTTAAAAGGGGATTTTTCCCCTTTTTTATTCGGGTGAAAATCCCCCGATAAATTAAGGGTTTTACCTCTTGTTTCACTTTAGTTAATGCCCCACATTTGTACCAGAAAAATAGTTGAAAGAAAAATTCTTAGACGTGTAATATATCTTTCTAATTGCTATGGAAATGGTTGCTGTGAAGATAGTAGCTATGGAAATTTAGAATGGGAAAATTGCTATGAAAACCCATTGTTTGACATTATTTGAGTTAACAATCAGCAAAATTAGGCTAAGTTTAGTAGGTTTAGCATTATTTTGCACCAAGAGGGGTAATTTACAGTCTAAGGATTTTTTATTTTTTAAACAAAGCATCAAATTACTAAATATAAAAAACTTGCATTATCCTTTAAATTAAAAGGGAATGCAAGTTTTACATTTATGATAGAATACTATTTTTAAACAGTTTTTCTCTCATTTATAGCTAAACCAGCCAATGTGGTTAATAGCATAATGTGAATCATTATATTCATCCAATTACCTGAAGGAATGTGTACTAAAACCAAAGCCATTAGCATTATAAATGCTAAAAAAGCATAAGCATATAATAGTTGTTTATTTAGTAAAACCAAAATTCCAGCTAATAACTCTAAAGCCGCCAATACGGCTCCCAAAGCATAAGTTCCAGTATCTCCTAAAAATGCGAGTCCGCTAACTTTTAGAAAATCAGCCATATTTTGTAGACCAACGCCTCCAAGGAAACCTTCGATGAATTTTTCTAATCCACCCCAAATAAATAAAAGAGCAATTCCTATTCTAATTACTATATTTCCTATATCCATAATAGTTGTATTTAAAATTTAATTATAGTTCTTCTGCAAGTGGAAAGTCAATTTCAAATCCTGCTAAATTGTGTATGTAGTTACTTATTATTTTATCTCCGATGATAATAACAACATCTATCATGTTAGCTTCTGTATAACCTGCATTAAAGAAATTGCTTTTTATTTCCTCCGAGACATTCCCTTTATTTGATACTGCAGCCAAAGTAAACTCAGCCAACGCATTCAATTTTTCATCAAAAGAAGCTGTCCCTTTTCTTAATTCGATAATCTGCTCATCATTAAATCCATTCATTTTGCCTAAAGCGGTGTGTGCAGATTGACAATAACGACAACCGTTATATTGACTTACCACTAAATTGATAACTTCACGCTCTTTTGCTTTTAATGTAGATTTTCTATTTTGAAGAGCAAGATAATCAGGTAATGCTGTTTCGTTTTTTGCATAATAAGCATATAGATTAGGTACAAAACCTAAATTGCTTTTAAGCGAATCAAAAATTGCTTGATTATTAGTAGATACTTCTTCTCTTGTTGGTACTGTAAAATTTGTTGTTGTTTCCATTTTATACTGTTTTAAAGATTTATATTATTTTAACAGTACAAATGTATGGCGAGGTTAACACCAGATAGTTATCTAGAATTCCTAGTGTGTTGGCAATAATTCCTTTTTATGGCAAATTTCTAAATTCTGAAGGTGAAATATGCTCAATATTTTTAAAAAAGCGGCTAAATACCTGCACATCAGTAAACCCTAACTCATAACCAATTTCAGAAATGGTTTTATCAGTATAGGTTAGCAATCGTCTTGCTTCTAACATAATTCTATGCTTTATATAATATAAAGGAGTTTTGTTTCCTGCTTTTTTAAAAAGATTAGTTAACGTTTTAGGAGATTTATTAAGCATGTCTGCGTAATCCGAAACGGAATGATTTTCTTTAAAATGTGTCTCAACTAAATAGTTATATTCTCTAATGATATCTATATTACTTTCTTCTTTTTGAAAATAATTGCTTTGTAACTTGTATATTCTTGTGCATAGAATAAGTATTCGTTTGACCATCATTTGTAGCATTTCTAACTGTAAATTATCCTTAGAATTAAATTCTATTTGCAACATTTTTAAAACGGTTTGCAGTATTTCAATATTTTCACCATCTGGTTTTATTACTGGAAGGTTTGAAGCTCCATAATATAATATTCCTTTGCAACCAACTTCACTATCATGATCTAAAATGCAGTAAAAAGATCTATTCCATCTTATAAGATGCAGTGTTTTTAAGTTGATAACTTCAATTTTATGAAACTCGGTAAGGCTAATAATGTCATTTTTGTTAAATGTGTAATGTATAGCATCTATAATAAGCTGATTATTGTCCGAGGTAAACCATAACAGAGAGAGTTCGCTAGTTTTCGAAGTCTTTAATATATGACAGTTGTTAGAAGTTATTTCATGAAGCTCAATAAAAGCTCCATTTTGGTTAGAAAATTTCATTCCTGCTACTAATTAAACCCTAGCTTAAATTAAGCTGTATGTAGTGTCCTTCACTACCTCTTATATTAAAGACGGTATTATCTTCAAAAATTACATATTGCCCCTTGATGCCTTTTAAAACGCCTGAATAGTTTGGAGTTTTTCTTAGACTAAGGCTTTTTACTTTTGTTGGATATTGCAGTACAGGAAATTCAATATTAGTTTCCTTAATATGATTTTCTAAATAATAAGGTTTTGCTTCATCAGGAATAAATTTGGCTAGTTTTTCTTTTTCA
The DNA here is from genome assembly GCF_040538665.1 of Aureibaculum sp. 2308TA14-22. NCBI lineage: Bacteria > Pseudomonadati > Bacteroidota > Flavobacteriia > Flavobacteriales > Flavobacteriaceae > Aureibaculum > Aureibaculum conchae. Next base: position 121,818 of record NZ_JBEWXT010000001.1, read on the forward strand.
GCAAGTAAATCAACATCAATAATATCGTTTGTTAGCATTTTACGCCAATTTGTTTTGTCGGAGATATGTTCTTTAAGTGCTATTTCAGTAATTCCAGCCAAATACCTATTGGGAACTTCAACTATTTCTATAGCTTCATGTGCTCCTTGGTCAATCCATCGGGTTGGGACTTGAGCCTTACGTGTAACACCAACTTTTACATTGCTAGAATTTGCTAAATACACTATATGTGGTTGTAATTGCACTTTTTTTTCATATTCTAAATCACGATCTTCTTTACCTAGGTGTGCTGTACTTAATTCTGGTCTCATTATCCAATCTGCCGCTTGTGGGATGTCATAAAAGCAATTTTTACAAAAACCTTGACGATAAATAGGTTTGTCTAAATGACAGTTTAAACATTCATATTTTACAAAAGTAATTTCTAAGGTTTTGCCTAAAAGCTGATTTACATTTATAAAATCATTTTCTAATTGCAGGTAATACTGAACTGGCGAGGCCAATTCGGTCATCATTTTTTGCAAAACGCCGCTATATTTCATAAAATTTAACCTTTTAGGATTTCTGAGTACTTATAACTTTTATTGTTTTCTTTACTTTTTCCGCAACCTTTCTCGCTTCGTCTAAATCTTGATGGACAATAGTTACATGACCCATTTTTCTGAACGGTTTTGTTATTTTTTTACCATAAATATGAGGTGTAACACCATCCATTTTTAAAATCGTTTCCATGTTTTCATAAACCACATTTCCCATGTAATCTTCATCACCTACCAAATTTACCATAACACCACCAACTTTACTAGAAGTATCACCCAAAGGTAAATTTAAAATGGCTCTGATGTGTTGTTCAAATTGATTAGTAAAAGAAGCTTCAATACTGTAATGCCCACTATTATGAGGTCTTGGAGCTACTTCGTTGACCAGTATTTCGTCATCTTCAGTCAAAAACAGTTCTACCGCAAGCAATCCAACGTGCTTGAATGCTTGTGCTACTTTCAAAGCAATAAATTCTGCATTTTTTGCTATTTGCTTAGGGATTCTTGCTGGACAAATTACATATTCAACTTGATTGGCTTCAGGGTGGAATTCCATTTCAACAACGGGATATGTTTTTAAGTCACCATTAGGATTTCGAGCAACAATTACCGCCAATTCATTTTTGAAAGGAATTAATTTTTCCGTGATACATTCCACATTAGGTAAGGTGTCCAAATCGGTATAGGTTCTAACAATTTTAACTCCTGTACCATCATAACCAAATTGAGCACTTTTCCAAACAAACGGAAAATCAATGGTTTCATGTTTTAGAGCTGTTTTAATTTCGTCAGCGTAAGCATAACGGGAAAATTCAGCGGTTGGAATGTTATGGTCAACGTAAAACAATTTCTGTTTTGATTTGTTCTGTATCGTTCTAATTGTTTTAGAACTAGGATAGACATTTATACCTTCATCCTCTAATTTTTCTAAGGCATCAACATTAACATTTTCAATTTCAATAGTTAATGTATTTACTTGTTTGCCAAAATTATAAACAGTATCAAAATCGAGTAGGCTACCGACATGAAATTCATCACAAATATTTGCACAAGGTGCATCTTTAGCAGCATCTAAAACACAGGTGTAAATATCAAATTTTTGAGTTTCTGTCAAAAGCATTTTACCTAATTGACCACCACCAAGAATACCTAACTTAAAATCTGAAGAAAAATAATTATTCATTTAGAAATTTGTAATTAATAAAGTTTGACCATTATTTACAACCTTATACTCTTTAGCTCCATATTTTGTTCCACTCTGTGGAGCACCTCCCAACGCCAATGCATATTTAGAATCGTCACAAGGGCATGTCATATTAAGTCCGTCAACGGTCATCTTACCACATTCACTTGGTGGCAAATTAGGGCAAGCCAAATCAAAAGCATAAAAAATATCGCTAGCACCGTGATACACGACTATACCTTTAATGCCTCCAGGAATTTCTACATAACCATTTACAAACAAAAGATTATTATTGGACGGGTTGTTTAAATACACAGTCTGATTCACTGCTACATTTGGCAAGATAGGATTGTCGTTATCTGAATCGGAACAATTTATAAATGTAAACAATAGTAAAAAAGCTACAACTATATTTTTCATTTAATATATTTTTTAAGGATTACAAATATAAGGCATACAATGTTGAAATAATAAATATTTCGTATCTTTGTAGGCGAATCTCAACTCCGTTATATAGAGCTGGGATTTTTGTATTTTATTAAAAATGATTAAGTTATGAGTAAAGTTTCTTATTACACAGCAGAAGGATTAAAAAAATTAAAGGAAGAACTAGAACAATTAGAGCATGTTGAAAGGCCTAGGGTTACTAATGCTATTTCAGAAGCTAGAGATAAAGGTGATTTGAGCGAAAATGCGGAATACCATGCTGCAAAAGAAGAGCAATCTTTGTTAGAATATAAAATTGCTCAATTAAAAAATGTGGTTGCATCTGCACGATTAATTGATGAGTCGCAATTAGATACGTCTAAAGTTTTGGCATTATCAACTGTTAAAATAAAAAACGTTGCTAATAATATGGTAGTCAGTTATACATTGGTTGCCAATTCAGAGGCTGATTTTAAAGCGGCTAAAATTTCCGTTGATTCTCCGATAGGAAAAGGATTATTAGGTAAAAAAGTAGGAGAAATTGCTGAAGTAAATGCTCCAAATGGTGTCATGAAATTTGAAATTTTAGAGATAACTAGATCTTAGTATGTCAATATTTACGAAAATAATTAACGGAGAAATACCGTGCTATAAAGTAGCGGAAAACGATGATTTTTTTGCATTTTTAGACATCAATCCGAATGCTAAAGGGCATACGTTGGTTATACCAAAAAAAGAGGTAAATAAAATTTTTGACTTAGACGAAGACACTTACAGTGGGCTTATGCAATTTTCAAGAAAAATTGCCATTGCTATGGAAAAAGCAATTCCATGTGAACGTATCGGTATGTCTGTTATTGGTTTGGAAGTGCCTCATGTGCACGTGCATTTAATTCCGTTAAATGATATGAAAGATGCTACTTTTAGGCAAAAAGTAAACTTAAGTAAAGAAGAGTTTGAAGAAGTGGCAGCTAAAATAGCTGAGAATTTAGACTAGGGTTTTACAGTTCTTTTAATAACACACTCATTGTAGTACCCACACCAATCTCAGATTTTTCAACAAGAATTTTACCATCGTGGTAATCTTCCATAATTCTTTTGGTTAGTGATAAACCTAACCCCCAACCCCGTCTTTTGGTAGTGAAGCCAGGTTCAAATATTTTGCGGTATAAATTTTTAGGAATACCTTTACCGGTATCCGTCACTTGCACTTGAACAAATTTGCCATCCTTAGAAAACACCTTAATTCGTAACGTTCCTTTTCCTTCCATGGCATCAATGGCATTTTTCACTAAATTCTCAATTACCCATGAGAATAATTGCTGATTGATCATAGCGTAAATTTTCTCATCTTCATCTGTATCAAAATGATAATCAATAAGCTTAGAACTTCTGGAAGAGTAATAATCAAAAGATTTTTTGGTTTCTAACACAATATTGTGTCTAGTCAATTTAGGAATAGAACCTATTTTAGAGAATCGGTTGGCAATGGTATTGAGGCGTTCAATATCCTTTTCAATTTCCATTACCGTATTTTCATCGGTATTGTCCATTCTAAGTATTTCTACCCATCCCAGTAATGAAGACAATGGTGTGCCAATCTGATGAGCAGTTTCTTTAGCCATCCCTGCCCAAAGCTTGTTTTGTTCAGCTACTTTTGTTGATCTAAATACCAGATAAATTACAATGGTAAAAAGGCATAAAATAAATAATAGTGCCAACGGGTAGTATCTTAACTTGTATAAAAGGTCTGAATTTCTATAATAGATAAAATCGGTAACAGGTCCTTCAAGAGATTCGTAAGTAACTGTCAATTGATTGTTTTCTTTTCGCATTTCTGCCAATTGGTTGGCAAGGTACATCCTGTCCTTATCAGGCAGATCGTTATATGAAGTGGTTTTATCTTCAACATCCAAATTAGCCCATCTTTTTATAACATTATCCTCAGTTGTGTAAATCATAGGGATATTATTATTACTTAGGATAATTTTTTCTTCTAAAGAAAAATCGGCATTTAAATTGGATATGCCCGAAGCATTTTTATAAGCAGCAGCCAAAATTTCCATTTTGGTACGTTCTTCTTGTTTAAAATTTTTGAAGAATGTATTGGTATTCCATAAAATAAGAGCAACCAATATAAAGGCTGCCGATATCAATATCCATCTAATGATATTCTTGCTAAAGGGGAGATTCATTGTAACAAAGATAAAATTATCTGTCGATATAACTAAAAAAAATATCCGTTATTATGTTTGTTAATTGAGTATTTTTGTTTTTTTATTAACATTATGATGATAACTATTGATGTAGAAAATATTCCGACTGCCAAATTACATTCCTATTTGTTAAGTGCAGTTGCACCAAGACCCATTGCTTTTGCAAGTACAATTGATGCTAATGGTAATCCAAATTTGTCTCCTTTTAGTTTTTTTAATGTGTTTAGTGCTAATCCACCAATACTCATTTTTTCACCAGCCAGACGGGGTAGGGACAATACTACAAAACACACTTTTGAGAACGTAAAAGAAGTAAAAGAGGTAGTTATTAATGTTGTTAATTATGCCATTGCTCAGCAAATGTCATTGTCAAGTACAGAATATGCAAAAGGAGTAAATGAGTTTGAAAAAGCTGGATTTACCATGTTGCCCTCTGAAGCTATTAAACCATTTAGAGTGGCAGAATCGCCCATACAGTTTGAGTGTAAAGTAAATGAAATTGTGGAATTGGGCAAGGAAGGCGGAGCGGGTAACTTGATTATTTGTGAAGTTTTAAAAATGCATATTGATGAGAGCATTTTAGGTGATGATGGGGTTATTAATCAGGAAAAACTGGATTTGATTGCTAGGGCTGGGGGTAGTTATTATTCAAGAGCCAAAGATGGCTTTTTTGAAATACCCAAACCTTTACAGAAATTGGGAATTGGTGTAGATCAAATTCCTGATCAAATTAAAAAAAGTAATATCCTTACTGGGAATAATTTAGGGATGTTGGGCAATGTGGAATCTATACCTAATCAACAAGATGTTGATAACTTTGCTAAGGTTAACCCTAATTTTATAGGGCTAAAAACAGAAGAAAAACATAAGTTTGCACAAGAGTTTTTAGAAAAAAATGATGTATTAAGTGCTTGGAAAGTACTTTTAATTAAATAATTACAATAAAATGGAAGTTACAGGAAAAATTAAAAAAATTGACGAAACTAAAACATTTGGAGCTAGTGGATTCAGAAAACGTGAAATGGTAGTTACTACTGATGAGCAATATCCGCAGATGATACTAATAGAGTTTGTTCAAGATAAGACAAGTTTGTTAGATGCTTATAATGAAGGTGACCAAGTTAAAGTTAATATCAATTTAAGAGGAAGAGAGTGGATTAACCCAGAGGGAGAAGCCAAATATTTTAATTCTATTGTAGGGTGGAGAATAGAAAAATTACAATCTGAAGCTCCAAATGCAGTTCCTCCAGTTGAAGCTGTTGATGCTTTTCAACCAGCAGATAATGTTTCTAGTGAAGAACCAGATGATTTGCCGTTCTAAGAGATTTGTCAAATAAAAATGTATAAAATAATTTAAGCCTTTTAGTATTTGACTAAAAGGCTTTTTAGTTAAAAATGGTTCTTTTATCAGATAAATTATGGTTTCCACCAGTTGAAAATGCCTCGCCAGAAGGCATTATAGCTTTTGGTGGTGATTTGTCTACAGATAGACTATTACTAGCCTATAAAAGCGGAATTTTTCCTTGGTATAGCCAAGGTGAACCTATTGTTTGGCATAGTCCGGGCAAAAGAATGGTATTGTTTCCAAACGAGTTGAAAGTTTCTAAGAGTATGCAACAAGTTCTGAAAAAAGATAAGTTTAAAGTTACGTTCAATCAGAATTTCAAGGAAGTAATCAGGGCTTGCAAAACTATTTACCGAGAAGGGCAGGGCGGAACCTGGATAACTGACGAAATGGAACGGGCTTATATTAAATTATATGAATTAGGATATGCAAAATCGGTTGAGGTTTGGTTAGACAACAAATTAGTTGGTGGACTTTATGGTGTTGATTTAGGGACTATCTTTTGTGGCGAAAGTATGTTTAGTATTGTTTCTAATGCATCTAAAGTTGCGTTTATAAAATTGGTAGAAAAACTGCACAACGAAGATTATAAACTAATAGATTGTCAAGTTTATAATGAACACTTGGCTAGTTTAGGAGCAAAAGAAATTCCAAGAGCCGAATTTTTGAAGTATCTTTGATGTGACTAATTTCATTAAATTGTTATGAACATACAAAACGCACAACAAGAAGTAGATAATTGGATAAAAGAACACGGTGTTCGTTATTTTAATGAGCTTACCAACATGGCTCAACTTACAGAAGAAGTAGGTGAAGTAGCACGAATTATTGCTAGACGCTATGGAGAACAAAGTGAAAAAGAATCAGATAAAAATAAAGATCTGGGCGAAGAATTGGCAGATGTTATGTTTGTGGTTTTGTGCTTGGCAAACCAAACAGGCATTGATTTACAAGCAGCTTTTGATAAAAAAATGGATATTAAAACCAAACGCGACCACGACCGTCATCACAACAATAAAAAATTAAAATAATGACATTTTTAGAAAAAATTAAAACCGCCTTTTTTTGGAAACGGGCATTGATGATTATTATTCCGTTTTTTGTGTTTTTGGTAATTATTTCATTGCTGCTCAATAGTTTTTCGGCAATAATCGGAGCGGATTGGGCCAAAATAATGGAAGATAATTTTTATCATGGCAAATGGAAATTGTTCTTTGCCACCAAAATCATGGTCAGTATTTTATATGGTCTTTGGGTAACGAATAGAAATGTGAAATAGAAGCCCCTCCTAACCTCCCCTAAGGGGAGGAACTTGTTGAGGGTAAAGAAAATATTCTGCCGCAATCTTATTTAGCGTGATTGCTCACTCCCTTCGGTAGGGCTAGGGTGAGCAACTCCTCCTTAATCAAGCTTTATCAAATCAATTCCACTCTCTTTTACCTTATTGTTGAGTTCAGAAACATCATTTTTAAAGATTTTGTATAATGCTGCTAATTCTTTGTCAATCGCAATGGTAATCTCTTTTTTAAACTGAACTTCTGCATCCGTTGGTCGGTAATCTCCCATTGAGGTTAAGGAGTTTACATGAGCTAATTTATTGTTCAATTTAATTGGAAAATTCAATGGATCTTGATTGCTCTTGCTTTTGGTCTGGTACAGATTGTTTTCAATTACAGTAACTTCTTTTGCTATTTTACTGGCAAAATCCAAGAGGCCCTTATGTTTTTCTTTGTCCGTAATTGATTTTTTCAAAACCCCGATTTGATTTTTTACTTTCTTCACATTTTTTAAGGCTTTGTGAATTTCAGTCAGTTTATCTCTTACCTCTATTATAAAATCGAACTGAGCTTGCAAGTCTTCTTGGGTAGATTCACTTCTTGGATCCTTTAAAATGGAAAAGTCTTTGGTATCGCTTTGCTTGTTTTTTGTCAACACCACAGAGTAATTGCCAGGTATAGCTTGCGGTCCACTTAACGAAGCCCACCATAATATCATACCATCCACTTTTTCAGCACCCGCGTACATCATATTCCAATTAAAGATATTATTTCCAGGTTTAATTTTCAACGTTTCTTCTTTTTTATCCTTATCGGGATGTGTACTGTATTTTTTAATCAGTTTTTTGTTGTTATCCAAAAAGGAAAGTGAAATGGTATCCGTTTTGGCAGTATCTTTCATAAAGAAATTAACAGCGACACCACCATAATGGTTCTGTCCATTGGTTTTCGACTTGGCTCCTCTACCGCCGCCCATTTTATAACTGTCCATAGGTTTGTACAAAAAGAAATCTTTTGTAGTTAGGCTATTTTCTAATTGGTGTAAAGGTGTTAAATCATCAATAATCCAAAAAGAACGACCTTGTGTTGCGGCGATTAAATTATTGTTTTTGATGGTTAAATCGGTTATGGGTACAATTGGTAAGTTCAGCTGAAAGTTAGTCCAGTTGTTTCCGTCATCAAAGCTGATATACATACCGCGTTCGGTTCCTGCATACAATAACCCTTTTCGTTTGGGGTCAGCACGTAAGGCTCTAGTAAAATCCTCATAGGCTATTCCGTTAGTAATTTTTCTCCAAGTAGCACCGAAATTAGTGGTTTTATAGATGTAGGGCTTGTAGTCCCCAGTTTTATATTTAGTACCTACAATGTAAGCACCGCCTTTATTGAACGGATCTATTTCAATACTGTTAATCATCATCCATTCTGGCATATTTTTAGGAGTAACGTTTGTCCATGTTTTACCATCGTCTCTAGTTATATGCACTAATCCGTCATCAGAACCCGTCCATATCAATCCTTTTTCAGTTGGAGATTCCGCCACGGCAAAAATGGTTGCATAATATTCAACGCCTGTATTATCTTTGGTAATAGGGCCACCTGAAGGGCCTAAAGTTTTAGGGTCATTTCTTGTAAGGTCGGGACTCATTACTTCCCATGTTTGGCCCTCGTTCAGGGTATAGTGCAAATGATTGGATGCCGCATATAATTTTTTGGGATTATTGGGCGAAAACAGTATCGGAAAATTCCATTGAAAGCGATACTTCATGTCTTCTGCACCATGCCCCATGGGGTCATCTGGCCAAACGTTTATAGCCCGTCTTTCATTGGTTCTATGGTTGACACGTGTTAAAAAAGCACCATAACTACCACCATAAACAATATCGTTATTGTTTGGGTCAACAGCAATATGTGCACTTTCTCCTCCTGCTGTACTTTCCCAATCACTTTCTGTGATGTATCTACCGTCAGTTCTGTGAGAAATTCGTACGGTAGAATTATCTTGTTGAGCTCCGTAAATTCGGTACGGAAAATGATTATCGGTGGTTACCCTGTAAAATTGAGAAGTAGGCTGGTTATGATAAGTTGACCAATTTTCACCAGCATCAAAACTAATTTGGGCACCGCCATCATCACCAATAATCATACGCTGATTATCATTTGGGTCTATCCATAAATCATGATGATCCCCATGTGGAGCTGCAAAAGTTTTATAGGTTTTTCCACCATCTTTAGATTGATGATAACGTACATTTAAGACATACAATCCATTTTCATCTTGTGTATCGGCGTATAGTCGTGTGTAGTACCAAGCACGCTGACGCAACTTTCTTTCTTTATTAATGAGTTTCCATGTTTTTCCAGCATCTGTAGATTTATAAACCCCACCATCTTTGTTTTCTATCAACGCCCAAACTATATCGGAATTTACGGGCGAAACCGTAACGCCACTTATGCCCCAAATGCCTTTAGGTAAACCTTCGTTGGTACTGATATTTGTCCATGTTTCGCCTTCATCTGTACTTTTATACAAACCAGAACCTTCACCGCCACTAGATAAACTGTAAGGTGTACGTCTAATGTTCCAAGTACTGGTATATAAAATACGCGGATTATTAGGGTCTAGGATTAAATCGACTGCTCCAGCATCGGCATTTGCAAATAGTGTTTTTTTCCAAGTTTTACCACCATTTGTAGATTTGTAAACACCGCGTTCGTTGGTAGATTTGTATAAATCGCCCATAACAGCAGCATACACTATATCAGGATTTTTAGGGTGAATTCTTACTCTAGAAATATGTCTAGAGTTTTTAAGTCCAATATGTTCCCATGTTTTTCCTGCATCCACACTTTTCCAAATGCCATCACCAGAAGATACATTACCGCGAACGGTTTTTTCGCCCATACCTACATAAATTACGTTGTTGTCCCATTCAGAAACCGCTACGGCACCTACTGATCCACCAAAAAATCCATCGGAAATATTTTCCCAAGTGTTACCGGCATCGGTAGTACGCCAAACGCCACCGCCCGTAGCACCAAAATAATAAAGGTTGGCTTTGCCAGGAACACCAGTTACCGCGGCACTTCTACCACCACGGAATGGGCCGATATTTCGCCATTGCATAGCGTCGTAATATTTTTCTGCAAATTGAGGTTGTTGCGTTTTTTGTTTTTTTTGTCTTTTTTGTGCGTTAACTTTGTCGGCAGTTGCAAATAATATGCAAACCGCTAGGAAGAGTATTTTTTTCATGGTTTTGGTTTGTTGATAGAAGTTAAAATTAAGAATAAAAGTTAATATAGATACTTGTTGTATGGATTTATTTTTAGATTATACTGATAAACAAATAGTTACTTCAAAAGTTAAGATTTCTGGATCTAAAAGTGAATCAAACCGTTTGTTGATTTTACAGCAATTTTATCCCAATCTAACCTTAAAAAATGTATCAGATTCTGATGATTCTGTGCATTTGACACATGCTTTACAATCAACAAAAGAGTTAGTCGATATTGGCCATGCGGGTACTGCAATGCGTTTTTTGACTGCCTATTTTTCTGTAAAAGAGGGCAGGGAAGTAGTACTTACTGGCTCTGAACGAATGCAAAATCGTCCCATAAAAATATTAGTAAATGCGTTACGGATGCTGGGTGCGGATATTGAGTATATGGATAAGGAAGGTTATCCACCATTAAAAATAAAAGGGAAGAAAATTACAAAGCAGAAAGTTTCCATAAAAGGAAATGTGAGCAGTCAATATATTTCTGCCTTGGTATTGATTGCCCCAACATTGGAAAACGGATTGGAAATAGAATTATTAGAAGAGATTACTTCTAGACCCTATCTGGAAATGACCTTGGATTTGCTAAATCAATTAGGAATTGTTACCATTTGGGAAGAAAACAGCATCAAAATTCAACCTCAAGAATCCATAAAAGATAAAATTATAACCGTTGAATCCGATTGGAGCTCGGCTTCTTATTTTTATAGTTTAGTTGCTTTGAGTGAGGTAGGTAAAAGCATTACTTTATCATCATACAACAAAAAAAGTTTGCAAGGCGATAGCTGCTTAGCGAGTATTTACGAAAATTTTGGAGTAGTAACCGAATTTAATAATAACTCCATTCGACTTATTAAAACGAATGTCATTCAGAGCGATAGTGAAGAGTCTCAATCTTTGAAATTCGATTTAAGAAATGCTCCCGACATTGCCCAAACCATAGCAGTTACTTGTTTTGGATTAGGTATGGCTTGTGATTTAACAGGGTTGCACACGCTAAAAATAAAAGAAACCGACAGATTAGTTGCTTTGCAAAACGAACTACAAAAGTTTGGTGCTGAAGTTGAAATTACTGATAAAAGTTTACATTTAAAAATTTCAACCAAAGGGTTTACTAAAAATGTTACTGTAAAAACCTATAACGACCACCGAATGGCAATGGCATTTGCCCCATTAGCATTAAAAGTGGCTTTTACCATACAAGATGCCGATGTGGTTACGAAGTCCTATGTTAACTTTTGGGAGGATTTGGATTCTTGCTTAAAAGGTTAAAGAACTGTTAATACTCTTTTTTTCTTAGTAAATTCTTATCAGAATTACCCCGCCAACTACTTTAATAGTTTTCTTTCGCTTAAAAATGCTCATGGACTATTTTAACGTAAAATGAACAGGTAGAGAAAATGTAATGTTAAATGTTAAAGTTTGTAACACATTAGTTTTCTCATCGTCTTTTATAAATAGGAGAGTCTCTATAAAAAACTAAAACCCATCAACTATGCTATCGTATATGCCGACTTTTACTGACGACGAAATTTCTAATCGTTTTAGCAATATTAGCTTTTTAGTGGGTAGTTATGACATTGAAGTTTTTAGTTATACACTTTCTAAAGGTTGGGTAAAGTCGGGTACAGGGAATTCTGATTGCATAATTAAAGATACTTTTATTACCGAAAAAGTAAAACTAAATAAAGAAAATTGTATTGTCCATTTAAGCAACACTATTGGCTGTGACGTCTTAGATGACACGTTCCGTCTCCTCTCTTTAGATATTCCTTTGGGCAGTATAGATGTTTATAAAGGCAAAATTGAAAACGAAACATTAATCTTTACTAATCTTGATTCTGACACAAAAGCCAAAAGTAAAATTGGAGAAGAGTTATCATTTAAATTAATTTACAAAGCCCTTTCTGGTACTGAAAACGAATTAGTAGTTGGATATACCAAAGATAAAGGTAAAACTTGGTGCCCTTTTGTAAAGAATGTTTATAAACGGATAGGAAAGTAAAATATAGTACTTAATTAAGCAAAAAAAAGCAGCACAATTGTGCTGCTTTTTTTGCTTGTACTCGAGATGGGAATTGCCTAAAGGCGAGTCCTTATTCAAACCTATTGAGAATTAAAAATACCAATCATTTCATGATTTCTTTTTTAGTTCCTCACTTTTGGTCAAATTTATTTGAAGCCAAAAGTTCCAAACAAAAAAACCAAAGCGAAAGCTTTGGTTTTTTATTCATCAGTACTCGAGATGGGACTTGAACCCATACGGACATTACTGTCCACTGGATTTTAAGTCCAGTCTTTCTGCAACCAAAAAAACATAAGTAAACTCATTATCAACTGATTAACAGTAGTTTAATATTTTTTGATTTCAATTGATTTCAATTAAAATCAACATTTGTTGTACCTATGTTGTACCAAATTTTCTTATCTTTATAGTTCAAAAATAAAATCCATGACTTCAAATGCAAAAATAACGTTAAGGAGAAAACCAAACAAACAGGGTAAATACCCTTTGGCTATTAGAATTACTAAGAATAGAAAATCTAATTACATGTATCTTGGTCATTATATTAGTTTAAAATATTGGGATGAAAAAAATAAAATAGTCAGGAAATCGCATCCAAACTCAATTAGGTTAAATAATCTTTTACTTTCTAAACTTGTTGAAATTAATAAAAGTTTGCTTCAACTTCAAACCGAAAGCAACGATATTTCTGCAAGCCAAATAAAAAAGAAACTAACTTTTTCTAAAAAAAATTCAAGTTTTTTTGGAGTTGCTGAAGATTATTTGAATGAATTGGAAAATGATAAGAAATTATCCAGGTTATCCTCTGATAAATCTCGAATAAAACATGTCTTAAGTTATAATCAATCTAAACATCTTAGTTTTCAAGAAATTAATGAAACTTTTTTGAGACAATTTTCATCTTATTTAAGAAATAAATCTTTATCAGAGAGATCTGTTGTGAACAATTTGGTCGTTATAAGAACCCTTTTTAATAGAGCAATAAAAATGCAAATAGTAGATAGGAGGCTATATCCATTTGGAGCTGATAAGATTCGTATTAAATTTCCAGAAACTGAGAAAATTGGATTAACCAAAGAAGAAATTATGAAATTGGAATTGGTAATTGATTTATCGAAGAATGAAATATATGCAAGAAATGTATGGCTTTTTAGTTTTTATTTTGCTGGAATACGAGTCGCAGATGTCATAAAAATTAGATGGAGTGATATTTATGATGGAAGATTTCATTATAGAATGAATAAAAACTCAAAACTACTTTCACTTAAAATTTCAGACAAAGTGGAACCTATTTTGGAGTATTATTTTGAAGATAAGAAAAGCGAAGATGATTTTATTTTTCCTGAAATGAAAAAGGCAAATTTAAAAGATGCAAAGGATATTTATGCAAAGACAAAAACAGCAACTAAAAAATATAATAAACATCTAATACAGGTGGCCAATAAAGCGGGTATTGATAAAAAAATCACAATGCATATTGCAAGGCATAGTTTCGGAAATATATCAAAGGATAAAATTCCAATTCAAATGTTACAGAAACTATATCGCCATTCTTCACTTACTACGACAATATCATATCAGGCAAATTTTATCCATAATGATACAGACGAAGCGTTAGATAGTGTTATAAATTTCTAATAGAGTGGTTTCTACACAAATTTACGCTAGAGTCGTTGAACGAAAAGTTAGTGTTGACATGCTAAAACTGCAAGAACAATTCAAAGAAAAATCATCAGGGTACAATGCTATTAAAAACAAGAGCAAGTAATTCTTAAAAAATATAATCTCCAAAAAAGTAGTTGCCATTTTCGAACTCGAAGCTGTCTTAAGCTTGTCCAAATTTTGGTCAACAGCTTTTTCTGTTTTGAAAACTTTGATTCCATAAAATTTGTATCGATTTGACATTTTCCATTTTTTGAAAAATTTTATAAAAACCTTCAAAAATATGGCTTGTTTTTTTCTTTTTTCAAGTTTAGCCCTGTTTGTATTGTTTATTCCTGTTTTATAATGTTTATCTTTAGATACCAGTGCTGGTCCATAGCTGGTCCAAATTTTGGTTAAGTATCGGAACAGAGGTTGTCCCGATTTTGGTACAGTGTTGACCATAGCTCGTTCATAGCTTATCCTTATATTGGACATCTTAGTTATAAATATTTTTTGTACTGTTTTAATCAAGATTAATAGGTTAAATATTGTTCTCATTTCTAAATTTTTCAAAATCTTTTTCGGTAGTATTTAGTTTAAAATAGTCTTTCCCCAAGGTTCGTTTTTCAAGTGTAATCTTATTTATAATTTTTCTAACTTCAAACTTAAACCCATTGTGTTCTTTTTTCATTTTGTAATACTGATCCCGATAATAAGTCAATTCTTCATCTTCGGTAATTAAGATTGGATCCATAAATTTCTTCTCGACCAACATAGGTTCTTCTTCCATTACTTTTTCTTCAAAAAGGGAAAGCAACATGGCATTGGTAGGTTTGGTCTGTTCTTTTTCTATGCTTTTGATAATGGCGATGGAAGCTTCGGTCCGTTTTCTATTTTTTACAATTTCCTGTACGATACTTCGCTCAAATCTGTCTGAAGGTAAAAAGCCATGCCACTCAAAAAAATCCATAATAACGGTAAGCGTTTTGGAATGTGATTTTGCTATTTTCTTGGAAAATAATCGAAATCTTTTCGCAACTGAAGCCTTAAAATTTACTGTGCTGTACTTATAATTATATTTGCCTTTTACTATCATTTTACGCCAAACTTTTTTACTGTTTTCTGGTACTCTCAAGTGGTTTGAGCCAAACTTTTTCGCTCTTCCAAATTATGAAAATTAAAAAAATGCCCATTTCATAGGCTTTTGCGTAGCAAAATGAAACTGTAACACCGCCATTGCGTGTTACCCTCTTGCTTCTCCATTTCGTCACGCTAAAGCGTGACAAAATATTCGAACAACTGATTATCATCAGTTGCTTATTTTAAAAATTTAAATTCTACAATTCAATGTTTGACTAGCATCATAATGACTGTATAAATATCATCCAAAAGGTATATTCTCACAATCAAAATCAAAATGTGTATTTACTTTTAAAGGTATTTTATTTACTTAAAAAACAAAAATGTGGAATGTTGTCAAATAGTTCGTTTTGTCATCAAAAAACAGGATTTTGAGAAAATCATAACTTAAAGTCGTCAAGTTTTTGAAATTGGTAGGATGAAATTTACCGAAGATAAAATAAGAAACGTATTAGGATTAATATTGCCCTCTTTTGATTTAAACTGAAATTAATTTTAAGGGGTGTCTGTATGATTTCTTTCGTGCTGAGCACAATGGATTAAGTGGGTTTTGTCAAGACTTTTAGAAAACAAATCAGGAGTGTATGCGACGTAGCAAAATCTTAAGATTTTCAAGGAAGTAGAAACCTTATTTTTTTCTAAAACTTGTATAGTCTTGACAAGTTCCATAATGGCATTAGCAATTCTTTTAAAGCCATTTGTGTCGAGAGCGTACAGACAGTTTAGCGATCAAAGCAAATGGGTTTTATTTAGAATTGGTTATGTCATGCCTGTTTTTTGTTGTCCCGAAAAACAACAAAGGCTTCCTCCATTATAAACCCCTTAAAATGTGTTCTGGAAAGAAAGGTTTTAACTTTCCGATGAAAAGGCGGACTTCCTTCCAAAGTTTATAAGGCTCGATAATTCCATCCTACATAAGAATAACAAAGAAAAATTTATTGAAAATTATGGGCTTTGGAAAGGTGTCCAAGACCTTTAGTTGAGAAGCTCTTTTCCTGAAATGGAGTGCGACGGAATGGAAGGAAATGTGCTGAATGTAACTATAAGGTGTTAATTGATCTATAATTTAATATGAAACACCAATATTTTCAAGACTACTGAACTGAGAAGATACATTATTAGAAGTCAAATTTTCACTACGAGGTGGTAATAAAATTAGGTTGCATTTACCCTAAAAACAATAGGCAACATTATCCTTATTTTGTTGCATTACCTAATATCAATACTTTAATTTTTAACAGGAAATTTTTAAAATTAATTTTTGGATTGAGAACCAATTTGGATATAAGATGAAAACCAAATTAATTCAAATAGGTAAAAACTTTAAACTCATAGTTCAATTTTTTTTATGAAGCTGTTTTTATGAAATGCAATTGAAACAGACGAGAGTGAGGTGATTTTATATTAATTGTGTACTTCGGGACTTTTAAAGTTCCATTTCAATGCCGACAATCCACCACCTATTAAGGCCATAATTACAAAGAAATAAAACAGGTTATTCCAACCAAAAGCTTCATTGATTGCTACTACTATAAAGCCTGAAAACATTTGACCTATTGACCCGGTTCCATTAATAATTCCTGCTGCCATTCCTGCTCCTTTTTTACCACCAACATCCATAGCACCAGCTGTGCAAATAAGTGAATCTGGGCCATAGGTTGCAATGCCAATTAAGGCAATGCTTAAAACTACGCCGGTTTTACCAAAAGTAACCATATATGGATGTATTAAGCAAACTATCGCTAAACCAACCATCATAATTGTAACAGTACTAAATCGTTTTGATTTAAAAAATTTATCGGAAGAATAACCCGCAAGGATAACGCCAAAAAAACCAATTAATTCATAAACCGAGGAAATGTAACCTGCTTCATTTACATCATAATTTAATGATTTTTCAAGATAAATAGGGAGCCAAAATAAAAAAGCATAACGTGTCATTTTAAGAATCATATAACAGCTAGAATAAATCCAAAGTGCTTTATTTTTTAAAAGAATTTTTAAGATTTTTAGGTTTTCGGATTTTTTGGTTACTTGAGATTGGAACTGATATTTATCTTCAACTATTATAGGAATATTAATATCTCTAGGATTATTCCTGGTGAATAATAAATAAAAAAACGCCACTATAAGAAGTATTATTGAAGGGAAAAAGAAACCTCTTTTCCATCCCATTTCAGACATAAAATCCATATCAAAAGCAACATAAGTTGCAAAAATAGTAGCTAAAAATCCGCCAGTAACATAGCATGTGGACCACCAAGACATTACAATACCGCGTTCGTTACTTCTATACCACGGGGTCATATTTTTAACTAAGCCACTCCAACCAGTTGATTGTCCATAACCGTTAATAGCAATTAGGAAAATTAGAATCCCAATAGAAAATGACATTCCTAAAAAAAAATTAGAAACAGCAGCCAGGAATAAACCTATACTAACAATTTTTCTAGGACCAAAAGTATCTGAAAAGTAACCATTTAAAAATTGGCCAATTGTATACACTAAACTATAAATAAATATAATTGTAGCATAATCTGAATTGTTTAAACCTAAATCGGTTTCCATAGAACTCCAAGTGACCGATAAATTTTTACGGCCAAAATAAAAACCAGCGTAAGCAATCCATGTAAGAACAAAAATCCGCTTTCTCCAGTAATTCTGTTCTTTTGAAAATCCTGTCATCGTTTCTTAATCAAATACATTTTGAGTAGGGTGGCATTTGTAGAATATTTAGTATTCCAGCCTAACGGGAATACACCATCATAAAATAAAAGGTCACCCTCATTTAAGGTTATAATTTCTTTATCAAGTATATAGTCCAATTTTCCTTGTAAAACATAGGCAAGTTCGTAAGTATCACCGGCAATAGGCTTTCTGTAAATCCCTTCTTTTACTTTAATAATATAAGTTCTTAAGTTACTTGCGGGGACGTTATTGGAAAATAGAAAGGTATATTCCAAACCTTCCGAATCATCTCGTTCTTCTATTTCTCCTTCACCTTTTCTAATAAGAATATATTTTCCTCCTTTTGAAGTAGATAAATTTAACTCTGTTAAATTTATTTCTAGAGACTGCATTATTTTTAAAAGTACAGGCAGAGAAGGAGTCGTTCTATAATTTTCAATTTTTGAAATAAGCCCGATGCTAACGTCACTCATCTTAGCAACTTGCTTGAGATTCAGGCCTTTACTCAATCTGATTCTTTTTAATTCTTTTCCTAAGTTTACGAGTACATCTTCCAAAATTTATCAATTTAATTTTACAAATATTTTATTTGACCAAGATACGCTTTTAAAACGTTTAGGAAAGCTTGCATATCTTCATAATCTATTTGTCCGATGTTAGAAATTCTAAATGTATCGTAATTATTTACTTTTCCAGGATAAATTGTAAATCCTCTTTCAAAGAAATAATCGTGCATTTCGTTAAAATCATAAGCATCTGTTTTTGGTTCTAGGATAGAGGTGATAATCTTTGAATGATATTCTTTATCAATTAAATACTCTAAACCTAATTCATCTAAACCGTTTAAAAGTGTCTCCCAAGATTTGCTATATCTTGCATAACGAGCTTCTATAGTCTCTTCTTTAGTTTCTATAATGGCTTGTTTTAATGCATAAAATGTTTGTACCGGCGGCGTAAAACGTGTTTGATGTGTCTTTTCAAAATTAGCGTATTGTGCAAATAGATTTAGGTATAAACTACGCATTGGAATAGTAGCGGTAGCCTCTAAGGCTGCTTTGTTACAAATAGCAAAACCAATACCGGCCATTCCTTGAATGTTTTTATTAGAACTGGCCGCTAAATAATCTATATTCATAGATTTCATATCTACAGGAATAGCGGCAAATCCGCTCATGGAATCTACAATAAAACTAATATTGTGTTTTTTACAAAGTTTACCAACCGATGTTATATCATTGAGTAAACCGGTTGTAGTTTCATGATGAATCATGGCTAAATGTGTTAAGCCATCAGTTTTTTGAATTAAAGTTTCCAAAGATTTTAAATCTATTGGTTCTATGGAGGAAGATTCATAAACTACGGTTGGAATCTTATAAACACTTGTAATTTGACACATACGTTTTCCGTAAGCCCCATTGTCTATAATTAAAACTTTGCCGCTATCGGAAATTACAGAATTTAGAATGGCTTCTACCGTTGCGGTTCCAGAACCACCAAATAATACGGTGGCATATTCTTTGGGGTCACCAACAAACTTTGTAATTTCTGTTGCACAAAATTCCATTAAGTCGCCAAATTCTTTCTCTCTTGGGCAAATATCCGGTACTGCTTGTGCCAATTTTACAGAATCTGTAGTGGTTGCCGGACCAGGATTTAGTAATACGTTTCTTGTTATTTTCATTTATTTTGAAGAATTAGAAATAATAATTTTATAATTTAAGCAATATCCCAAGGTAAAGAATATGTTTTTATATAGGTATATCCTTTCATAGCTTCAATAACACCTTCTTTGTATCCTAAGCCAGAATCTTTAACACCACCAAAAGGTGTCCACTCTAGTCTATAACTAGGGGCTTCGTTAACGTTTACCGTACCGGTATCTAATTCTGTAATAACACGCTGAATGGATGGCCAATGATTACTGACTACGCCACCAGATAATCCATATGGTGTATCATTCGCAATATCTATAGCCTCGTCTAGCGTTTCAAATCTGATAATCGGAGCTACCGGTCCAAAAGTTTCTTTGGCGACAACTTCATGCTCGTTTTTAATATGATCTAAAACGGTTGGAGCAAATAATGCGCCTTCGCGTTTATTTCCGGCAAGACAAACTGCACCATTTTCTATTGCATTTTGCACTCGGCGTTCCATTTCTGTGGCAGCTTCTTCTGTAATTACAGTACCCATATCTGTATTTTCATCGTATGGATCTCCATATTTTATGGCTTTTACCTTATTTGCAAGCTTTGTGGCATATTCGTCGGCAATACTATTGTGTACCAATATTCTGCGGATAGCGGTACAGCGTTGAGCCGAGTTTTTAAAGGTTCCTGCCATTGTAACATCAACGGCTTCATCAATATCTGCATCATCCAAAACCAACAATGCAGAGCTTCCGCCAAGTTCTAATACCAGTTTTTTGTAACCTGATTTTGATGCAATGATTTTACCTATTTCACTACCTCCTGTAAAAGAGACCATTGTGATATCTGGGTGCACTGTCATCATTTCTGAAGTTGCTTGAATGTCTTTACCATTAATACAATTCAACATATTTGGAGGCAAACCACAATCAAGTGCCAATTGTGCAAAATAATAAGCCGATAAAGGTGTTCTTTCAGAGGGTTTTAATACGACGGTATTGTTAGTTGCAATAGCAGGTGCTATTTTATGCACTACTTGATTCATGGGGTGGTTGAAAGGGGTAATAGCACTAATTAACCCTAATGGAACACGTGTAGTATAAATACGTCTTGGTTTTCCGTTTTTAGAAACATCACAAGGAAATACTTGAGAATCATCATCTAGGGTTTTCATTGCAGAAAAGCGTAATACATCAGAAACCCGACTTGCCTCATACCGTGTATCTTTTAAACATAAACCAGTTTCATCGGTAATCATCTGGCTTACTTCGTCTACACGTTTTTCTAATTCGTCTGCTATTTTATTTAAAATATCGTAACGCTCGTAACGCGTAAGTGTAATTTTTGTGTTTTTAGTGTCTTTTAATACCTGATCCAAGGTATTCGTATCGATAGAAGCGACTCTACCCACCAATTTTTTGGTGTAAGGATTGAATACTTCGATCCATTCGCCTGTTTTTACTTGTTTTCCATTTATAATACCCCCGAATTCGATAATACTTGAACCCTCAACTTCTTTTTCCTTTTTTATACTTTTAATATCTTCCATACTTTTTTGTTTTATTGAGTTTAATTATTAGAATCCATTACTTAAAAAATGAAACAAGTCAAAATTTCTAGATGCTCCAGTTGCTAATTTTTCAGCATACTCTTCATTTAGTTTTTTATTGAAAATCATTGGAACTACTTGGCAATGTTCACCTCCGTGAGAGCGTAAACCTTCTTTTACCTTATCAAGATCATGCCAATCAGGAGTTCTACCAATGGTTGTGGCAGCGTCAGAAAGAATTACTAAATCACCTATCCTATCGGAAGGTAATTCATAAGCTACGACCGCTTCGGCATTTGTTAACACTTTTTCAATACCATCTAAACTCAATAAATAGGTTTTAGCGGCTTCTAGTTGAGATTTATCATCTAAATACAACGTTCCGTAGCCGCCTAGAGCACCATGATGCACTACATAAGGATCGGTAATAGGCAAAATAACACGTGTATTGATGCCCTGCTCGTTTAATAGTTTTTCTATAAATTGAACTTTAGGAGTGCCATCTGCGTTGGTTTTAGCTTGCATGCCATGGTCGGCAGTAATACCAACAATAGCACCTAGTTTGTCCAATTCGCCAAACCAGTAATCTATTTTAGATAAGAAATCATTTGCTTCGGGGTCTCCGGGAGCATATTTATGTTGTACAAAATCCGTTGTTGTTAAGTACATGATATCAAAATGCTGACGCTGTAATAATTTTGCACCCGCTTCGATACAATACACAGAAATATAAGGATCGTAAATACCTGGTCTATCTTTACCCATTAAATCTGATTCTACATTTTCAATACCATTTCCTTCTAAAGTAGCTTCATTTGCAAATTCAGCCGAAAAACAAATACCGTCTAAGTTATGGGAAAGCATTCTTCTTAACTTTTCTTTTGCGGTAACTACGGCAACTTTGCTTCCGTTTTTACTTTTTTCAGATAAAATAGTAGGAACTTTTAGATATTTTGGGTCACTCATCATTACTTCCTTTTGAAGTTCTGTATCCCAATAGAAGTTTCCGCAGATACCATTTACATTTGGTGGAACACCAGTGGTAATAGCCATATTATTTGGGTTGGTAAATGATGGAATAACGGTTTTTACCATCCCAAAGGAACCTTCTTTTATAAAACGTTGCAAATTAGGCATTACATCCTTAGCTGCTTCGTAATAAGGGTAAGAGGTACCATCCATGCATATCCCAATTATTGTTTTATTCTGATTAGGATAATTTCTGTTGTTGATTTTCATACTAATTCTAATTATTTATCTGATTAAAGTTTTCACAAATGTAAAATAATTTTACTTATAATATAATTTTTTTATGATTTGATACTATTTTTTTTAGATGATGGTAATTTCAAACAATTAATTTAAGAGTAAAAATAAAATCACATAGAGGTTGCAATTACAAATTTTTAAAACGAATTCTAACCCAATAATAGATTGTCTTAAAATAAACAAAACCCCATTATTAAATGGGATAGGGACAATTTATTTAGACAATATACCAATTCTAGCTACAAAAAACGCTTAGATGACAAGTACCTATTTAATTAAATTTATAACATATATTCTTTTAAATACCACTTCAGGAATTTTCTTTTTTGATATGAAAATTTTAATTATTAATTAAGGCATTAATTCTATTTTTTTTAATCAGATATTTAATAAATGGTAAAATAAATTGACAAATAATAAAATTATTCAATTTTTTTTTTACATTTGCTATAATTATTTTACTAATAGTTAAACATGTGAGCTAGATTTTAAATAAATATTAAAGAATAATATTTGATATTTATTTAAAAAGTAAAACACTATAACTGACAAAAAATAAAACTTTAGTAAACATTTTAGTAGTAAGTAAATTATGAACCTAACTCAAAAACTTCATGAAATGATAGACTAAAAAAAAATCAAACACTTTTTTTTGGAAAAGCAAGATCCAAACTATTTTTTGGTTAAGTGATGAAACTAACTTTTAACAAACTTAATATACAATTGTGAGTATGAAAAAATTTAAAAAATTTAAGTATCGACTTAATGCTACCTCAGCAATTAAGGTAAAGTTAACATCGTTTGTGCTTTTGGGATTTTTAATCCTTACGCAAACGAATATATACGCCCTAAATAATTTACTCTATTTAGATTTTGAAAAATCAACAGTCCAACAACAAGAAATTAAGGGAACTGTTAAGGATGCTCAAGGTAATTCATTACCTGGAGTAAGTATCATAATTAAGGGTACTAATAAAGGTACACAAACAGATTTTGATGGTAACTACGCTATTAGTGCAAGTAATGGAGATGAACTAGTATTTTCTTTTGTGGGCATGACAACAGTAACAATTGCTGTTGGAGATCAAAATACAATTGATGTCACACTACAAGAAGATGCGAACCAACTTGAAGAAGTTGTAGTGACAGCCTTAGGTATTAAAAAAGAGAAGAAACGTATTGGTTTTGCGGTTCAAGAAGTTAAAGGAGAGGCTCTTCAAAAAGCCGTTACTCCTAATATTGTTGAATCTTTAACAGGTAAAGTTGCAGGTCTTATTGTTACCAATAATTCAAGTGATTTCTTTTCGGACCCTCAATTCTATTTGAGAGGTAGTAGACCATTAATGGTTGTTGATGGAGTACCACAAACCAATTCTGATATTTGGAATTTATCTTCTGATGATATTGAGAGTATTACGGTCCTAAAATCCGGTGCTGCATCGGCTCTGTATGGTTCACCAGGTCGAAACGGTGCTATACAACTTACCTTAAAATCAGGTAGGAGTCAAGATAAAGGAATAGTAGTTTCTTACAATTCTTCTACTTTATTTCAAAAAGGATTTTTAAGAGTTCCAAGTATTCAAACTGAGTATGGTCCAGGTAATAATGGTATTTATCGTTATGGTGGTGGTTTAGCTGGTGGTGATGGTTTGACCGAAGGTGGTGGAATCAATGATTTTGACTATTCCATTTGGGGTCCTAAATTTGATGGTAGGCTTATTGTTCAATTCGATTCTCCAATTGACCCAAATACAGGCTATCGTATTCCTACGCCTTGGATATCGAGAGGGCCTGACAATTTGAAAAACTTCATGGAAGTTGGGCTTGTAACATCAAATAATATTACTGTTCAGGCAAACTCAGATGTAGGGTCATTTGTAATTTCTAATACGTACAAGTATTCTAAAGCGTCAACTCCAGGTCAGCGTTTAGATATTAATACTACAAGATTAAGAGGTAGTTTAAATTTATCAGAAAAATTTACCATTGATGGGTCGCTTCAATATAACTATCAGTTTTCCGATAATAGGATTAGAGGAAGTTACGGACCTACATCTCCTATTTATAATTTAGCAATTTGGGGTGGAGCTCATTTCGATATTCGCAACTTTAAACAAGTTTGGGAAGAAGGAAAAGAGGGTATACGTCAAAATTTTGTGGAACACTGGCGTTTCAATAACCCATACGCCTTGGCACATGCTTGGAAAAGACCATGGACAAAAAATGATTTAATATCATTTTTAAAGTTTACGTATAAGTTTAATGATAATGTAAGTGCTTATTTCCGTTCTACATTAAATTCATATACATTAACAGCAAATGAAGAAATTCATAAAGATATATATAATTACGATATTTCTGATCGAGGTGGTCGTTTTAGATACTTTAACGAACGTTATTTTGAAAATAACACGGACTTTTTAGTTTCTTATAATAAAGATTTTATCAATGATAATTTAAATGTAAATGCTACTTTAGGGGGTAACCAACGTTATTTCAGAAATCATGAAGAAAGTGCTACTACAACTCAGTTGATAGTGCCTGGCGTTTTTACCTTACAAAATTCTGTAGATCAAGTACAGCCTAGTAGTTATAAAGAACAAAAAGGTGTATATAGTGGTTATGCTACGGTAGATTTAGCTTATAAAGATAAAATATTTTTAGGTGCAACGGGTCGTATTGATAAATCATCAACTTTACCAGAATCTAATGATTCTTTCTTTTACCCTTCGGTTTATGGTAGTGTTATTGTAAGTGAATTGTTTAATTTACCCGATTTTATTGGCTTTTTTAAATTAAGAGCAGCATATGCACAAGTGGGTGGTGATTTGGATATTTATGAAGCAAGAAATTCGTATAGTACTGATAGATGGAGAAATTTACCAACAGCTAGTTTTCCTGGAACTTTAGAAAACCCTTTATTAAAACCTTCCTTTACCAATACTTATGAATATGGTTTTGAGACGAGACTATTTCAGGGTAGATTAGGTATTGATTTTTCTTATTATAGAAATCGATACGGACCACAAATCTTTACTCAAGATTTTTCAGCCGCATCTGGTTATAGCGGAATTTTACAAAATGGTAGAGAGACTGAAAGAAGAGGTGTGGATTTTTCTATAACAGCCTCACCTGTTAAATCTGATAATTTTAACTGGACTACTGTTCTTAATTTTGACACCTATTCAGATTTTCTTATTTCTTTGCCAGCTCTTGAAGATGGTACCGTACCAGACAGAGAAGGTCGGACTTTTGTAGGTGAAGAGTTGAATCATTATTGGTATAATGTATGGGACAGATCACCGGACGGACAATTAATTATTGGTTCAAATGGTTTACCCGTGGGAAGACCACCCGTTGATCTTGGTGATACCCAACCAGATTTTACTGCAAGTATTAATAATATGATTCAGTATAAAGACTTATCACTTAGTTTCTTAATAGATGGTCGTTTTGGTGGTGTGACATTCGATAGATATGAACGTGATTTATGGAGATCCGGTTCACACCCAGATGCCGTACATCCTGAAAGAGAACTCTCCAATATCGCTTTTGCGACTGGTGGTGATGCCAGAACCATGCAAATACCTGGTGTTTCAGTTGTTTCAGGCGAAGTAGAATATGATGCTGATGGTAATGTGTTAACAGATACCCGTGTTTTTGAACCCAGTACAGCAATGGTAGCATACCCTCAATGGGCATCTAATTATAAAGGAGATTGGCGAAGTGTTATTATAGATAAAACTTTTGCCAAATTAAGAGAAGTTACGTTAACTTATAATATTCCTAGCAAAACTTTGAAGAAAACATTTTTTAAATCGGCTTCAATATCTTTAATTGGTAGAAATCTGTTGTATTGGACAGAAGCCGATACCTTTGGAGATTTAGATACCTATACTGTATCTACAGGTGATACTAATTTGCAACAACCTTCGCAAAGATCGTATGGATTTAATATTAACTTACAATTTTAAAATAGTTATGATGAAAAATATAATAATAAAATCAGTTCTATTGTTGTTCTTAACAGGATCAATTAGTAGTTGTTTAGATTATGACGATTTAAGGGAAAACCCTAACGACCCTACCACTGTACCGCCTAGTTTAATATTTACTGATTTAACACCAGGAGTTACAACTTCATTTACTGATTCTTATATAAGAATGCAATATCATTTATGGACACCTACCGATGGTACTTCTACGGTAAGTTTCAGAAGTGGTTTTGGAGGAGGTTTTGGTTATGGTACAATCCGAAATATTAATAAAATGATTGAAGAGGCTGAGGCTTCTAATGCACCTATATATAAAATTCTGGCAAAATTTTATACAGCCAGAACCTATGTAGAAATGACCAGACGTATGGGAGATGTACCCCTAACAGAAGCAAACCAAGGTGCTGAAATACCAAGACCAAAGTACGATACTTCAAAATCGGTATATATACAGAGTTTAAATTGGTTGGATGAAGCTAATAAGGAACTTGGCGATTTTATAGATGCAAATCCGGGTTTCTTTCTTGACGGAGATGTCTATTTCAATGGAGATTTAAAGCAATGGCAAAAATTAATCAATTCTTACACGTTGAGAGTTTTGATTTCGCTACATAAAAAAGCGGATGATGCTGATGTAAATGTGAAAGGACGTTTTAATGCTATAGTAAGTGATCCAGATACTTATCCAATCTTAACCAGTTTGACAGATAATGCTCAATTAGAATATAGAAATGAAGATAATTTTAAGCAAACCTACAATCCTGATAATGCGGTTTACAGACCTTCTGTAAATTATGTAAAGACCTACATAGACATGCTTAAAAACTATCAAGATCCAAGGTTGTTTGCTGTAGCAGATCCTACACAGGCTGCTATTGATGCTGATCCAGGAAATGAAGCAGGAGTAAGAGCAAATTTTGATTCATATAATGGTGCAGATGCAACAATTGCCCCTGCTGATAATGTTACTGGAAATTTGAATGGTGAATTTAGCAAACCTAATGAAGAAAAATATTGGAATTTTGTTGGACAACCTGGAGTTTTGCTAAGCTATTGGGAACAGGAATTTACAATAGCCGAAGCTGCTCATAGAGGATGGATATCTAACGATGCCAAAACGCATTATGACAATGCGATAACTGCGTCTATGGAATGGTATGGAGTTGCTGGTAGCGATATTACTGCATACCTGACAAATGCCAACTCAGAATATATCACTGGAGCTGCGGGTTTAACTAGGATTTTAGAACAAAAGTACATTGCTTTTGCTGAAAATTCAGGTACAGAGTCATTTTTTAACTTTAGAAGAACTGGTGTGCCTGACTTGCCATTTTCAGGGTTTAATGTAGGCGATCAGGATCCTGGATACCCTGTTCGTTGGTCATATCCTGGTTCTGAACTCTCGGATAATGAAGAGAACTACAAAGCTGCTCTTATAAGCCAATTTGGAGTAGAATCTGATGATATAGATTTCCTTATTTGGGAACTTAAAGACTAATAAATATTAAAATATTTCAAATGAAACATATATTAAAAAAATATTATATCTCGGCATTTTTATTGTCTTGCCTTACACTAGTTTTAATAGTTAGTTGTGTTGATAATGGAGATGGTTGGGCGGACACTAGATATTTAGAAAATTTTGAACTTTCATGGGATAATCCTAATCCCAAAACTGGGCAACCTTATACCCCTGAAGAATTAGCTGAACTTAAGTATAATCCTAATGAAGAAGAACGTTTTAAAGGTACACAACCCGTTGTACTTAATTTGCTAACTTCTAAGCAAATCAGTAAGGTAACGATTATAGATGGTTCAGATGCATCAACCCTATTAACCGTTACAGAAGCACAACCAGTTGGTGACAAATTTAAAGTTTCGATAACAACTTCTTTAGATGAGTTAAAAGTGGACGAAGGTAAAACGAAAGCTTTAAAGTTTGATATCGAATATGAAGACGGATCAATCGGTAGTACATTATTCAAAGTTGCTTCGGTATTACCACTACCTGCTGCAGCGGGTATTCTGAAGGGACATTGGGAATTTGATGATGCAAGTAATTTTCTGAAGGCTACAATGGGTAATGATTTAACTTTAGGTGGTAATAATGGTGTTGCTCCTACATCGGGTATGTCAGGTAGTGATGGTGCAGCACTAACCTCTTTTGGTGGTTATTTAGACGTTAATCACGGGTTGCCAGCCTCAGGAGGTGCTAACGTCAACGCTTATACTTTAATTTTAGATGTTAGTTTACCGGCATCTTCTTTAGGTACTTATTCTAATTTATTACAAACGTTGACAGACAATAGTTCTGATGGTTCAACTTATATAAGTCCTGGAGGAGGTCTTTGGGGTAATGGTATTGGTAGTTCTGGAGGAGGTTCAGTTGGTGCTGACACTTGGCATAGAATAGTGATTACAGTAGGTGATGGTGATTATCGAGCTTATATAGATGGTGTTAGAATTATTGGAGGCTCTCCGGGTCCTGACGGTATACACTCTTTAGACCTTTCTAAATTCACTTTATTTGCGGATAATGGAAATAATGAAGATGCTCCGATAAAAGTGACCGAAGTTATGTTGTTTGACATTACTTTTGATAACAATTGGGTGACCGAAGATTTACCACCGGTAGGTCAACCATTACAATAAATATTATTTGAGTTAGTTTTAGTATCCAATTTTATGTAAACATAAAATTGGATACTTATTTTAAAATGATGTAACAATTAGGTTGATTTTATTTAGGTACAATATGACTTTTAAATTAAATAAATTTTTACTTTCAATAATTTTAACATTGTCACTCTTATTTATTAATTGTGATAGCTCAACTTCAAGAGCGGACAATCCGCCAAATAAAATTGTAAACAAGGTATTGATTATTGGGATTGACGGATGCAGACCAGATGCTCTAACTACTGCTAATACTCCAACTATAGACGCTTTGATGGCCAATGCTACGTATTCTTTAGATGCTAGATGTTTATATACAACTAGTAGTGGTCCGGGATGGACTTCTATGCTTAGTGGGGTTTGGCAAAACAAGCATGGTGTAGTAGATAATTCATATAGTGGTGCCCAATTTTCTAATTTTCCACATTTTTTTAGACATATTGAAGATGCTAATCCTGAAAACAGAACGGTTTCTATAGTAGAATGGAACCCAATAAATAATTATATGGCTTCGTTAATTTCTGATGTTGTCATCAATGCTGATTCAGATGCTATGGTAAAAAACGAAGTAGTTAATGAGTTAGTTAATAATAATCCAACAGCCTTGTTTGTCCAACTTTCTAATGTAGATTATGCAGGTCATGGAACTGGATTTAGCCCAGAAAACCCAAATTACATAAATGCAATTGAAACCATTGACACTCATATAGGTGGAATGCTAGACGCTTTAAAGACTCGTAAAACGTATAAAAATGAAAATTGGCTGATTTTATTAAGTACAGATCATGGTGGTCTGGGCACTTCACATGGAGGCCCCTCTGATGAAGAACGGAATATTTTTGTGATTGCAAGTGGTAATTCAATTCCTAATAAAGAGATTAAAAAAACAACTTCTGAGGTTACCGTACCTCCTGCTAGTAATTGTTTAAATAGCCAATACGAATTAAAGTTTGACAATACCGTTATAGAAGTTCCACATCATGATGATTTTAATTTTGGAGCAAATCAAGATTTTTCAATAGAATGTAGAATTCGCTCAAAATTGCCACAAGATGTAGGGATTATTGCAAAAAAAGATTGGGTTAGTGGATTAAGACCTGGTTACGTTTTTTCATTTAAACCAAATACAAATAATTTTAAAGTTAATGTTGGTGATGGTGTAAATAGAGTTGATGTGGAAGCTGGAGAAATAACAGATAATGAATGGCATACAGTTAGTGCTACTTTTGATAGAGATGGATTGCTAAAGGTTTATGTTGATGGAGTATTGAAGAATAGTGCCTCTATAGCCACTATTGGTAATATAGATAACAACCTTCCTTTTACAATGGGTGCTGATGGAAATTTAAACTATCATTACAACGGGTATATCTCTCAAGTTAGAATGTTTAACACATTACTAAATGATTCTGAAATAGACAATTGGAAGTGCAAGGTGTTAGATAATTCTCATCCAAAGTATTCAAATTTGTTAGGATATTGGAACTTGACCGATGGTTCTGGCACAACAATTGATGATTCAAGTACCAATAACAATGATGGAACAGTTACTAATGGTGTATGGAAAGATGCAACGGTCAGCACTGTAGAAATAGTAGGCAATTTTGATAATACACCAAGAACTGTTGACGTTGCCGTAACAGCATTAAACCATTTATGCATTCCAATTCAAAGTGCTTGGAATTTAGAAGGAAATTCACTTATTAATACTAATTGCTCTAGCAATTAGCAAGACTATCATTCCACAGGTAATATAATTTTTAAAGACTTAGTAAAACGTAAATCATGAGAAAACAATTTTTTTTATTAGTATTGAGTGTATCTTTTTTAAATGTAGTTGCAGCTCAATCTGATTGTAAGGTAAAATTAGAGGCCATTAGTACTAGCTACAAAGGCGAATGTAAAAAAGGTTTTGCTCATGGTGAGGGAGAAGCTAAAGGAGAACAGGATTCTTATTCTGGAAAATTTAAAAAAGGGTTACCTCATGGTTCTGGAACCTATATTTGGGAAAATGGCAATACCTATAAAGGAAATTTTGTAAAAGGGAAAATGGATGGTAAAGGTGTTTTAACAATTAAAAAATCGGAAGATGAAGATGAGATTCAAAATGGTTATTTTAAAAAAGGAGAGTATATTGGTTTATATGCTGTGCCCTATAAAGAAATATCTAAAAGAGAAGTTAAAAAAGTAACGTTTCAAGAACAAAACTTAAATCTAGGAGGCTATAATCAAGTTAAAATTAGAGTAAATTTTGCTGGAGCTATTGTTAATCCACAATTAATCGTTACAGATGAAAACAACAGTGTGACAGAACTTATAAATGGAGGTGTGATTTTAACAAACGTAAAATTTCCTATGAAAAAAATTACCGTATCTTTTACATCTAATGGTTTTTCAAGTAGAGTAGTTTTTGAGATATATAAGAAAGGTGATTGGGATGTTGTCATTCATATTTAAAAGCATTAGTAGTTCAATTATTACATAAATTGTGTTAAAAACTAATCTATATTTTTTAATCCTCTTTTGTTTTGGGTTATCTGCCCAAAATTCACCAAAAATTTTCCCTGGTGCAGATGAAAAAACTCCAGCAAGATCACAGTACTTTTCTTGGATAAATAATACCAATGAAGGTTCTACAGAGACTCAAACACTAATCAATTTTAACTTCTTTAAATGGTTAAAAGATGAGTATGGCATGCAACTCGATATTTATGCGTTTGATGCCGGTGCAATTGACGGCAAACGGTTTTATGGCAGTATGGATTCCGAGAGGTTTAAAAAACAGTTTCCTAATGGTTTTGAAACCATTCATAAAGAAGCCAAAGATATTGGTTTTACGTTAGGACTTTGGGGAGGTCCTGATGGATTTGGAAATACGCCAGAAGAAGAAAAAGCACGTACCGATATGATGGTAAAACTTGTACGTGATTACGATTTTAACTTGTTTAAATTTGATCGTGTATGCGGGCAATTACGTGCAGATAAAGAAGATGCTTTTGTAAACATGCTGATTGAAGCCCGAAAACACAGACTCGATTTAATCCTGCTCAATCATCGTTTAGCGTTAACCGATAAAGGCTTGCCACACGCCACAACTTTTTTATGGGAAGGTGTAGAAACTTATGTTGATGGTCATATAAAAAACGATAGAACGGCTACCCACCATCGTGTTGGGAATTTATTACGTGGCTATACACCAGATATGAAACGTTTAACCGAAGATCATGGTGTATGTTTATCCTCTTGTTTAGATTATTGGGAAGACGATTTAATTTTACAAGCATTTCATAGAAACCTAATTTTAGCTCCAGAAATTTACGGAAATCCTTGGTTATTGCGAGATGATGAGTTTCCGAGATTAACTAGAATTTTCAACCTTCATAAAGACTATCGCGATATTTTAGTCGAAGGATTCAAGCTTCCAGAAGCACAATATGGCATGCATGCTATTTCTAGAGGTGATGAAAACACACGATTATTAGTGCTTAAAAATTTAGGTTGGGAACCCGTTACTTATCAAATTGATTTAGATAAAAGCATTGGTCTAGAAACTTCAACGAATAAAGTTCAAGTAAAACAATACCATCCGTTTGAGAGTGTTATTGGTAATTTTAATTACAATGAAAAAGCTTCAGTTACGGTGTTTCCTTTTAGATCGTGTTTAATTAAAGTATCAAATTCCAAAAAACAAGATTTAAGTTTAGAAGGTGTAAATTATGAAGTCATCAAAAACATTGAAGGACAACCTGTAGAAATTGATGTTTTAGGGTATCAGGGAACAACATCATCATTCAAATTAAATCATTTTAAAAATTATAAATCAGCTACTATTGACGGTAAAAATGCATCAAAACTATTAAAAGGAAAATCATTGAAAGTGACTTTTAATGGTGAAAAACTAAATAAAACATGGCACAGAAAATTAGCCGATTTAAAACCAGTCGATTTCCCAAAAGATGCAGAGCAATTATACGAAACCACTATTTTCGCTACCGACAATAATGCCTTTGAAGTGCGTTCTTTATTCCGTTCTGGTGAAACTAAAATTCCACAAGTAAAAGCTGCTCGCGACGCCTTTTTTAATCAAGACGTATTTGTAAAACGTGGTGTATGGGATAAAAATTTATTTGATGGCGATTATAATACTTCCTTTTATGTAGGTAATCATCGTGATAAAGTGCTAAAAATTAAAGAAGCTGCTTTTCGATTGGATTTTGGCGAACCCATTTTTATAGACGAGCTAAAAATTACTTCGCCAGATGAGTATTCCTTTATGCCAAAAAAACCTGAAGAAGCTATTTTTGCAGAAGTGTCTTCCGATTTAAAAACTTGGGAAAAAGTCATTTTTATGGGAAACCTTAAAATGACCATAAATTTACCTGTAGATAAAAAAATACGCTATATACGTATAGCTAGTTTTGCCGATAGACTATCAGAAGTCCAAGGGTTTTATAAAGGCGAAAAATTAGATTCTAAAAAATGGAAAGCTTCAAACTTGTTTGGGGATTATAAAGAGATGGAATTCGATAAAGCGTTTTCGGCTTCTTTTACATTAAACGAAGCACATAAAAACAGTTATTTAGCAGTGGCACTTAATGGCTATCACGGAAAAGAAGGGGCTTATGCAGCACTTCGAGTTGATGGAAAAATTATTGGAGCACCGGACAGAAGCATCTCATACCCTGTAAATTCTTGGGAAGCCGCCGTTTGCGATGAATGTATTTTTGATAAAAATTTCACATATTATTTTCCCGTTACCAAAGATATGATTGGTATGGAAATAGAAGTTGTGGTTATTGGAACTAAAGCATGTGATGCCAATTTAAAAAGCGACGTTTGGATTACTAGTTACCCAATTCCTTTTGAAAAGAAACGCTTGGTATTAAAATATTAAAAGAATCGATTTTAATATTTCAGTTTACATTAATTATATTTTACTATTATATAAATAAGAACAGATATGAATTTTAAAAGAATAATAACAGGACTATTTATAATTGTGGTTTCGTTGACTTGTTATAGTCAAAAAAAGAAAGCTATTCTAATTGGAATAGACGGATTACAATACGAGAAAATAGCAAAAATAAACACACCTAATTTAGATAAATTAAATATAAAAAAAGGATACACAGGAGGTGTTCATGGTACAGATTCACAACAAATAACGTCAAGTGGTCCCAGTTGGATGACTATTTTAACCGGTGTATGGACCAACCAACACAAAATTATAGATAATACTAAGGACAAGTTATGCCAGTCTCCAAGTATTTTTAATTTCATTAGAGAGCACAATAAAGATGCCTATACTACAAGTATTAGTACATGGAAAAATATAAACATCTTTTTAAAAGATGACATGTATAAAACAAATTTTTCCTCTCAAGGCGGAAATGATGTCCTGTCAACTGAGTTGGTAATAAATCAAATTAATGATTATAATTCAGATTTCAGTTTTGTTCATTTAGATGATGTTGACCATGCAGGCCATGCCTATGGTTTCGGAGAAAAACATGATAAAACCGTGGCGTTTATAGATGGTTTAGTTGGAGAGATTTTAAAAACAATCAAAGTACGAGAGCATAAATATCATGAAGATTGGTTGATAATGATAGTTACAGATCATGGTAGAGATACTAAAGGTTTTGGTCATGGAGCCCAAGAAATCAACCAGAAGACTATTTTTATTGGTATGAATAAGGAAGGGAATACTATTTTTAAAAATAGTGATAATGATAAAAAAATTAATTCTTTTAAAGATTTGGAAACTTTGATTCCGCAAACAGCGGTTGTGCCAACCATTTTAAAACATCTTAAAGTACCAATAAAAAAAGAATGGAATTTAGATGCTAAACCTTTAATAGATTAAGAACTTGAAAGGTAACCTAATCCTACTCTTTTCATTAGTGATGGTATGGATTTGAAAGATATTTCTTTTCTTTTTTGGAAAGCAATGCATGATTTTAAAGTAGTAAGAATGATGAGAAAATTAATAAGTAATACTATTAGCATAATCTTAATTACTTCGTTTATGCTGAATGCTGGATGCAAAGAAATCAAAACGGTGTCCCAATCTGAAAAGGTAAATTTAAAATTTACTGAATTAAAAGTAATGACATGGAATATATGGGGAAAACTAAATTTAGAACCACGCTACACCATTAATAATAAAACAGCTCGTCAACGAGTTATTGATATTTTAGAAGATAGCGAGGCAGATATTATTACCATGACAGAAACTTATGGCTCAGCAAAAGCAATAGCAGATGCTTTGAAGTTTAATTACTACACACCATCCCCAGATGCCAACTTGACTATTTTTAGCAGGTATCCTCTAGAAAATTTTGGAAATATTAAAGGATTATCTCCTTTTTCCTTTATTACAGCCACAGTTAACTTACCAAATAATAAAAAAATAAAAGTTTATAATATTTGGTTAACTAGCGGAGGTAGACATATTGTTGAAATAAAAAATAAGAAACTTTCAGATGAAGCATTTAACAAGGGGGACGAAAACCGTTATGAGCATATTAAGCAATTATTAGAGCATGAAGATTTAAAAAAAGATTTTTTAAATAAAAAAGAAGTCCCAATAATAGTAGCTGGAGACTTTAACTGTGTGTCGCATTTAGATTATACAGAAGAAACGAAAGCAAAAAAATTAAATTATAATAGAATTATTCCTAATAAAGTTTCATTGGCAATGACTGATGTTGGATTTAAGGATAGTTATAGAATTGCCAACCCAAAAATCACCAAAGAAACCTTGGGTTACACTTGGACTACAGTTGGGCTAGAATATATCTATGAGTCTGGACAAGGATTTGTACCTATTAAAACTAAAATTCATCCTGAACCTCAATATAGAAATCCTTTCACTAGAATAGACTATATTTATTATGCTGGAGATATGTTAGAAACTATAAATTCAAAAACTATAATACATCATAAGTCAAATATAAAAAGAAGTTTTCCCGAGTTCCCATCAGACCACGGAGCAGTTTTAACTACTTTTAGATTAAAATAATAAGAAAGTTAAGTTATAAAATAGAATCATTGATGAATTTTTTGGTTCATGAAAACAATAAATTAAACATATGAAAAAGAATTTTTTTAAAATATTAGCAATAGCATTTTTAATATATAGCTGCACCGAAAAAAATAGAACTTTTACGGAATCAGAAATAGCGATACTGCCTAAACCCGCTTCAGTAATATTGGCAGAAGCTTCTTTTGCGTTTAAAGAGGGGCAACACATAGTTGCAACTACTTCCGCACAGCAACTCGCCGCAAATGACCTTAAAAACTTTGTGAAAGATAAATCTGATTTTAACTTGACAATAAACGAAAATTCTGGTTCCATAACTTTTGAAAAGGCCGAAGCTTTAGACGCCGAAGAGTATCAGTTAACAATAACTCCGAAAAAAATAACCATTAAAGCTAATGACCAAGCTGGTTATTTTTATGGTGTACAAACCTTGAAGCAGTTACTCTCTAAAGAAGTTTCTGAAGAAACCAACAAAACCAGCTATTTAGTACCATCTATTACCATTAAGGATAATCCGCGTTTTAAATGGCGTGCCTATATGTTGGATGAATCTCGTTATTTTCAAGGTGAAGCATTTGTCAAAAAACTATTAGATCAAATGGCATTATTAAAGATGAATACTTTTCATTGGCATTTGGTTGATGATGCTGGTTGGCGAATAGAAATTAAAAAATACCCTTTGCTGACCAAAATAGGTGCTTTTCGTAGCGATTCTGAAATAGGAACTTGGAAAAGTGGAAAAACTTCTGGCGAACCTCATGGCGGATTCTATACACAAGCACAAATTAAAAATATTGTGGCGTATGCGGCAGAAAGAAATATTACAGTAGTGCCTGAAATTGAAATGCCAGGGCATTCAAGTGCGGCTATTGCTGCATATACTTGGTTAGGTACTGCTGGCGTGGATATTGATGTGCCTGTAAAATTTGGTAGGCATTATGATAATTATGATGTTACCAAACCAAAAGTAATTCAGTTTATAAAAGATGTGTTATTGGAAGTTTTTGAATTATTTCCTTCTGAAGTGATACATATTGGTGGTGATGAAGTCGGTTATAAAGTTTGGGAAGACTCAAAACATGTACAAGATTACATGAAAAAAAACAGTATAAATACACCCGCTGATTTGCAAATTCACTTTACCAACAACATCTCAAAATTTATTGAAGAAAACGGACGTAGAATGATGGGTTGGAACGAAATTATGGGTGTAAACATCCACAAAGGTTTCGAAGAAAAAAAACATGATGCAGCAGCAGAAACGGAATTGGCTAAAAATGTGGTAGTCCATTTCTGGAAAGGCGATTTAGAATTGGCTACAGACGCTGCTAAAAAAGGATATGGTATTGTGAACTCATTACACAGTAATACGTATTTAGATTATAATTATGAAGCTATTAGTTTAGAAAAAGCGTATAGTTTTAATCCTATTCCCGAAGGTTTAGAATAAAAATATCATAAAAACATTTATGGTTTGGGTTGCCAAATGTGGAGTGAATGGACACCAACTAACGCTGATGTTGAACGACAAACTTTTCCTAGAATTGCTGCCTATGCTGAAGTGGGTTGGACATCTTTAGAAAATAAAGATTATCAAAGTTTTAAGAAAGCTCTAAAAAAAATACAAAAACATTGGGATGGTTTAGGAATTAATTATTTTAAAGATTATGAAAAAATTGAGGCAGAATTAAAAGCAAAAGAAGAGGCGAAAAAAGCAAAAGAGAAAAATTAAATAATGAAAAAG
Source organism: Aureibaculum sp. 2308TA14-22 (assembly GCF_040538665.1). Taxonomy (NCBI): domain Bacteria; kingdom Pseudomonadati; phylum Bacteroidota; class Flavobacteriia; order Flavobacteriales; family Flavobacteriaceae; genus Aureibaculum; species Aureibaculum conchae. The sequence continues at coordinate 159,504 of NZ_JBEWXT010000001.1, forward strand.
TACCTATATAATTATCTTATACTATTTACAATAACTTTTTTTGTTGTTTTTGGTAGTTGCAATAAAGACGATGCCATAGCACCATCAATACCAACAAATCAAATACCGAAAGAACTAGCGGTAGATTCTGTTCAAACATTTAATCAGATTACCTCTAGTGATAACGAAATTAGCCGTTTAGGATTACGGTTTAATTTTACTGACTTTCAGCCTACGGGCGTTTATGTTAAATCCAATTCAACCTTAAAACTTAATGTGACATTACAACAAGGGACGCAGCTACCGCAATTGTTGGTAGGAACGTATTCACATAGCGATAATTGGAATCATCAACCTTTGGTTTTCGATTTGCAAGAAGGGGATAATAGTTTTCAAATTGGTAATGACGGATTAGTTTATATCAATTATACAGATTATTCAAATCCTAACGGAAAAGTGCAAATAAAGTTTACCGATGGCTGGAAACACTCACCAGTTTATACTTTAAATAAAACATCCAGTGCCACTTGGAAAAAAATGCTGGATTATTTTAAAGATGTTCCATCAGCTACGTTAATATCCAATAAAGCAATTTTGGTGGTAACCAGAGAAAAAGCAATTGAATACCAAAATGAAAATCAAGAAAATTTACTAAAGTCTATTGATGAAACAATCGAATTGTATAATGAATTAAGTGGTATGGACAACTCTACAGCTATTCATAAACCTATGTTTCATAAACTCTTAATGGCAGAATATACTGGATCAGATTATTATATGTTTGCTTATTATTATAGAACGGCATATAGCACAAGTGGAGTGCAATATATTTTGAGTGAAAAAGAATTTAAAGAAGACGGTTGGGGACCTTGGCATGAAATAGGGCACATGTATCAAATGAATGCTTGGACCTGGAACGAAGTAGGAGAAACTACCGTAAACATATACAGTTTAGCTTCGGAAAAAGCAAAAGGCATTACAACTTCAAGAATGAAACGCGAGAATCGTTGGGGTGAAATTACTACCTATTTGGCTTTGTCGGATACTGATAGAAGTTTTAATTCTGATAAAGCAAGTGTTTGGGTGCGTTTAGGAATGTTCTATCAGTTGCATTTAGCCTTTGGTGATGATTTTTATAAAATACTGCATAAAGCTGTAAGGGAAGAAAACCAGACAATAAACAACGATGAAGATAGAATGCGAACTTTTATGATACATGCCTGTAAGGCCTCAAATAAGGATTTAACGGCGTTTTTTAAAAAATGGGGTTTGAAGTTTTCCGGTGTTGAAAATGTGTATACTCAAATCCAAGATTTAGGTCTATCTACTCCTTCTGAAGATTTAACTTTACTAACCGATTAATTTAAAGATAACAATGGTAAAAAAAATGACAGTATGGTTTTTCACGTTAATGTTATTAACGGCATGTACTCAAGAAAAGGATTTTACAATAGCCAAAACTTTTGATGAACCAATAGATCCATCTCCCAATACGGAAGAAAAATGGCAAACTGTTCCAAAAGGATTGCAGGCTTCAATGGCATCAACAAACATTCGTTTTGTAAAAAGTGTTATTCCTAAAATTAAACAAGAAAATACCTGGACTGAGGATATCTGGAAAGGAGAACGCGTATCTGCTCAATTTGTACTTTGGAGCAATGATTCTTTAAATAACGTTCAAGTAGAAGTTTCAGATTTTGTTTCGGATAGCGATGATAGAATACTTTCTGAGAATATTCAATTAAACTTTGTTAAATATGTAATTACCGATGAATTTGCCGGCGGTTGTGGGTATCGGAAACCAGAAGATTTTGCATCTTCACTAGCTGCTGATGCTTTTGATTCTGTAAATTCTTATGCTGTAAAAGGACAAGAGACCAGACCTGTTTGGATTACGGTAGATGTACCTTCAGACGCAGTAGCAACAGCATACAAAAGTACAATAACGGTAAATGTAAAAGGGCAAAAAAGTAAGAAGTTCGAACTGAATTTAAACGTAATCGATAAAGTTTTACCGCCACCTACCGATTGGAAATTTCATTTAGATTTATGGCAAAATCCGTATGCAGTAGCACGTTTTCATAAAGTGGACGTCTGGTCTCAAGAGCATTGGAATTTGTTAAGACCATTAATGAAAAGACTTGCTAATGCTGGGCAAAAAGTAATTACGGTATCATTGAATAAACGGCCATGGGGTGGACAAACCTATGATCAATTTGAAGCTATGGTCGACTGGAAAAAGAAAACCGATGGCACTTGGGAATACGATTTTACCATATTTGATAATTGGGTGCAGTTTATGATGGATTTAGGTGTTAAAAAGCAAATAAGTTGCTATTCTATGGTACCTTGGGGTAATGAATTTTATTATTTTGATGAATCTAAAAATAAAGAAATAAAAGTAAAAGCAGCTCCTGGAACAAAAGAATATGAAGAATTGTGGATTCCATTTTTAACTGAGTTTAAAAAACACTTAGCTAAAAAAGGCTGGAACAACATCACCAGAATCGCTATGGACGAGCGTGGCCCAGAGGAAATGAAAGCCATGCTAAAACTCTTAAATAAATATGCTCCTGAATTTGGAGTGTCATTTGCTGATAATCATAAAAGTTATAAATTATACCCAAATGAGTTAAAAGATATGTCGGTGGCTTTTGGCCATCCTGTAGATGCCGAAGATTTGGTATTAAGACGTACTAATGGTTATGTCAGTACGCATTATGTATGTTGTTCCGATGGGTTTCCAAATACATTTACGTTTTCGCCACCTGCAGAAGGCGTTTTTATTGGTTGGTATACTATTGCCGCAGATTTTGATGGATTTTTGCGTTGGGCTTATAACAGTTGGGTAGAAAACCCTTTGCAAGATTCACGTTTTAGGGCTTGGCCTGCTGGCGATACCTATATTGTGTATCCGGATAATAGAAGTTCTATACGATTTGAAACCCTACGTGATGGTATTGAAGATGCTGAAAAAATTAGAATACTCAGAGAAGAACTGAAAGCTAAAAATATGCTGGATGAGCTAGATTATTTAAATAAAGTGGTTGCTCAGTTTAATATTGTTGAAAGCCCTAAAGGCGGGGTTGCAGTTATGATTGCTAATGGTAAAAATGTTCTAAATGCATTAGCGAAAAAATAAATATTTGAACATATACTATTGCTATTGTAGTTATATCATTGGTAAATTTTTCTAAAAATGAACCTTTCTAAAGAGAATTAAAACGCTACTCAATGAAGTGGGATTAAAGTCACCAAAAAGAAGCACCATAAGTTTCTTATAGAAAATGGTAACATCAAAATTTACAATATAAATGGAGACTTTGATAAATGTGTGTTAGAAGTTATTAGTAGTATTAAATAACGTTAATTTTTTCGGTTTTCGCAAATATATATTTAATATATGTAAAAAAAGTTGCATATTTGTAAATATATTAATTTCATAATTGCTAGTATGAATAAAAAATTAAATTTCTCTCATGTTCACTCAAAATTTTAATACATTTTCTTGCAAAGAAAACCAATCTAAAAGGATTAGAAAGGAAACTTTACCCAATGATTAGGGTTAATAGATTTTCGTAAATGAGGTTACACTTTGATCACAATTTTGTCGTTACTTTTCTTTAATTTAAATAAACTACCATGTTAAAAGTTAAAATACTATTGCTCGTTTTATTATTATCACTTATCGGTTTTGCTCAAAAGAGTGAAGTTGAAAATATTATTCTTATTTCTGTTGATGGACTCCGTTGGCAAGAAGTTTTTCAAGGAGCCGATTCTCTATTGGTCAAGGATAAAAAATATTGGGCAGAAACAGCCGATGAAAGACGTAAAAAATTATTGCCCTTTTTCTGGGAAACAATTGCGAAAAAAGGACAACTTTATGGAAATCGTAATTTAGGGAACAAAGTCAACGTTAAAAATGAGTATTGGTTTTCTTATCCTGGTAGAAGTGAGACCTTATGCGGCTACTATGATCCTAAGGTAAATTCTAATGGGTATCCCAATAATCCTAATGAAAATGTATTGGAGTTTTTAAATAATCAAAATGGCTATAAAGGAAAGGTAGCCACTTTTGCATCATGGAACGCTTTAGGAAGAATATTGAACAGAGATCGCAACGGAATGTTGGTCAACCTTCCTGGAGAAGATGTAGAAGGTGTTAATTTGACCGATGCCCAAAAGTTGGCCAATGAACTTCAGCATTTTGTGCCAGTGTATTTTGGGGATTGTAGACCCGACGCTTTCACTTATGGTTTAACTAAAGCTTATTTGCAGGCACAACAACCGAAAGTGGTACATATCGACTTTGCGGATACCGATAATTACGGTCATTCAGGAAAATATGGTAGCTATTTGGATGCTGCACATTTTATTGATGGTATGATTGCCAATTTGTGGGAAACTATAGAGAGTGACCCCAATTACAAAGGTAAAACGGCTATTTTGGTCTATCCTGATCATGGCAGGGGAGTTGGAGAAAAATGGACTGGGCACGGAACAGGCAATCCTCAATCCGATGAAACGTGGCTGATCGCATTAGGACCGGGAATCAAGCCTTTAGGGGAAATAGAGAAGGAAATGCAAATTTATCAGGATGAAATAGCACAAACAGCAGCAAAATTATTAGGTTTTACTTTTAAAGCCAACCACCCCGTTGGAGAAAGTATAAAAAGTATCCTAAAATAGAATAGGATTAACCTTAGAATAGATGTGCATAAATTATTTTACTAATAATTTTAATATTAGAAATAGCACTTGAACTTAAGCAGAATTAGATTTTTTTTTACAATTTTTCTAAACACTGATAAGAAAATATAACGAAAATAATTCCACATAATTTATATGAAGATTAAATTAGTAGTTATAGGATTCCTTTTTTTTGGCATAAACTTTTTTGGCTACGGCCAATTAAAGGGTAAGGTTTTTATTGATAATAATAATAATGGTATCAAGGAAGACATGGAAAAAGGAGTGCAAAACGCAGTGGTTTCTGATGGATATAATGTGGTTCGCACCGATAAAAACGGAAATTATCATTTACCAGGATGGAAAAAACAACGTTTTATAACTATTTATCCAAGTGGTAATTTCAAAACAGGTAAAAGGTTTATCCCCATCACTTCCAAATCAATATCATATGATTTTTCAGTAAAAACAAAAATAAAAAAGGAAGATGTAAATTTTGTGCATATCTCTGACACCGAAACGCATGAATATGGCGATTGGGTTGATAACCTAAAAAAATATATTAAAGTGCATAAGCCAGATTTTGTGGTACATACTGGAGATATATGTTATAGAGCTGGCATGGAGTGGCATGCCGATCACTTAACGGAACAAGAATTGGGAGTACCTATATATTATTGTTTGGGTAATCATGACTTAATCGACGGTGATTATGGAGAGCAGTTTTTTGAAGAGAAATTTGGCCCAGCCTGGTATGCCTTTGAAGAAGGATATACCTTATATGTAATTACCCCTATGATGGGGGGTGACTTTACTCCTGGGTTTGACCATGAGGATATTGGTGGTTGGCTTCAAAATTTATTGGCTATTTATGACAAAGAACAGCCCAAAATGTTTTTTAACCATGATCTGTTGACGAATGGAGATAGTTTTGTTTTTAAGAAAAATAAAAAAGAGTCCATAGTTTTAGAAGATTATAGCCTAAAAGCATGGTTGTACGGTCATTGGCATATTAATATGGTTAAAACCCATGGTAAATCTGGGATAGTATCCTATAGCACTGCTACTCTGGCTAAGGGTGGAATAGATCATTCACCATCTAGTTTTAGGGTAATTAATGTGAATAAGGATGGAAATCCCAAATCCAAATTAATATGGAGTCATTTGGAAAGGGAAATTCAAATTGTCAGCCCTCAAAATAACCAACTTAGATTAAATGATGATGGGAATATTGAGATATCAGTGAATGTATACGATAGCGGATCTGAAGTAGATAGTGTCCGGTACAGCATATGGAGTAAAAAAGAATTCAATTGGGATTCATTATTGTATAAATCAAAATGGAAGCCCATGAAAAAAACTTCTGATTGGAACTGGAGGGCAACCTATTCTCCAAACAATGAAAAGAATTTCGAATTGGTAATTGATGCCTATTTACATAGTGGAGAAGTACTTCATAGAAAGAAAAATTTTAGTTTAGAAGATAAAAAAGTCAAGAGTACACCTAAAGTTGAATGGTCAAACTTAGGGGGTAACAAGGAGCATCACCCCGTAGTAGATATCAAACAGAAAGCACCCTATGCGATGGAATGGACGACTAATGTGGGGAGCAATATTTACATGAGTTCACCAGTAATTAAGGATAATTACGTGTTAACAGCAGGATTTGATGATAGCAATGCAGAAAATTGCTTTATTTATTGTTGGGAAGCAACATCAGGCAGGAAGTTATGGCGGTTTCAGACGAAAAATGGTGTTAAGAATCAGATGGTCATCGCTCAAGGAAAAGTGATAGCAACGGATATGATTGGCCATACTTATGCAATAGATATCACTTCAGGAAAATTAGTTTGGGAGAAAGATTTAGAATACAACCGAGTTCCTGGATTTATTACTGGTTTGGTCACCGATGGGAACATCGTTTATACGGGATTTTCGGAATCACTTTCGGCCATAGAAGTTAATACTGGAAGAGTTTTATGGCGAAATGCTGCTTGGAGTGGAGGAGAGGGAACTACACCGACAATGACAATAGCAGATGACGTTCTTATTGCCTCGCGTCATTGGGGAGCCATATATGCTCATGATAGGTTTACGGGGAAATTGTTATGGTCTAGGAGTGATGACAATCTACGCTTTAGAGACGGTGTTTTGAGTTATAAAGATAATTATCTTTGGGTAGCCGAACGGGACAAATTTCATCAACTGGATTTAAAAACAGGAAAGACTGTTAAAAGTTTTATTACTGGAATGCAACATACGGGTACTTCAGCCCCCATAGTATTGAAAGATAAGGTCATTATTTCCGGATCCCATCCTGGTGTTGCCTCTTTTGATTTAAATTCGGGAAAGAAAAGCTGGGAGTTTCAAGTAGACCCTGCCTTATTTTATACTCCTTCTTATTTTTCAGACCAGCAACGAAGTCTGGAAACTACACCTATATTGGTAAGTAACAATCTAATTTTTGGTGCAATGGACGGCAAGGTTTATGTGGTAGACGTTGATACGGGGCAGCTAGTGTGGAAAACAATTTTAGGTGCCCCTGTGATTACTTCAGCGGCAGTTATTTCTGATGGATTTTTTATATGTGATTTTGCCGGAAACATCTATTTTTTTAAAGCAGGCGAAATATGAAAAGATTATTTCAAATATTAATAGGGTTGTTTTTTCGTGTACGAGAAACCCCGAATTATCGACAAAATACTACCGTCATTTTAATTGGTGCGGATTGTATGAGTGTTGATGGGCGTTTAAAAGCCAACAACCTTTAAATGAATATTCTAATGAAAAATGGAGCTAGTTGGTTTAAAGCAAGGGATTTTATGCTAGTTATTGGTGGCTCAAATCGGGGCTCAATGTTCTTAGGGGTGTCCAGAATAACGCAGAACCACTAATAACAAGTGGCGTATCTCCAATTACAGCATTGAAGATACTATTAGATATGAAGATGGGTTTTTTCCTTCGGTTTTTAATATTATTAAAAAGGAAGATTCACTAGTAAACAGAAGGCTTTAAAAAATATATATAAACTATGAAACACATAAAGTACATTTTAATTATAGTATTTACATTAAATATAATGTCGTGCAAAGCTCAAGAAACGGTTTATGAACCTACTTGGGAATCTTTGGACGCACGCCCAATTCCAGATTGGTTTCAAGATGCAAAATTTGGAATTTTTATTCACTGGGGACCTTATTCAGTTCCAGCTTGGTCTCCAAAAGGAACGTATTCAGAATGGTATCAGAAATGGTTACAAGGAAAATCTTTATTTGGAAATGGAAATTTTAAAGGAGATGAGGTAGCTGTTCACCACGAAAAAACTTATGGTAAAGATTTTACCTATTACGATTTTGGAAGATTATTTACAGCAGATCTATATGATGCCGATGAATGGGCAAATTTAATTGAAAAATCAGGTGCAAAATATACCGTATTAACCTCCAAACATCACGATGGTTTTACGCTTTGGCACAATAAGCAAGCTAATGATAGGGGGTTTGCTTGGAACAGTATGGAGGTAGGTGCTAAACGCGATTTGGTTGGAGAATTTATCGAGGCTGTAAAGAAAACAAACGTTAAAGCAGGATTGTATTATTCATTGTACGAATGGTACCACCCTTGGTGGAAAAATGATAAAGAACGTTTTGTAGATGAGCACTTTTTACCTCAAATAAAAGATTTGGTAACTAAATACAATCCTGATGTTTTATGGGCTGATGGCGAATGGGATATGGAAGCCGATAAATGGAAATCCAAAGAGTTTTTAGCATGGTTGTTTAACGAGTCTGTTGCTAAAGACAACATTGTAATAAATGACAGATGGGGCAAAGGTATCCGTAAAAATCACGGTGGTTATTTTACTACAGAATATGAAGTGGAAGCTCCTGGATTTGATCGTCCTTGGGAAGAATGTAGAGGCATGGGTTTTTCGTTTGGCTACAATCAAAATGAAGATATTCAAGATTATAATTCACCAAAAGCATTAGTATTGACCTTGATAAATATCGTAAGTACTGGCGGCAATTTATTATTAGATATTGGACCCGATGCACGAGGAAATATTCCTGTTATTATGCAAGAACGATTGTTACAAATAGGAGGGTGGCTAAAGACTAATGGCGAGGCTATTTACGGAACAAGATTATGGAATAATTCTTTTCAATGGTCAGAAAAAGGCGAAAAGAACTATAAGCCAAAACAGCATTATTTAGGCGGTGATGTTATACTAAAACAAACCATAGACCCAGAACCAGGTTACGCAGTAAAAGAATTATTCTTTACACAGAATAGTGAAGCTTATTTTGCAATTTTGCCACAATGGAAAAATGAAATCGTGATAAGAGATTTTAAACCCTCTGCGAATACTGAAATCACTTTATTAGCAACGGGAGAAACCCTAAAAGGTAAACAAACAGGAGAGGATTTTGTAATAACTATGCCAGTTTACCATCCTAACAAAATGAGGGAAACGGACAGTTATGCTTACGCAATAAAAGTAAATAAATGATAAAAAGTAATACCAAAATAAATGAAGTTTAAACATTTAAAAATTTTAGTAATTACCTTATTCGTTGTATGTTATTCTTGTGCTCAAAAAATTGCACCGCCTGAACCGTTTGGTCCCATACCTTCAGAACGTCAACTTCGATGGCACGAGATGGAATACTATGCTTTTATTCATTTTAATATAAATACGTTTACCAATATGGAATGGGGCGATGGAAGTGAAAAGCCAGTACAATTTAATCCATCGGAGTTGGATGCCAGACAATGGGCAAAAACGATTAAAGATGCGGGTATGAAAGGCGTTATTATTACGGCAAAGCATCATGATGGATTTTGTCTTTGGCCGTCAAAATATACTGAGCATTCGGTAAAAAACTCACCATGGAAAGATGGAAAAGGCGATGTGCTCAAAGATTTATCGGAAGCTTGTAAAGAGTACGGTTTAAAAATGGGTGTGTATTTATCACCTTGGGATAGAAACCATGCGGATTATGGTAAGCCAGAATATGTAACCTATTTTCACAATCAATTAAGAGAGTTATTAACCAATTATGGCGACATTTTTGAAGTTTGGTTTGATGGGGCAAATGGTGGTTCTGGATTTTATGGAGGTGCAAATGAAACACGTAAAATTGACAATAGAACCTATTATCAATGGGATAAAGCCATCGAAATGGTTAGAGAATTACAGCCTAATGCAGTTATTTTCGGCGACGGTGGTCCTGGAGTACGTTGGGTTGGTAACGAAGAAGGTTGGGCAAATGAAACCAATTGGAGTTTATTGAGACGTGATGAAGTGTATCCTGGGTATCAAAAATATAAAGAGTTACGTTCTGGACACGAAGATGGTACACATTGGGTGCCCGCTGAATGCGATGTATCAATTAGGCCAGGATGGTACTATCATAAATCTGAAGATACACAAGTACATTCACTAGAACGTTTAGTAAAAATATATTACGAATCTATTGGAAGAAATGCGTCGTTATTATTGAATTTACCAGTGGACGATAGAGGTCTGGTTCATGAAAAAGATGTGGAACAATTAATGGCTTTAAAGCAACAGATAGAAAAAGATTTTTCAAAGAATTTGGCTTTAGAAACTAAAGTTTCTGCAACCAATGTTAGAGGAAATGCTTCAAAATATGAAGCAGAGAATGTAAATGATGGAAATTCAGAAACGTACTGGTCAACCGATGATGATGTTAAAAAAGCTTCAATAACGTTGTCTTTTAAAGAACCTACCGAAGTGAATAGAATTGTTTTGGAGGAGTACATTCCTTTAGGTCAACGTGTGAATAAATTCACGGTTGAAACTGAAGTAAAGGGTAAGTGGAAATTAATCGATACCCAAACGACTATTGGCGATAAACGTATTTTAAGATTTAATACGGTAAAAGCATCAAAAGTGAGGGTAAATATAGAAGCTAAGGCAGCATTAACAATTTCGAATATTGAGTTGTATCGTGCTCCAAATTTTTTAACACAACCTGTTATTACAAGGAATATCGAAGGTGAAGTGACTATTGTCGTAGCAGATGAAAATATTGAAGTATATTATACGCTTGATGGCTCAGAGCCAAATACTTCTTCATTAAAATACAATCAACCCTTTATGGTGAATCAACCAACAAAAATAAAAGCGATTGCATATAATCCAGAAGATAAAGCCCAAACAAGAGTTAAAGAAGTTTATTTCGATATTTCTAAAAAAGATTGGAAAGTACTTAAAACACCTTCAACTAAAAGTTATAGAATTCCTAGAATTATTGATGAAAACCTAGATTCTTCTTGGGTGAGTGATTCAAACATTGGTAAATCTAAAGAAGTAATTGTCGATTTAGGAAAAGCGTATGATTTGTCAGGTTTTACCTATATGCCAATGCGAGGGCGTCATCCGGAAGGAATAATATCGCATTATGAATTTTTTGTAAGTATGCACAATGAAAAATGGATGCCTGTTGCAAAAGGTGAGTTTGGGAACATCAAAAACAATCCTATCGAGCAAACAGTAAAGTTTAAATCAACTAAAGGACGCTACATTAAGCTAAAAGCACTTAAAATAGTAGATGGAGTTGACAAAATGTCTGTTGGAGAATTAGGTGTAATTACTGAATAATTAAGCATAAAAAATCAATGTAAAAAAATCATTCTATCAATGCATCTTATGCTCAAAGGCAAAAACACTATTGTAAATCATAATCTAAATATTGATGTTGAGATTCTTTTTGTTCAAATTACAAAAAATAATGACACAAATAATAACACAAAAAATGCTAAATTACTTATCTATTCCTATCATTATGCTTTTAGCATGTAATGAAAAAAATAACACAATTAAAAATCCTGAACCTTCAAATACTTCAACTACCGATAAGGTTTTATTGATAGGTTTCGATGGTATACGAAGCGATGTCTTTGAGCTTTTATTAGAAAGTGGTCAGTTGCCCAATATGAAAAAGCTGATTGACAATGGTGTATATTTCAGCAAAGCGACCACATCTGATTTAACCGGAAGCTGGGGTGGTTGGTGCGACGTTTTAAGGGGTGTACATCGCGATAAACACGAAGCAGGATATTGGGGTCAAAATGTTGATCCAGGATCGGATATTCCAGAATTTGTGGCATTCCCAGATCTGTTTACAAGGTTGGAAGCACATAATAGTGATTTGAATACCAAATCGTTTATTACTTGGGAAGGATTAGATAAATCCTTAGATAAGGCCGATGAAAGAATTTTTGAGAATTATAATAATAACGGTGATGAAATTGTTACCGCCAAAGCTGTTGCTAATTTAAAAAGTGGCAATCCCGATGTTGTTTTTTTCTATCAAGCTGATACGGATATAGGTGGTCATAACAACGGGTTTGGGCCAAATGCCATTGCAACTTCATTGAGCCAGTTTCCATCTGCATATATAAATACAATCAAGCAAGCAGATATTAATGCGGGTAAGGTATTAACAGCAATAAAATCTAGGACAAATTTTGATAATGAAAAGTGGTTGGTCTTGTTTACCTCGGACCATGGTGGTACAAACGGCGGTCATTCGCAAAACAGAGTTGCGGAACGAAATGTTCCTATAATAGTCAGTAGTTTGAATTTTGAAATTTCCAAACCTACTAACGATGCCAGTCATATTGATATTCAACCAAAAAATATAGATATTGTACCTACTATTTTAAATTATTTAAGTATTTCTAAGACTTCAGATGCATGGTTAGCTTTGGAGGGTCATGATATATTTGAAATTATTGATATGAAGCGAGATTTAAGTCTTGATAAGAACTTAATCTTTAATAGTGACGCCGAATATGACACGGGTTTTGATGGTCAAGATGAGACCATTAGAGATGGTGGTTCCAAGGCTGGAGAGAGAGATTGGCCCGCTGAAGGTGTTTATTGGGATCAAACGATAAGTGCCTGGGACGACTGGACAGAAACACCATCTAGGCATAGTATGACGGTTGCTTTTTATGGATCAGGGCAAGATGACACATTTCTGCAAAAAGATCAAGCAACAAATTGGAACGGAGGTAAAAACTTTTTTTGTGCTGGGATAGATGGTAATAGTGAGATGGAACAATCAATTAATATAAGTTCTTTATCCGCTAATTCTTATGAAATTTCAGGTTATTTAGGAGGAAGTAAAACATCAAGTGACACTGCTACAATAACGGTTACATTTTTAAACTCTAGTGGTAGCGAGATCAGTACTACTGTGGTTAATGGACCTTCTGCTTACGAAAGGGACAATACCACAACGTTAATCTTAAAGAGTAAAAACGGATCCTTGCCAAATGGTACACATTCCGTAAAAATTAAATTAAAAATTAATGGTAAATATGGATTTGCCGATAATTTAAGTTTTGTCTTGAAAAATTAAAAGTAACTTAAAAGTTCAGAAATTTTGAAATACTGAAAGTTATTTGAGATTCACTAACTAAGATTGGTTTTATTAATCCATTCAGGCGATTTTGCATTGTCACCTATTTAAAATGTGTAAGAATTCTAAAGTTTTAAATAAAGAAGAAACTTTTTATTTATCAGACCATTATTCAGTAGTGGCGGAGTTTCATATTTAATATTTGTAAATTAAAAATTAAGAGTAAAACTATGTTGAAAAAAATCACGCTATTAATCACTATAGCATTAAGTTGTCAACTTAATGCACAAAATGCAGATGCTGAAATTTATTCAGGAAAACAATTAAAATACATAGGAATGCCTATTGGGGGTATTACGGCAGGACAAGTGTATTTAGGTGGTGATGGTCAATTATGGTATTGGGATATTTTTAATATACAGCGTATTAAACCAGGTGGCCCTGGTGATAAATTTTATATCAACCCCTTGACGCAAGACAATCAATTCGACCAAGGTTTTGCGGTTCGTGTTAAAAAATTATTGCCAACAACCATTACACCTATTGTAAAACCATTAAATAGCGATGGATTTTCTGACATTACGTTTAGAGGGGAATACCCCATAGGGAAAGTAACGTATAAAGATGCCGATTTCCCAATATCAATAAAACTAAATGCGTTTTCACCATTTATTCCGACCGACCATGAATCGTCTGATTTTCCAGCAGTAGTTATGGAATATACATTGACCAACGATTCAGATACTAAAGTTTCTGTGGAGTTATTCGGGTGGCTTCAAAATATGGCTAATTATAAAACGGCAAGTGAAGCTAATGGAAAAGCTAAAAATGAAATCATAAAATCAGGAGAGGCACTTCAATTGTTTGCTTCTTCAAACGTAACTGATGAAGCCAGCAAAGATTTACCAGATTATGGTAATATGTCTTTAACCCTATTAGAAGGCAATGAGGCTTGGGGGTCGCCATCTACACCACAAGATATTAATTATAATTTAACTGAAGTTTCTCCATCAAAAAATAAAGGCGAAGAAACTGCTTTAGGAAAAAAACTTACTGGCGTTATAGGAAAAGAAGTTGAACTGAAAGCAGGGGAAAGTAAAACATTAACCTTTGTGCTATCTTGGTATTTTCCAAATGTTCACCGTAAAGAAAGTGGTTTTCACGATTTAAAAAACAGAGATAATTTAAGACATTATTACAGTAAAAAGTTTAAGTCATCAGCAGATGTGGCAAGCAAAATTGCTGCAAAAAAAACTAAATATTTAGAAACTACAAAACAGTGGAATAAAACCTGGTATAATGCATCATTACCATCATGGTTTTTAGATAGAACTTTTGTAAATACAAGTATTTTAGCAACAACTTCTTGTTACCGTTTAGATGACTTAACTGATAATCCTGACAATGAAAACCGTTTTTACACCATGGAAGGAGTGTATTTAGGTCATGGTACATGTACACATGTTTTTCATTACGAACAGGCATTAGGTAGAGTGTTTCCTAGTTTGGCCCGTCAATTAAGAACCCAAATAGATTATGGTTTATCATTTAATAAAGGGGTTATTGGTTATAGAGCAGAATTAAGTGAAATTGGACATCATGATGGACGCGGTTATGCGGTTGATGGACAAGCAGGAACCATTTTAAGAGCCTACAGAGAACACACTACTGCATCAAATAACAACTATTTAAAATCGTATTGGCCAAAAATTAAAGAAAGTTTGGAATATATGATTGCACATGATGCTGAAAAATCAATAAAGCCAGACGGTATTTTAGAAGGTGTACAATACAATACCTTAGACAAAATGTGGTATGGTAAAAATGCATGGCAAAGTAGTCTGTACAATGCAGCATTGCAGGCAGGTGCAGATATGGCAATAGAAATGGGAGATAAAAAGTTTGCGAAAAACTTCAAGGCCATAGCTAAACTAGGACAACAAAACATGACCAATCAATTTTTTGATGGTGAATATTTTATAAATATTCCGGATCCCGATAATACGGAGAATCCAAATACTAATATTGGTTGTCATATTGATCAAGTATTAGGACAATCATGGGCTATTCAAGCAGGATTACCACGCGTATTACCTAAAAAGGAAACGGTTAGTGCCTTAAAATCAATTTATAAATATAATTTTCAAAAAGATGTTGGAAAATATTTAGATACGGCGACTATCAAAAATGTCCGTTTTTATGCCTTGCCTGGTGAGGCGGGAACTATTATGTGTACGTTTCCAAAGGGAGGAGCATTAGAATCTAAAGGCACAAAAGCGGCAGATTGGGATAATCTAGTAGTAGGCTATTTCAGTGAATGTATGACCGGGTTTACCTACCAAGTGGCGGGACATATGATTGCTGAAGGATTGGTAGATGAGGGAATGAGTATGATTAAAGCCATTCATGATCGTTATCAGCCTCAAAAAAGAAACCCATATAACGAAGTGGAATATGGTAATCATTATACACGTGCCATGTCTAGTTACGGAGCTTTTGTATCGGCTTCTGGGTTTACATTAAACGAGCCTAATGGAAGAATTGGTTTTTCACCAAAGATAAACCCTAATGATTTTAAATCGGCATTTATTGCAGGAAACAGTTGGGGTACATTTATCCAAAAAGTTGAAGACAACCAGCTAAAAGTGAGTTTAGAAGTTACTTATGGTAAATTAAAACTACAAGAAATTAGTTTAGATGAATTATCGAATGCTAAAGAAGTAGTATTGATAATAAATGAAAAAAAAACAAAAGCAAGATTAATTAAAAGCAATACTAAATTAATCGTGTATTTCAAAACCATTACACTTTCGAAAGGTGATAAATTAGAAATTAAAGTTTCATAAAAGTAAAATAATTTTACTTATAATATAATTTTATTGTTTTTAATGGAAATAGTTTCATATTTTTGTGTTAATATAATTTTGATAACCAATTAATAAAACTTAATACTATACAATGAGTGCAGAAACGAAATCCAAAACATCTTTACCTGCCAAGGCTCAAGTCGTTGTCGTTGGCGGTGGAGTGGTAGGAACAAGTGTTCTTTATCACTTGGCAGAGCGAGGTGTTGAAGCAATCCTTTTAGAAAAGAATGATTTAACAAATGGTGCAACTTGGCACGCTGCTGGTCTTGTAGGTCAGTTACGTTCTTCTCGTAATGTTACCCGATTAGTACAATATTCTGCAGAACTTTATCGTCGCTTAGAAGAAATTACAGGTCAACCCGCAGGTTGGAATGAAGTGGGTTCGCTTCGTTTGGCATCTTCAGAAGAGCGTATGATGGAGCTTCGCAAGATTGCGACACAAGGTAAATCGTTTGGTCTTGAAGTAGAGATTCTTACTCCAGAGCAATGCCAAGAAAAATTCCCTATTATGGAACTTGAAGGTTGTGTTGGAGGGGTTTATTGTGCTACAGATGGTTATGCAGATCCATCAATGCTTACTCAAGCATTGGCTCGTGGTGCACGTGCCAATGGAGCACGTATTTTCCGCGATACGATGGTTGAAGGTTTTGAAAAGAAAAATGGCAAAGTAACCGCAGTCGTAACAAACAAAGGAACAGTTGAGTGTGACACCGTTGTAAACTGTGCAGGTATGTGGGCTCGACGTGTTGGCCAAATGGCTGGCGTTAACGTTCCCATAGCCATTATGGAGCACCAATATATGGTAACCAAAGAAATGGATGGCGTACCAAGAGACTTGCCTGTAACTCGTGACCCAGATAAAGCTGTTTACTACCGTTCAGAAGTAGGTGGTCTAATTTTTGGTGGTTTTGAGCTTTCGCCAATTTTATATAACCATGGAGATATGCCATGGGATTTCGTATCACAATTATTCGAACCAAACTATGATCAATTTGAGCAACTTTTTATCCCAGGTTTAGAGCGAACGCCTATTCTTGAAAAAGCAGAAGTGCGTCAAATGATTAATGGTCCAGACGGATACACACCAGATTCTCACTACTTATTAGGACCTTCACCAGAAGTTCCAAATTACTTCTTAGCAACAGGAATGAACTGTTTCGGTATTGCAGGAGCTGGTGGAGTTGGTAAAGCAGTTTCAGAATGGATTATTGATGGTCGTCCAAAATTATATATTTATTCAGAAGATATTCGTCGTTTTGGTGCCCCTCATTATGCAGCAGATAAATACGTTGGTGCTCGCACAAATGAACACTATCCGAAACATTATACCCTTGCATGGCCACACGAACAAGACAAGGCAGAACGTAACTTACGTCGCAGTCCTTTATATGATAAACTGAAAGATCAAGGTGCTTGTTTTGGTGAAAAATCAGGTTGGGAACGGGCACTTTGGTTTGCTCCAGAAGGGGTAGAAGCAAAAGAAGAAATGGCATGGGGTCGACCACATTGGCATAATCATGTGGGTCGTGAAGTAAAAGCTATTCGTGAAAACGTAGCGATTTTAGACCAATCCTCATTCGGAAAGATTGAAATACGTGGTAAGGATGCGTTGCAGGTACTTCAACGTCTTTGTACACGTAATATGGACAAGCCTGTAGGTACACTATCTTACACACAAATGTGTAATAAGGATGGTGGTATTGAATGTGATGTAACGATTGCACGCCTAGGAGAGAACCATTTCTATATGATTACAGGTACTTCATTTACAGCACATGATTTGGATTGGGTAAATATTAACATTAAAGATGATGAAGCATGCGTTGCGTTTGATTGCACATCATCAAGAGGTGTTTTGAATCTTTGTGGACCAAATGCCCGTAAAGTTTTAGAAAAAACATTAATAACAAAATTCGATGATGTTTCTAACGAAGGGTTCAAATTCGGAACTTGTAAACAAATACATATTGGTTCGGCACCAGTTCAGGCACTACGTGTAAGTTATCACGGAGAATTAGGATGGGAGTTACACATGCCAGTAGAATATACTGCTTATGTTTATGAAAAATTAATGGAGGCTGGCGAAGAGTTTGCTATTGCTAATGTAGGATACCGTGCTTTAGAATGTTGTCGTATTGAAAAAGGATATTTTTACTGGAGTGGTGATCTTACGGCAGATTACGATCCATACTGTGCTGGACTTGGATTTAACGTTCATCTAAAGAAAAAGGTTGACTTTATTGGTAAGGATGCACTTGCTAAAATTAAAGCTGAAGGAACACGCTTCAAAATGTGTTTCTTTGAACTTGAAGAAGAGACAGAGATTTATGGATCAGAACCATTATACTGTGACGGCGAAGTCGTTGAAATTGTTACTTCCGGTGCTTTTTCTCATACACTTGGAAAAACAATTGCCTTCGCATATGTGCCAACAGCAAACTTAGATGCAAAGACTTACGAAATCGAATCATTCGGTAAACGAATTAAGTGCATACGACATGACAAATGTCTTTATGACTTTGAAAGAGTTCGTGTTCTTAGCTAAAAATATTTAAAATATAAATTAATATTAGATTCGTAAAATGAAAATTTTAGTTCCAACCAAGAGGGTTCCAGACCCAGATCAACCAATTCATCTTAATGCAGATAAGACAGCTACTGATTTAGACGGTATTCCATGCATTATCAATCCTTTTGATGCCATTGCACTAGAAGAAGCACTTCGTATTCGAGAAGAAGAGCGTAGTCCAGCTGGTAGCGATATTGAAATAGTTGCTGTTAGTATTGGACCACAAGCATGCGAAAAAGAAATTCGCATTGCTCTTGCTATGGGTGCTGACCGTGCCGTTCATGTTATAACTGATGCTTACATTGATTCGTGGGTTGCGTCAAACCTTCTCAAAGCGGTTGCTGATCAAGAGCAACCAGGCCTAATTCTTATGGGTAAACAAGCTATTGACGCGGACAATAATCAAGCAGGACAATTTCTCGCTAATCATCTTAATTGGCCACAAGCAACCTTTGCCTCTGAAATTTCCTTTGAAGGAGATCGCGTAAAAGTTGCTCGTGAGACAGATGCGGGTATCGAGAATGTTTCCATGGCACTTCCGGCTGTTATAACTACAGACCTTCGTCTGAATGAACCACGCTATGCGTCATTGCCAGCCATTATGAAAGCCAAACGTCGTCCAGTAGATACTCACACACCTGCTGACCTTGGTGTGGATATAGAGCCAAAAGTTGAAATCATTTCCATGGAAACTCTTAGTGCGAAGCGTAACTGTGTTCGAGTCAGCAATGTTGATGAACTTATTGTAAAACTTAAGGAGGCGGGTGCTCTCTAATATTAATTCTTAATTTAAATCAAAATGAAAATTCTAGTAATAGCAGAAGCACAAGGTAAGGAAATTCGCCACGCTAGTAGAAGTGCAATCACACTTGCTAAGAATGCAGCCGCGGCTGCTAATGGGGAAATTGAAATTGCCATAATAGGAGATGATATCGAAGCTGCAGCCACTGCAGCATCTGCTTATGCTCCAACATTTACACTTAGCGATGCTTCGTTAGCTAATGCAACAGCAGATCGTTATGGAGCAGCCATTGCAAAGATTGTAGAGCAGCGTGGAGCAAGTTTAGTTATCGCAGCTTCTACCTCACAAGGTAAAGATTGTGTTGCTCGAGCGGCGGCATCTCTTGGAGGTACTATGGTAACGGATGCAATTGCATGTGAAAATCGTGATGGTAAATTGGTATGGCAACGGACTATGCATGCTGGAGGAGTAGCGGCTTGGGTGGTGGCACATGGATCACCCGTCGTAGTAACGGCACTCCAGTCAGCGTACGAACCAGCAGAACCAACAGGTGAAACCAGTGTAACTGCTCTTGAGATAGATGTAGCATCGCTTCCTTCGGCAATTCAATTTGAATCGGTTTCTACAAAACAAAGTGATCGTCCAGATGTTACAGAAGCAGCTGTAGTTATTTCTGGTGGTCGTGCATTTAAGACTGCCGAAGATTATGAGCAACTTATTGGTGGTCTTGCAGATAAAGTTGGTGGAGGTACAGGAAGTTCGCGAGCTGCGGTTGATGCGGGTATAGCACCAAACGAAAACCAGGTAGGTCAAACAGGTAAGATCATTGCACCGGATCTCTATTTGGGAATTGGTATTTCAGGTGCGGTACAACATCTTGCCGGAATGAAAAACTCTAAAATTATTGCAGCTATAAATACAGACGATGAAGCACCGCTTTTAGATTACGCTGACTTTGCACTCATTGCAGATGCATATGATGCCATTCCTGAGCTTATTGATAAATTATAGGTTCATAGCCTAATTATTTTAAGCCCGAGGTTGTTTTCAAAAAGAGATTTAACCTTGGGCTTTAATTTTACTAAATAGCCAAACTAACAAATCAAATGGACGATTTATCTAGAGAATTATACGGAAATATTGGAGCTATCTCTAAAATCCTCTTTTATATATGTGCCTTTACTTCAATGGCAATTTTTATCTACGGAATATATAGACGTCGTCAGTTGTGGAAACTAGGTAAAGATACTGGAGAAAAGGTAAACATTTCTGCTACACTTAAAGCACTTATTTCAAGAGTGTTTTCACAAAAAACAGTTCGTCAAGGTGTTCGTAAAAAGAAAGCAGGACTTTTTCATGCCTTAATGTTCTTTGGTTTTGTAGTTCTTTTTATTGGTACCTGCCTTGTGGCGGTTGAAGAATATGGTCACATCTTGTTTGGGGTAAAGGGAGAAAACTTATTCCATAAGGGACTTTATTTTGCTATCTATGAAGTATCGCTAGATTCTTTTGGACTTATTTATACGGTAGGTGCAGCTTGGTTTCTTATCCGAATGATGCAGAAAGGGCGTGAGGACAGTGTCCGCTACCGTAAATCTGATTACTTTCTTGTTAGTGCACTTTTTGTTATTGGTTGGTCAGGTTATTGGCTTGAGGCACTCCGTATCATACGTGAGAACACACCATATCCTTGGTTGTCCTATGTAGGTAATAGTCATGCTCATATTTTTCGTTTTCTGGGTGTAACCGAAGGAAATGTTGACGCAATTCATTTTACTGTTTGGTGGGGTCACGGTATTCTTGTTTTTGCTTTTATAGCTTCATTTCCATTCACTAGACTATTACATGTTATTGCCGGGACATGGAACCTTTGTTTGGTGCGTAGAAAACCAGGTTACATGATTCCAGTTTCTATCGAAGAACTTGAAGAGACTGGGAAAGTTGGCGTTGAGAATGTGCAAGATTTTTCGTACAGACAACTACTTTCACTCGATGCTTGTGTTGCTTGTGGTAGATGCACGGATGCCTGTCCAGCCACAGAAGCTGGGAAACCACTTTCTCCGCATGATGTTGTTCAAGATATTCGCAATCATTTCAATGAAGTTGCTCCACTTATAAAGGATGCTCGTAAGAACAAACGTGATGAATTAGAAGATGAGGCACTTCAGACCGCTCCTAATCTTCATGGTGATATTATTGCTGCCGAGACACTTTGGAGTTGTACAACTTGTAACGCATGTCATGAAGTTTGCCCTCTTGATGTGAGTCCGGTGAGTATTATTACGGACATGCGTCGTTTTCTCATTGGAGAAGGGCAACTTAGTGGACCACCTGCAGCTTCTTTACAGAAAGTACAGCGTTCTGGAAATCCTTGGGGTCTGCCTACTCGTGATCGTTTTAATTGGGCAGAAGGACTTGATGTTCCTACAGTTAAAAGCAATCCGAATTTTGAAGTTCTTTATTGGATTGGTTGTTCAGCAACGTATGATCGTCGTATTCAAAAGGTAGCCCATGCCGTAGTAAAACTGTTGAAACATGCAGGAGTTAATTTCGCTACACTTGGCCCCGAAGAGCGTTGTACGGGAGAATTCGCTCGTCGAATGGGTGATGAATTCCTGTTTCAAGAATCCGCCGAAAATAATATTGAAGTGCTTAAGAAATATAATGTGAAATCTATCATTACACATTGTCCGCATTGCCTCAACTCATTGAGTAAGGATTATCCACAATTTGGTGGAAATTATGATGTCATGCATCATACACAATATTTATCTGGTCTTATAAAAGATAATAAACTTAAGATTGATGACAACGCAGTAATTGATGAGGGTGGATCTATTACTTATCACGATCCATGTTACCTAGCTCGTATCAATGGCATAAGTGAGGAGCCACGTCATCTCATTGAAACGGCAGCTGGTGAAAATGCCCTTGAAGAAGTTGCACGTAGTGGTTGTGAATCTTCTTGTTGTGGAGCGGGTGGAGGACGTATGTGGTTTGATGATGAGCCCGAAGAACGCATTGGTAGAACCCGTATAGATGAGTTGCTTGACACCAAAGCGAAGACCGTGGCCGTTTCTTGTCCGTTCTGTCTTACAATGATGACTGATGGTGTTGCTGCAAAAACTGATCAAGTTGAGGTAAAAGATATTTCCGAAATTCTCGCTGATGCGATAGAGATTACAAAAAATATTTCTAGTCTTACGGAAAAAGAAGAATAAATAACGTGAATTTAATAATAGAAATTGAATAAAAGAACATGAATCCACAAATTATTACCTTTTTAATAAAATGTCCAGATCAAAAAGGAATTATATCAAAATTAACGAGCTTTTTTTTTGATGAAGGTTTTAATATTATTAGTTCACAGCAATACACCAACATTGAAGAAGAAAAATTCTTTATGCGTATTCGATTAGAATCTGATAGTTTGGTAACGCTAAGTAAAACACAGCTGGAGAGTAAGTTTGAGAAACTTGCTAATGTTTATCAGATCACTTGGAAAGTTGATTATGGCAGTAAAAAACAAAAAGTGGCAATTATGGTGTCACATACAAGTCACAATTTATACGATTTGTTACATAGGCACAAGGAAGGCAAACTTTCGTGTGAAGTTAAGATGATTGTAAGTAACCATACAAAGTTGAAACCTATAGCTGACATGTTCGGAATTCCGTTCTATCATGAACCTATAACGAAAGAGACTAAGAAAGCTCAAGAAAAGCAAGTCATAGAGCTGTTTGATACGCATGAAATTGATTTAATTGTAATGGCCAGATACATGCAAATATTATCGTCTAATTTTATTAACCATTACTCTGAAAAAATTATAAATATACATCATTCGTTTTTACCTGCATTTCAGGGGGCAAATCCTTACAAAAGAGCATATGAAAGAGGTGTAAAATTAATTGGAGCTACCGCCCATTATGCAACAGAAGATTTGGATGAAGGTCCAATTATTGAGCAAGGGGTAGAAAGAGTGTCTCATGAAAGCACGGTGAGTTCTTTAAAAAGTATTGGTGCGGAAATTGAAACATCTGTGCTGGCAAGAGCCGTTAATTTTCATTTAAGTAATCAAATAATTGTTGATGGAAATAAGGCAATTGTTTTTCCAGAAACGGGCGAGTAATTAATTTTAATCTAAATAATTCCCTGACGGCCATTGCCTCGGGAATAGTCAGTTTCAAGAAATTTTTTGTTTAAATTTAAAGTGTCCAACTCGAATAATTGAACATCATTGAATAACATGAAACGCAGAAAATTTATAAATCAATTGGGTCTTGGTGCAGTAGCAAGTATGCTACCTTGCACATTAGTATCGTTTACTCCGGGAGTTTCTTCAGAAAGTAATGCCAAAAATTTAAATTTTGGTATTGTTACCGATGTACATAAAGATTTAATGCCAGATGCTGATAAACGTCTAGAAACCTTTATAACCAAAGCCATTGATAAGAAGGTGGATTTTATCATTCAAATGGGAGATTTCTGTTTTGGCGAAACAAAAAATAATGACTTTTTAAAAATATGGGAGACCTATAAAGGACCTAAATATCATGTTTTGGGAAACCACGATATGGATAGAAACACCAAGTCGGAAATGTTAGATTTTTGGGGCATGCCCAAAACCTATTATTCCTATGATTTTAAAGGTTATCATTTTATTGTTTTAGATGCTAATTTCTTATATCAGGATGGAAAATACATAAATTATAAAAATGCCAATTTTTATGTAGATTCGAGTATCAGAACTTTTATAAATGACGAACAAGTCGAATGGTTTAAGGCAGACCTAGAAGCAACTAAATTGCCCACCATTGTATTTTGCCATCAAAGTTTATGGCATGGCGTTAAAAATCGGTTGACCTTGCAAAAAATTATGGAGACCCATAAGGAAAAGGTAATTTGTTCTTTGAATGGACATAATCATTCGGATTACCATTTTGAACAAAACGATATTGACTATATTGGAATAAACAGTATGTCATATCAATGGGTTTCCGGTAAATACGAGAGTACAGAGCGTTTCCCTAAAAAATTTTATAAAGAGTATGGAAACTTACATCATATTGCAGGTTATAAAGACCCATTGTATGCGTTTGCAAGTTTAGATCCGAAGGGTATTATGAAAATTGAAGGTGTTAAAAGCGATTGGATGTCTCCATCCCCATATCATGTTAAGACGCCAAATAATGAAAGACTTTTTGATGAATCCATACAGATATCAGATTATGAAATAAAATTTTAAAAATTATGGATATATTAAATAAAGTTAAGTGTTTACATTTTTATATTTCAGTCTTTACTTTGCTTCTTTTGGTTAGTACTAATGTAATTGCACAAACAGCTGTAGACTCTACAAGAATTTTCAGTGTACTATCATTTAATATTTATCATGGAGAAACAGTAAATGCGGTTAAAAAATACGATTTAGATTTATTGGCAAAAGTTATAAACGATACCAAACCAGATTTGGTAGCTCTGCAAGAAGTCGATTTTAAAACCAATCGTGCACGTAAATATGATTTAGTGACCGAGTTAGGACAACGTACAAAAATGCAGGCAATTTTTGGAAAAGCTATGTCCTATGATGGCGGAGAATATGGAGAAGGTGTGTTATCTAAATATTCATTTTTATCAACTAAAAATCATCCTTTGATAGCACAAGAAGGTAAAGAACCACGTGCAGCTTTAGAAGTAAATGTCGCTTTAAAAAGCGGAGATACTATTCGTTTTGTTGGTACTCATTTAGATCATACCAAAGAAGATACAGATAGGATTAATCAAGCAAGGCAATTGAACGAACTCTTTACGAAAGATGATACGCCAACAATTCTTGCCGGTGATTTAAATTCCAGACCGGAAAGTGAAGCCATGAAAATTTTGTTTCAATATTGGAAACCATCTTTACCCGATTTTGAACCAACGGCACCAGCCAATAATCCACGTTCAAAAATAGACTACGTTCTTTTTAGGCCTTTACATAAATGGAAGGTGTTAGATGCCGAAATAATCTGTGATGATATGGTCACGGACCATTGCGTAGTTTTAAGCATTTTAGAATTATTAAATTAAATTATGAAATTAGCAAAACACATTTTTACTCTAGTATTGGTTTTTACATCAATAACTATACAAGCTCAAAAATTAAAAGTTATTGCTTATAACGTTGAGTTTGCGAAAAATACTACGCCAGAAGAAATGGCAGCATATCTAAAAAGTGAAAAAGCGGATATTATTTGTTTTAACGAAGTGCCTGCACAAGGATGGACAAAAGAAGTTGGTAAATTACTTGGATTACCTTATAGTTACGAAGGGGAGATAGCTTCGGCACATCATACTGAAGAATTTAAAGATAAAACAAAAAAGTATTTTGGAAAATATAAATCAATATTGTGCAAATACCCTTTGGAAAACACCAACGAAATTACCATTGAAGGTTCTGGATGGTCACCGGCAACAGCCGTAAGTGCTACGATAAAGATAAACGACTCGACTTCAGTACGCGTATTTAGTTTACATATCCCAAGTGGAGAATCTAATCCAGATAACAGTAGAGCGTATCATTTAGCAAAGATTATAAAAGAGCAATATGCTACCACAGATAAAATTATTGTGGCTGGAGATTTTAACGATGTGCATGATTCCAAGCCAATGCAGTATTTTTACAATGCTGGACTACAAAACCCTTGGGAAGAATTAAAAGTAGATTTGTCTAACCAAACAACGTATCCTAGCGGAAAAGTTAACAGTTATGTAATAGACCATATTTTATTTAAGGGTTTTGAAGTAATAAGTACGGGTATTTTAAAAGAAAGAACGAAACCATTATCCGATCATAGTGCGGTCCGAGTGGTTTTTGAATATTGAAAAGGTAGCACCGACTCTAATTTCAAAAAAAATGAAAATCAACAAGAGTATTGGATTAATTTTTATAATGGTACTTGTTTTTGGTGCCTGTACCCAACCCAAAGTTACAACTGAAGTTATTGTAGAAGAAGAAAAAGTGGCATCCAATTGGAAAACCGATTTGGAAGCGAAATTAAAATTATACGGTCACCGAAATTGGATTGTAGTAGCAGATGGAGCCTACCCGCAACAAAGTAATCCTGCTATTGAAACTATTACTATAGATGCTTCTCAACTTGAAGCGGTAAAATATGTCAGCAACCTGATTGCAGATGCAACACATGTTGACGCCAATATTTTTGTGGATAAAGAAATGGCTTTTGTTTCAGAAAAAAACGCAAAAGGGATTACCGCTTATCGTGATGATTTAAACAAAATTTTAAACGGCAAACCTTTTAGAACTATGTTGCATGAAGATATTATTAGCGAATTGGATGCTTCTGCAAAATTGTTTAATGTGTTAATTATTAAAACAGATTTGGCAATTCCATACACGTCAGTATTCTTTCAGTTAGAATGTGGGTATTGGAATGGTGATTCAGAAGCGGAGTTAAGAGAAGTTTTAAAGGAGTAAGTAAGATTAACCATGGATGAATTAATTGATATTCTAGATGAGCAAGGAAATATTACAGGGAAAACCTGTATGAAGTCCGAAGCTCATAAAAAAGGGATTTGGCACCATTGTATCCATGTTTGGTTGTATACTATAAACGGAGAGGTTTTAATTCAGAAAAGAATTGT
Organism: Aureibaculum sp. 2308TA14-22; assembly: GCF_040538665.1. Classification (NCBI taxonomy): domain Bacteria; kingdom Pseudomonadati; phylum Bacteroidota; class Flavobacteriia; order Flavobacteriales; family Flavobacteriaceae; genus Aureibaculum; species Aureibaculum conchae. The sequence continues at coordinate 186,396 of NZ_JBEWXT010000001.1, forward strand.
TTCTAAAGATACGTTTCCTAATAGGTGGGATGTTTCCGTTGCGGGACATATTCGGGCAGGAGAAGATATTCTTTTAGCAGCTCAAAGAGAAGTATTTGAAGAATTAGGTATTAAAGTTGAGTTGAGTGATTTGAATTTTACAGGAAATTTTAAAACAGATATTAAACATAATGAGTTTCTATTAGATAGAGAATATCATCATGTTTATATTTCAGAACTAACGTTACCAATTGAGGAGCTAAATATACAATTGGAAGAAGTTTCAGAAATTAAACTTATACCTATTTCAAATTTAAATGAAACCCTAATTAATAAAAATCTAGAACATCAGTTTGTGCCCTATGAACGAAATTATTTTAATATGGTCTTTGAGGCTATTAAAAACTTTATTTTCTTACAAACGTAATATCAATAAATGCTTGTTTAAATATAAGATACCTATTCAGTTACCTATTCAAATTGTTAAAAACTATTTAATTCAACGTTAGACCCTTATAAAATTATGGGCAGTTCCTCTTTCTCAGTCGATATATAATATTGGCGATAATCTCTACAGTGTAATGTTAATTCTACTATCTTCAGTTAATATTGTTTAAAGGTTTGAAAAAGGAATGTTTTGAGATAGTATTGACTCCTTATTGTGGTTTATACAATGAAATATCAAATCGTATCAAATGATAGAATTTAAAATGACCAGTTAAAAATAACAAAATGTTGTACCTATGTTGTACCTGAGAACAATCTAAAAAAGAAAACCCAGACGAAAGTCTAGGTTTTATAGTACTCGAGATGGGACTTGAACCCATACGGACATTACTGTCCACTGGATTTTAAGTCCAGCGTGTCTACCAATTCCACCACTCGAGCCTTTTGTCATTTGCACGACAAAAAATTGGTATATGTTAATGAGCGAAAAACGGGATTCGAACCCGCGACCTCCACCTTGGCAAGGTGATGCTCTACCCCTGAGCTACTTTCGCATTTTTTAAAGAACAAGGCATTATCATCTCAAATGCGAGGGCAAATTTAAGACAATTCTATAAAATGCAAAGCCTTTTTTAATATTTTTTAAAAAGGTTTTGTAAAGTCTAAATTTTACTATGGATGGTATTGAATTAATAAATATATTTGCACCACTTTAGTAATTAATTATGCAGACTTCATTGGGTTCTATTACAAAAAAACAATCCTTTGCAACGGTTTTAGATGACTTAAAACAATTGACCAAATTTGGGTTGTCAATTAGTGTAGTATTTTCTGCATTAGCTGGGTATTTACTTGCTGCTGAATCCGTACAAATATCAACATTGCTTTTATTGGCCGTTGGAGGTTATTTTATGGTTGGGGCTTCAAATGCTTTTAACCAAATTATTGAAAAAGATACCGATAAGTTAATGAAGCGTACTATGAACAGGCCTTTGCCTGCTGGCAGAATGTCGGTAAATACGGCAATGATTATTGCCGTTGTTTCAACCATTTTGGGGATTACTATTTTATATATGATAAACCCTAAAACAGCAATGTTTGGAGCTATTTCAATATTTTTATATACTAGTATTTACACGCCTTTAAAATCCAAAACGCCATTGGTTGTTTTTGTTGGTGCATTACCAGGAGCCATTCCATTTATGCTAGGCTGGGTGGCGGCAACTGGTAAGTTTGGTATAGAAGCAGGTATGTTATTTATGATTCAATTTTTTTGGCAATTCCCACATTTTTGGGCTATTGGATGGTTACAATATGATGAGTATAAAAAAGCGGGATTCAATATGTTACCTACGGGTGAGAAGAATAAAAAAGCTACCTCGCAAATTGTACTTTACACTATTTGGATGATTATTGTTTCTGTATTTCCTGTATTAAAATTAACGGGAAGTTTATATTTATCTCCAGTTGCGGCAATTTTAATTTTGATTTCAGGTATAGTAATGTTATACTATGGTGTGAAATTACATAAAAATCAAACGGATAAATTGGCCAGAAAACTAATGTTAGCAAGTGTTTTGTATATTACACTTATTCAAGTAATTTACGTAATAGATAAATTTTTACATTAAAAATGATAATGGAAGCTCAAGTAAAAAGTAGGACTTCAAAACAGATGATGTATGTTGCCATCATTAGTATGATAATGATGTTTGCAGGTTTAACAAGTGCCTATGTAATTAGTAGTAATAGGGAAGACTGGGTAACTTTTGATTTGCCTCAAGGCCTTTACATTAGCACCTTGTTAATTATCTTAAGTAGCGTTACTTATTTTTTAGCAAGAAAAAGTATTCATAAAAATAATAGATTGTTAACAACAATTTTTTTAGTATCGACGTTACTATTAGCTATTGGATTTGTCTTTTTTCAAATCGAAGGATTCAACCAATTAAGAGAAGTAGGATTATATTTTACTGGAGAGGGCAGCGTGGTATCATCATCGTTATTGGTAGCTATTTCGTTTGCTCATTTATTGCATGTTGCGGCCGGACTCATTGTTTTACTAGTTGTGCTTTTTAAGCATTTGAATAATAAATATAGTGCAGAAAATGCATTGGGATTAGAAGTTGGTGGAATTTTTTGGCATTTTGTAGATTTTTTATGGATTTTCCTGTTTTTATTTTTCTATTTCATTACATAATTAATAGTGTTGATATCATATAATTTTATATTTTTGCCTATCAACCATTATTTTATAACCAAAATTAACTGATAATTTTTTTATGGAAGCAACAATTGCTAAAGAAAACACAGAAGGTGACTCTTGGACTGGTGGCGGTAAAAAACCGTTAGGAGCCAGTTATGGTAAAATGATGATGTGGTTTTTTATCATGTCTGATGCTTTAACTTTTTCAGGATTTTTAGCAGCTTACGGGCTTATGCGTTTTAAATTTATTGACAGCTGGCCTATAGCTGATGAGGTTTTTACGCACGTACCTTTCATGCATGATGGTCATTACCCAATGTACTACGTAGCTTTTATGACTTTTATCCTAATTTTTTCATCGGTAACTATGGTATTAGCAGTTGATGCTGGTCACCAGATGAAAAAAAATAAGGTTATTTTATACATGTTGTTAACTATCATTGGAGGACTGATTTTCTTGGGTTCGCAAGCTTGGGAGTGGAAGAATTTTATCAACGGAACTTATGGTTCTTTAGTGTTGCAAGACGGTAAAGTTGTTCAGTTTGTTGATGATACAGGCCACCAAATTGCACTAGAAAATTTTGTTACTAAATCAGCAACAAATGAGAGAGTACCACATACAAGAAGTAATGGATTGTGGTATGTTAAGGATGCTGGAGCATTGCCACCATATTCTGTAAATGAAGTTATTGAAAGCTTTAAAAATAGCCCCAATGTAAACCTCAGAACAGAGCAAATAAATTTAGATATTAAGAAAAAAGTTATATTATCTAAAGAGGAAGCAAATAGGCTTTTAACAAAAGCAAGTAGTGTGGTAAAAGGTGCAAACCTGAAGATTAACGAATACGGTAATACTCTATTTGCTGATTTCTTTTTCTTTATTACCGGATTTCACGGATTTCACGTTTTTTCAGGAATTTTGATAAATATCATTATTTTCTTTAATGTTATTATTGGTACTTACGAGAGGAGAGGACATTATGAAATGGTTGAAAAAGTAGGTCTGTATTGGCACTTTGTCGATTTAGTATGGGTATTTGTATTTACATTCTTCTATTTAGTTTAAAAAAATAATATGGCACACGATCAAGAACACGAACACGAATCGCATGTAGGATTAATTTGGAAAGTCTTCGGATTTTTGTCTCTAGTAACAATTGTTGAGGTAGCTTTGGGTATTATAAAACCTAAGAGTTTGCACTTGGGTATATTTTTAGGAACGAGTTGGTTAAACTGGATTTTTATTATTTTAACCTTGGTAAAAGCCTACGGAATTACTTGGTATTTTATGCATATAAAATATGAAAAAGCGGGTTTACGTAGAGCCGTTGTTTGGACAACTACCTTCCTAATTTGCTATTTAGCAGCTTTACTATTAATTGAAGGCGACTATCTTGGCGGTATTTTACAAGAATATACACGTTGGAGCTATTAATTTAGTTGCAGAATTATAATATAAAGCGGTTGTTAAACCGCTTTTTTTATACGTTAAAGAACCGTAATTTTGTGATTTAATAATAAAACTAAATTGGTTTGAAGTCTAAGAAGTTTTGGATTTTAGTGGGATTGTTCATTATGCCTTTGGTATTCTATATACTATTACTAACAGGTACAAACAACTTTGCCAAGTTACCTGTGTTGAATAAAAGTATTGGTAATGTTACAGATTTCAAAAACAGTACGGGCACTTCAATTACATTAGATGATAAAATTACCATACTATGTTTTTTAGGAAATGATTTAGGTTCTGTAAAAAACAATGCTCTAAATCTTAACGAGAAAATCTATAAACACTTTTATAAATTTAAAGATTTTCAATTTGTTGTTGTACTGCAAGAAGGCTCTTCAAGTCAGGTTAGGGAGTTGGTAAAACAACTAAAAGTAACAACAGATATGCAAAAGTGGAACTTTGTATATGGTAACCAAAAACAAATTGAAACCCTTTTTAAAAGTTTAAATACAAACCTTGACATAGATGCTAATGGATACTCTCCTTACGCTTTTATTATTGATAAAAATAAACATTTACGTGGAAGGACTGATGATGAAGATAATGGATTGATGTACGGTTATAATGCCGAAACAGTAGCACCGATTCATGGTAAAATGGTTGACGATGTTAAAGTTCTGATAGCCGAATATAGGCTGGCATTAAAAAAGAACAATAGAGAAATTTAATAACCAAATGTCAGTTCGAGTTGAGGCTTTTTAGGCGAAGTATCGAGAACTTTTTTAAGAATTGAAAATGAAAAAAACATACATAGGTATAGCATTTGTTGTTTTGGTATTCGGTATTTGGGCAGTGCCAAAAATTGTAAATAAATTATCACCACCATCTTTATTAAAGTTTGAAAAAGTGCCTGATTTTGAGTTTACAAATCAAAATAATAATATTATATCCAATAGTAACTTTAAAGATAAAGTGTATGTAGTAGAGTTTTTCTTTACCTCTTGCCCAACTATTTGCCCAAAAATGCATCAAAGTATGCTTAAAATACAAGATGCCTTTTACGGTAATCCAAATTTCGGAATTGCTTCAATAACAATAGATCCAAAAAGAGATACTCCTGAAACACTAAAAAAATATTCTGAAAAGCACAATGCAACGTTAAAAAATTGGCATTTTTTAACGGGAGATAAAGATATCATTTACGATTTTTCCAATAATGGTTTTAAACTATATGCTGGCGAAAATGAAGAAGCCGAAGGTGGCTTTGAACATTCAGGTTTATTTGCTTTAATTGATAAAGATGGTTATATACGATCTAGAACCATAACCGTTGGCGAATTTGAAAATCCAATAAAGTTTTATGATGGATTGGATGCTGAACAGGTTCAAATGCTCAAGGAAGACATCAGTATTTTATTAAATGAATAATGAATCAGGTAACAAAAAAATATAATAAATGGATTCTTATTTTGTCAATAGTTATTCCGTTGGTGATTGCAGGATTATTTAAGGTTAAAATTGATGTTGACCTACCCATTTTTTTACCGCCAGTTTATGCGACTATAAATGCAATTACGGCAATTTTGTTAATTATTGCAGTTTGGGCAATTAAAAACGGGAAAAGAGATTTGCACGAGCGTTTGATGAAAACGTCCCTAATCTGTTCCGTGCTTTTTTTGGTAATGTATGTGCTTTATCACATGACATCTGATTCCACTAAATTTGGTGGGGAGGGAACAGTAAAATATATTTACTTTTTTATTTTATTAACGCACATTTTATTGTCAATTGCAGTAATACCATTTGTTTTAATTACTTATGTTAGGGCAATAACAGGAGATTTTGAAAAACATAAAAAAATTGCGAAATTTACATTTCCATTATGGTTGTATGTCGCTGTATCGGGAGTTGTTGTTTATCTGATGATTTTGCCTTATTATTAAATAACTAAATGAAAAAAAACCTATTCATATTATTTTTCTTTATTTCTCAATTAATTTCGGCACAATGTGCAATGTGCAAAGCTGTTGTAGAATCTGGAGATACTGAAATGGCTGAAGGATTGAATAATGGTATTGTTTATTTAATGGCTTTTCCATACATCTTAGTCGGAGTTGCGGCTTATTTTTTATATAAAAAGTGGAAAAAAGGAAAATTAACAGAACAATAAGAAGATTTAAGTGTAACAAGTTTTACTTTTGTTCGTCATATATAAAAAATCAATAAAATCAACCTTTAGGATTATCTCCATTTTAGATAATGCACAAATAAATATAACCAAATGAAAATCAGACTAAGTGTTTTAATTACACTCCTTGTTATTGCAACGGCCTTTGCTCAAGATAAAAAATGGACTTTAAAAGAGTGTGTAGACCATGCACTTGAGCATAATATTGCTATAAAAAAGAACAAAAAATTTGTTGAAATAAGTGAAGTGGATGTTATGGATGCTAAAGGTAATTTTTTACCTAATTTAAATGCTTCCGTAAATCCAGGATTGAACTTTGGTTCTTCAATTGGTCAAGATGGTGCAAGAATTTCAACAGATAATTTTAGATCTTCATTCACCCTTAATAGTAATACAACTATTTTTAATGGGTTTAGAAATACAATTACTTACAAACAAGCCAAATTAGGTGTTGAAGCTAGTAAATTAGATTTACAAAAAATTGAAGATGATATTTCCTTATTTGTTGTTAATGCCTACCTCAATGTTTTGTTTGCCAAAGAGAATTTAGAAGTGGCTCAAACACAGTATGAAATTAGCACCAAAAATATAGAAGTTACTCAAGCACAAGTTGATGCTGGCGTTAAGCCTAAAGGGGATTTATTGGACGCTGAGTCAACAGTTGCAACTGATGCTCAAAATGTAGTCACCCAACAGAATGCATTAGATTTGGCACTACTGTCATTAGCCCAGTTATTACAAGTGTCGCCTGATAATTTTGATGTAGCTACTATTGATGTTGGATCACCTTCTATTGCGACACTTTATGAAAATTCAAATATGGTTTATGAGAAAGCATTGGATAATAGAGCAGAAATAGCTAGAGCTAAATTAGCGGTTGACAATGCGGAATTAGGAATTGAGTTAGCTAAAAGTGCATACTCTCCATCATTAGGTTTTTCTGCAGGTGCTGGAACTTCTTATCAAAATGTCTTTAACAGTGCTTTTACAAATGACAGCTTTACAGATCAGTTCAAAAATAATTTAGGATATAGTCTAGGTTTTTCATTAAATATTCCAATTTTTAATAGAAATCAGACTAAAGCAAATGTTAACCGGTCAATTATTAATCAAAAAATAAGTGAGATTGATTTAGAAGATCAAAAACTACAACTAAAAGAAACTATTGAAAGAGCGTATTTGGATGCCAAAGCCGCAGCAAAATCATTTGAAGTTGCTAAAATATCTTTAGACGCACAGAAAGAAGCTTTTAAAAATGCTGAAGAACGATACAATTTAGGAGCTATGACCTCTTTTGATTTTGACCAGGTCAGAAGCCGCTTTGTTGATGCTGAGTCAACTTTAATCAGAGCCAAGTTTGACTATGTTTTTAAAACCAAAGTACTAGAGTTTTATTTTGGTGAGGAAATAGTCCTAGAATAAAAAACGAACTCTCAACTATCAAATTCTAACTATTGAAATGAATAGTTGGAATTTTTCTTTTTCAATACTATATCTTTGCCTGCAAAAACTAAACGTTGTCTTTAATCTTAAACATAGAAACTGCTACTAAAAACTGCTCGGTAAGCTTAGCCAAAAATGGAGAATTACTTGCTTTAAAAGAGCTAAGTAACGGTGGTTATTCGCATGGCGAACAATTACACGTTTTCATTCAGGAGACGTTAACAATCAGCAAAAAGGCAATTAACGATATAGATGCTATTGCAGTAAGTAAAGGGCCTGGTTCATATACGGGTTTACGTATTGGCGTTTCAACTGCTAAGGGCTTGTGTTTTTCTTTAGATATACCATTAATTTCTATTTCAACGCTTGCATCATTGGCAAATACAATTGCTGTTGAAAAAAACATGATTGTAGTACCTTTGTTAGATGCTAGAAGAATGGAAGTATATAGTGCTGTTTTTAACAATAACTATAATCAGATCAGAGAAACAAAAGCCGAAATTATTAACGAAAATTCATTTTCAGAATATTTGAGTAAAGGTAAAGTTTACTTTTTAGGTGATGGGGCGGAAAAATGCAAAACAGTAATAAAAAATGATAATGCTATTTTCCTTGACGGCTATTTCCCTTCAGCCAAACAAATGGTTGGACTCTCTTATGAAAAACATAAAAAAAACGACATTGAAGATGTCGCTTATTTTGAGCCTTTTTACTTAAAAGATTTTATGGTTACTACTCCAAAAAAGTAATTTATAATGTGTTATAATACATAACAAGCTTAATCAAATCATTTTCTTTTTTTGGGTTTAATTTATTGTCTTTGGCAAACTTTTCAACTTCTTTTCCCTTGTCCTTAAATAACTTAAAGATGTGCTTCTTTTTATTAGGTACTTTTTTGGCTGAATAATCTTTAAATCCTAGAAATAATTCATCACTTTCTCTTTTAAATGTAGGAGGGATATAACTGTCATAGCCTGAGTGAGCCTCTTTCTCTTCATAGAACTTTATCCTTTCTTTGTTTAATAAACTCAATTCTTTTCCTAATGTAAGTACTACAAAAAACCCAGTTTTATTTTTCCCATGTTCTTCATAATTATAAGCTTTGTAAACTTTATTGTCATTTAAAAAAGTGACAGTATTGTCAAAAGATTTAGCAACTGTAAATTTTTTACCATTAGCATTAATTACTATTTGGTCTTGGTAAGCATTATAATTTGCAGAATAAATAGTTTTGTTATTAGAGAGTTTTGCAGGTGAAAACTCAGCATTAATATAAACATTACCTTTTACATCTTTGTCTCGTAAATCTGTTGTAGAAAGTAAGGTGGAGAAATCATGTAAGTTGGCAGTAGTCATTGTTTTTTCCCCTTCTGATAGTTGCCCGTTACTTGTTAGACTCCAAAAGAATAAAAAAACAATAGTTAAAATAATAGACTTAAACATTTTTTTATTTTTATAAATAAACATCAAAAATCGTTCCAGATATTACCCTTCTTTTTGTATTTCAACTGCGTGTGGGTAAGGAATTTCAATACCAGCTTTATCTAATGCTACTTTAACATTTTCGGTAGTTTCAAAATAAACATCCCAATAATGTTCAGGCGTACACCATGGCCTAACAGCAAAATTAACTGAACTATCTGCAAGCTCAGAAACATTTACAGTTGGTGCAGGATCTTTTAATACTTTATCATTGGTAGTTATGACACTCATTAAAACATCTTTTGTCTGTTTGATGTCAGAATCATAACCAACACCAAAGGTTAAATCAACTCTTAACTTACCTTCTTCAGTATAATTAACAATATTTCCGTTAGATAAGGTTCCGTTAGGTATAATTACTAATTTATTTGTTGGGGTTATAATTTTTGTTGTAAATATTTCTATCTCTTTTACTACACCTAATTCGCCTTGTGCTTCAATTAAATCACCAATTTTAATTGGCTTGAAAATCATTAGTAAAACACCACCAGCAAAATTTGAAAGCGAACCTTGTAATGCTAAGCCAACTGCTAAACCTGCCGCTGCTAAAATGGCTGCAAAAGAAGTCGTTTCAACACCTAATTTCGCAAGAATAGCAAGAATTAATAATATTTTCAGCGTCCAGCCTAATAGATTAAGTAAGAATTTTTGCAAGCTCTCATCGTAATCATTTTTGGTCATTACGTTACGAGCAACTTTAAGTAACTTTTTAATTATCCAAGAACCAATTATCCATATGACTATGGCTCCTATGATTGAGATACCATAAGTAGTTAAAAAAGTTGTTGCTTGATTCATTATATTTTCAAAATCCATAGTTTATTAATTTGATGATAGTAAAGTTATAATTAAGGCAAAAATAGCAGGTACAGATTGAATATAAAAAAGTTTGACTTTTTTTGTTGAATAGGCTCCATAAATTCCTGCAATAATAACGCAAGATAAAAAGAAAATTGCAATTTGATATGAAAAATTTTTGCTGATAATTGACCAAATTAATCCAGCTGCTAAAAACCCGTTATATAAACCTTGATTGGCAGCCAATACTTTGCTTTGTTCTGCAAACTCTTTTGTAAGACCAAATGCCTTTATTCCCTTGGGTTTTGTCCAGTAGAACATTTCTAATATCATAAAATACAAATGCAATATTGCTACAAGAGCTACCAGAAATATCTGAACCGTTTTCATTTTAAGAGAATTTCAATTTGCTCCAATGCTTTTTCAGCCTCATTTACTGGCATCTTACAAGTACCATCAATACAAACATAAAATGTAGTTTCACCTTCAGAATATTTATATTCTAATAAAGGCAATTTACTATCTGTTGTACTGCCAACTATCAATTTATTTGGAATGTATTTTTTATTGAATTCTTTTAGCCTTTCTTTGGCATCTTTACCAACAATAGCTATTTCGTAAAAATTACCTAAATAATTTGAATACAACAATAACCAATTAGAAGCTCCACCTCCATATTGTAAAACTTTATCCTTTACATTGTGTAACATTTGATCAGCATTTTTGGAATATGCTTGATTTGCAAAATAATGGCCTAACTTAAATAAATTATTAGCCATAATAGAATTTGAAGACGGGATTACATTATCATCCGTTTCAATTTTTCGGGTAATCAATTGGGAGTCGCTATCTGATGTGAAATAGAACATTTTACTCTTGTCGTCGTAAAAATTATCAAAACAATAGTCGGTCATTTTCTTTGCCTTATGCAACCATTTATCATCCAAAGTAATCTCGTGCAAACTTATAAAGGCATCTATTGTGGTAGCATAATCAATCAAATAGGCATTTATATTGCTTTTGCCATTTTTATAATTGCGGTATAAGCTGCCATCCTCTTTATGTTGCACTTTATCAATAAAATTAGCAGTTTTTAATGCTCTTTCTAAAAAGTGTTCATTATCAAAAACACGATAGGCATCAACATAACCTTTCAGTATTAAGGCATTCCATGAGGTCAGAATTTTATCATCTAATCTCGGGCGACTTTTTTGTTCTCTTGCTTTTAATAAAACTTCTTTCCAATAATTGACTTTTTTGGACAGTTCTTGTTCTGTAATTTGAAAATTTTCTAAAATGTCATCATTAAATCCAATACGATTTAAATGATACGTTTCATTTTCCCATTTGTAAGTATCGTTTACATTATAGTATGTTGCAAACAAATCAAAATCGTTTTTGAGTATATTATTTAACTCCTCTTTTTTCCAAACATAAAAAAGCCCTTCTTTTAATTCGCCATTTTCATCTTCGCTTACCGCATCAAGCGAAGAATAAAAAGCACCTGTTTTATCCATTAATTCACGTTCTACAAAGCGTATGGTTTCGTAAACAACTTGTTTGTATAATGGGTTTTTAGTTACTAAATACGCATTAGCATATAAACTAACCAATTGTCCGTTGTCGTAAAGCATTTTTTCAAAATGAGGTATGTGCCATTTTGCATCTACGGAATAACGTGCAAAACCACCGCCTATTTGGTCATATAAGCCACCATAGGCCATATTTGTTAATGTGGTATTTACGTAATCCATTATCTTGTCATCATTATTTTGAACCGCATACCGCAACAAAAATTGATAATTATTGGGCATTGGGAATTTAGGTGCACCAACACTTCCACCAAGGTCAGTATCCATGTACTTTTTCCAATTATCAACAATGGTATCGAGTTCTACGGTTGTATATTCTTTTTCAGAAGTATTAAGTGTAACTAAACCAGATTGTTCCACACCAGTAGTTAATTGTGCGGCATATTCTTCAATTTTATCAGGATTTTCCTTATGTAGTTTTATAATTTGTTCTAAAGCACTTTTCCAATTTTCTTTAGGCAAATAGGTGCTACCCCAAATAGGTCTGCCATCAGGCAAAGCAATACAATTTAACGGCCATCCCGCACTACCTGTCATTAGCTGTACTGCATTTATATATATTTGATCTACATCAGGTCTTTCTTCACGGTCAACTTTTATGTTGATAAAATTTTGATTCATTATGTTAGCAACAGTAGAGTCTTCAAAACTTTCACGTTCCATAACATGGCACCAATGGCAAGCTGCGTAACCAATGGAAATTAAAATCAATTTATTTTCTTTTTTTGCTAAAGCTAAGGTTTCATCATTCCAAGCATACCAATCAACAGGGTTGTGGGCGTGTTGTAACAAATAAGGACTTGTTTCATTTATTAGGTTATTGGTGTATTTATGTTCTTCTGTCATTTCTTTTTTGTTTTGCCTACCACAGCTTAACATAAGGTAAGCACATATAAATAAGGTAAAATATTTTTGAATCATATGGTTTTTTTCAAAGATGTGATAAAGATAGGGAATAATGGCAAGCAATGAAAAAGCTGTTTTGCCAAGTTGGATAAATCAAAAAAGGAAAGAAAAAAGCGTTTTGAACACATTTCAAAACGCTTTAGCTTTTTTCAGGCTATAAAAAATTTTATTTTACTTCAAAGGTAATTTTCACATTAACTCTGAATTCTTCAACATCACCATCTTTGACAACTGCACTTTGTGATTGCACAAATACTGATTTAATATGGTTTACACTTTTTGAAGCGTGTTTTACTGCTTTACGAGTTGCATCTTCCCAACTTTTATCAGAATTTGCCATTACTTCAATTACTTTCATTACTGCCATAATATTTGTTTTTAAATTTAATAAATAAGTGAATCGTAAATATACAAATTTATCCATTTAAAGCTACCACTTCCTCAATTTTATTAGGCAATAATTGCTTTAAAGTGGCCTCAATTCCATTTTTTAAAGTTATAGTAGACGAAGGACATCCGCTACAAGCACCTTGTAAAATAACACTGACCGTTTTGCTTTCTGTATTGTATGATTGAAACATAATATTACCACCGTCAGAAGTAACCGCAGGTTTTATATATTCATCTAAAATAGCTACAATTTCTTGAGAAATATCATCCAAATCCTCTGGCACAACAGTATTGATTTCAGCTTTTTCATTAACTTTAGGAGTATAGTTTTCGGTAATTATTGGTTTAGCTTCCGACAGGTATTTTTTTAAAAAATCGCGTAAAGCAGTTGTAATTTCAAACCATTCTACACTATTGTTTTTAGTAATAGAAATATAATTGTCAGAAATAAATACTTCTTTAACAAACGGAAAATCGAATAAGTCTTTAGCAATAGGTGCTTCATTGGCATCTTCTGGTACTATAACTTCAATGTTTTGTGATGACAACAATTTATTACTGACAAATTTCATTACAGCTGGATTTGGGGTGCTTTCAGCATAAACTTCAACAACCACTTGTTTGACTTCTTTATTGGTATTAAAGAGACTTTCGTTTACCGTAAGATAATTTTCAATAACACCCTTTAGCTCATCTTGAACATCCGACCACTCCACTATATTAAAACGTTCAACAGCAATAAAATTTGCGGTGACAAACACTTTTTTAACAAAAGGCAAATGAAACAATTGTTGTATAAAAGTCGAGTTTTTAACCTCTTCGACCGAATTGTATTCAAAGCTCCCTTCAGTTAAGATCCTGTTAGAGACAAACTTGATTATAGTTGGTGTTTTAGTACTTTCTATATTTATTTTTAACATCTTCAAATTAATTTATTACAAAAGTAATACTATATTTGATATCATCTAAATATAATCATTTGAAGAAAAATTACTTTTTTATTTTATTTTTTCTGTTTATATCTATTACCTGTTTAGCACAAAAAGAGGCTTCTCATTGGTATTTTGGTAGTAAAGCGGGGTTAGACTTTAGCTCTGGAGCTCCGATTGCAGATACCAATGGTGAATTGATTACTACCGAGGGTTGTGCAACAATATCCGATGTTAGCGGTAATCTTCTTTTTTATACCGACGGACGTTCTGTATGGAATAAAAATCATACTAGAATGCCTAGCGGTAGAGGTTTGTTAGGAAATTCTTCAAGCTCTCAATCTGCAATTATTGTTCCTAAGCCAGATGATGAAGCCATTTATTATATTTTTACTGTAGATTGGTCTGGAGGTGAAAATGGGCTAAATTACTATACTGTTGATATGACTTTAGATGGCGGTTTGGGTGATGTTGTTGGGACGAATAATTCGCCAAATGCGACATTATTATTAGCCTCTCCTGTAACTGAAAAAATTACTGCTGTTAAGGTAGAAAACGAAGAAGCTTTTTGGGTAATAACTTCAAAAGATGGACGGTTTAATGTTTTTAAAGTTAATCAGAACGGGGTGCAAACCACTCCAGTTGCAGGGAATACAGGTTTTGTAAATCCTGAAGATTTTAGGGGATATTTAAAGACTTCTCCAGATGGAAAACTATTAGTTTCCGCAAATATGTCTTCCGGCACTTTTTTATATGATTTTGATAGTGTTACGGGTAAAGTTTCCAACCAAAGAAGACTTAATTTATCAGGAGCATTTGGATATGGTGTCGAGTTCTCTCCTTTGAGTAAAAAGTTATACGTTTCTACTGGTAATTTTGGGAGAAATGGCCCATATGAAGAACTGTTATTACAGTTTAGAGTGGATATGGCTCAACCTACCGAGTTGAACATTAATGCTTCTCGATTTGAACTACATAGGTATGTAAACTCTAGAGCTGCTTTACAAGTGGGGCTTGACGGTAAAATTTACAGAACCATTGATAATGCTGCTTTTTTAGGCGTTATCAACAACCCTGATGGTGATGCCACGGCATCAGATTACAGGCATGAGTCAATCAATTTGGGAGGTAAATTTTCTACGCAAGGATTGCCTCCTTTTATTCAATCGTTTTTTGCGGCACTAATAACAGTAGAGAATCTTTGTTTGGGTAGTGAAACCAAATTTTCTATTGAGTCTAATGAACCAATCATATCTATTAAATGGGACTTTGGTGATGGATCGACTTCAACAGATTTAGAACCAGTTCATATTTATGCCTCTACCGGAGATTATGTGGTAAATGTTGATGTAACCACAGCTTCAGAAACTAAAACGATTACACAAACCATTACCATTTTTGATGTTCCTACAGTAAATACTCCAGTTGACCTTTTCCAATGTGATGATGATACCGACGGACTTACCACTTTTAATTTAAATGAAGCTGTTCCATTAATGTTTACAGATGATACTGATTTAACGATAAGGTTCTATCAAAATAGAACTGATGCCGAAGAAGGAGATTTTAATAAAGCCATTCAAAACCCAAGAGCCTTTTCTAATGCTCAAGCAACAAAAATCTATGCTCGAGTAGAAAACATCTATGAATGCGAGAATATTGCAGAAGTAAATTTAAAAGTATCTTCAACCACTATTGATGCTGATTTTTCTTTAATTGTAAACGAATGTGATAATGCTTCGGATGGTGATGATACAAATGGATTTACAACTTTTAACTTAAACGAAGCAACACAACCTGTTTTAGACCAATTGCCAGCAAATCAGAATTTAGAAGTCACCTATTATGAAACCATGGAAGATGGTTTGTCGGAAACCAATGCTATTAACCCTGAAAATTATAAAAATACAGTCGCATTTACGCAAAATTTAGTGGTTAGAATTGAAAGTAAAGACAATAACGAATGTTTAGGATTAGGCTATTTTGTTACATTACGGGTTAATGCTTTACCAGAATTTAATTTAGCTGACGAAGCCTTTGTTTGCTTAAACAAACCATCAGAACCAGTTACTGTAGTTGCTGAAAATCCTCAAGGTATATATAACTATCAATGGACAGACAACAGTGATAATCCTTTACCTGAAGGGAATACCGCTTTTTATAATTTTACCGAACCAGGTATTTATAAACTTACTGCTTTTGATACTACAACCAATTGCTCAAGAACAAAGTCAATTACGGTCGGAACTTCTAATATTGCTGCTTTTCAAAACTTTCAAGTGGAAGATGCTTTAGAAAATAATACGGTTACCGTAACTATTTCTGGTGAGGGAGAGTATGAGTATGCAATCGATGATGCTTTTGGATCCTATCAAGATTCTAACGTTTTTGAAAATGTTACCTCAGGAATACATACCATTTACATAAGAGATAAAAAAGGTTGTGGTACTATTGAAGAAGAAGTTTCAGTTATTGGTTTCCCTAAATTTTTCACTCCTAATGGTGATGGGTTTAACGATACTTGGCAAATAGATGGTGTAAGCTTTCAACCTGCATCACTCATTTATATTTTTGATAGGTTTGGTAAAGTGCTCACAAAAATTGACCCCGCTGGAGAAGGTTGGAATGGTAGGTACAGAGGTAAGTTATTGCCAGAATCTGATTATTGGTTTAAAGTGCAATTAGAAGATGGTAGAACGCTTAAAGGAAATTTTAGCTTAATCAGAAGATAAGCCCATAATGGGCATTTTAAAATAAAATGGTTAATAATAACCAAGATGAATAGTGAGAAATGAATAGGTTAGTGAAATTTTATGAGATGAAAGATTTAAAGAAAGGTTTACTATTTATATTTATAGCATTAAGCACTTTGGATATAAATGCTCAAGGTACATTGCCTATTTATTCTGATTATTTATCGGATAATGTTTTTTTGGTGCATCCTTCAGCTGCTGGTATCGGTAATTCAGCAAAGTTAAGGCTTACACATAGGCAGCAATGGTCAGATAATGAAGACGCCCCATCTTTGCAAACATTGAGTTATCATCAACGATTTGGAAAAAAAATGGCTTTGGGCGGATTATTTTTTAACGACAAAAACGGTTACCATTCACAATTGGGATTCCGAGCAACTTATGCGTATCATCTTAATTTTGGTAGAGACGATGCGTTGAACCAATTATCTTTGTCTTTGTCTGGATCATATGTTCAAAACAGTACGGATCAACGTAGTTTTACAGCTTTCGACCCTGTAATATCTCAGGTCATTGAATCGGATCATTATGTAAATGCTGATTTTAGTGCCGCTTATTTTAATTTAGATGGCTATGTCTACTTTACCGCAAAAAACTTATTATTAAATTCTAAAAACTCGGTTGATAATAATTACAGCTCTCTAAATTTAAGAACCTATTTACTAAACATGGGTTACTTTTTTGGATGGGAGAAAAGGTTTCAAGTAGAGCCCTCAGTAATGTTACAATATGTAGAAAAAACGGGTGAATTTAATGTTGATCTGAGTGCAAAAGTTTATAAATTATTAGATCGAAATAAACGTGTTTGGTTAGCTTTATCTTACCGACAAAGTTTAGATGGTAATAAATTGCAAGAGTTAAGCCAACTTACACCCATTGCTGGATTTGAAATTGACCGCTATTTAATTTCTTATACATATACCCATCAACTTAACAATATTACTTTTACTAATGGAGGTTTTCATCAATTTACATTGGGTGTAAATCTATTTCAAAAGCGACCAAAAGACCAAGGTTATATTCCGAGGTTTAACCCGTTTTTGTTTAAGAATGATAATTAGTTATTCAAAGTTTCCAGCTTCTCCACCAACAAATCTGTTCTTATAAAATCATTCACAGAAATGGAATGTATCGATTGCCCATCTTTATCATTTAACTTTCTGTTACCGTCCAAATCATTATTGGTTATAAAGTAAATGTTATTGGTTTCAGGGATATATTTCCAACCATGTAAATTTTCATTTTCTTTTGTAATTTTTGTAAAATTTTTACCATCATTCGTACTCAAATATAACGATGTAAAAGTTTCTTCTTTTTCGTTCTTTGGAAAAGAATCAATTATCTGATAAAGTGTTGTGTTTAATGATGGATTAAGGCTGTCTAATAACCGTTCATAAGAAATTATTTTAATTTCCTTTTTGGTTAAAATATGAGTTTCTTGTGTTTCTATATTCTGAAAAATTAAATTATCTAAATAATTATTATACCAATTTCCACTTTTATATAAACCTCTTTTTCTTTCTTGAATTTTATTGTCTCGTATTGAGAATACAATATAATTTGTACTATCAATAAGCATTGGTAAATCAGCCACAAGGTTTTTAGAAGTTTGTTTTTCTTCTTCTGATTTTTCAGAAAAAGTATTAATACTTACTCCATCAGTTGATTTTAGACAAGACGATAATAGCATTCCTAAAAATGCCATTATCATCAATAAATTATACTTCATTATTTTACCATTCATAATTTTTGCTTTTAGCTTGTCTTTTAATGGCTTCAACCATTACATTATCTAAACCTTTACTATTGTTTTTTTGCTTTTCGGCAACATATTTATTTCTTTTGGTGTTCAATTCCTGGATTTCCTTTTGAATTTCAGCACGTTTTTTACCTTGTTCCGCAACATAAGCTTTGATTTCCTTGTTAGATTTACCTTTAAGTTTTTCAGGTAAGGTTTTTTTATCCAATTTATCATAACTAAACCCCTCTTCTTTTTCGGCATCTACCAAGTCCCATGATGAATTGTTATAAATTCTAGAACTCTTGCTTACCGCTCTTTTAACCTCAACAACTTCGTCCAATTCCGAGGCATTACTATCTTGGACAGCTTGTAATCTCATTTTGTTTCTGCCATTTCCCCCAAAATAGATATAGGTATCGTTCAATTTTTTATTCAGTTTGATAATTACGTCATCATAAGGAGAAGCAATATGTACAATTTTTTCATCTTGGTTTATGGTCATATAATCGCCACCTGTTAGCTTAGCACCATCCTTCCACATGCCTGAAATTCCGTTCTGATAATTACCGCAAAAAATAGTATTTACCACAACATCTTGTTCTTTGGCTTGTGTTGCGGCATCTTTATAGTTTATTTTACCTTGAGTAAAAGGTTCGTTACCTGCAATAAAAATGATATTTAAATCTTTTTTATTTTTGCCCCATTCCAGTTCTTTTAAGGAAGTCATTATTACTTCGCCACAAAACTCGTTACCGCCATTTGTTTTTAAAGCGAATAGCTTTTCTGAAATCTCATCCAAATCAGAGCTAAATCCAATTACTTGTCGGATAAATCCTTCTTTCGAAGGAAGATTACTATTGCCATATTCATACAAAGCGATTTTCAAATCAGGGTTTTCATTATCACATTTAGCATAAGATAGTTCATTAACAATTTCCCATAATTGTGTTTTAGCTTGGTTTATTAGTCCATCCATTGAATTACTGGTGTCTAGTAACAATGCTACTTTTATCGTATTTTTTTTCTTTGGATGGTTTTCATTGGCAAAAGCAAAAAAGCTGTTAAGAGCCAACATTAAGATTAAAATTTTACTAATATTCTTCATTGTTTTTCGTTTTAAAATTCAGGGTAAAAGTAATGTCAACAAAAAGCGAAAAAAACTACAAATGAGTAAAGTGGATGTTTTAATGAGTGAAAAAGACTTTTAAAAAAGTGTATAGGGAATTTGTGGACAATTTAAGCCCCAAAAAGCTTGTTTTTAGCGTACTACCATTTTATAAAACCAATATTAGTATGTAGATTTACATCATATTAGAAACCTAATGAAGCGACAATTTTACATATTCATTATTTTATTTTTTGCGGCACTTTCCTTTATTCATGCTCAGGAAAACGAGAGGATAGCCCTTCCCAATAAGATATATTCAGATAGGGTTACAGACGAAAGCGGCACCCCATTAAGTGGTCTAACAGTACGTGTTAAAAGTAAAGGTTTAAAAACGACCACAGATGTCAACGGAGAGTTTTCTATTAATGCAAAAAATGGTGATGTGATTGAACTTAGTAAAAACGGCAAGGTTATCAACACATACAGATTGACAGGAAGTATCTATTATGAGGTACAAGACGAATCAGGAGTATTAGATAGGAAAGAGAGCAAAAAGGCTTGGTCGCCTTCTAAAATTAGAAAGCGAGAGGGTTCGGCTGAATTCCAAAAATTTATCGATTCGGCCAGTTATTATAAGAAGAGGAACCCCACCAAAAGTATAGATAAAATTAGAGAGGCTTTATTAATTGCTGATGACGATAATAACAAGAATCAACTTGCAGAATCTTATCATGTTTTAGGCGATGTTTATATGAACTTAAAACAGTTCGATCTTGCGGCAAGTAATTATAAGGTATCGGTTGATAATATTAAAAACACAACCGTTCATTTAAAATTGGCCGAGGCCTATTTGCTGAACAATAATTTCACAAAAAGCGAAACAGCGTACAAAACGGTTTTAAAAGGAAGAGGAATATCGGACACTCAAAAAATATCTGCATTTAAAGGATTGGGTGATGTGTATTTAAGGTTAAAAAAATCGAGTGCTGCAATAGTACAATACCGAAAGGCTTTAGAGTTAGCCCAAAAACAAAAAAACACGGCTCAAATAACGGAGCTGAACACAAAAATTTCCAATGCTTTTGAGGTGGAAGGTAATATCATCCAAGCGGAGCAGTTTTTGAATTTGGCAAAAACCAATGTTAAGACTCAGAGCCCTAAAGAAGAAGCCATCCAAAGTCAACGAGCTGCTGAATTTTACAGCCGTAACAATAATGTTGATAAAGAAGTAGAGCAAAGAAAACAAACCTTAAAAAATTTAGAAGAAGCTGACCTAGAAGAGGTTGTAAGTGAAGATGTTGTCTTAAACAAGCCTAAAGCTAAACTCGATTTGGGTAATGCCTTATTAAAGCAGAATAATTTAGGAGAAGCTATTCCTATTTTGGAACAAAGTGCGGATGAGGCCGAAAAAAACGATGATATCTTTACACAAAAAGATGCTGTACAACGTCTTTCTGAGGCTTATGCATCCTTGGGAGACGACAACAAAGCATTGAGCAATTATCAGAAATTTGTGTCTTTGATTGATGAAATCTACCAACAAAAAGAAGCTGAAATAGCAAGAATAGCAACCCTAAATCGAGATTTGTCTGAAAAGCAAAATAGAATTACGAGTTTGGAAAAAGACAGAGAACTTTCAGAGAGTAAATATCAATTAAATCAAACAGAGAATAGATTAACTATTGAAAACGATCGGCGTCAAAAAATTATTATTTATGCACTTTTGGGTGGATTACTGCTGCTCTTATTTTCTTTGTTTTGGATGCTACGAAGCAACAAGCAACGTCGCTTGGCAAATAATCTTTTAGCGTTAAAATCGTTGCGAACGCAGATGAATCCGCATTTTATTTTTAATGCATTAAATTCTGTAAATAGTTTTATAGCACAAAACGATGAACGTACTGCAAATAGGTATCTGACCGATTTTTCTACCTTAATGCGAAGTGTACTGAACAATTCCGAAGAAGATTTTATTTCACTGGAAAATGAAATTGAGTTGTTAGAGCTATATTTAAAATTAGAACACTCTCGTTTTAAGGATAAGTTTGATTATGAATTGACTGTCGATAAGAACATTGACCAAGGACAGTTTCAAATTCCGCCAATGTTATTACAACCCTATGTGGAAAACGCCGTGTGGCATGGATTACGCTATAAAAAGGAGAAAGGATTTTTAAAAGTGAGTTTAGACAAAGTAGATGAAGAAACCATAAAGATCGAAATATCGGATAATGGAATTGGTAGAGCAAAGTCTAAAGCGTTGAAAACCGAACATCAGAAAAAGCAAAAGTCAAAAGGAATGCAAAATATTAAACAACGTATAAAGATATTAAACCAAATGTACAAAGACAAGGTGGATGTTTTTATCAAAGACATGTACGATGATAAAACAGGAACTAAGGTGGTGTTAACTTTAAAGAAAGATCAATGACCAAAAACAACCTAAAAACCATAATAGTAGAAGACGAACAGACCAGTAGGGAAATCCTAAAAAATTACCTGCAAAAATACTGTCCAACAGTTGAGATTGTTGGTGAAGCTGAAAATATTGACGAAGCTCTTGTTTTGATTCGAAATAATGAGTTGGATTTGGTGTTTTTAGATGTGGAAATGCCCTATGGTAGTGGGTTCGATTTACTTGAAAAATTGGGAAACACAACTTTTGAAGTCGTTTTTGTTACCGCTTACAACCAATATGCCATAGAAGCACTAAACAAACATGCTTCTTATTATTTGCTAAAACCTATTTCCATTGACGAACTGATTAAAGCCGTTGATTATGTAACCACGCTAAGAACTAAAGAAAGTGAATTACAGAACGTCGGTTTAGTTCCAAAAATAAAAGCGAATGAAGGCAAAATAACCATTCCTACACAAGAAGGTTTTGAGGTGTTAGAAATGAAAAATATTATGTACTGCAAGGCCGATGATAACTACACGGAACTTTTTTTAGAGAATAATCATAAAAAATTGGTCAGCAAAACCTTAAAATATTTTGAAAATATATTAAAAGATAGCGGATTTGCACGTATCCATAAATCATATATGGTAAATGTATCTTATATTGCATCATACAAAAAAGGAAAAGGAGGCACAGTTACGTTGGCAAACGGAAAGGAATTAAGTGTTTCTGCCTCTAAAAAAGCAGATTTTTTATCTTATTTTAAATGATTATCAAAAAACTTAACGGAAAAGAGCCTCAGTTCGGAAATGATTGTTTTATTGCCGAAAATGCTGTTATTATAGGTGCTATTGAAATGGGAAACCAATGCAGTATTTGGTATAATGCAGTGTTGCGTGGTGATGTACACTACATAAAAATGGGCAACAAGGTAAATGTACAAGACGGAGCAGTGGTACATTGTACCTACGAAAAAAGTCCAACAAATATCGGTAATAATGTTTCCATAGGACATAATGCCATTGTACATGGGTGTACCATTCACGACAATGTTTTAGTAGGTATGGGCAGTATTATTATGGATGATTGTATTGTGGAAAGCAATTCAATTATTGCTGCAGGAGCAGTTGTTACCAAAGGAACAAGAGTTGAATCTGGGAGTATTTACGCGGGTACTCCAGCAAAAAAAATAAAAGATATATCTGAGGAGCTTATTTCCGGAGAAATAGATAGAATAGCTAATAATTATGTAAAATATTCAAGTTGGTATAAATAACTAAAACTTAAATCAGTGCGTAAAATTTTAATCCTAATTGGTCTTATTATGTTGGTTTCCTGTAAAAAAAAGGAACAAAAACTTGAACAGACTAATACAATTTCAGAAAAAAATTATGACGAAATTGAACAGCTTAAATGGCTTGTTGGTAAATGGACTAACATTACAATAGATCAACAATCTTATGAAACTTGGGCTCAATTAAATGATAGTACGTTAACTGCGTATGCTTACACAACAGTATTAAAAGATACTGTTTTTCAAGAAAATATGACAGTACAACAAAAACCTGAAGGTTTATTTTTAGTTGTAAGTGTACCTAATCAAAACGAAGAAAAACCTGTTACTTTTAACTTCTCGCCCAGAGAAAACAATGTATTTACATTTGTTAATGAGCAACACGATTTTCCCAATAAAATATCCTATACAAATCCGGTAAAAGATTCTATACATGCTTGGATTGAAGGAAAAATTGATAGTACATATCGGAAAATGGACTTTTATTTTAAAAGAAGTAATTAATGCAAAAAACCCTTGCTATAATCTTAATAAGTATAGTTTTATCAAATTGTAAAACCGTAAAAACAACTTCGAAAAAACAATTACAGCTTAAATTCTTGGATGAATATGTAGCACCTAAAAATATATTCGTTGAAGGAACTTTAGTTGGTGGTTTGTCCGGAATTGATTATGCAAACGGAAAGTATTACTTGGTTTGTGATGATGCTTCAAACCCCAGATATTATCAAGCGAATATTAGCATTAACAATTCAAAAATAGATACTGTGATGTTTACCAATGTTGTAAAAATTAAAGATAGCACTCAGTATTTAGATTTAGAAGCAATACGATTTGATAAAAATTCTAACCAAGTTGTAGTTACCAGTGAAGGTATTATTAACCTTCAAAAAGACCCTTCTTTTTTTAGTGTAGGCTCAAATGGGATAATTAATCATTTTTATAAAATTCCAGCAGCTTTAAAAGCATTAAGCAAACAAAAACCAAGAAATAATGGTACTTTAGAAGGGTTGACAATTAGTTACGACAAAAAAGGATATTGGATTGCAATGGAGTTGCCTCTAGAAGCTGATGGTCCTGAGCCTAAAGTAACCGAGACAAAATCTCCCGTTAGAATTACTTACATAGATGCCAAAACTCAAAGACCTACCAAACAATTTGCTTATTTGCTGGATAAAATTGCTAAAAAACCCAAAGGAAACTTTGCTGTAAATGGATTAACGGATTTAATAGAATACGAGAAAGATAAATTTATAGTAATTGAGCGTAGTTTTTCTAGCGGTATGGGCACACTAGGCAATACGGTTAAATTATTTAAGATTGATGCTTCTAAAGCTACAAATACACTTACAACAAACAGCCTAAAATATGTAAATTATTTAGCAGCAAAAAAAGAATTGCTATTTGATTTTGAAACGGTTAGAGGTTTGCTAACTGATAACATTATTGATAATATTGAGGGTGTTTCATTAGGGCCAACATTAAAAAATGGTAACAAAACACTGATTTTAGTAGCAGATAATAATTTCAACAAATTGGGGTTGCAATTAAATCAGTTTGTTTTATTAGAAATTTTAAATTAAGTGTAATCATTTAAAATCTTTTATCTCTTTGTCATTAAATCTTCGAAAATCACATTTCGTTTTTTAACATAAATTTTTAGATTTTTTTGTAGGATGATATGAAAAAAGTTGTATATTAGCAGTCTACTTAGAAAGGGTTTTGCCTTTTCTTTTTTGGGTGTTTTCATAAGTGTTTAGCGACAAAAATAATACCCCAAAACTCTAGACAGCTAAGTTTACTTAGCTGTCTTTTTTTATAGAGTATTCTGAATTTAATAGTGCAATTAGAATTTTAAAAATCCTACTATAGCTGAAGGGCTTATTTTTTTCACAATTCCAGACAAAGTATTTATGTCAGCATTGCTATATAGTTTATGAGAAGGGGCTTCTATATTAGTATTTACTATTTTATTTTTTTGAAGAATGTTTTTGGTTTGTCTTGCAACGGCTTCACCAGAATCGATTATAATAACAGCATCACCTACTATTTTTTTTATTTGAGGAATTAGAAATGGATAATGGCTACAACCCAGTACCAAATAATCTATTTTTTTTTGGAGCATAGGTTGCAAATAGTGTTGTAAAAGCTGTTCCATTTTTTTACCGTTAATTTGATTGCTTTCAATTAAAGGTACCAGACCTTCGCCAATGGTTTCAACAACCGTAATTCCCTCCGTAAATTTTTGAGAAGTACTATGGAATAATTCACTACTTAGTGTTCCTTTAGTAGCTAAAATTCCAATAGCATTGGTATTGGTTCGTAGTGCAGCGGGTTTTATTGCTGGTTCAATACCGATAAAAGGCACGTCGTAATTTGCCCTAAGATAATCTATTGCATTTGTTGTTGCAGTATTGCAAGCAACTACTATAAGTTTACATCCTTTATCTAAAAGTAGTTCAGTGTTTTTTACGCTCAAGTCTATAATTTCTTGTTTAGACCTTTCGCCGTAAGGGGCATTTTTACTGTCGGCAAGATAAATAGTGTTCTCATAAGGTAGCTCTTGAATCAACGCTGTCCATATAGAAACACCACCGACTCCAGAATCAAAAACGCCAATAGGATTTGTAGCAACCATAATACAAATATAAGGGAATGGATTATGAACCCTTACTAATTAAAACAAAAAAATCCTGTCGGTAAGACAGGATTTTTATAATATAATCTATTAAGAATAATCTTATTTATATACCTAATTTAGCTTTTACATCTGCCATAAGATCTGTTCCTTTAAAAACAACTAAACCTTTACCTGGTGTAGAGTCTAAAACATACTCAATACCTTTTGCTGCAGCAACATCATCAATTGCTTTTTGAGCTTTTTCAGCAATAGGCTTGTACAAATCAAACTCTTTTTTTTGTACTTCCTCTCGAGCAGTTTGCTGGTACATTTGCAATTTACGTTGTATTTCTTGTACTTCTTGTAATCTTTTTTGATTCTCGGCATCCGTCTGAGTGGGTGCTTCTTGATCATATTTTTGCATTTTGTTTTGTAGCTCATTAGTTTGCTGCTTAAAATCAGCATCGTAGGCCTGAACCACTTTTTTAAGTTCATCTTGCATTTGTTTGGTTTCTGGCATTGCAGCAACCAACTCGTCGGTATTAATATGTGCTACTTTTTGTGCATTTACGGTCATAGCTCCTAAAAATAATACACTTGCTAATAGTAGATTTTTAAATAGTTTCATTTTTGTTTAATTTATTAATTATTGTTTTTATTTCTATTACTTGTCATCCCGAGGTTGGAGGGATCTTTTTAATTGTTACCTCTTTTATTCTATTACTGTTTTGTTTTAGTTGTATCTTGTTTTTGCTTTACTTTTTCTTCTCTTTCTTTCTTTTGCTTAGCAATTTCATCTAAACGTTTTTGACGAGCTTCTTGTTTGGCTTTTATAGCTTCTGCTCTTTTTTTAGCCTTAGCTTCGTTTTGTAATCTTATTTTTTCTCGTAAAGCATCATTTTTTGTTTTTCTTTCTTCAGCTTTTGTTTTGGCTATTTCTTCTTTTGCCGCTTGAGCTTCTGTACGTTCTACTTTTTTTTCTGCAATAGCTTTTACTTTTCTGCCTTTTACTATCTTACTTAACACCAATTCGCTAATATCGTATTTACCATTTGAATACAGCATAATTAACTCACTAGATTTGTCAAAAACAATGTCGTATTTTTTCGCTACGGCTATTTCTTGTACGGCATTGTAAATCTGATCTTGCACCGGTTTAACTAACTGCTGACGTAAAAAGAACATATCTCCATTAGGACCAAAATAAGCAGCTTGCAAATTTTTCAGATCCAATTCTTTAATTTCAATATCTTCTTGTTTTTCATTAACTAAATCGTCGGTAAGCAATGCTTTTTCGTTACTTAAATCCGTTTTTAAAGTTTCAATTTCACTTTTAATAGCATCCAGTTTTTGTTGCCAAGTAATTACTTTGGCTTTTAGTCTAGATTCTGCCTCAACATATTCAGGTACATTATCTAGAATGTACTGCATGTCTATATACGCTATTTTCTGTGGCTTTTGGGCTACAATTATAGTACTTACAAATAATGCCAGTATAAAAATTATTTTACGTATCATAGTGCAATGTGTATTTAGAAAAAACCGTGCCAAAGTAAAATATGTTGCAAATGTACTAATTTAGTTTAGAATTGTTGGCCGATAATAAAATGTACGGATTGTCCTGGTGTAAATAGATCGGTATCGAAGCCTTTCGCAAAATCTATACCCAATAAACCAAAGGCCGGCATATGTATTCTAATTCCCGCTCCTGCAGAACGTTTCAAATCAAAAGGTTGGAAATTATCAAATCCGTCATATGCTTTACCACCTTCTAAGAAACCTAAAACATAAATAGACGCCGTTGGTTTTAAGGTTATAGGATACCTGAGTTCTAATGAAAACTTATTATAAATTGTACTACCTAAGTTAGAAGACAGACTGTTATTTTCATAACCACGTAAACCTACAGTAGTTCTCCCGTCAAATTGACCAGAAGCTAAACCATCTCCACCTAAGTAAAAACGTTCAAAAGGCGAAACACCTAACTTGTTGTTATAAGCACCTAAGAAACCAAACTCAACATTAGACATCAATACAAGTTCTTTCTGAGGTTTACCCATTATCTTACTGTACCACTTACCGCTAAAGTTTAATTTATAATATTCAAGTAATTTGAACTTTTCTGCAGATGTTAAATTTGAATAATCTTTATCTTTACTATCAAATAAAGAATAAGGAGGTGTTATTTTAGCACCAATACTAAATGTTGAGCCGAATGTTGGGAATATAGGGTTGTAACCAGCAGAACTTCTACTTAAGTTCAGACCTAACGATAGGTTATTTGAAACTCCATTGTTAAACCCAAAAGTACCTAAAAAGAAATTATCTAAATTGAATCGCTGGTAGCTAATGGCTGTTGACAAAGTAAAATAATCATCAGGCCATTTTAAACGCTGATTTAAAGCTATTGTAGCACCAATGATGTTTAGTTTCTGGTCTTTATCTACTTTTCTTGTTCGGTAATTATAACTAAACTGACTAGAACTATAGACAGAAAATGAAAGCGATTTTGGTTTTTTACCACCAAACCATGGCTCAGTAAATGATAAACTATATGAATTTGAAAAACGACTGGCTTGTGCCCTTAATGCAACACTCTGACCATCACCTCTAGGCACGGGTTTGTACTCACTGCCGTTAAATAGATTTTTTATGGAAAAATTACTAAAAGACAAGCCCAATGTACCGATAAAAGTGCTACCCCCAAATCCACCTTGCAATTCTATTTGACTGGCTCCTTTTTCAACCACACTATATTCAATGTCAACGGTTTTGTCGCCATAATTTGGTTGTACATCAGGTACAATACTTTCCGGATCTATATACGGTAATTGACCTACTTCTCTAATAGTACGTATAATATCTTCTCTACTAAACAAACTTCCAGGCATGGTACGCATTTCTCTCAGCAATACATGGTCGTTGGTTACCTCATTGCCTACCAAGGTAATTTTTCTAATAGTAGCAGGTTCATCTTCTCTAATTCTAATTTGTATGTCTATAGTGTCATTTTTTACTCTAGTTTCAACAGGTACAACACTAGAGAATAAATAACCGTTGTTTAAATAGTAGTTGGTAATGTCTTGTGAGTCTGGTGAACCATCTCCTTTTATACGTTCGTTTAATAACTTACCATTATAAACATCCCCTTTTTCCAGCCCTAAAAACTGTTGCAAAACGGTATCGGTATAAACCGTGTTCCCCAAAAACTCAATATCACCAAAATAATACTTCTTACCTTCGTTTACCGTAATATCTAAATTAATCGTATTATCATCGTTCCAAGAAATGGAATCTTTTAAAACTTGAGCATCACGATACCCTTTTTCTTGATACTTCTCAACCAATCTTTCTAAATCAGTATTGTACTCTTCCTCAATATATTTAGAAGGTTTCCAAAAACGATAAAACTTTTTTTGCTTGGTTTTTTTTAGGAATTTTTTTAATCGCTTGTCTGCAAATTTTTCATTGCCCTTAAAGCGTAAGTTTTTAATTTTAATTTTTTCACCTTTATCTATAACCACTAATGCTTTTTCCGCGTTGTTATCGGTTGTATCTATTTTGGTATTGATGGTTACTTTTGTTTTTAAGAAACCTTTATCAACATATTTCTTTTTAATATAGTTTTTTGTGGTTGTTAACAGGTTTTCTGTGAGCATAGCTCCTTTTTTAAACTCTGTTTCTTTGATGAGTTCTTCACCTTTATTCTTTCTAATGCCCTCTACCGTAACCGAACTTATTTTTGTAAGTTCTTGTACATCAAATTCTAGATATATAGTATTGTCATCAATATTAGTAACATACACATCAACGTTGCTAAATAGTTTGGAGTTCCATAGTTTTTTTATGGCGGCAGTTAATTTGTCTCCTGGTATTTTAATAGGCTGACCTACACTTAACTCAGAAAAAACAGTAATAGATTGGTCTGAAAATTGTTGATTCCCTTTTACGGAGATGCCACCTAATATATAGTTGTTTACTTTTCTAAAGTTAATATCTTCTAAGCTAATCTTTTTTTGGGGAATGGTGTCAGCAGCTTTTGTAGCTAAACTATCTATTGCCGAAGGAGTTATTATTGTATCTGTATTTTTGGTTATTTTGGGGATGTCTTGTGCATTACTAAGTAATGCAGTTAACATAAATACTAAGAGTATTAGGGTGACTTTTAGTTTTTTAATCATTATCATTTTGAATTTGTTCGCTAATTTTTCCAAAGCGTCTTTCTCTATGTTGAAATTCTAAAATTGCTTTAAAAAAATCTTCTTTTCTAAAATCGGGCCATAATACATCTGTAAAGTACAATTCAGCGTAGGCAATTTGCCACAATAAAAAATTACTGATGCGTTTTTCGCCACTGGTCCGTATCAAAAAATCAACATCGGGCAAAGTAAATGTATATAAATGATTATTTATAATTTTTTCGTCAATTTCTTCAATTGAAAGTTGCTTATTAACAACTTTTTTAGAAATATTTTTAATTGTATTAACAATTTCCTCTCTTGAACCATAGCTTAAAGCTAAATTTAAGACCATTTTATTATTATTCTTTGTCAATTCAATTACTTCCTGCAATTCTTTTTGAGCTTTTTTTGGTAAGTTTTGAGTTTGCCCAATAGTTTGTAGTTTAATATTGTTTTTTTGAAATGTTTCTAATTCATCTTTTAACGAACTAACCAAAATTTTCATTAATGCTTTCACCTCAGATTTAGGTCTGTTCCAGTTTTCTGTAGAAAAAGCATATAAAGTAAGTACTTCAATACCTATTTCGGCAGCAGCTTCAACAGTTTGTTTTACAGCTTTTACGCCGTTGCGATGCCCAAATACCCTCAACATGCCTTTTTGTTTGGCCCAGCGTCCGTTACCATCCATTATTACGGCAACGTGCTTAGGGGTTTTGTGAGTGTTTATTTGAGTTAATGTATTCATTTTAAGTTAAAAAGCACCAGTATAGCAGCCCGGTCTTCCAAAGGCGTAAACAATGGTAATGCCCGTAAAGACATACCAGTCTTTACTGTTAGGATTGCCAAAGGTGCGATTTGGGTCGCCCGTAATTGCATGGTTGTTACCATCAATTACATCCTTGAAAGTATATCTAAATGAAGACTCAAGGGCTATACCTACGTTGTCCATCAACTTCATTTTATAACCAAGACCAACGGGAAAAACAACTGAAGTTGTTCTTTTTGAGGCCCCATCGGAACCAATAGAAGCGTAATTTACGGCTCCTACCTGTGCTATTATATATGGTGTTTGCGTAAAACCTGTTTTTGAAAGACTATATTTGAAAAAGCTGAACTCTACACCTAAAGATGCTTCTAATATAGAATTTTTAAACTGAAGACCCCTACTTTGCCTTACCTTACTTTGGGCTCTACTATCGCTATCATGCAAACGAGTATATATACCAGTAGCTCTGAATGTAATTCTAGGTGTGTAATTAAATTTAGCTATACCGCCAACAGCAATTCTATTGGGTTGAATGTAAAATTCAGATCCAATATCACCAATATAATTACTTCCGCCTAAAAAAACACCACCTTCATATAGTTGTGCTGATGAAATACCTGTAATTAGTATAAATACGTAAAATAAAAGCCTTTTTCTCATTTTTAAAATGTTTGCAAATATAATTAAATCTATTAGGTTTAAAAGGATAAAAAGTCCTTTTTTGATAAACAGTTTTAATGATAAAATATTGTTACAAAGACGGTTAAGTTTTCACAAAATATTGTTAATACAAATGGTTTTAGTTACGCTTGTCTTCACCCCAAAGTAGCTTTTCTCTGAGTGTTTTAAAGAAGGTTTGTTGATCTAGCTGAATGGTTTTGAGTGTAAAATCAGCTTTTTTAATTGTTATTTCCGAGTTGCTGTTGATGGTAGTGGTACGTGAATCTAAAGATAGTAACACTTGTTTTTCGCGTGAGATGATTTTTAGTTTGATAACCGTATCTTCAGAAATTATCAAAGGCCTGGCATTCAAATTGTGCGGAGCAATAGGGGTCAACACCAAGCTTTTTGTGTTGGGTGTAATTACTGGCCCACCACAGCTTAACGAGTAACCTGTAGATCCGGTAGGCGTCGCAATTATTAATCCGTCAGCCCAATAAGAAGTTAGATATTCTTCATTTAAATACGATTCAACGGTAATCATTGAGGTAGTATTTCTCCGGCTTACGGCAATTTCGTTAAGGGCAAAGTTTATTTCTGATAAATCATCGTTTTTTTGACTAGAGGTAACCGCTAACAAAGTTCTTTCGTTAATGGTATATTTTTTTGAAATCAATAAATCAATGGCTTCGGAAATACTCTCTTTTTGAACGGTGGCCAAAAACCCCAACCGTCCGATATTTATACCTAAAACGGGAATGTCCAAATCTCTAACATAGGTTACCGCTCTTAAAAAAGTACCGTCACCACCCACGGTAAGCATTACTTCAAAAGAATTATCCAGCTCTGTATAGCTACTAAAAGTCTGATATTCTTTTTCAGGAAAATTATTGACCTTTATAAGATCATAAAAATTTTCTTCAATAAAGACCTCGATATTTTTTTCGGCCAATGTTTTTAAAAGAATTTCTATGTAACTTATAGCTTCCCCTTTATAATATTGTCCGTAAATACCTACTTTCATTTGTCGTTTTTTATAACTAAATGTCTAAATATTTTTGTAAATAATCAGATCTTTCTTTAAGTGTATTTAAATATTCATCAACATGAAAGCTGTTTAAAATATTATAATTATATCTCCTAAAAGATTGAATAGTATTATTTAAATCGTGGTCACTTATTTTTACGGTTACTTCTACGTTTTCTTCATTAATGTTTGAAACAAAAGCACCTAGAATTTTTGCATTGTTGGTTTCGATTATTTGTGAAATTTCACTGAATGAATAATCGGAAACATCTTTAGATACTACCATTACGCCACCACTTTGGTTTAAAAAAGGGGTGCTGTTAAAAATATTTAAAATATCAGCTAACTCATAATATCCTAAATAGTTTAGTTTTTCGGTAACCACTGGTATAATGGTTGACTCGTTCAATGCAAATATTTTTAGGAGCTCAAACCAATTGGTGTTCTTCCGGGCAAAAAACGATTGATATAAATAGCTATAATCTGAAATTGATTTGTCGTCTTCAACTATAGCCTGAACATCATTTTCAGCCATTAAACCAATATAATTTCCTTTGTCTATAACTGGTAAATGTGTAAAGGTAAGTAGGTTAAATAACCCTTTGGCTTTACTGATTTTGTCAGAAATCAACAACGGTTTTACGTCTCGTGATATGTAATCTGAAGTGTTCATAATCTATTGCAAAATAACTAAAATTAAACTACAAATACACTAATTTTGTTTTTGTAAATTTAAAAGAAGATTTAAATAAAACGTAGAATGGCTAAATTAAGTGTAAATATTAATAAAATAGCAACGTTAAGAAATTCTAGAGGAGGCGATACGCCTAATTTGGTTAATGTGGCTGTTGATGTTCAGGAATTTGGAGCTCAAGGCATTACAATTCACCCCAGACCGGATGAAAGGCATATTAGATATAAAGATGCTTATGACCTTAAACCTGTTGTAACAACTGAATACAATATTGAAGGCAACCCGATAGAAAAGTTTGTTGATTTGGTATTAGCTGTAAAACCCACGCAAGTAACTTTGGTACCTGACGCAGTTGATGCCATAACTTCAAATGAAGGCTGGGACACAGTTAAGAATCAGTCTTTTTTAACCGAAGTGATTACCGAATTTAAAAGAAACGGTATTAGAACTTCCATTTTTATGGATACCGATTTAAAGCTAATTGAAGCTGCAGTTAAAACAGGTGCTGATAGGATAGAACTCTATACTGAAGTCTACGCAACCGAATATGCATTAGGAAATAAAGACGCCATCAAGCCTTATATTGAATCCGCAGAATTAGCCAATAGTTTAGGATTGGGTGTTAATGCTGGCCATGATTTGAGTTTAGATAATATTCAATATTTTGCAGAGAATATTCCAAATTTACTAGAGGTTTCTATTGGACATGCTTTAATATCAGAGTCTTTATATCTAGGAATGGAAAATGTAGTTAATATGTATTTGCACAGATTACAATAATGGAGGTATTAAATTCAAAAATTCAAGGTAAAGGAGAACCACTGCTTATTTTGCATGGTTTTTTAGGCATGGGCGACAACTGGAAAACACTTGCCAATAAATTTTCTGAAAATTATAATGTTCATTTGATAGATCAACGCAATCATGGCAGAAGTTTTCATTCTGAAGACTTTAATTATGAATTATTGACTGAAGATTTATTGCATTATATAAAGTATCATAACATTAATAAAGTAAATATAATTGGGCATTCCATGGGAGGTAAAGTAGCCATGCTATTTGCGGTAACTCATCCTGAAAAAGTTAATAAATTAATAGTTGCAGATATAAGCCCAAAGTTTTACCCTAGGCATCATGATACTATTTTAGAAGGATTGTCAGCAATTGATTTTTCTAAGCAAAAGACTAGAGGAGAGGTTGAAGAGGTTTTAAAAAAGTATATTCCCGAATGGGGAGTTCGCCAATTTCTGCTCAAAAATGTCTATTGGAAAACCAAAGGAGAACTTGCATTTCGATTTAATTTGCCAAGTTTGATTGAAAATTATGATGAAATAGGTGCACCATTGCCGTCATTATCTGTTTTTAAAGGGTCAACCTTGTTTTTAAAAGGAGGAAATTCAGGTTACATAACCGATAACGATGCCTCTTTGATAACGGCTCACTTTCCAAAAGCAGTAGTAAAAACTGTCAAAAATGCAGGACATTGGCTACATGCAGAGAATCCAACAGATTTTTACAACTATGTTGTCAGTTTTTTAGGCGAATAATATCTTGGCATGTATGTTGACGTAATTTTATTGAATATAAAATTTTAATTATGAAATTAATTTTAAGAGTATTGTTGACCGCAATTGCTGTAGTAATTTTGGCGAAGATTTTACCAGGAATTGCCGTTGCATCTTATACAACAGCGATAATAGTAGCTGTAGTATTGGGATTGTTACGTGTTTTTGTAAAACCTCTAATTATACTATTTACATTGCCATTAACTATTTTAACACTAGGCCTGTTTTTATTTGTGATAAATGCAGGTATTATTTTATTAGCAGATAAATTGATTGATGGTTTTGCGGTATCAGGATTTTGGTATGCATTACTATTTAGTTTGTTGTTATCCTTTTTTCAGTCTATACTGTATTCTTTTTTAAAAGAGCCTAAACAAAAGAGAGTGTCTTAACTTGCCAAGTGGTATAAATTTACTAATTTTGCACCCGCTAAAGCGGCATTACAACAAAAAGAAAATATAAAGATGGACATTACTAAAGAAAATATTGATGATTTAAATGCTGTAGTAAAAATTAATATTACAGAAGATGATTATCAAAACAAAGTAGCAGAGATTTTACAAGACTATCGTAAAAAAGCAAATATCCCAGGTTTTAGAAAGGGGCGTGTGCCTATGAGCTTGGTTAAAAAACAGTATGAAAAACCTGTTTTAATTGACGAGGTAAATAAACTGTTACAAGAATCTTTAAGTAAGTTTTTGGTAGAGGAAAAGTTAGATATTTTAGGTAATCCGTTACCTAAAACACAAGATGATTTCTCGTGGGATGCAGATCAGTTTTCTTTTGAGTTCGAATTAGGTCTTGTTCCTGAGTTTGAAGTAAACTTGCAGCCAAAAAAAGCAATTACCAGTTATAAGATTGTTGCCGACAAAAAAATGT
Organism: Aureibaculum sp. 2308TA14-22; assembly: GCF_040538665.1. Lineage (NCBI taxonomy): Bacteria > Pseudomonadati > Bacteroidota > Flavobacteriia > Flavobacteriales > Flavobacteriaceae > Aureibaculum > Aureibaculum conchae. Next base: position 221,895 of record NZ_JBEWXT010000001.1, read on the forward strand.
TAGATGATCAGGTAAAGAATATTCAAGAGCGTTATGGTAAAATGATTACGCAATCAGAAATTACAAAAGATTCTAATATAACAGGAACTTTTGTTAATGAAGAAAAGGAAATTGAAAAAAAGTCAACTTTTAAACTTGATAAAGTAAAGGGTAAAACTAACTCAAAATTATTTATCGGTGCAAAAGTTGGTGATGTAATTACCTTAAAAACAAAAGGACTTTTTACCGATGATTATCTGTTGCAAAACCATTTGGGTGTATCTCATGATGATGTTCATGATTTAGACACTGATGTGCAATTTACAGTTGAAGAAATTTCTGAAACTGAAGTATCGGAATTAAACCAAGAATTGTTTAATAAATTATTTGGAGAAGGAATTGTAAGAGATGAAAAAGAATTTAGAAAGCGTTTGAAAGAAGATGCTGAAAAACAATTCGAGCAACAATCAGATCAACAACTATTGAATGCAGTAACTGAGGGTTTAATTGAAAATACGAAATTTGATTTACCGGCAGAATTTTTACAAAAATGGATAGCTGTAGCTGGAGAAAAACAATTAACAGAGCAAGAGGCCGAAGAAGAGTATAAACGTTCAGAAAAAGGATTGCGTTATCAACTTATAGAAGGTAAAATTAGCAAAGACAATAACTTGCAAGTGACTTTTGAAGAGCTTAAAGAATTTGCAAAGGGTTTTATAAAAAGCCAAATGGCTCAATACGGAAATGCTAATCCTGAAGAGAAAGAATTAGAAGAAATTGCTGGTCGAATTTTAGGTAATCAAGAAGAAGCCAAGCGTTTATCAGAACAGCTAATGAGCCAAAAACTATTGACTTTCTACAAAGAGAATGTAAAACTAAAAACCAAAGAAGTTAGTTTTGATGACTTTGTTAAAGAGGTTTACAAATAATATTTTTTTAAAATATTTGAACCACTTCATATCTAGTGAGGTGGTTTTTTTTATGTCTTTTTTTAAATTAAGCCTAACAGTCAACAAGTCTTAATTATAAAATGGTATAACATTTATTTCATCAACACAAAATAAAAATTTATTATATATAATCAATTTTAAGAAAATTATAAAATGTCGCTACCTACCAAATGCCCATTATGGGCTTTCGTAATTAGTTAGTATATTTACCGTCTTAACATAAACAAAATAGAACATATGAATTACGGAGAAGAATTTAAAAAATTCGCCATAAAAGATCAAGGGATTAACAGTTTGTACTACGATAAAATGATTAGTGCAATGTATCCAGTAAGTCTTACCCCAAATATTATTGAAGAGCGTAAAATGAATATTGCCATTTTTGACGTTTTTTCACGTTTAATGATGGACAGAATTATCTTTTTAGGAACAGGAATAGACGATTATGTAGCCAACGTTATACAGGCTCAATTGTTGTTTTTGGAAAGTACAGATGCCTCAAAAGACATCTCTATTTATGTAAATTCTCCAGGCGGTGGTGTATATGCTGGTTTAGGTATTTACGATACCATGCAGTTTATTAAACCTGACGTAGCAACCATTTGTACAGGTATTGCTGCTTCTATGGCTGCTGTATTGATGTGTGCTGGAGAAAAAGGAAAACGTTCTGCTTTACCACATTCTCGTATTATGATTCATCAACCGTTGGGCGGAGCTCAAGGACAGGCATCTGATATTGAAATTACAGCTAGAGAAATTCTAAAATTAAAAGATGAATTGTATCAAATTATAGCAAAGCATTCAGGTCAAAATATTAAAAAAGTACATGACGACTCTGATAGAGATTATTGGATGAAAGCGGAAGAAGCAAAAAAATATGGAATGATAGATGAGGTTTTGTCTAGAAATTCATAATAAATAAGGGTAAAACCTGTTTTAGTAAAGAGATTATAAATAAAGCAATAGTATGGCAGAGAAGAAAGAATTAGAGTGTTCGTTTTGTAAACGCAAAAAATCTGATACAAATATGTTAATCGCAGGTTTGGAAGGTCATATTTGCGATAGATGTATAGAACAGGCACATGGTTTGGTTGTAAAAGAAATAGCTGAAACTGAAACCGATGGTTTGTCAGGAGAATTAATTTTAAAAAAACCTCAAGAAATAAAGCGTTTTTTAGATCAGTATATTATTGGTCAAGAACAGGCTAAGAGAGTGCTCTCTGTTGCTGTTTACAATCATTACAAGCGTTTATTACAACCGCCATCAAAAGATGAGGATCATATTGAAATAGAAAAAAGTAACATCATGTTGGTAGGTGAAACGGGTACAGGTAAAACCCTGATGGCCAGAACTATTGCCAAAATGTTAAATGTACCTTTTGCTATAGTTGATGCAACAGTATTAACAGAGGCAGGATATGTTGGAGAGGATGTTGAGACTATTTTAACACGTCTATTGCAAGCGGCAGATTATAATGTGCAAAAAGCTGAGAGAGGTATTGTTTTTATTGATGAAATTGATAAAATTGCTAGAAAAAGCGATAATCCTTCTATTACCAGAGATGTTTCTGGTGAAGGTGTTCAACAAGCTTTATTAAAATTGTTAGAAGGTACTGTAGTTAATGTACCCCCTAAAGGAGGAAGAAAACATCCTGACCAAAAGTTTGTTGAGGTTAATACACGTAATATTTTATTTGTTGCTGGAGGAGCATTTGATGGCGTTGATAAAATAATCGGTAAAAGATTAAATATGCAAGCGGTTGGTTACAGTGTATCTAAAAGCGAAGAGCGTGTAGATGAAAAAAATCTTTTACAGTATATAGTTCCTACCGATTTAAAAGATTTTGGTTTAATACCTGAAATTATTGGACGCTTACCAGTGCTAACCTATATGAATCCCTTAGATGCACATACGCTAAGAGCTATTTTAACAGAACCTAAGAATGCTATCATTAAACAATATGAAAAGCTTTTTAAAATGGATGATATTGAATTTTCCATTGACGAAAAAGCATTAGATTATATTGTTCAAAAAGCTGTGGAATATAAATTAGGAGCACGTGGATTACGCTCTTTATGCGAAGCTATTTTAACCGATGCTATGTTTGAATTGCCTGGAGGTGAAGACAAAAAATTAAGAGTAACCAAAAAATATGCTGAAGGTAAAATGCAAAAATCTACGTTAAGCAAACTAAAAGCGGTGTCTTAGAAGAACCAAAAGGCCTCACAGGTTTTCAAAACCTGTGAGGCCTTTTTATATCTACCCTAACAATCATGATAACCAGAAACACTATTGACAAAGTTTTTGAAATGGCTCGTGTCGAAGAAGTCATTGGTGATTTTGTGCAACTCAAAAAAGCAGGTAGTAACTTTAAGGGGTTAAGCCCTTTTGTTAATGAAAAATCACCATCCTTCATGGTGTCACCCGTTAAGCAGATTTGGAAAGATTTTAGTTCGGGCAAAGGCGGTAATGCCATTTCATTTTTAATGGAACACGAGCATTATTCGTACCCAGAGGCCATTCGTTATTTAGCCAAAAAATACAATATAGAGATTGAAGAAACAGAGCAATCTGACGAACAAAAAATACAGGCCAGCGAACGCGAAAGTATGTATTTGGTTTCTGAATACGCCCGTAATTATTTTCACGATACATTGTTAAAAACCCAAAAAGGAAAGGCTATTGGTCTAAGCTATTTTAAAGAGCGTGGCTTTACCGATGAAACTATTGAAAAATTTGAACTGGGTTACGCCTTAGACGAATGGTCGGCTTTTACAGATACCGCTTTAAAAAAAGGCTACCAATTAGAGTTTCTAGAAAAAACGGGACTTACAATCGTTAAGGAGAACCAAACGGATCCAAGCCAAACCAAGCAGTTTGATCGCTTCAAAGGACGGGTCATTTTTCCTATTCACAGTATGTCTGGTCGTGTATTGGGTTTTGGTGGTAGAATTTTAACTTCTGATAAAAAAGCAGCCAAGTACCTCAATTCACCCGAAAGTGAAATCTACCATAAAAGCAAAGTGCTTTATGGCATTTTTAATGCTAAAAAAAGTATTGCCAAAAAAGACAATTGTTATTTGGTTGAGGGTTATACCGATGTAATTTCTTTTAGCCAAAGAGGAATTGAAAATGTCGTGGCCTCCTCAGGTACAGCGTTGACTTCAGATCAGATTAGATTAGTAAGCAGGTTAACACCCAACATTACTGTGCTTTTTGATGGTGACGCTGCAGGTATTAGAGCTTCCATTCGTGGTATCGATTTGATTTTAGAACAGGGTATGAACGTAAAAGTGGTTACTTTTCCTGAAGGGGAAGACCCTGATACTTTTGCAAAAAAGAATTCTTTAGAAAAATTACAAGAGTATTTAAATACTAACGCTCAAGATTTTATTCGCTTTAAGGTGTCTTTATTGATGGATGAGGTTAAGGATGATCCCGTTAAAAAAGCAGGATTAATTAGGAATATTGTGGCTACTATCTCTAAGATACCGAACCAGATTCAACGCGAAATTTATGTGCAGGAATGTGCCAAGATTATGGATATTTCTGAACGCGTTTTGTTTAGTGAATTGGCACAAATTTCAAAAAAAGAAGAACGTGAAGCTGCCAAACGCCCAAAGGAGCAACAGCAAGCTTTTAAGGTAGAAAAGTCGGAAGAAAATAAAGTAGCTATAAAAAAAACGGATCAGTTAAATATCCTTGAGAAAAAAATTATAGAAACCTTATTGCTTCACGGAAATAAAGAAATTGATTTTGTTGATTATGTTGAGGTTGAAGATGATGAAGGTAGAACCAAATTGGTAAAGGAGAACTATCAAAATACCATTGCCAATGAAATATATCTGCACCTACAGGATGATGAGATTGACTTTAGTAATGAAATCTTTAGAAAAATATATTTTGAAATCATTCATCAATTAAATCAAGAGGAAAAAATTAATCCTGATGTATTTATCAACCACGAACAAGCTGAAATAGGCAAAGTAGTCACCGACATTTTAATGGATGAAGAAAAGCACACCCTAAGCGATTGGGAACGAAAAGAAATTTATGTACGTTCTAAAGAAAAAGAGCTGCCAAAATTGGTAATGGATGCTATTTTGAATTTACGCAGAATTTTAATCGAACTCAAAATAAAAGAACTGGTTGAAGAAGAAGTACCAGAAGAAGAACGGCAATCTATGCTAGAAATGATTGTAAATTATACGCAACTTAAAAAATTACTTTACGAGAAGTTAAATAGAGTGGTTTAGATAGTTTTTAATTTTAATAATTTTCTATCTTTGTTTAAATCGCTATGGCTTATGAAATTTCTTTACTTCCTTTTATTTTTACTCTCAATTACTCTCAATCTGTTTTCTCAAACAAAAAAAATCATCTATGTTGATGAAAAATTTGAGAAGATTGACTTTAAGAGCTATACAAAAAAACTGAATTCAGAACTCTTTTTAATATCCATGTTGGAAAGCGATACCGCAATCTTTAAAAAATTAAGATTTAAAGAATATTTTGGGAGTTTAGGAAAAAAGAAGGCACAATTAAATAAGTTGTATCAGCAAAGATATACCATTGATTCTACAAAAACCTGGTTAATTCACTACACAGATTCATTACCAGATGTAACTAAAATGCCAAAAGAATCAAGCATTCAGTTATTTGATTCTAAAGGACGGAAAATGTTAATGAGCAATAGTGAATATGATAGATTATATAACCAACAATTAAGAAAATTTGCAACTAGAGATTCCATAATTTACAAAGGAAGAACTTTAGTTTTGGCTGATAGACATATTCATGTTTCAAGTTATTTGGATTATAAAGAAAGTATTTTAAAAGAAATTAAGAGATATAAAAAATATAAAAGTATTTCTATATTGCATTTTTATAATATTAATAAGGGCTTTCCAGTTCATGAAATAAAAAACTTTTGGGTAAAAGATGAAAATGAAATATTAAAAAAAAGCTTTTCCGATGGTCAACTACAATATAAATTTTTATTAATCTATCCAAATGGAGATTTCTATGCGAGTCATTATTTTAAACGTTTTTCCGATGAAAAAAAATTATTTAACCATAAGCGTTTTAAAAAACTGAAAAAGAAATGGTTAAGAAAAGTTGAACGACTTAATTAGCCATCAATTCTTCTGGTATTTCACAAACCGGTATCGCTACCATTTTATGCTTATTAGCTCTATGGCGTTGCAAATAAATTTCAATAACCTTTTTAGCCCTACCATCAAATTCTTCTACGGTATTGCCCTGAGCTATCATTTTCATAGCCCACTCCAACTCATCGTAGCTAGCACCAATTTGATCTTCGTCAGTTCTTGAATCACCAAACAAACCATCCGTAGGTTTTGCTTTTAAAATCGATTCAGGCACATCCAAATGTTTGCCAATTTTATACACTTCAGACTTCATTAAATCGGCTATGGGGCTTAAATCTACACCGCCATCACCATATTTGGTAAAAAAGCCTACACCAAAATCTTCTACTTTATTTCCCGTTCCGCAGACCAATAAACCATGAATTCCTGCAAAATAATAAAGTGTGGCCATACGCAATCTGGCTCTTGTATTTGCCATAGATAAATCTACCTTGTCAGAAGCGGCATCATCGGGTAACAAGTCGTCAAAAGCATCAAAAACAGCGGTTAAATTTATATTTTTTGAACTTACTTTAGGGTAGCGTTCTTTTAGTAGTGCAATATGCTCTTGTGCTCTTGTTACCTGGCTTTCAGCTTGGTGTATGGGCATTTCCAAACAAAGAACTTTTAATCCGGTTTCGCCACAAAGCGATGAAGTAACGGCAGAATCTATTCCGCCCGATATTCCAATTACAAATCCGTTTACCCCAGCTTTTGTAGCGTAATCTTTTAACCAATCAACAATATGTTTTGTTACTTTTTCTGTTTGCATTGTATTACATTTTAGTACTTTTGTATGTTCCTACGAAAACGGGAACGACAACACGAAAATACTAAATTATAATTGATGTTTAAACACCTTGCTATTTTACTTCTTTTAATTGTTTTTGTCAATTGCCAAAAAAAAGACAAGATAGAAATTGATGTTTCCGATATTGAGGTGGACGTTGATATTCATCGTTTTGATCAGGCGTTTTATACTGCTACCCCAGACAAATTACCAGAACTAAAGACTACATATCCGTACTTGTTTCCTGCTCAGAACCATGACAGTATTTGGATTCAGAAAATTAATGATAAAGATGAACAAGAACTGTATGCTGAAACTCAAAAAGTATTCAGTAATTTTTCAGACCAAAAAGAGCGGTTAGAAGGTTTATTCAAGCACATTAAGTATTATTATCCAGAGTTTAAATCGCCTAAAATTATTACGTTGTTATCTAACGTAGATTATGAAAGTAGAGTGGTTTATGCCGATAGTTTGCTGTTCGTTTCATTGGATGTTTACTTGGGAAAGGATAGTAAAATTTATGAAAGCTTCCCTAATTATATCAAACAAAATTTTACTAAAGACCATTTAATTGTAGATGTTGCCAATGCGATTACCGATGTTCAATTGCTATTTTCTTCAGATAGGACTTTTGTTTCAAGAATGGTGCAGCAAGGGAAAAAAATGTATCTGTTAGATGCCTATTTGCCTAGTCTTGGTGACGCAGAAAAAATGGGATATACCCAAGAGCAAATTGATTGGGCAGAGTTTAATGACGAAGAAGTTTGGAAGTTCTTCATTCAGAACAAATTATTGTTCAGTACTGAGCAAGAACTTTCTAGACGATTTATTGACAATGCTCCGTTTTCAAAATTTTACCAAGCCAATGATAATGAAACTCCTGGAAGCATTGGAGTTTGGTTTGGTTGGCAAATTGTAAGAGCATATATGCAAAACACCGATACCTCATTGCAGGATATGTTAAAAACCAAAAACGAAGAAATATTTAAAAAATCTAAATATAAACCGGAGAAGTGAGCAGAGAACAATTTTTCATTTTTATGAAAAGTTTGTGAATCACTCATCCCGAAAGACCAAAGGGATTTTCGGGATCTCATGAATGTTAAGCAGAATATTTTCGAAGCTGCTATCAATTAACTCATTAATTCATTATTCTATGTCAAAACATACTTCCGAAATAAAATTTACTGTTGAATTGGACGAAAATAAAATCCCCGAAAAATTAGCTTGGGATGCAAAAGACGGCGGTATAGAAAATGAAACGACAAAGGCGGTTCTAATTTCTGTCTGGGACGACAAAAAGAAGGAGACTCTTAAAATGGATTTATGGACAAAGGATATGCCACTAAACGAAATGCAACATTTTTTCCATCAAACATTACTTTCTATGTCAGACACCTTTTATCGTGCTACCAATGATGAAAAAATGACCGCCACAATGCGTGATTTCTGCGAATATTTTGCAGAAAAATTAGAGTTGTTAGAAAAATAAAAAATTAGATACCTTCGGAATTTATTAACCCAATTATTTTTTGATAATCTTCCGTATTTTTTTCAAAATCCATTTCAGAAACATCTATAATTAAAGTGTTCAAATCTTGTTCAGTTTTTATAAAATTAGCGTAACCTCTATGTATTTTTTCTAAATATTCTTGCTGTATGTTCTGCTCATAATCTCTCCCTCTTTTTTTTATGTTTTCAAGTAAACTTTCAGTATTCTGATAAAGATAAACGTACAAATCGGGCTTGGTAATTTCTTTGTACATTACATCAAAAATACGTCTGTATAATTTGTATTCTTCGTTAGATAAGGAAACTTGTGCAAAAATCAGGGATTTAAAAATATAGTAATCGGAAACAATAAAGTTTTTAAATAAATCGAACTGAGCCAAATCATCAGAAAGTTGTTGATACCTATCCGCCAAAAAACTCATTTCAAGTGGAAAAGCATAACGCTCCATATCTTCATAGTATTTTGGTAAAAAAGGGTTGTCTGCAAAACGTTCTAGTACTAATTTTGCGTTAAAATCATGCCCGATCATTTTTGCTAATGTCGATTTTCCTGCACCAATATTTCCTTCAATAGCAATATAATTGTATTTTTCTACAAAAGAAATTGGTCTTTTCAGTTGTAAATTTGTTTTTTCAATATTAGATATGTCCGCACAATTCACTAGACAGTTTGTAATTGTTTCATTAGCAATGGGGTGTTTTAGTTGTGGTGCAATTTCCACTAAAGGGACTAATACAAACTTACGTTCCAACATTCTCGGGTGCGGTATGGTCAAATTTTGATCAGAAAAAATAACTTCATTTTCGAAAAGTAGTATATCTATATCAATTGTCCTTGCTTTGTATTCACTTGATGAGTCTCTATTTCTTCCTAAACTTGTTTCAATGGCTAAAACACGTTCTAGCAAAATTTCAGGAGTCAAATTGCAAGTAACTTCGATACATATATTTAGAAAGTCATTACTTTTAAAACCCCATGAAGCCGTTTTGTAAACAGAAGAAATTTTGGTAATTCTACCTACATTCTTAGCAATTGAATCAATTGCTAATTGCAGATTTTCTAGAGAGCTACCAACATTACTGCCTAATGATAAATATGTGTTTTGATACGTTTTCATCAAAGAGCTACAAAGAAAAATAAAATCATTAGATAAAAGATTATCTTTGCAGCTCAATTTATAAACATTTTAAAATGTTAATAGAGCGTTATGTAACATTTTAAAGGATTAAAAGACTTATTTAAAAAAGATAATTAGGGCTTGTGCCCAAAATATAATAATTAATATATGAAATTTTTAAGGGAATTATTGGCGGCAATATTAGGTGTTTTTATTGCTATGGGAATTATGTTTGTGATTTTGATGCTATTTATATCTGCCTCGGCTTCAGCATTTGGTGATGATACAAAAGTAACGGTTAAAGACAATTCGGTTTTAGAACTGAATCTAGAAAGCCAGATAGTTGATTATGCTCCAAAAAGTAGCGATCCGTTTGCGGAAATTTTTGATATGGAAGAAGGTAAAATGGGTTTACAACAGATTTTAAATGCTATTGAAAATGCAAAGAACGATGATAAAATTAAAGGTATAAGCATCAACACATTGTTTGTAAATGCTGGTATGGCCCAAACACAAGCTGTTAGAGATAAACTGATGGAATTTAAGGAGTCAGGTAAATTTATTACTGCTTATGCTGATTTTTATTTGCAAAGTAATTATTATTTAAGTTCGGTTGCAGATTCTGTTTATGTTAATCCTATTGGAGAAATTGATTTTAGAGGTCTGTCAACTGAAATATTATATTATAAAGATTTACAAGAAAAATCAGGTGTTAAAATGGAAGTTATACGTCATGGTAAATACAAAAGTGCTGTTGAGCCTTTCTTAGAAGATAAAATGAGTGCTGCTAATAGAGAACAGGTTTCCTCTTTTTTAAATTCTATTTGGGATGAAATAGTTGTTGACATAGCCGATAGTAGAAATAAAACCATATCAGAAGTCGATGCCATTGCTGATGATTTATTGGCTAGAACACCGGAAATGGCTATTAATAGTAACATGATAGATGATCTACTATTCAATGATGAGTACAATGATAAATTAAAGGTTTTAACTGGAATTGAAAAAGATAAAAAACTAAATAGTGTTTCCATATCGGATTATATTTCTACCGGAAAAGGAAGAATAAAGTCTACGGCCTCTGATAAAATAGCCATTATTTATGCACAGGGAGAAATTATGTATGGTAAAGGTAGTTTGGATGTTATAGGCCAAGAAAAAATTATTGAAGCTTTAAAGAAAACTAGAAAGAATGATAAAATCAAGGCCATTGTTCTGAGAGTAAATTCTCCAGGTGGTAGTGCTTTAGCGTCAGATTTAATTTGGCGAGAGTTGGAATTGACCAAAAAAGAAAAGCCACTTGTTGTGTCTATGGGTAATTATGCAGCTTCTGGCGGATATTATATTGCTTGTAATGCTGACGAGATTTTAGCTGAACCAACGACTATAACAGGGTCTATAGGTGTTTTTGGTATGATTCCTAATTTTAGTGAATTGACCGAAGATATTGGGATAAATGCAGAACAAGTAGGTACAAATAAAAATTCATTTGCGTATAGCCCTTTTGAACCGATGACCGAAAGTTTTTATAATGTAGCTAAGGAAGGTGTAGAAGGTATATATAAAACTTTTGTAGGCAGAGTTGCTGAAGGTAGAAATATGACTGAAGCTGAAGTTGATAGTATTGCTCAGGGTAGAGTTTGGACTGGTGTTGAAGCCTTGGAAAATGGTTTGGTAGATAAATTAGGCAGTTTAGATGATGCTGTTAGCAGAGCTGCCGAGCTAGCAGAAGTGTCTGATTATAGCATTACTAATTATCCGCGTTACAAAACCGATTTTAGAGATGCACTTAACCCAATTTCATTTATTAAAATGAGTAAAGAAAATATTTTAAAAGAGGAGTTGGGGGTAGAAAATTACCAAATTTACAAAAGCATAAAGGACTTTGCTAACTTGAAAGGTGTACAGGCCAGAATGCCTTTTGAAATGAAGATAAAATAAAATATTACCTTGTAAATTAAAGAAGAGAAACGGCCTTAAAAATATAATTTTTGAGGTCTTTTTTATTTTCTCTTGTAAGTAACAAAACTATAATCGTAATCGTGTTTTTCATCTGCATAGTGATTTTCACGACTTATTTCTTTCCAAATAGTACTGTCAATTTCCGGAAAAAAAGCATCTGCATCAAAGGAGGCATCAACTAAGGTAAGGTCTAGCTTATCTGCTATTTTTATGGCTTGTTCATAGATTTGAGCACCACCCAATATATATGGGTCGGGATCTCCAGATTCATAAAGTGCTTCTTCTAAAGAATTTACTACTTTACATAATGGTGCCTTGTAATCTGGATTTCGTGAAATAATAATATTGGTTCTGCTCGGTAAAGGCCCATCTAAAGATTCGTAGGTTTTTCTGCCCATAATTACATCATGTCCAGAAGTTACTTTTTTAAAACGTTTTAGATCATTGGGTAAATGCCAAAGTAGCTGATTATTTTTTCCGAGTTCACGATGCTTACCCACAGCAGCGATTATACTAATTGAATTTTTGGTTACTTTTTTTATAGGGTTTGATGGTTTAATCTGAGGACCGATAACTCCTGTTTTGATTAATTTTTTTTCCAATCTTTCGGTTTCTGCTTTGTGTTTTTTAATCAACTTTTCGGTTTCTGTCTGTTCCCATTCTTTTCCAAAAAATTTATTAGTAATAAAAACATTTATAAAGTGAAATATCCAAACCAACAGCCAAAGAGCAACCGCATATTTAAACCATTCGCCATACTTTTCTTGACCAACATTAAAAAAAGTATTCAATACGATTAAAAATAGCGACCCAATTAAAAAAACGATAAAATGATAGTACAATCTTTTTTTCTGCTTGGTTCGCTTCTTGGCTTTTTCGTAAAGCTCGATTTGTTCCTTTTCCATTAATTATTTTTTCTTTTTAGGCTTTTCTATAACAATGATAATAGGCAAATTAAATTCATTACTAATTCCTACATTATTTTTTCCTGCAAGTTCTATTTTTGGTAATTGTTTTAGAATTTTAATAGCCTCGTTTTCAAAAATTTTATGCGGCCCTCTTGCTTTAATATTTTTTACGAAACCATCATTGTCAACAGAAAATTGTGTAAAAACTTTTACTTCATCCTTTGGTTTATATCCTAATTTCCTAATCTTTTCATAAACAGTTTCATTAGTTAAATTGGAACTGCCTTTTTCGATTACTTTTTTAATATTATCCTTAATATATTGGATATTGACTTTGTTAGTAATATCATCTTCCATTTTTTTACCGACCATTAAAACAACGGGTAACGTATATTTAACGTCCACGGCATTACCTTCATGATGCCCAGGAGTCATTTTTGGTAGCGAATAGATTACTCTTATACCTTCTTCTTCTAATGCTTTATGTTCTCCCCTTGCTTTTGCATTTTTAATGGTTCCATCAGATGCTATTTCGAAATTTACGTACAATTTGGTCTTACCAGGTTCAAGACCAACTTCATTGGCTAATTTTGTATTAAAATTCTTAGAGACATGTTTTACAATCTGATTTTGGAGACATCTTTTTTGTAGCTTTTTTTCTATGTTCTCGCAACCGGGAAATATCGGAGGGTTTTCAATAATAGCAAAACCAACGGTCTCCGATTTTGACGTGTTATTTTCTTGCGAAAAACCGGAAAATGCACAAAGAATCCAAAATGTAATTATAAAATATTTAATCATATTCTGAAATTACATGCTTTTTAACCATTCTTTAATATATCCTGAAAAGTCTTCTGGCTCTAAGGCATTATGCTTATTGTCAAATTCTATATGTTCGCTTTCCAAGGTGTTTAAAATAGTCTGAATAGCATTCAGCTTATTTTCATCTTCAATCTGATTAATTCGCTCAATCAAATCTTTCTTTAAAACTTCTTTTTTCATGATGCTATTTTTGTTTAGAATTATTTTATACTGTCAACATATAATTGTCTATTTATCAAATAAATAGAATTAACACTTTATTCAAAGTGTAATTTTTTGAGTAAATTAACTATAAAATTACAAATTTTATTCAAAAAAATGATTTTAAAAATAAGATTTATATAATATTTAACGCTGAATTTTGAAGTTTTCTTTTTTTAGCTGTTCAAAATTAAATTATTGTTAAATCGACTTAATTATCAGTAGATTAGCTATGAAATATTGAAAATCTTATTTAATTTTGCCGAAAATTTTAAAACACAGAAATTATGGCAATTACTAAGAATTATTTAAAAACAAAACCAGTTTGTAAGGTAACATTTACCGTTGCTGAAACTGAAGCAGAAAAAGTTGCAGTTGTTGGAGATTTTAACAATTGGAAACCTGCAAAAAAGTATGAGTTAAAAAAGTTGAAAAACGGTAACTTTAAAGGAACTGTTGATTTAGAAAAAGATCAAGCTTATCAATTTAGATATTTAGTTGATGGTGCTTACAAAAATGACGAGCAAGCTGATAGCTATGCTTGGAACGATTACGCTGGAGCTGAAAATGCAGTTTTAGAATTGTAGAATAACCAAAATAACTCTAAATTTAAAATCCCAAATTCTAGCACTAGAATTTGGGATTTTTATTTTTTTTGAAATTTGATTTTAAACAGCTACTGTTCCTTTAATATGTGGATGTGGATTATAGTCCAACAATTCAAAATCTTCAAATTTAAAATCAAAAATACTTTTGATTTCAGGGTTTATTTTCATTTTGGGTAATGGCCTTAAGTCACGCGATAATTGCAATTCCAATTGTTCAATATGATTACTGTAAATATGGGCATCACCAAACGTATGTATAAATTCTCCCGCTTCGTAGTCACAAACTTGAGCAATCATCATTGTGAATAAAGCATAAGAAGCAATGTTAAAAGGAACTCCTAAAAATATATCGGCACTACGTTGGTAGAGTTGGCAAGAAAGTTTTCCATTGGCAACGTAAAACTGGAAAAAAGCATGGCAAGGCGGTAACGCGGCTTTTCCGTTGGCAACATTTTCGCTAAATGATTTTGATGTGTCTGGTAATACTGAAGGATTCCAAGCTGACACCATCATTCTCCTACTATCGGGATTGTTTTTTAAGGTTTCGATGACATCGGTCAGTTGATCAATTTCATCACTGTTCCAATTCCGCCATTGATGCCCGTAAACAGGACCTAAATCGCCATTTTCATCGGCCCAAGCATTCCATATCCGCACACCGTTTTCTTGCAAATAATTAATATTGGTATCTCCATTAATAAACCAAAGCAACTCGTAAATAATTGATTTTAAATGTAATTTTTTAGTGGTTACAATTGGGAAACCTTCGCTCAAATCAAATCGCATCTGATGTCCAAAAACACTTTTAGTACCTGTACCAGTACGATCTCCTTTTTCGTTTCCGTTTTCTAAAACGTGTTTTACTAAATCATGATATTGCTTCATTTTTCTGTATTGATTTGGATTGGCAAATTACTGAAAAGCTTTAAGATTAAATGTAAAGGAATTTCAATTTTATTAAAAGTTTATTAACTAGGATTTTGGTTATTATCCAATAATCATCCCAGCAATAGTGGCAGAGATTAATGAAGCAATGGAACCTCCTATAAGGGCTTTCATACCAAACTCTGATAAGGTTTTGCGTTGCCCTGGGGCTAAAGAGCCAATCCCTCCAATTTGAATTCCAATGGAGGCAAAATTAGCAAAACCACAGAGCATATACGTCGCCATAATAATCGATTTCTGATAACTCAAGTGCGTAGCATTAGCAGCATTTTTTAAATCTGCTAATTGAATATAACCTACAAATTCGCTTGCAGCTAATTTTATACCTAAGAGCTGTCCCATTAACATCATATCTTCTTTAGCAACACCAATTAACCACATTAATGGAGCAAAAATAGTCCCTAAAATGGCTTCGATAGAAAAACTACTATAAGAAGTGTTATCACCAAGCCATGCATTCAATCCTGTCCAATAACCTATTTTACCCAAGCCATAATTGGCCATCGCTATAAAAGCAATAAATACTAGTAGCATAGCTCCAACATTTACTGCTAATCTTAAACCTTCTGTAGTGCCATTGGCTATCGCATCTAATATATTTGAACCAATTTTATCCTGTGATACATTTACGTCAGTATTTATAGTTTCAGTTTGCGGATACAATATTTTAGAAATTACTATGGCTCCAGGTGCTGCCATAACCGATGCTGCTAATAAGTGTTTAGCATAAACCAATCTCAGAACAGGGTCATCACCACCCAAAAATCCAATATAAGCTGCCAATACTGCACCAGCCACGGTAGCCATTCCACCAATCATTACCAGCAGCATTTCAGATTTATTCATTTTTTCTAAATAAGCTTTTATGAGTAATGGAGCCTCAGTTTGCCCCAAGAAAATATTTCCAGCAATTGAAAGGCTTTCTGCTCCAGAAATACCAAGTGCTTTTGTTAAAAGCATTGCCATAAATTTTACAACTTTCTGTATTATCCCTAAATAAAATAACACTGAGGTTAATGCAGAAAAGAAAATAATTGTTGGGAGTACTTGAAAAGCAAAAATAAACCCAAAGGTGTCCATATCAACCACCAAACCTTCAAATAAAAATTGGCTTCCAGCCCTTGTAAAATCAAGAATTTTCACAAAGATTTTTCCAACAAACTCAAATCCAGCTTGAATAAAAGGAATTTTCAAAACCCCAACGGCTATCAACAATTGAAATGCTATCCCAATACCAACAGTTTTCCAATTGATAGCTTTACGATTACTACTAAATAAAAAGGCAATAAATAGTAAGGTAGCCATGCCTAATACGCCTCGCCATAATGAGTTTATTGAAAACCCTTGACTTGGTATTATTTCATTACTATCTGCTTTGTAAACAATTGTTGTTAGTTCATCTTTAATTTCAGAAAACTCGAATAGAATATCCTTTGACTTAAAAGCTAAAGTTGAATCTGATAATTGTGTTATTTTGTATTTATAAATAGTATCTTTAGGAAAATCAACATAAAAAACCAATAAATTATTTTGATAAATATAGTCACCAGAAATTTTACCCTGAAAACTGGTTTCAAATTCGAATTCGCCTTTATCTAATAGTAAAAACTCATTATGATTGACTATGGAAGCTTCTTGATTATTTTGTATTGATTGTAGTTGCCATTTTTTTTCTATTTCTTGGGCGGAAGAAAAATTTAGTCCAAATAGTATAGTAATAAATAAAAGTAAATTTCTAATCATAAAAGGGAAGTTACACTATTTTTTTCGTTTAGAAATTTCATCTCTTAATTTTGCCGCCAATTCATAGTCTTCATTAGCTACGGCCTCTTCCAATTGTTTGTTTAATTCTTTTAGTGAGATTTCTTTTAATGACGACTCTTCTGCAAGTTCAATTGCCATTTCTTCAACTTCTATTTTCGCTTGAGTAAGTTTAGGTTCATCTTTAATCTTTAGAAAGATACCCGCTTTGTCCAAAATATTTTCATAAGTAAAAATAGGTGCGTTAAAACGTGTTGCCAGTGCAATAGCATCAGAAGTTCTGGCATCAATAATTTCTTCAATTTTATCACGCTCACAAATAAGACTAGAATAAAACACGCCATCAACTAGTTTGTGAATAATCACCTGCTTTACCTTGATATGAAAACGATCAGAAAAAGTTTTAAACAGGTCGTGCGTAAGCGGTCTTGGAGGCTTTATTTCCTTTTCTAATGCAATGGCAATAGATTGTGCTTCAAAAGCACCAATAATAATAGGTAAAGTGCGTTCACCATCTACTTCGCTTAAAACCAGTGCATAAGCACCGCTTTGTGTTTGGCTGTATGATATACCTTTTATGTTAAGGCGGACTAAACTCATGGTTGAATATATGAAAAAACTGTCTAATTAAGGACTTTAGCATCCAATAAATTAGACAGCCTTTAATAAGAGGCACAATTTACTAAAATTATGCGTTTTGAGCCTTAAATTCTTTTAACTTTTCTATTAATTTTGGTACCACTTCAAAAGCATCGCCAACTATACCATAGTCAGCAGCTTTAAAAAATGGTGCTTCAGGATCAGTGTTAATAACTACTTTTACTTTTGAAGAATTGATTCCTGCCAAGTGCTGTATAGCACCTGAAATACCGATAGCAATATACAAGTTTGAAGCTACTGGTTTCCCAGTTTGCCCTACGTGTTCACTGTGAGGTCTCCATCCCAAATCGGAAACTGGTTTTGAACATGCTGTGGCCGCACCCAATATATCGGCTAGTTCTTCAACCATTCCCCAATTTTCAGGACCTTTTAATCCACGACCACCAGAAACTACAATATCAGCATCAGCAATAGTAATTTGTCCTTTAGCTTTATCAACTGAAGTTGATTTTACATTAAAGTCAGCATCGTCTAAATTTGGAGAAAAATCTTCTTCAGTAGCTGAAGATTTATTTTCAACCAACCCAAAAGAATTTTTTGCCAATCCGATTACTTTTTTATCAGTTTTTATTTCGGTGTTATTAAATGCTTTGTTAGAAAACGCCTTGCGTTTTACCGTAAAAGGTGAAGTTGAACTTGGTGCTTCAACAACATTAGAAGCATATCCTGCTTCTAAATTCACAGCTAGTAAAGGTGCTAGGTAAAGCCCATTATTGCTTGAGTCGATAATAACAACATTTGCATTTTCTTTTGCCGCCACTTGCTTTACAACATCGGCGTATGCTTTGGCATTAAATGTATTAAGTTTTTCATCATTTATTTTGATGATTTTTTCAGCACCATAGTCGGATAATATTGAGGTATTATCTGCATTTATAGTAACTACACTTATGGTAGTTCCTAATTGTTCTGCAACTTTTTTACCGTAAGATACTGCTTCAAAAGCGATTTTTTTAAATTTTCCTTCAGAGGATTCTGCGTAAACTAAAACAGACATATATTTTTAGATATTAAATATTAAACTTTTCTTGATTTGAGTGAGATTAAATCACCTTGGCTTCATTATGTAATAAATCAACCAGCTCTCCAACATTATCAGCGTCGACTAATTTTACTGCTCCTTTTGCTTCTGGTTTTTCAAAACTTTTTGATGTAGTTGTAGCTTCAAAAGAAATAGGCTCAATAACATTCAATGGTTTTTTTCTGGCCATCATAATACCTCTCATATTGGGTATGCGTAAATCTTTTTCTTCTACAATTCCCTTTTGACCACCAACAACCAATGGTAAATTAGTACTTAGGGTTTCTTTGCCACCATCAATTTCTCGAATAGCGGTTGCTTTATTGTCGTCAACTTCCAAACCAATACAGGCATTAATAAAATTGAAATCTAAAATGCCAGCAAGCATACCAGGCACCATTCCTCCGTTATAATCTATGGATTCCCTCCCAGCTAAGACAAGGTCAAAATCACCATTCTTAGCAACTTCAGCTAATTGTTTGGCTACAAAATAACCATCGGTAGCTTCTGCATTTACACGTATGGCCTCGTCGGCACCAATTGCCAAAGCCTTACGTAAAGTAGGTTCTGTAGAAGGGTTACCAACATTGACAACAGTTACTGATGCTCCTTGTTTTTCTTTAAACCACATAGCTCTAGTTAACACAAATTCGTCATACGGATTAATCACAAACTGAACACCATTGGTGTCAAATTTTGAGTCCCCATCAGTGAAATTTATCTTTGAAGTAGTATCAGGAACATGACTTATACAAACTAATATTTTCATTTTTATAATAGGATTTAATAATTAATGCGAAGTTACTACTTTTTTTTCAATTTGCTATGCACGCATAATAAAATAGTTGAAACATAATCTAATAAACTAGCCTTAATTTTCTATTTTTGCATTGTAATATTATATCAAAATATGAGAACGATTCAATTTAGAGAAGCCATTTGCGAAGCCATGAGCGAAGAAATGCGTAGAGACGAGTCCATTTACTTAATGGGTGAAGAAGTTGCAGAATATAATGGTGCGTATAAAGCTTCAAAAGGAATGTTAGATGAATTTGGAGCCAAACGTGTTATCGATACGCCAATTGCTGAATTAGGTTTTGCTGGTATTGCTATTGGTTCTGCAATGAATGGAAACCGTCCGATAGTAGAATATATGACTTTTAATTTTTCATTGGTCGGGATAGATCAAATTATAAATAATGCTGCAAAGATCAGACAAATGTCAGGAGGGCAGTTTAATTGCCCAATTGTGTTTAGAGGGCCTACGGCCTCAGCGGGTCAGTTAGGTGCTACACATTCTCAAGCTTTTGAGAATTGGTTTGCCAATACGCCTGGTCTTAAAGTAATAGTACCTTCAAATCCCTATGATGCTAAAGGCTTATTAAAAGCAGCGATAAGGGATGATGATCCAGTAATTTTTATGGAATCTGAACAAATGTATGGAGACAAAGGTGAAGTTCCAGATGGGGAGTATATATTACCAATAGGTGTTGCAGAGACAAAAAGAGAAGGGACGGATGTTACCATTGTTTCTTTTGGAAAAATCATTAAAGAAGCCTATAAAGCTGCAGAAATACTAGAAAAGGAAGATATTTCCGTTGAAATTATAGATTTACGTACAGTCAGACCAATGGATCATGATGCAATATTAGCATCTGTAAAGAAAACAAATAGATTGGTAATACTAGAAGAGGCTTGGCCTTTTGCAAGTGTAGCTTCAGAAATTACCTATCAAGTACAAGAACAAGCTTTTGACTTTTTAGATGCACCTATACAAAGAATTACAACAGCTGATACGCCTGCTGCATACTCTCCAGTCTTATTGGAAGAGTGGTTGCCCAATGCCAACGATGTTGTAAAAGCAGTAAAGTCTGTTATGTATGTAAAATAATGGCATTAAAATTGTAATAATCAAACCTTTTGCAACACCTTGTAAAAGGTTTTTTTATGAATACTCTAAATTTTAAACATTGAAATATCTAATTACACTTTTTTTATTGATAACTTCATTTGCTTTTTCGCAAGTTAAAGTCAGCGGACATATTGTTGACGAACAAGGTGAGGCTATTCCTTTTGCGAATATTATATTCAAGGGATCGACCGAGGGTGGCGTTTCTGATGAAAATGGAAAATTCTATATAGAATCTGAAAATACACATAAAGAATTGATGATATCTTTTCTGGGATTTGAGACCAAAATAATTCCGCTTAAAGCGAGAAACTTTGACCTTAAAATTGTTTTGAAAGAAGATGCTGCGGCATTAGATGAAGTTCAGATTTATTCAGGTAAAACCAAGAAAAAAGGAAACCCAGCGGTAGAAATTTTGAAGAAAATTTGGGCTAAGAAGCGTCAAAATGGTCTGCGTTTGTATAAACAATATGAATATGATAAGTACGAAAAAATAGAATTTGACCTCAATAATATTGATGAAAAATTTAAAAAGCGAAGACTCTTTAAAGGAATGGAGTTTGTTTTTGAACAGGTAGATACTTCAAATATTACTGGAAAACCTTACTTGCCCATTTTTATTAATGAGGCATTATACAAAGTTTATGGTAAAAACGAGCCTGTAAAAAAAACGAACGAAGAGCTCTTGGCCAATAAAAATTCAGGTTTTGAAAGTAATCAAGAACTTATTGAGTTTGTAAAGCAATTATATGTAGATTATAATATCTATGACAATTATCTCAAATTTTTTGACAAAAGTTTTACAAGTCCAATCTCGAGGACAGGAGTTTCCGTTTATAATTATGTACTAGCAGATAGTGCATACATAGGAAATAAGTGGTGCTATAACATTGTTTTTTATCCCAGAAGGAAAAACGAACTAACCTTTAAAGGCGATTTTTGGGTAAATGATACCACTTTTGCTATTCAAGAAATTGAAATGAATGCATCCAGAAGTGCAAATATTAACTGGGTTAAAGAAATTTATGTAGAGCAAGAATTTGATGTATTGAACGATTCTGTTTTCCTATTGAAAAGAGATCATATGATGTCAGATTTTGCTTTTAATTCAAAAGATAAATCAAAAGGAGTTTACGGTAGACGAACTACGTTGTTTAACAATTACGAATTTGAAAAAGAACGTGATGAAGAAGTTTACAAGCCAAAAGTTTTTGCTTATGAGGAAGAGATTTATAATAAACCTGACGATTTTTGGCATGAAAACCGAATGGAAAAACTAAATGACGATGAGGTTGGGATCTATAAAATGCTTGATACACTTAAAACAGTAAGAAGATTCAAGCAGCTCTACAATATAGGTGCAACATTAGCAACGGGATATTGGGGCGTAGCCAAAGGGTTTGACTATGGTCCGTTATTTTCTTCTTTTGGCAGTAACGATGTTGAAGGTTTTAGAGTAAGGGTAGGAGGTAGAACTTATTTTACCCAAAATGATACTTGGCGTTTAGAAGGCTATGCCGCTTATGGTTTTAAAGACGATAAAGTTAAATATGGAATTTCTGGAAAATGGTTGGTCGATAAACAGAATAGAATAATACTATCAGCTGGTAACAGAAGAGATATAGAGCAAACAGGCGTTAGTTTAACAACTGCAAATGACGTACTAAGTAGGAGTTTTGCGTCGTCATCATTTTTTGCAAGAGGGGAAAATTTTAGATTGACAAATGTCAATTTATCCAATTTTGCTATTGATGTAGAGCCTGTAAAAAACCTAAATTTTAGATTAGGAGCCACTTATAAAACATTACAATCGGCTGCTCCTGATTTATTTAACATCAGTTATTTTGACGAGGATGGAGTTCAGCAACCAAAAATAAAACAAACGGAACTGGATTTTGGTATAACCTATACACCTGGTCGTAAAACTGCGGGATTTGGTGTTGAGCGAAATGTGAGTAATGATGGTCGTTATCCTACGGTTTATCTAAGCTATACAAAAGGTCTAAAAGGGTTTTTAGATAGCGACTTTGATTATGACAAACTCCAGCTATATTATAGACACCGTATTTTAATGGGAGGTTTTGGTAAGCTAAAATATTTTTTAGAAGTTGGTAAAACTTTTGGTGATGTGCCTTTAACCATGTTAGACGTAGTTCCAGGCAATCAGGCAATTTTTAGTGTACCGCGTACTTTTGACCTTTTAAATTATTATGATTTTGTAACCGATGAATATGCTGCATTGCATATAGAGCATAATTTTAATGGGAGGATTTTATCTCGAATTCCGTTACTGCGAAAGCTAAACTGGAGAGAAATAGTGGGTGCAAGAGCAGTAGTTGGTAATTTATCGCATGATAATATTTCTAGGAGTCCTTTTTTGATTGATCGTAGGCTTAATGATAATTTATACATTCCCACAAAACCCTATTACGAATATTTTGTAGGGGTAGATAATATCTTTAAATTTATCAGGATAGATTTTGTGTTTAGAGGTAATTACAACCAAATACCGGGAGCAACAAAATTTGCAATTAAAGGAGGCTTTGGATTTTATTTTTAACCACAAAAATTTTCGTTATAAAAAGGGTTTACCAAATTTATTTACATAGCAAAAACCTAGTTATAGCCTAATAATTACTCTTTTAGCAAATAAACTATTATATTTAACAAACTAATTTTCTTAAAATTGGTGTTAATTTTATAATAGATATGTATAAGTATTCCCCTCTTATTTTAGCAGTTTTATTCTCAAGTATTCTTTTAGGACAAAAAAAATCTACTTTTAAAGAAACTACAAAAAATTATATCACTTATCCCTTTTCCGATCCTAATCCAATTCCGGAAAATGCTAAAATATATCCTTATTTCCGTTTTGATGGGTTTTCGCTCAAAGGCAAAGAACAAAATTGGAAGGTAGTTGAACTCGAAAACGACTACATCAAAGTTCAAATTATGCCAGAGATAGGCGGTAAGATATGGACAGCATTTGACAAAAAAACAGGTAAGGATTTTTTATATAATAATGGCGTAGTTAAATTTAGGGATATTGCAATGCGAGGACCATGGGTAAGTGGTGGTATAGAAATGAACTATGGTATTATAGGTCACACTCCCAATAGTGCAACTCCTGTTGATTACTTAGTAAAAAATAACGATGATGGTAGCGTAAGTTGTTTTACGTCCACTTTAGATTTGTTAACCCGAACCCGTTGGGTAGTTGAGACCAAACTTGAAAAGGATAAGGCTTATTTTACAACTACATCCTATTGGTTCAATGCAACAGGAATAGAACAACCTTATTATACCTGGATGAACGCCGGAATTCCAGTAGGTGAAGAGCTTCAATTTTTGTATCCTGGAAATTTTTCCGTTGGTCATGGAGGTGATATCAAAAATTGGCCAATTGATGATAAAGGTCGAAATCTGTCATTTTATGAAGAAAATAATTTCGGACCTTCAAAATCATATCATATTATAGGTTCTCACAGTAATTATTTTGGAGCATTATGGAAAAAAGAGGATTATGGAATGATTCATTTTGCCAATAGGGACGATAAATTAGGAAAGAAGATATTTCTTTGGGCACAATCAGATGCGGGAAAAGTTTGGGAGGAATTACTTACTGACAAAAGCGGACAATATGTAGAAATTCAAAGTGGTAGGCTGTTTAATCAAAATGTAATTCAAAGTAGTTTTACCCCTTTTAAACAAATTGGATTTATGCCTTACAATGGTGATCAATGGACGGAATATTGGTATCCTTTTAACGGATTAGATGGGTTCAGTCATGCCAATAAAACGGGAGCGTTCAATATCAAATCGGATTTGACCGGTGTACTTTCGGTTAAAATCAGCCCCACACAACCTATTAACGACAGTATAAAAGTCTTTAATGCTGATAGAGAAAAAATAGGAAGTGTACTTATAAACGCCAACCCTTTGCAGATGGTTGACGTCAATGTTAAATTGCCTAAAGGTGAGAAGCCGGTTAGTATGGTTTTAAATGGAGAGTTAATTGATTTTGTAGAGAATGAATCCGACAAAAATCTGAGCAGACCTATGCACATTCCTGAAAGTTTTGATAGTGAAAGTACTTATGGCCTTTATTTACAAGGCCGAGATTTGTATAGGTTTAGAAAATATAAATTGGCCGAAGAAAAAATTAAAGCTTCTTTGTCTAAGGATAATTTATTTCTTCCTTCTTTAGTGGAGATGATGAAATTAAAAATTTTCCGAATGGATTATGATTCAGCATTTTATTATGGTAAAAAAGCCTTGAGTATAGATACCTATAATGGTGAAGCAAACTATTATTATGGGTTAGCTGCGGCTAAATTATCAAAAAACAATGATGCCTTGGATGGGTTTGAAGTAGCCGCTCTTACACCAAATTACAGAATTGCTGCATATACAGCTTTGGCACATAACTATTTAGCCAAACAGAATTATATTAAAGCGGAAGAATATGCAATGCTAAGTGTAAAAAACAACCCAAATAATATTGATGCATGGCAAGTCCTGCAAGTGTTGGCAAGGTTAAAGGGTAACGATTTACAAATAAAAACTGCACGAAACCAAATTGAAAAACTGAACCCCATAAACCATTTTATTCGTTTTGAGGATTTTTATAAATCTCCTACCGAAAATAATAAGGAAAAATTCCAAGCACTAATTCAGAATGAACTACCGATAGAATCTTACTTGGAATTGGCTATTTGGTATGCTAACAGTAATAGATTTGATGAGAGTATTAAGGTGCTAGAATTGTCACCTAAAAATACTGAGGTATTGTTTTGGCTGGCTTGGTTGAATAAACAAACTAATAATTCTAAATCTAAGTTGTATTTAGATCGAGCAGAGAAATCAGATTTGTCTTTTGTTTTTCCGTTTCGGGAAGAAACCGCGGAAATTTTAGAATGGGTTACAGCTCAAAAAGAATCTTGGAAGGCCAATTATTTATTGGCTTTAATTCATGGTTTTAGAGGGAATAAGGAAAAAGCACTAGATATGTTAACTAAGCATTCTAAACCTAATGATTTTGCTCCTTACTACTTTTTAAAGGCAAAGCTAGATGTAAAAAGTAGTGTTGAGTCAAAATTACGGTTGATAGAAAAGGCTTCGCAAATTGAACCGAAACAGTGGCGTTACAATAAAGCATTGTCTAACTTATACATTCAATTAAGACAATACAAGAACGCCTTAAAAACATTACAAAAGCAATATAAAAGCGATAATACGAATTATATTATTGGGTTAGATTTGGCTAAAACCTACATGCTGAACAATCAATATAAAAAAGCTGAAAAAATATTATCAGATATTACGGTTTTACCATTTGAAGGAGCTACGGATTCATACAGATATTACAGACAAACTAAATTAATGCTAGCACATAATTTAATGGAAAAGAAAAAATTCAAACAAGCACTAACAAAAATAAATGAGGCGGAAATACGACCTAGAAATCTAGGAATTGGTAAGCCTTTTGAAGAACTAATTAATAATGATATAGAAAATAGGCTAAGAGCAGCAGTTTATAAAAAAATGGGAGACGAAAGCTCTTACCAAAAGCATTTAGATAGTATTAAAAATAAAACAGACAATAACAAAACATTGCTAGAAATGATTAACGCAATATCCTTTAAATCAGATCAAAGAATGTTTTAAGTTAAATAGCTATTTTGAAAATTAAATAGGTTTGATATTTTTACACTAAAAGTCGAAATACCAATTGAATAGGTCGGCTTTTAAGCCAATAGTAAACCAAGTTGAATTATCCATTGCGGTATCAGTAATTACTTGAGCTGGTGAGAATTTTCTAAAAGTAAATCCTGCAAATAATTTTGTGTTTGTGGCAGGGTTTACAACATAGCCACCTTGCAAATCGGCAATAAATATCCGGGTGTTATTACCTTGTAAAAGTTCAATTCCTGTGTCGGCAGTTCTATCATCATAACTTAAATAAATATTTCCACCATAATTTAAGCCGTTAATATCGAAACCTTTATTGCCCATGTTTATTTTGGCACTACCAAACCATCTGTCTTTTTTATAACGTGCTATTCCTACAAATTCCCAAAAATTACTTCCCCAGAGGTGTCCCAAAGGTTGATTGTAATGGGCATAATTTAAAGTGGGTTCTTTATGTGAAAAAGTATAAGGTCTAACTAAGTTAAATTCACCTTGCAGGTATAAATTATCAACATTAAAAGCGTTATGGTACTTTGCACCAACTTGAATTCCGAATTTATTAGCCCAATAACCAGTCCCATCAAATATTCTTCCAACAGTCAATTCATCCAACACAAATTGTGTATATGTAGAAAAATTTTGGGAAACTTTATACTTAGTACCTAGTCCAATTATAGCATTTCCTCCGCGAGAACCTCTTGAAAATTCAACAGCTCTGTAAAAAATTATGGGATTAAAATAATTGATATCAAAACCGGTATTTTCATCTTTTTTTGTAATAGCAGCTTCAAACAAACTAACATTCAGTCTATCGGTTACGTTATAGCTTAAATGATGCATTGCTACAAATTTTCTAGTGTTTAGACCATTAATATTGAGTGAAGGTCTTACATCTTCTAACCACATCCAGACATTAGTATATTTAATTTTCCAGAATTGTGTACTAATTTTTAGATGTGGATACGATGTTGTAACATCTGATAGCATTAGCGAGCGATAACCGTCTCCCACAAAATTTTTACCATGTCCAAACTGGAAATTGAAAAATTTGCTGGGTGTATAAGTCAAATACGCTTCGGCAACCGGATAGTCAAAACTATTTGTTTTAAAAATCTTGGCCTTGCCACGGCCTGGGACTAACCCATAGCCTTCGGATGGTCTGTTGGCTCTTGCATAGTCATTTATATAATCAGCAAAACGTCCTTGGCTTTCATAAATTGAAGCAGAAAAATTGAACTTTTTCCCCAATCCGCCTTGAATTTGAACTGCCCTTGTATTGTTGTAGGTATAGTCAACATCATCGGAATTGTCCTTGCCAATTTGCAAGTCAAAAATTGGGTTTATGGTAAACCAATAATCTTCTTTTTGCACTTTAAAAAAATGCTCGTTCCATAATTTTTTGCCCCATTTTGACGATTTGTTTTTGAACAATCCTGTTTTTTGGGCATCTAAGTCAACGTATTTAGCCGTTTCACTGTATAAAAAAGGCTTAAAACCTGTATGCGAATTATCGTCTTGGTCGTAATAATAACTTAATTCATCATAAGTGCTATGTGTAAGCGGAATGTTCAATTCACTTTGATGTTCAGGAAAATAGGTGCCAACAATTGCTTTTTGAATATCTTTTTGTTCTGCTTTTGCAGTTGAAACGGGATTGTTAACCACTATATTTTCTTGAACGTCTTCTTTTGTAACCTTAGTAGGTAAGGATTGAGAACCCAATGGAATTTGAATAGGTAATCCAAAACGCATATCAATAGGTCTGCCATTATAGGTAGCCGGTTTGGCATTTGGCAATAATGCAAAAACCCTTTTTGCTTCGGCCTCTAATTCCTTATATGCCGAACGTACATATAAAACCTCGAACTCGCCAGTTTTAGTGACTAAAAAAATTATATTGACTGTACCCTTATAATTATCCTCTTTAACTTTTTCAGGAACTTTAAATTCAGCTAATACATCTTTTGTAAGGTTTTTATTAAAACATGAAGCCAAAGTGGTTTCACTTGAAGCATCACAGCCCTTATAAACAGGATAAATATCTTCTTGTGCAATTAAGCAGTTTGAAACAACTGAAAAAAGGATGACTATAATAAGTTTTCTCATTCGATTCTAATTATCTTGAATTTTGAGCAAAGGTATCAATATATTTTGGCTACCCTATTATTTTTTAATTGATATTTCTCTTTGCTTTCAGGGCAAATGGCAAAACTTTTTTCATCAAAATTCAAACGATGTCCGTATTCGCTAACCCATCCTATTTGCCTTGAGGGATTGCCTACAACTAAAGCATAATTCGGAATTTCTTTAGTTACAACACTACCAGCTCCGATTAGAGAAAATTCTCCAATTGAATTTCCGCAAACTATTGTGGCATTAGCACCTATACTTGCTCCTTTTTTTACCAATGTTTTTTTGTATTCGTCACGTCTAATAATTGCACTTCTAGGATTAATTACATTGGTAAACACCATTGAAGGCCCTAAGAAAACATCATCTTCACACACCACGCCTGTATAAATAGAAACATTATTTTGGACTTTTACATTATTGCCCAAAACCACATCTGTAGATACCACAACGTTTTGTCCAAAACTACATTTTTCGCCAATTACACAATTGGACATAATATGACTAAAATGCCAAATTTTTGTACCTTTACCAATAGAGCAGTTATCATCTATGACTGCTGTTTCATGTGCAAAATAATCGGAACTTTCCATATTTTAATAGTCGTTTTTAGTTTGTTTGCCATCAGCAATTGCCTTAGCTGATGATGTGCCTATTCTGTTTACGCCTAAATTAATCATTTTAATGGCGTCTTCGTAATTTTTTACACCTCCAGCAGCTTTTACTTGTAAAGGTTTTGCATTTTCAATAATTAATTTCATGGCCTCAAACGTAGCTCCCGAAGGTTTATTGTTATCCGTTTTGTAAAACCCTGTGGATGATTTTACGAATACTCCATTAGCATTTTCTTCACCAAAATTATTTAGAACTACATTCTTAATCAGTCGCGTTATTGCTATGATTTGATTGTTTGTCAGAGCTGCAATTTCAATAATCCATTTTACGGTTTTACTATGTGCTAATCCTAATTTAGTGCCTTTAAAAATTTCGCTTTTTACTAAATTAATATCCTCATTTAAAAAGGCATTGTAATTAATAACAAAATCGAGTTCATCTACATCGTCTTCAATTGCCTTTTTTGCTTCCTTTAGTTTTTCTTCAACAGAAGTTGTTCCTTCGTGGAAACCTATTACAGTGCCAATTAGTACATTACTTTTAGCATTGGCAATCAATTCCTTTGCAAGTGAAATAAATTGAGGTCTAATCATTACCAATTTAAAATTTTCGGTAATGGCCTCTTCGATTAGTCCAATTACATTTTTACATGTTTCTTCTTCTGTTATTGCTGCTTGAGAAGCAGTTTTTAAATAGGTAGAATCTAAATATTGGTTAATGTTCAATGGGACTTTATTTGTTGTAAAAATAGTGATTTTAATACAAAAAGAAATCCTGCAATTAGCAGGATTTCTTTATTAGTTATTTTTAAACTATTGTATTTTAAAAACAATAGGTAGCGTATATTTTACAGGGACTGGTTGTTTACGCTGTTTGCCTGGAATCATTTCAGGTAACTTTTGAATAACACGTAATGCTTCTTTTTCCAATCTTTTGTGAGGTGCTCTTATTTGAATATCTGTTACCAATCCGTTTATGTCAATTGTAAACAGAGCAGTAATACGTTGTTTTCCCTTCAAATCTAATCCTTCGGCAATACCAGCATTAAATTTCCTATTTACAAATTTTGTCATTTGTTTGGTAAAACATGCTTTTGATTCTACTTTTTCCAATCCTTCACAACCTGGAAAAATAGGTGCTTCTTCCAAAACAATAAAGTTAATGGGTTCTGTAGTTTCAGGTGGGTCAATTACTTCAACTATAGCATCAATTTTGTCTTGTATGGATGTGTCTTCCTTGGGTAAATCCGTTAAGATTTCTGTTGGAGTGTCATCTGGAACTATTTTTGGTTTTACTAAAACTACTTTTTTTGGAGCTTGTTGTTTTTTTGGATTTTGTTTTTTTTCGATAGTAAAATCGTGCAGGACGTTGAACATGTAGATAGTAGTTTCATCAGGAATAGGATCATCTATAAAGGTAATGGTTTTGGTAGATGAGTACTCTAACGATACGTAAACTATTACTAGTGCTAACACCAAGCCTAACTGCATAAAGATAGCTGAGCTACGATAGAATTTCTCGGTTGGTGGTTGATTTTTTTGAGGTTGTTTTGAAAAATTCATAGTGATATGTTTAAAGTGTTAAAACTATGTTAACATCAATAAACATACCACGGTTGTGTTTTGTAGATTTAATTTATCACATTCTGACTTCCAAGGTAATAGGTAAGGTATATTTAACACCAACAGGCACACCACGTTGTTTGGCTGGTATCATTTTAGGTAATTTTTGTACTACTCTAATAGCTTCCTTTTCTAATCTTGCATGAGGTCCTCTTGCTTGTACTTTAGCTATTTTACCATTCCGGTCTATACTGAACAAAACAATTACTCTCTTTTTACCTTCTTCTAAACCCAATTCGTTTGTTAAGTTCTTGTCGAAGTTCTTACCAACATGATCCATAATTTTTTTCTGCAAACATTTTCTTAGTTCAGCTTTATTTCCTTTACAACCTGGAAAAATGGGTGCATCTTCAATTACGGCAAACGGAACATCATCTACAATTACTTCTTCTTCTACAACTTCTACAACTTCATCAATTTCAGCAACCTCAACAACATCATCTTGATCAGTTTCTGTTGACTCAAGCATTGTTTCTTCTACTTCCATTTCATCTTGTACTACCTCTATAACTTCGGGGGCGGGTGGAGGAGGTGGAGGAGGCTTAATTTGCTCAATTCGTTCTGTAATGGGTATATCTTCCACAATCTGTTCTTCTACCATAAGACCCGCTAAGTCTGATACTGTTCTTTCATATACTCTATGTTGTATGGATAGATATACAATGATTAACGATAGTGTCAGCCCTAATTGTAAAAACAACCCACTATAATTTTCTAATTTGGCTTTGGGATTTTTCTTGACTTCCATAATTCAAAAGTTTAAGTTTACTACTAATATTAAGTCGATAATTATATTACCTACTTTTATAAGGACAGTACTAAGGTCTTACTTATTGAATAGAAAAAGAATGATAAATGTCATGTAACATGTTGAATTACAGACCAAATAAAATTCATAAAAAACTTAAAATAGATTCTAATACATCAATATTTTTAGAAATTATATGAATTTAAGTTTGTAAACGAAACGTTTTGTTATTAATTTAATGTTTGTAACGAAAGTGAAGGTTTTATATGTTTTGTTAAATAGAAGGAAATAAAATAGAGTTTAGATGTGGTTATTGTTAAATAAGTGCAATAAAAAAGACCCTCAAAAGAGGGTCTTTAATAAACTTTTTAATGTTTTATATTTTCACTACTCTACTAATAAAGTAATGGGAAGTGTATATTTTACACCAACTGGTCTACCACGTTGTTTCCCTGGAATCATTTTAGGTAAAGTGTTAACTACTTTAACACCTTCTTTTTCTAACCTGGCATGAGGCCCTCTGGCTCTTACATCTACAATTTTACCATTTCTGTCAATTTTAAATTGCACATATACTTTCTTTTTGCCAGGATCTAGTCCTAGTTCACCGGCTAAATTGACATCGAATTTTCTGTTAACATGTTTCTTTATGGATTCCTGTAAACAATCTCTTAATTGCTTTTTATTACCCTTGCACCCTGGAAAAATTGGAGCATCTTCAATAATAGCAAAAGGAACATCTTCTGCAACTTCTTCTTCTTCTACAACTTCTACAATTTCTTCCACTTCAACTACTTCGTCCTCATCAGTTTCTGTTGACTCCAACATAGTTTCTTCAACCTCTTCCTCGTCTTCTACAACCTCAATAACTTCTGGTGCAGGCGGAGGTGGTGGAGGTGGTTTTATTTGTTCTATACGCTCAGTAATTGGAATATCCTCTTCAAGTTCTTCAGATAGGTTAAGCATACCTAAATCACCAATATCTCTATCAAAGGTTTTAAATTCAATACCTAAATAGACAATAAGTAATGCAAGTACTAGACCTAACTGTATAAATAGCTTGCTGTAATTTTCCAAATTCGCTTTTGGACTTTTCTTTGTTTCCATGGATAAAAAGTATTAATTTCTCTGCTAATTTAATAAATAAATCTACTAAAACAAGAAATATTTTAATTCTCTCGTTTTTTTAACCACAAATAAGATACTAATAGAGCTATTAGCACACCACTTGCGTTGGCAAATTCATCATACAAATCTGCTGTTCTGTATGTGGTTAACGTTCCTTGTAATCCCTCAAGAACCATGCCGTAAATTATTAGTAAAAGTGTAATGTACAGCCACTTTTTTCGTTGTTTTTTAAAAACATGGAACCAGCTTAGGCCTAATATAAAATAGGCTACCAAGTGTCCGATTTTGTCAGAATTGCTAATATTTATTTTCGCAACTCCTTTTAAAGACACAAGACTCAAAAAAGCAATAATAAATGTAAAGGATACAGCAATTAACAAAGCATTACGCTCCAATAACCGCTTTATAGGTGTCGGCATCTAATAAACTATCTACTTGAGAAGTATCACTAATTTTTATTTTTATCATCCATCCATCCCCATATGGGTCAGTGTTTACATTTTCTGGACTATCCTCTAGGTCTTCGTTAAACTCAACAACCTCACCAGATAATGGCATAAATAAATCAGAAACCGTTTTTACGGCTTCAACAGAACCAAAAACTTCGTCTTTATCTATAGTTTCGTCAAATGTATCAACATCAACATAAACAATATCTCCCAGTTCGCTTTGAGCGAAATCGGTTATACCAACTGTAGCAACATCGCCATCAATTTTTATCCACTCGTGGTCTTTAGTGTATTTTAATTCTGCAGGAATGTTCATTGTAATTACAATTAAATGTTAAAAAAGACAAAGTTAGTAAATAAATAAGGTATGCTGCAACTATTTTTTTACACGCTACTTACTCTCCTTAAGAAGAGAATTTAGGTATGCTTTCTTTAGCTTTGATCCTTGGTCTTCTGATTGAATTAATTGCCAATAGTATAACGAATAGTTATACCAGCACTAACTGATTTTCTTGGGAAAGTGGTAGATATTAAGAAACGCGAACTATTCTGATCATAATAAAATGATGCTAATAAATTTTTATTCAATTGATAATCTGCCTTAAATTTAAAAGACAATAGACGTTGCCCACCCGTTACTTGATTGTTTAGCACATCAATTGAGCGAATAGTAGTTGAGTTATTACGAATACCAATATCACCAGTAAAATTAACATCACCTTTAAAGCTGGTTAAGGTGTTGCCTGTTCTAATTTTTAATTTAACATCTTTAAGGCGATAGCCTAATCCTAAAACATATTCTTTACCTCTAATTTCTGTAATGGTATTGTTACTTACGTTTAAATTCAAGGCTTTATCTTGTTTGAGTTCTGCTCTTACAGAAAAAGAATTTTTCATACGCATATCCACTTTTATTAAAGGATTGAATTCCTCAATTAAATTTACACCTGAAAATATTCTTTCTGATCTGTAATATTGATTGTCATCTAGCTCCGTAAATTTATTAGCTTCGTTGTACAATAAATTATTATTAAAGCCTATTACTGAATAGGTAGAATTGTATTGATGTTCAACAATAAAGCTTCTAAAGTGCTTTTTAAACCACTTGAACTTCATAAAACCTTTGTAGGTTAATCGCCAATTAGGAATAGGAATATCTCTAAAAGCACTCAATTTTACTTTATTCGCATCTCTACCAGAATAGGTTGCTAAAAAAGCAGGAATCAATACTTGTTGGCTGTTTTCTCCAAAGCCAGAAATATTAGCACCAGACTGTTGAGCCAAACGTTGCTGAATAATAGCCCTATTGGCTTTAAACTCGTCGAAAGTAGCATCACCATTACCATCAAAGGCTTTGCCCAACATAAAATGGCTAATGCTGAAATTACCAATTTCATTAAAAGGTTGATCTGTTAAATTTCCATTGATAACATCTATTTGCTGCGATTTGTTTTTAGTAAATATTTTATTGGCAGAGAGTTCTATATTCAAATCTTTAAAAGGCCTAAGGTCTGCATTAATATCTAACTTGTTTAAATGGGTGGTTGCAAAAGTTCTACTGTAATAAGAGTCTGGATCACGTCCACCAACAGTTGAAGTATCTCTAGATACCAACCAAGCATTTGCAGCGGCTAAACTTCTCATATCTCTCTGACTACCAAAAACAAACCCTAGAGTAGGTGCAAGGCCGCCATTGTATCTATCTCTTCCTAAAAAGCCAACTTCGGGTTTAAATCCGGGCAAAATGGTACCGTTTTGTTCTGAATAAGCAATTCTTACTTTTTTAACTGATGTAACTACATCTACTAAGCCTTGCAATACTTTTTGTCCACCCGTTTTATTTTTAGTTTCAATTACCCTTCTGGTTCTGGGAGCAGCTATTTTTTTAGTGGTAGAATCGCGTTTTTTAGCGTTTTTGTCTCTTTTTGGTCTTTTGGTTTTTTTCTTAGCTAAGTCGGTAAGACCTGTTCGCTTATAAAGTTTGGTCATATCCAAGTCGGCAGAAAAAGTATGTGTATTGGCATTTTGTATGGTATTACCTATATCTTCAACATAGGCAGGTGCCGAGGCTTGCCAATCAAAATCAGCGGTATAACTATATGTTCCGCTTAAAAAGTCAAACCAAGAAATTTTGTTTAGCGGAATTTTATAAGTAGCATCTAAGGTTTGATGGTATTGATTAGGTCTACCAACACTAAAGAAATTATCGAACAATTCTCCATTTAGAACTTCTCTACTATTGTTAGGGTCTTTTTCAAACCGATCATTTATATAGCTATTTGCTGCTCTAAAACTGAATTGTAATGACTTGGTAAGATCATATGCAATATTATAATCCCAATCAAACAAAAAGCGTCTTTGAGTAAATTTTACAGGGTCAAATCCTGAGACCAATGCTCTTGAAGCTTGTTCGTTATAACTCCTTATAATATTAGAGTTAACTGAGATTGAAGTCGGTAGCGGATTCAAATTAAAATCTTTTACAAACTTAAACAAGCTGTTTTTTTCTAAAAATTTAGAATTTTTAAAAGGTTGAAGTTCTAGAGGTTTAAATCCGTAATTATAAGTTGCCGCAGCTCTTACATTTTTATCGACAAATTTTTCAACCACATAATCTTTGTGATAGGTATCGTTATAGGCATAAGAGACCGAAAGATTTTCGACATCGTAAAAACGTTGTTTTTTCTCGGGGTTTGTTCTTTCCTTTCTGACATTAATTAAGTTTAAACTTCTGCGTTTTGTATAATCCCTAGAACTTTCTGCTTCTGCATCGTTTTTACTAAAACGTACATCTTGATATCTTTGATTCCATTTAGGATCTGCAAATTCTTCACCGTAACTTACATTTAACGGAATTTTAATTCCAGCAGATTTAGGCAACAATTGGCCTACGTTTATATTACTGATAACATCGTATTGCTTTACATCTTCTTGACTTCTTTCGTTTACAGTTTGTTCCAACGAACCAAAACCTTGGGAGTTTGCTCTACCAGAAACCGAAATATCTGCAAAATCTGCAAAGTTGGCATCAGCGTTTACAACAGCCGCCCAGCCACCTTCATTATCGTAATCGGAAACACGCAATTCGTTAAACCACATTTCGGCACTTTTTGCCATGTTCGATTTATTTTTTACCCCAATCATTATGGTTCTGATATTCCCTAAGTTCGGATTTCCTTTCATACGCAATCTGGCATCGGGCTCAGCGGTTTCACTAGGATATAAATCTGTTGGTAATGTGGAGGATGAAATTCGTTCTATTTTTAACCGTCCAAAAGCTTTTAGATCTGCTAATATTTCATTAGCCTCTGGCCAAATTTCCTCATCAAAAGTAGCACCAAATGGTGTTATTTTTAAAGGAATTTCGTATTGGTAAAAATTATTGTCAGTATCACTACCTAACCTTATAATAGCTACCAAATCGTCATCATTAACTCCCAATTGTCCTGCAATTGCTTCAGCATGCACAAACATTTTTAAGGAGTTGAACATACGCATGTCAAATTGCGTATTTTTAAAAACTGCTCTGGTCTCACCAGCGGGTAAATCATTTATTCGAACCAATAGAGATTGTTCATTTTGTTCCTGTAAGGTTGTTGTACCTTGTAATCTTTCTCGACGCAAACCAGGTGGTAATACATAAGGTATTGGTATTTTTCGTTCGTTTTCTTGAACATTAACTACGCCAACTTCAAAGTTTCTGTTTTCTTCTTCGGTTAATTCTTGTGGCGGGTTAATGGCATCATCTAATGTTTTGGTATATCTTCTCCAATCGCCACGTACTAATTCTAACTCACCAAAACGCAATACCACAGGTATTTTAAATTTAGTCAAGAACATTCGCATAAAGCGGATGGAATTAAAATCTGAAATTTGACCAACAGTTTCCTGAGGTGTGGTAATAGGAATTCTAAATTGATACCATTTAGTTTGTTGTTGCGTACCATCAGGTAAACTAACAGCTACAATTTTTTCATCAACAATATTGTTTTGCCCTACTACGAATTTGGTAGGGTCAATATCCACTTTATACTGAAAGTAACCCTCAACTGTACTCATAGTTTGGTCTTTGTTGATGTCTTCAATATCAGGAAAAGAACTAGCCGCCGTAGGATAAGATTCTGTTGAATTATTGATAGTAGGTGAGTTGCCCTGTGTTTTATTAAAATTTCTATATCGAGTTAAAATGGAAGCATCTGCAGCATCTAATTCACCTCCTCTAAAAAAGTTATAATTGTCATTGGCAGGGTCAGGGCCAAATTGTGTACCGAATCGTATAGCTTCTTCGTTATCTTTTAAACCGTCCAATCCTAAATCTTGATTTGGTCTTTCATCATCCTTTTCGGTGAAGGCATAGATTAAGGATTGCTTTATGGGTATATCTGACCAAGCAGTTTGGTCAACATTTGCTCCAATATTGGGTTTGGGAATTTTAACACCATCTTCAGGCAAACCGTTTTCGTACATTCTTCTGTTATCCGTTAAAATATCTTCGGAAATATTACCCAAGTTAAAATACAATTCACCGCCAAAATCAGCTGAATTTACAGTTGTAGGGCCACCTTCTTCTGGGGTGATGGAATAATTCTCATAAGGATCCATTAACCAGAACTGAATATATTCTACATTGGCTTGTTGAAAATCTGTAGTGTTTAACGAACGCATAATACCCGCCCATCTGTTTTCTGGGTCGGTAAACTTTCCGTTTACAACATTTTGGTTGTCAAAGTTATACGAACCACGCTCTTGTGGAAAATAAGCTAAATCTAGTGTGTTTACGATATTGGATTGTGTTATGTCTAAATCTAATTCAGGGAACAATTCGTTAAAGCCCACTTGACGGACTTCGGCCCTGGAGAGTTCTTCATTATCGATGTTGTTTGGCTTTAATGAATTACCATAGAATAACCTATCAATAGTGTACCAAGCCAATTGCGATCTTTTTTTACCAAATTTTAGTTGATCCGTGTCGGCATCGTTATAAAATTGCAAGTCAGGGTTGTTTTGATTTTGAGGGACACTTGCCAAAAACCATTGTCTGTACGAACTAATATCCAATGGAATTTGAGAGCCTTCAAAATCGTCGATATACGAAGCATTTTCACCGCTAATTCCACCATTTCTATTTTTGGCGGTTCCCGGCATTAAATAAGCGGCATCTGCACGGATAGAAAAATTGGAAGCTACATCGGTATCTATATTTGGCAGTTTGTTTACCCATTTTGTGAATTTTGGAACCTCAGTTTGATAGCTAAAATTAAATCCAGCAAGGGTATTGTTTACGGATTCTTGACCAAACTGCATTTTACCATAGGGTCTTTCACGCATGTTAATTAGTGTACCACCAATGGCAAAATTTTCGGAAAAAACATGTTGTATGTCAATTCCTAAATACCTACGCTGCTGCTGGTTAAATCCGTTATTATTTTCTACTTTAACTTCAATAGGAGCATTAGAAGCCTGTAAATTTGGATTGATAATTTGTACTGTTCCAGTCGTCTCATCAACGATATAATCTACATTTTCTATTAATTCTCTTCCGCCAGAAGTTACAGTTACTGACTCTTTTGTTACATTAAAAGCCCCTAAGGGGATGCCTCTTTCATTTTCCGTTTTAAAATACCCTTTAATAAGGTATTTGTCTTTGTATTGAAAATCGTTTTGAGCTTGAGATTTTGTTCTGTCATATAATTCTGTAAATACATATTGCTCGTCCGCAGCATCGGTAAGGATTTCTCCTAATTCCCCTAGTTCGTTTGTGTTTGAGGTATTACTCTTTCCAAAAGGTTCTACCGTTGGAAAAATTACATATCCTTCTTGCGAGTTTATTGTAATTCGCTCCACATAATCAAATAATCCATCACCTTCTTCAACAGGGTCGTTGGATTGATCTAGTCGGTCAACACGCAGTAAATTGAGTAGGGTTTTACTATTTACCCCAGTTGTTGTAGCATTTTGCAAAATGTTTAATGGAACACCTTCTTTGTCATCTTGATACATTACTTCTAATCTAAATCCGTCAGGACTTAATTGATAAGCACCCGGTAGGGCATAAATATTTTTCATCATCAAATCCCACATTGGTATTGTAGTATTTACAATTTCGCTACGTAATAATTTTACCACTAAATTGGCAGGTGCTGTAGCCCCATCTGTAGAAAGTTCACCAACTCTAAAAACATTTTCTCCTGGAACATTAGTATCGGTGTATTCAAAAGCTACTGCTAAAATTTCACTATCGGCTAACCTTCTGTTTAAGGTAATATAACCCAATTGAGGGTCTAACGTGAAATCGATTCCTAAAATCAATTTTCTGGCATTTTCTAAAATGGTATAATCAGTACCTTGCTGATATCCTGCTAAGGTAGAGCTTACTGTAGAAATGTCTCTGATGCCGCCATTAGGAGTCAAAAGATTAGTTAGGCTATTAGCATCGTTCGAGGGGTCTTTTTCACCTGATACCGGATTCACCAAACCAGAATGAATATTGGTTGGGTCATTCTCACCCAAATCAGCTAAGGCTACTATATTGCGAACATCTTCAGTAAAATTATTTCTATTTGTGACCCAAACCTCAATTTGTGTCACTTGCTTAGAACTACTAATCAACGGAAATCTGGCCATAGATTTGTTAAAATCATCACGGAAACGTTGTGATAAAAAGAAGTGTCTATTATCATCATAATCACTGGCACTCATGTCAAATTCGGTAATGGTAGCACCACCTTCTGCGGCTACAGAACGGGTCTGAGAATTTTGCTTAGAAAACACTCCCGTTACCGTTGTTTTACCAAATTGTAATTGTGTTTTAAAACCAAAAAGGTTTTGAGCACCACTAACTAATGAATTTTGAATGGGCATACTAATATTACCTACTTCAATTTTTTGGATAATATCATCTTCGGTTGGTGTGTATTCTAATTTTATTTGGTTTTGGAAACTAAAGGTTGATTGAGTATCAAAAGCTGCATTTACTCTTAAACGTTTACCAACTGTAGCATTTAAGCTGGCACCAATTTCAGCATCAAAATCAAATGTAGTGCTTTGTCGATTGCGTTGTGACAGTTGTGGATTCTCAACTTTTTGAAACAATATGCCCATCCGAATCCCAACATACCCAGTGGGGTTTACCTCAATGGTATTGCCTCCAAAAATGTTTTCAAATAAATCTGATTTTACATAATATCTTGGTAAAAGATTTCTTTCAGCATCACTCCCTTTATTTCTACCACTAGCCGCACTTACCTTTTCTTTAAAGTAGTCTAGCATATCTTTATTTAAGCGATATTCCTTATACTCCTCTTCGGTCATATAAGAAGGATGTTTCACATAATAATCGCCCACTTTTTTTACAAAAATGTATTGTTTTTTCTCGGCATCGTAAAGAATCTCATATTCAGATAGGCCATCTAAGAAAAGGCTACCTTTTTGATCGCGTCTAAAGTTATATGGTAACTTCGGTAAGGTATCTTTTTTTAGGGTGTCAGTAGGTTTATTGACTGATTTAGTGTTAGTTACCTTGGTTGAGTCTTTTGGTTTTGGAGCAGAAGGGGGTGTTTGAGCAAAAATGTAGGTTGATGCAAAAAAGAGTACTAATAAAAATAGACTATATGTCCTTTTTAAGTTGATATTCAAAGTTTTACAAGTTTTTTAATGCTTGCTTTATGATATTTTCAAGAGTAGTATCAGGGGCTTCTTGAATTATTTTTTGTACTAATTTCTCCACTTGTTTACGCGAAAACCCAAGTACTTCTAAAGCAGATAACGCTTCATCTTTAATAGTATTGTTGTTAGAAGCAGAATCTTCTGAAATTTGGTAAGTTTTAACAATTTTATCACGTAAATCTATAATAACACGCTGTGCGGTTTTGGCTCCAATACCTTTTACAGATTGAATGGTTGCAACGTCTTCAGAGGCAATGGCATGTTGAATTTGCTCTGGAGTCATTGAAGAGAGCATGGTACGCCCAATGCTTGGACCTACACCGGAAACGGAAATCAAAAGTTTGAAAATTTCACGTTCCACTTTATCGGCAAAACCAAAAAGTGTGTGCGAGTCTTCTTTTACGTTGAGATACGTATATAATTTTAACGCTTCCGCATCGGGAATTTTGGCATAGGTATTTAAAGAAATATGCAAAAAATAACCAACTCCGTTACATTCAATTATAACATAAGTGGGATTTTTTTCTACTAGTTTTCCATTAAGATGGGTTATCATTTAGACTAAAAAGTTAGAGTTATTAATTTAATCTGTAAATGTAGTTTTTAAAATTTGAATAGCGAAAAAAATTGTTGAAACGTTAACCTGTTTAATTGTTTATGTGTGTAATAGTGGAATTGTTGGGTTTATGTTTTGATTTCTTATAGAATGAACTTATCTATTTCTGTTTATTTGAGATTATATCAGCAAGTTTAACCGCTTTGTAAGCATTTAGAATACCGCCAGATATGGAAAGGTCTGAAAACGGTACTTTTTCTCCATTTTCCAAAGTAATATCCACGTTGTATTTATCTACGGATTTATGTAGTATTTCTTTTATTTGTGAGATTGTTAAATTAGGATAATGAGATTTGATTAGTGCAATGGTTCCTGCTACCAATGGGGCAGACATAGAGCTTCCAGAAATTAATTTAGTTTCTTTTAAAACTTCCGCAGTTAAAATATCTTCACCTGGTGCAAATAAATCAATTTTATTTTTACCATAGTTTGCCCAACTCGGCTTTAATGATTTTTCAATACTTTTACCAGATGCACCAACAATTAAAAAATTAGTCAGGTTATTGTCGTTATTTGGGAATGTAGTATATTCATCAATATTCTGACCGCTATTACCTGCGGAACGCACAAAAATAACACCTTTATTTTCTGCATATTTTAATGCTTGTAGGACAATTTCATTATTAGGTGAAAAATCATTGCTTGAACTCATATTTATTACTTTAGCACCATTATCTACAGCATACCTTATAGCTTTGGCCAAGTCTTCATCGGTATGGCTACCAGTTTTTGGTGTAATAGATAAAATCATTATTTTGGTATTATCAAAATAGTTTAAAACACCTGAAACGGCAGTACCATGCCAAAGAATATTTAAAAAACTATTAACTATTCCGCTACCATAGTGAATATGATTAATTGACATTGAATTATCTTTAAGGGAGCTTCTGTCGTAATAATCTAAATTGTTAGTTCTAGAAACTTTAAAGTGAGCTTCTTCTTTATATTTTTCTGCAAAATCATCCTCCATTTTAAGACGTTTAAAACTATGCATAAACTTAATTCGTTTAAATAATTTATCATCACCCTTATATAGAAATTTTAAACTATCTAAATCTTCAAGAGTATAATTTTTGCCATAAAAAATTGAATCAACAACTTTTTTTGAAATTGGATAATTATCTCTTATAAAATATAAAAACTCTAATTCTTTTTTTGCATTTTCTAAACTATTCTTATGCGAATTCCATGCTTGCTTGTATATATCTAAGCTAATGGAATCTTTACTTTTTCTTAATAAAGTTGTATCCTTAAACTGTTTTTTAAATTGGGTTATGTACCTTATTGCCGAAGAGGAGGCATAATTGATTCTTGTGCCTTTTTTGTTTCTTAAATAATTCCATCCATGAATATCATCGATATAACCATTACCATCGTCATCTAGACCATTGTCGGAAGTTTCATCAGGGTTTGACCATAAAATGTCTTTTATCCACGAATGATCAATATCTACATCACTGTCAATAACAGCTATAACTATGGGCCGGCTTTTTTTGTCCTTTAAAAAATTAAGAGCTCGGGATAAATCAATTCCAGGAACACTATCTAACTCAAAACTATTTAAATGCCAGAGTTCCTCCTTTGATAAACCTGATAATGAGTTAGTAGATTTGTCTGATTTTTGTGCTAAACAATGACTTGCGAAAAGTAGTATTGCGATAAGATAAATATTTTTCAAATAATTCTATTTTAGTCAAATTACATTTTATTCTAACCTCTAACCTCTAACCTCTAACCTTTCCTCTTCTCATTTTCTTGAGCATCTATAACGGCAATGGCGGCCATATTTACCATTTCGTCAACACTAGAGCCTAATTGTAAAATATGGGCTGGTTTTTTCATACCCAACAAAATAGGGCCAATAGATTCTGCACCATACAATTCTTTCATTAGCTTATACGTAATATTAGCAGAGTCTAAATTTGGAAAAATTAGGACATTTACTTTTTTATCGACCAATTTCGAAAACGGAAATTCTTTTTTCAGCATTTCAGCATTTAAGGCAAAATCAGCTTGTATTTCACCATCAATTACCACATTAGGATACTCTTGATGAATTTGCTTAATGGCATCCGCTATTTTGGTACACTCTTTATCTTTAGAAGCCCCAAAATTAGAATAAGACAACAGGGCTATGTTGGGCTGTATATGGAAAAGCTTTGCCAATGAAGCCGTCATTCTAGATATTTTTGCTAAATGTTCTGCTGTTGGATCAACATTAATAGTTGTATCCGCCAAAAACATAGGGCCTCTTTTGGTCAACATTAAATTGGTAGCAGCTATTCTAGTAACACCATCAGCCATACCAATTAATTCTAACATTGGTTTTACTACTGAAGAATAATTTCTGGAATAACCTGTAAGTACAGCATCGGCCTCGCCTTCATTAACCATCATGGCAGCAAAGTAATTCCGTTCTCTCATTAGTTTTTGAGCATCTAATAACTTTATACCATTTCGATGTCTGGCTTGCCAATAACTTTTGGCAAATCTATTTTTTCGTTCGTTTTCTTCATCAGTTTTTGGATCAATAATTTCAACATCTTCATCAAAACCAATTTCTGCTTTTAATCCTAAAATAGTTTCTTTTCTACCTAGCAAAATTGGAATGCCAATACCTTCGTCATTTACAATTTGTGCTGCTTTTAGTACATCTAAATGGTCAGCTTCGGCAAATACCACTTTTTTAGGATTGGCTTTAGCTCGGTTGTGTATTAGTCTAATTACCTTGCTTCCAGTACCTAGGCGTTCCATCAATTGATCCCTATAATTTTCCCAATCTTTTATGGGTGCAGTAGCTACGCCGCTGTCCATTGCCGCTTTTGCTACGGCAGGTGGAATTTCATAAATCAACCTTGGGTCAAAGGGCTTAGGGATAATATATTCTTTACCAAAAGCCAAATTAACTTCGTCATATACAATATTAACTTGCTCAGGAACAGGGTGTTTGGCCAAATCGGCCAAAGCATGTACTGCAGCCATTTTCATTTCTTCGTTAATTTTTGTAGCACGTACATCCAAAGCTCCTCTAAAAATAAAAGGGAATCCCAATACATTATTGACCTGATTGGGTGTGTCCGATCGACCCGTTGCCATGATAATATCCTTACGGGTTTTAACTGCTAAGTTGTAATCAATTTCAGGATTTGGATTTGCCATGGCAAAAACAATAGGGTTTTCTGCCATTGATTTTACCATCTTTGCACTCAATATGTTGGGTTGAGATAAGCCTATAAATACATCGGCACCATTCATCGCTTGTTCCAAAGTATGAATGTCAACATTACTAGCAAATTCAGCTTTTTCAGGTGTTAAGTTGTCGCGGTCTTTACGAATTACACCTTTACTGTCTAGCATTACAATATTTTTAGGATTTGCTCCCAATTTAATATAAAGTCGTGTACATGAAACTGCGGCTGCACCTGCCCCACTCACTACGATTTGCACTTTTGAAATGTCTTTTTCAGCAATTTCTACTGCATTTTTCAAAGCAGCTGCAGAAATAATTGCCGTACCGTGTTGATCATCATGCATTACGGGAATGTCCAATTCCTCTTTCAATCTGCGTTCAATTTCAAAAGCTTCAGGAGCTTTTATGTCCTCTAGGTTAATACCTCCAAAAGTAGGGGCAATTGCCTTCACGGTTTCTACAAATTTATCAACGTCAGTAGCATCCACTTCTATATCAAAAACATCTATGTCCGCAAAAATCTTAAAGAGCAATCCTTTACCTTCCATTACAGGTTTGGATGCTTCCGGGCCAATGTTTCCTAATCCTAGAACTGCAGTTCCGTTAGAAATAACGGCAACCAAATTTCCTTTGGAAGTATATTTATAAGCATCGTCTTTGTTTTTTTCAATAGCCAAACAGGGTTCGGCAACTCCTGGAGAATACGCTAAGGCCAGATCGCGTTGTGTTGCATATTTTTTGGTGGGTACTACTTCAATTTTTCCAGGTTTAGGTAACGCATGGTATTTTAAGGCTTCATTTTTCTTCTTTCTGC
The DNA here is from genome assembly GCF_040538665.1 of Aureibaculum sp. 2308TA14-22. Taxonomy (NCBI): domain Bacteria; kingdom Pseudomonadati; phylum Bacteroidota; class Flavobacteriia; order Flavobacteriales; family Flavobacteriaceae; genus Aureibaculum; species Aureibaculum conchae. The sequence continues at coordinate 266,860 of NZ_JBEWXT010000001.1, forward strand.
TATCCATAAAATTATTTTAGTTAGAAAGACAAATTTAAGACTATTCGTTTAAAAATCTAATATTGCGTTGTAAACCTGAAAATTTGGTTCGCTTAACCGCAGATTTTTTAAACACTTTTTTGAATACATCTTCGGTAAGTTCTGTCCAATCTTTTTTAGTCATAGATAGTAGTTCTGGGTGAGGATTGAATAATGGCTCATTATGAGCTTTTGAAAAACGATTCCAAGGGCAAACATCTTGACAAATATCACAACCGAACATCCAATCGTCAAAATTTCCTTTTACTGAAGTGGGAATTTCATTTTTGAGTTCAATGGTGAAATAGGAAATGCATTTGCTACCATCAACAACATAAGGTTCTACAATAGCATTGGTGGGGCAAGCATCTATACATGCAGTGCAAGTACCACAATGATCGGTTGTTGGTGTGTCATATTCTAGTTCCAAATCAATAATTAATTCAGCTATAAAATAAAATGAGCCGACTTCTTTGGTAAGTAAATTACTATGCTTACCAATCCACCCCAAACCACTTTTTGCAGCCCATGCTTTGTCTAAAACTGGTGCGGAATCTACAAAGGCTCTACCATTAACCTTTCCTATTTCTTCTTGAATAAAATGTAATAAACTTTTTAACTTATCTTTTATTACAAAATGATAATCCGTTCCATAAGCGTATTTAGAAATTTTAAAACTATCGTCAACCTGTTCTTTTTCAGGATAATAATTAAGGAGCAATGAAATAACCGACTTCGAATCTTCAACTAGTTTTGTGGGGTCAAGTCGTTTGTCAAAATGATTTTCCATGTACTGCATTTTTCCATGCATATTTTGGTTGAGCCATTTTTCTAAACGTGGAGCTTCTTCTTCCAGAAATTCTGCTTTACTGATGCCACTAGACAAAAAACCAAGACGTTTAGCTTCGGTTTTAATTAAGTTAGACCACTTTGTGGAGTTATTATTAACTATCAAAGTTTAATATAAGTTTATTGTGCTAAAGTACATAAACAATTTATTTTTTTTGTCTAAATTTACTGCGATGAACTACTTACTAATATGTTTTTTGCTTTTATCTAGCAATGATTATAATGAAAATCCTGAATTAACTATTAAAATTGACAATATAGGTCTGCTTGAAGGTCAAATTAGAATTGGAGTTTTTGATAAGAAAAAAGGTTTTTTAAAACGAGAAGCCGCAATTAAACATTATTACATAACTGTTGAAAATACTACAGAAATTATAAAAATAAATGATTTGCCAAAGGGCGATTATGCCTTTTCTATGTTTCATGATGAAAACTCTGATGATGAGTTTAATCAAGGTTTTCTTGGAATTCCGAAAGAACCTTACGGCTTTTCAAATAATATAAAACCGAAATTTTCGGCACCTTCTTATGAAGATTGTAAGTTCTCATTGATTGAAGACCTTGTACTTGAGGTTACACTCAGTGATTAAAATTGCAGCTTAAAAGGTTTAACCATAATTTATTTATCAATTGATAAAAAGACACCTTATGTGATAATTCTATTTCTTGAATTTTGTTTCCAATAAATTCAAATTATTACAATCAAAATCCATTGTTTTCCTAAGATCCTTTAGAATTTTATTGATAAAATAACCAACAATCAGTAATATTTCTAGGCTTACAAAAAGCAATGGGTCAATGCCTTTTACAAGTTGTGCAATAGGTTCTGAAAGTAATGCGGTAGTGTTAAATAGAATTAAAATGATAAGTAAGGCAGAAGTTTTCATAGTTTTTTGTTGTAAAACTACAAAGTTGAATACTGGCTGTCAAGGGGAATAAACCTAAAATTTTAAGGGGATTTTGCCTAATAGCAACCGGGTATTTTTCCTAAAGTGACTTTAAAAAAGTCCGCCTTGAATACTTCCTTTAATTTTTCCTAAATGTTTGTAAGCTAGTTCGGTTACTTCTCTTCCACGTGGTGTACGCATTATAAAACCTTGTTGAATTAAAAAGGGCTCGTAAACCTCTTCAATAGTTTCCGCACTTTCACTAACCGCAGTAGCCAAGGTGGTTATTCCCACAGGCCCGCCCTTAAATTTGTCAATAATGGTAACTAATATTTTATTGTCCATTTCATCCAATCCATGAGCATCTACATTCAAAGCTTTAAGAGCAAATTTGGCAATATTAATGTCAATAGTGCCATCACTTTTAATTTGAGCAAAGTCACGGACTCGTCTTAACAACGCATTAGCAATACGTGGTGTGCCACGACTTCTACCTGCAATTTCAATAGCAGCTTCCATGGATATAGGCACATTTAAGATGGTTGCACTACGCTGTACAATTGTAGTTAATAAATCAGTTTGATAATACTCCAATCTACTATTAATTCCAAAACGAGCACGCATTGGAGCGGTTAATAGTCCTGATCGTGTGGTGGCACCTACCAATGTAAAAGGTTCTAAATTAATTTGAACGGTTCTGGCATTTGGGCCAGACTCAATCATAATATCAATTTTATAATCCTCCATTGCGGAGTAAAGATATTCTTCTACTATGGGACTCAATCGGTGAATTTCATCAATAAACAATACATCACGTTCACCTAAATTGGTTAGTAATCCTGCTAAGTCACCTGGTTTATCTAGAACGGGACCCGAAGTAACTTTTATGTTTGCATTAAGTTCGTTCGATAAAATGTGTGCTAAGGTGGTTTTCCCTAATCCTGGTGGACCATGAAACAATGTATGATCCAACGCTTCTTCTCTTAAGTTGGCAGCTTCTACAAAAATTTTTAGATTTTCAATAACCTGATCCTGCCCTGTAAAATCATAAAAATTTAGAGGTCGTAATTTTCTCTCAATATCTAATTCTTCGTTAGAAAGATTTTCATCGGATGGATTTAGGTTTTCGTTCATATAACAAAGGTAAGTTATTTGCGGAAGTGTTGCTAGTTAAAAGCAATGATTAATTGCAATTGTCATTCCGACGAAGGAGGAATCTTTTAAATAAACAGTTCTTAAATGAATTAGATTAACCCTTCTTAACATCAATCAATTCAGGCAATACGATGGCTCCCAAATAAGCTTCTTTAATTTCGACCAAAGCCCTGTCGGCTTCCAACCGTGTTTTGTAATTGCCAACGCGTACTTTCCAATCTGGCGGAAAATTTTCGACTTTTAAATACACTTCAGGGAAAAGAGACTTAAATTCTTCACGGGCTTTATATGCACCTTGTTCACTCCCAAAAAATATCTGAATTCGGTATCCTTTAACTTTTGTTGTGTTTTTATTATGAGCTTTCTTTTTAGCTATAATATTTTTTATGCTCTCACTGCTTTGAATAGTTAAACTACCTTCTTCTTGAGCAGTTATTAAATTTATGCTTAATAGAGAAATTATAAGGATTATGATACTGTATCTGTTTAAAAATGATTTCATTATAGTTTTAGTTTTGGCAAATTTAAAATTTTGTTTCTAGCTTTAATATATATTTCGTTATTTAGAACCATTATAAATTACATTTAACATTATTTTTAGATTTTGCTTCTATACAAATAATGTTATTTTTGTCAAATATTTCTAAGAATGTCTTTTCGTTTCTAAGAATAGAAAAAATCGTACCAAAACGATACTTGATAATATGATTTATAATATGAAAAGTGTGAATCAACACCGTAAAACCTTGAGATTACTTATTTCTAGTCTTGCTTTTATTTTACTTTTTACGTCACAGTTATTTGCTCAAGAGGCCGATATTGATAATGGTAAAAAATTATTTAATTCCAATTGTGCCGCTTGCCATAAATTAGAAGGTAAATTAATCGGGCCACCGCTAAAAGGTATTTCCGAAAAGAGAGAACAAGATTGGTTAATTGCTTGGATTAGGGATAATGAAGCGTTAAGAGCTAGTGGAGATGAGGATGCCATTGCAATTTATGAGGAGTATAATAAATTGCCAATGATTGCTTATCCGCAATTTTCGGATCAAGATATTATAGATATTTTAGCATATACAGATGATAAACCGGTTGAAAAAGCAGATACTGGTGATTCAGGTGTAGTAACCGCAGCTTCTTTAGGTATTGACTCATTGGAGGTAGTTAAAGGTAAAAAAATATTTAATGCCAATTGTGCCGCTTGTCACAAGTTAGAGGGCAAATTAATTGGACCTGGTTTAGCGAATATTCAAGATAAACGAACTGACGAATGGCTAAATGCTTGGATAAAAGACAATGCTGCATTAAGGGCAAGCGGTGACGCGGATGCTATTGCTATTTTTGAAGAGTATAATGGTTCACCAATGACAGCTTTTCCACAGTTAAGTGATGCCGACATTGATGCTATATTGTTATACACAAAGCATTCTTCTATTTTAGAAGGCCCAAAAGATGCTACTGAAGTTAGTTCAGTTGCTGAAACAGCACCAATTCCGTGGGCAACCTATTTGGTATTATTGGTTTTAGCAATTGCCGTAGTATGGGTTTACTTTGTGAGTAAAAATGAATTTGTAAAATTAGTAACTACCATCGCATTATTGTTAACGGTTGGTTATTTTGCCTATTGGGGTATGATGAGTATTGGTGTAGATCAAGGGTATAAACCTGTACAACCTATTGCATTCTCACATAAAATACATGCAGGTGATAATAAGATAGATTGTCAGTATTGTCACTCTTCGGCAAAACACAGTAAAACCTCAGGTATTCCATCGGTTAATGTATGTATGAATTGCCATAAAGGAATTTCAGAATATAACGGACCAGTTACCGCTGAATTCGATAAAGAATTTTACGATGCGGAAATCCAAAAAATATATGATGCTGTGGGTTGGGATAAAGAAGAGAACCAATACATAGCAGGTTACGAACAAAAACCGATTGAATGGGTACGTATTCATAACTTACCTGATTTTGCATATTTCAATCACTCACAACACGTAACTGTTGGTGGTGTAGCTTGTCAAAAATGTCATGGTCCAGTAGAGGAAATGGAAGAATTAGAGCAATTCTCTCCATTAACAATGGGTTGGTGTATCAATTGTCATAGAGAAACCGAAGTAAAAGTTGAGGATAATGAGTACTATGCTAAAATCCACGAAGAACTATCAAAGAAGTATGGTGTTGAAAAAGTAACTGTAGCACAACTGGGAGGTATGGAGTGCGGTAAATGTCACTATTAGTAATTGATACTCAATACTAATAACAAATAATAATAAGAAATAATCAATATAAAGAATGGCGTCAAACAAGAAATACTGGAGAGGTGTTGAAGAGCTTAACGAAAATAGCTCTATTGTTGAAAAGCTAAAAACATCAGAATTTGTTGAAGATTTACCAACAGATGCGTTTCTTGGAGATAAGAAAACATTGGAAACTTCATCAACTTCTAGACGAGACTTTTTAAAATATGTAGGCTTTACAACTGCAGCAGCTTCTTTAGCAGCGTGTGAAGGACCAGTAGTTAAATCTGTTCCTTATTTGGTAAAACCAGACGAAGTCACTCCTGGTATAGCCGATTATTACGCAACATCTATAGCAAACGGACAAGATTTTGCCAATGTTTTGGTTAAAGTTCGTGAAGGCCGTCCTATAAAAATTGAACCAAACAAATTAGCAGGAGAACTAGGTGCCACAAATGCAAGAGTACAAGCATCCGTATTGTCTTTATATGATAACAATCGTTTACAAAATCCTAGAGCCAACGGTGAGCCTGTAAATTGGAGTACCTTTGATAAGGAAACCATGGCTAAGTTAAACGAGTTGAAGGCCAATAATGAAACCATTGTGTTTTTAACAGGTACTACTGCTAGCCCAACTACTAATAAATTAATTGAAGATTTTAAAGCATCATATGCGAATACACAACATGTCGTTTACGATGCTGTTTCTGAATCAGCTGCATTAGATGCATTTGAAACTTTATACGGAGAAAGGGCGTTACCAGATTACGATTTTTCAAAAGCGGAAGTAATTGTAAGTATTGGTGCCGACTTTTTAGGAGATTGGCAAGGTGGTGGTTTTGAAGTAGGTTATTCAAAAAGTAGAATTCCTACTAAGAAAGGAAAAATGTCTCGCCATGTGCAGTTTGAGTCTAATTTGTCCTTAACAGGGGGTAATGCTGATAAGCGTTATATGGTTAAGCCATCTGAACAAAAACAAGTATTATTAAATATTTATAATGCCTTAGTGGGTGGTGGTTCAGCAAAATCCACTTCTGTTGATGACGGATTAAAACAAACAATAAAACAATTACAGGCTGTAGGTAAAAATGCAGTAGTAGTAACCGGAATACAAGATAAAAACGCTCAATTATTGGCATTGGCCATTAATAAAAGTATTGGTAGCGAAGCTGTAAATACGGCTGCACCTAAATATGTTAGAAGTGGTAGCGATGCCAAAGTATCTCAATTAATTGCGGATATGAATGCGGGTAAAGTTGGTGGATTAGTTACGTATATGACCAACCCAGCTTACACATTGGCTAATGGTGCTGAATTTATTGAAGCACTAAAAAAAGTCAAATTGTCAATTGCTTTCTCAATGAGTGACGATGAAACGGCTTCTGTCGCTCAGTATGTAGGAGCTACTCCTCATTATTTAGAGTCGTGGGGTGATGTTAGGATTAAAAAAGGACATTTAGGGTTAATGCAACCAACTATAAGACCTTTATTCAATACACGTCAATTCCAAGATACCTTATTAAAATGGAATGGCAGTAGCCAATCTTATCACGATTATTTAAAATCGTATTGGAAGTCTAATGTTTTAAAAGGGCTTTCATGGAATAACACATTACATGATGGTGTTCGTCATCTAGGTGTAGTAGCAGATGAAGTTGAAACAGTTACTTTTGATGAGGAAATTCCAAGTCAAGTACAACCGGAAATATTGTCTGTTCAAGCAGCATTGTCCGCATTGTCGGCAACCATAAAACCAGCTGATTTAGAATTGGACTTATATACTAAAACAAGCTTAGGTGATGGGCAAATGGCAAACAATCCTTGGTTACAAGAATTGCCAGATCCTATTACAAGAACATCTTGGGACAATTATATTACAATGTCAAGAGTTGATGCTGAAGCAAAAGGGATTACTAACAGAACGGTTTCTAATGGAGCCCTAAATGGTGATTTAGCAAACATCACAGTAAATGGTGTAACCTTAGAAAATGTACCAGTTTATATTCAACCAGGTCAGGCACCAGGTAGTATCGGTTTAGCATTGGGTTATGGTAGAAAATCAAATGCAGTTCAAGAGAATATGCAAGTAGGTGTTAACGCTTATCCTTTATATCAAAATTTTTCAAATCATCAGACAGTAACAATCGAGAAAGTTGCTGGAGAACATGAGTTTGCTTGTATTCAATTGCAACATACATTAATGGGTAGGGATGAAATTACCAGAGAAACTACCTTAGATGATTTTATAAATAAACCAAAACACGATTGGAATCCTAAACCACATGTTCAATTAGACCATCAAAATGTTGATTTAGAAAAAGTGGATTTATGGGAAGACTTCAAGGATGATATAGGGACTAAATTTAACTTATCTATAGATTTAGCAACGTGTACGGGTTGTGCAGCATGTGTTGTAGCTTGTCACGCAGAGAATAATGTACCTGTTGTTGGTAAAGACGAAATCAGAAAAAGTAGAGATATGCACTGGTTGCGTATTGACAGATATTACTCTTCAGATATGACCGAGGAAAGAGGTAAAGAAGAAGGTATTTTTGGTACGGGTAAATATTTTAACGCCCAAACGCATCCTTCTGATAATCCTGATGTTACTTTTCAACCTGTAATGTGTCAGCACTGTAATCACGCTCCTTGTGAAACAGTTTGTCCAGTTGCTGCAACATCACACGGTCGTCAAGGTCAAAACCAAATGGCATATAACCGTTGTATCGGTACACGTTATTGTGCAAATAACTGTCCGTACAGAGTACGTAGATTCAACTGGTTTAAATATTTTGATAATAATGAGTTTGATTACAATATGAACAGTGATCTAGGTAGAATGGTATTAAACCCAGATGTGGTTGTACGTTCTAGAGGGGTTATGGAAAAATGCTCTATGTGTATTCAAATGACGCAAGCAACTATATTAAAAGCGAAGAAAGAAGGAAGACCAGTTAAAGATGGTGAATTCTCTACGGCTTGTTCAAATGCATGTAGTACTGGTGCTATGGTATTTGGTGATGTAAACGATAAAGAAAGTAAAGTAGCACATATTAAAGAAGATGATAGAACTTTCCATTTATTGGATTTTGTAGGTACACAGCCTAATGTGTTCTATCAATTAGATGTTAGAAATACAAACGAATCATAATAATAATTAAGAATACAATATAATTATGGGTCATTACGAAGCACCTATTAGAGAGCCAATTATCACGGGAGATAAGACTTACCATGATATTACACTAGACGTAGCCGCTCCAATTGAAGGTAAAGCCAATAAAAGTTGGTGGATTGCTTTTATCATTGCACTAGTAGCCTTTCTTTGGGGAGTTGGTGCTATTGCTTATACCATTGGTACAGGTATTGGTGTTTGGGGTCTAAACAATAGAATTAACTGGGCTTGGGATATTACCAACTTTGTTTGGTGGGTAGGTATCGGTCACGCTGGTACATTAATCTCAGCGGTATTATTACTTTTCCGTCAAAAATGGAGAATGGGTATTAACCGTTCTGCGGAAGCTATGACCATCTTTGCGGTTTTTCAAGCAGGTTTGTTTCCGTTAATACATATGGGTAGAATCTGGAACGGTTTCTATACCTTACCAGTTCCCAATCCATTAGGTTCGTTATGGGTAAACTTTAACTCACCATTATTATGGGATGTATTCGCAATTTCAACATATTTATCAGTATCATTAGTATTTTGGTGGACAGGTTTATTGCCTGATTTTGCCATGATTAGAGATAGAGCTACTAAACCTTTCCAAAAGAAAATTTACAGTTTAGTTAGTTTTGGATGGAGTGGAAAAGCTAAAGATTGGCAACGTTTTGAAGAAGTTTCTTTAGTATTAGCTGGTTTAGCAACACCATTAGTACTTTCAGTACATACTATTGTATCGTTTGACTTTGCCACATCAGTAATACCAGGGTGGCACAGTACGGTGTATCCACCTTATTTTGTTGCAGGTGCGGTATTCTCAGGTTTTGCAATGGTACAGACCTTATTATTGATCATGCGTAAAGTTTGTAATCTTGAAGATTATATTACTAGAGTTCACATAGAAAACATGAACAAGGTAATTTTAGTTACTGGCGGTATTGTAACCGTTGCCTATCTATCTGAATTGTTTGTAGGATGGTACACAGGTAGTAGCTATGAAGACTTTGTATATTTATCAGTAGGTGCTGCAACAGGACCGTATTGGTGGGCGTTTTGGTCGTTGATTATCTGTAACTCAATAATTCCTCAATTATTCTGGTTTAAGAAAATAAGAACTAATTATATCTGGACATTTATCATTGCCATTTTTATCAATATTGGTATGTGGTTTGAGCGTTTTGATATTATTGTTATCAACTTAAGTAGAGGGCATTTACCATCGTCATGGACACAGTTCTCACCTACATTTGTTGATATAGGGATCTTTATCGGTACGTTAGGATTTTTCTTTGTTTTATTTTTACTTTATGCAAGGACATTCCCCGTGATTGCTCAAGCTGAAGTAAAATCCATATTAAAATCATCGGGTAATAATTACAAAAGAGAAAGAGACAATCCAAGTGCTGTTAAAGCTAAGGTTAATAAAGAACCAATTATAATTAAAGAAAAGATTGTCAAAGAAGAAATTAAGATTGAAAAAACTTCGGATGATGATAAACAATCTAAGACAAACGCTTTATTAGAAAGTATCGGGACATTTGACGCTGCAACACAAAAAGCTGACAATCTTAAAAAAATAAGTGGTGTTGGTCCAGTAATGGAAAAAACATTAAACCAAATAGGCATTTATACGTTTGCACAAGTTGGTAAAATGACAAATAAAGAATATGACTTGTTAGATTCGATCACAGGTTCTTTCCCAGGTAGGGCACAAAGAGATGATTGGGCAGGACAAGCTAATAAACTTAAATCGTAATTATGAGTTCTAAAGTAATACATGCATTGTACGATGATGATGATGTGCTTTTAAATGCCGTAAAAGAGGTAAGAGCTGCACACCATCATATTGAAGAGGTATATACTCCTTTTCCGGTTCACGGTTTAGAGAAAGCAATGGGCATACCACCAACACGTATGGCTATAACTGCTTTTTTATATGGGATAACTGGTTTGGCTTTTGCAATTTGGTTTTTAAACTATATTATGATAGCAGATTGGCCACAAAACATTGGTGGTAAACCTAGTTTTAGTTTTTTAGAAAACATGCCTGCATTTGTGCCGGTAATGTTTGAAATGACTGTATTTTTTGCAGCCCACTTAATGGTAATTACCTTTTATATGCGAAGTAAAATATGGCCGTTTCAAACAGCGGACAATCCTGACCCTAGAACAACGGATGATAAGTTCCTTATGGAAGTTGCGGTTAACGATAACGAAGATGCAGTGATTGCCTTATTAGAAAAAACAGGTGCTGAAGAAATTTCAGTGAAAGAAAAACATTAAATAATAATGATGAAAAGTTTTATCAAATATACTTCAATAGTAGCATTAGTAGTACTGATGGTATCTTGTGCTGGTGATAGCCAAAGAACTAGAGAAGTGCAATACATGGGTGATACCGATATGTACGATGCCGTACCTTACGAAACGTATTCTACCAATCCAGTTTTTAAAGATGGAATTTCTGCTCAACTACCTGTAGAAGGTACTATTGCTAGAGGGAAAACCACTTATGATGTTCCAAATTCAGAAGTTGGATATGCTTACGCTAGAGATTCTGTACGTTCACCGTTATGGGAAAAAGCACCAACGGATTCTATTGCCAAAATATCCCAAAAGAATATGGATCAAGGTAAGTATTTATATGGTATTTATTGTGCTTCTTGCCATGGTAACACAGGCGATGGTCAAGGTGTTTTGGTTCAAAACGAGAAATTTCTTGGGGTTCCTAATTATAAAGACAGAGTAATTACAGAAGGTAGTACTTACCATGTAATTATGTATGGTAGAGGTATAATGGGATCGCATTCGTCTCAATTAAATGATTTAGAACGTTGGCAAGTTACCGCATATGTTCAGAAATTAAGAAATGATTTGTTAAAATAATATTGATTTAGCAAGAATTAAAAAGATATGTACACAGTTTCAAGTAGATTAAAAACCTTCACATTTGCACTAATGATTATTGGTGCATTAGGTATAGGGTATGGCTTTTTAACAGGTCCAAAAACGGTTGACGACGTAAAAGAAATGTTGCACAACGCTGATGATTCTCATGGAGTATCAGCAGATGAACATACAACCGCAGATACTCATGCCATCGAAGGAGCGAAAGATGCAGAACACGGCAATGATAACGCCCATGGTGATGAGAATGCACATTATGAACATGTTTTAGACCAAGCTAAAAACAGACCTTGGACAGCTATTTATGTGCCTATGATATTCTTTTTATTAATCAGTGTTTGTGCATTGGTATATTATGCCATTCAAAGAGCGGCAAGTGCAGGTTGGTCACCAGTGTTGTTTAGGGTTATGGAAGGAGTAACAGGTTATATAGGCATTGGCTCTTTAATTGTTTTGGCATTTTTAGTGATGTCTGCAATGCATTGGAATCATATGTTTGCATGGATGTTTGTAACTTCAGATCCTTCTGCAGAAAACTATGATTTTGCTATGGAAACCAAAGAATGGTGGTTAAATGTACCATGGTTTTTAATTCGAGCAGTTATTTATGTTTTAATTTGGGTTGGGTTTAGGCATTTTATCCTAAAAAGCTCTAGAATGCTAAATGAAACAGGAGATATTAAATATTTTAACAAGAGTTTTAACTTGTCTGTTGTCTTTTTGGTTGTCTTTTTAGTCTCAGAATTGTTTATGGCTTTTGACTGGTTAATGTCAATTGACCATCACTGGTTTAGTCAATTATATTCATTCTATGTTTTTGCTAGTATGTTTGTTTCGGCTATAACCGTAATAGCATTGGTTACTATTTATTTAAGATCTAGAGGTCATTTGCCTCAGGTTAATGATAGCCATGTTCATGATCTAGCTAAATACATGTTTGCCTTTAGTATTTTCTGGACATACCTTTGGTATGCTCAATTTATGCTACAGTGGTATGCTAACATTCCTGAAGAGGCAACGTATTTTTATCCGAGGTTAATCGGTGAGTATCAACCACTATTTATCGGAATGGTAATTATGAATTTTGCATTCCCAATCTTGGTATTGATGAACAGCGACTATAAGAGAATTCCTTGGTTTGTAGTTCTGGCCGGAATCATAATTTTAGCAGGCCATTATTTAGATGTATTTGTAATGGTTAATCCTGGTACCGTAGGTAGTCATTGGCATTTTGGTATCCCTGAAATAGGAGCATTATTGTTCTTTACAGGCTTATTTATTTTTGTAGTGTTCAATTCGCTTACAAAAGCACCGTTGCATCCGAAAGAGAATCCGTTTATTAAAGAAAGTGAAGTTTTCCATTATTAAAAATATCAATCGTAACAGATGAAGGCATTATTTTATATTATCATTTTTGTAGTTTTAATTGTTGCTTGTTGGCAATTTGTAAAATTATTAGGTTTAACAAAAGTTGATAATCAAACCGCTACAGAAAAAGAAAATAACATTAACGGATGGTTAATGCTTGGTCTTATGGCCTTTATTTACGGATTAATGATCTATACTTTGGTTCAAGGTAGAATAGTCTTATTACCTGAGCAGTCGGCTTCTGAAGAAGGATACCATATAGATGTATTGTTTAAATGGACAATGGGATTGATTTTGGTGGTACAGTTTATAATGCAATTAATATTATTCTATTTTTCATTTAAATATAGAGGTATTAATAATAGAAAAGCCTTTTTCTTTGCTGATAGCCATAAATTAGAAACGATTTGGACCGTAATACCTGCTATTGTTCTTGCTGGATTTATAATTTACGGTATTTGGACATGGAATAATGTAATGGATTCTTCAGACGCAGAAAATCCGATATTTATCGAACTTTACGGAAAGCAATTTTCTTGGGATGCACGATACGCTGGACAAGACAATCAGCTAGGTGCTGCCAATGTTCGTTTTATAGAAGGAACAAATACTATGGGTGTTGACATGACCGATAAAAATGCTGCCGATGATATTCCTTTAGTAGTTAATGAAGGTAAATTTGTCAAAGAACTTCATATTCCAAAAGGAAGAAAAGTAATTTTTAAGATTCGTTCTCAAGATGTATTACATTCGGTATATATGCCTCATTTTAGGGCACAAATGAACGCCGTTCCTGGCATGGTAACTGAAATTGCTTTTACGCCAACGATTACTACTGCTGAAATGCGTTTAAATGAAGACACTAAGGCAAAGTTTGATGCCATTAATAAACTTAGAGAAGAGAAAGGAGAGGAAGCCGTAGAATTTGATTATCTAATTTTATGTAATAAAATATGTGGTTCTTCACATTACAATATGCAATTAAAGGTTGTAGTTGACGAAGAAGCTGACTTTAATAAATGGTTAGCAACTCAAAAAACTTTTGCTCAACTGAATACTAAATAATAAAAAAATAAATATTTTATAATATGTCAGATCATCATCATAAAGAAACTTTTGTAACAAAGTACATCTTTAGTCAAGATCATAAAATGATTTCTAAGCAATACCTTATTACAGGTATTGTTATGGGTTGTATAGGCGTGTTTATGTCTATGTTATTTCGTTTGCAATTAGCTTATCCTGAACAATCTTTTAGTATTATAGAAGCATTTTTAGGTAGAGCTGGCGAAGGTGGTGTTATGACGCCAGATATGTACCTGTCTTTAGTTACCATACATGGTACCATCATGGTATTTTTTGTATTAACGGCGGCCTTAAGTGGTACATTCAGTAACTTATTAATTCCGTTTCAGATTGGTGCAAGAGATATGGCATCTCCATTCTTAAATATGTTATCGTATTGGTTGTTCTTTATATCCAGTGTAATTATGGTAATTTCATTATTTGTTGAAACTGGACCAGCCAATGCTGGATGGACAATCTATCCACCATTAAGTGCCTTGCCTCAAGCCATTTCTGGTTCTGGTTTAGGTATGACCTTATGGTTAGTATCTATGGCAATTTTTATTGCTTCATCATTAATGGGAGCCTTAAATTACATTGTTACGGTATTAAATTTAAGAACAATCGGAATGAAAATGACAAGGTTACCATTAACCATTTGGGCATTTTTTGTTACCGCTATTATAGGTGTAGTTTCTTTCCCAGTATTATTGTCCGCAGCTTTGTTGTTAATTATGGATAGAAGTTTTGGAACTTCATTCTTTTTATCAGACATTTATATAGCAGGTGAAGTATTACACTATAAAGGAGGTTCACCAGTACTCTTTGAACACTTATTTTGGTTTTTAGGCCACCCGGAAGTATATATAGTTATTTTACCTGCAATGGGTATTGTTTCTGAAGTATTGGCAACAAATTCTCGAAAACCAATATTTGGATATAGAGCGATGATTATTTCAATTATTGCCATTGCGTTTTTATCAACCATAGTTTGGGGTCACCACATGTTCGTTACAGGTATGAATCCTTTCTTAGGTTCTGTATTTACATTTACAACATTATTAATAGCAATACCATCAGCGGTAAAAGCATTTAACTGGACAACCACGATATGGAAAGGTAATCTACAGATGAACCCTGCCATGTTATATTCTATTGGTTTTGTTTCTACCTTTATTACAGGTGGTTTAACAGGATTGATTTTGGGAGATAGTGCTATTGATATTAATGTCCATGATACTTATTTTGTAGTAGCTCACTTCCACTTGGTAATGGGTGTTTCTGCTATTTTTGGGATGTTCGCTGGTGTATATCATTGGTTTCCGAAAATGTACGGTAGAATGATGAATAAAGATTTAGGGTATCTTCATTTTTGGATAACGGCAATTTCTGCATACGGTGTTTTCTTTCCAATGCATTTTGTAGGGTTGGCAGGATTACCAAGACGTTACTATAACAATACAGCATTCCCAATTTTTGATGATTTGTTGCACATTAATAAAGTAATGACCATTTTTGCCATCATTGGCGGGTTGGCTCAAATTATATTTTTGGCAAACTTCTTCTTTAGTATTTATAAAGGAAAAAGAGCACCTAAAAATCCTTGGAGAGCCACTACTTTAGAGTGGACTACTCAAGTTGAGCATATTCATGGTAACTGGCCTGGAGAAATTCCAGCAGTGCACCGTTGGCCTTATGATTATAGTAAGCTAGATGAAAATGGAGAACTATGGGACGGACAAGATTTTACCTTACAAACGGTTCCAATACGTGATGGAGAAGAGGAGTTTTAGCAGAAAAGCCTCACCTCAACCCCTCTCCGAAGGAAAGGGGCTATTTATAGCGAAAAAAAATAGAAAAACCTCCCAAATTTTATTTGGGAGGTTTTTTCTGTAATACTGCCAACTGCTACTGCCAACTGAACACTTCTTTTTCCTTATATTTGAGAAAACATCCAACTTAAATGCAAATTCTCAAAAAACTTCTTAAATACTTATTAATTCTACTTGTAATAATTGCGATAGGAGCCTACTTTTTTGTACAAAGTCTAAAACCAACTTACAATGGCGAACTAAAGTTAACTTCTCTAAAGGATAAGGTTGAAGTTTTTTATGACGATTACGGAATACCACATATTTACGCTCAAAATGAATTGGATGCTCGTAGGGCTTTTGGTTATGTACATGCCCAAGACAGACTCTGGCAAATGGAGGTAATAAGACGTTTAGCTGCAGGGCGGCTATCGGAACTTTTTGGAGAAGAATTAGTTAGAACCGACAAGCTCTTTTCAAGCTTGGGTATTGAAGAAGCATCTGTGAAAACCATTGCTGAGTTAGATAAAAATTCAGAGGCATATAAACAGACTATGGCGTATTTAGATGGTATTAATCAATATATAAAAAACGGACCAAAACCTATAGAGTTTTACCTATTGGGTTTAGATAAGGAAGAATATACCTTGAACGATGTTTACAATGTATTTGGTTATATGGCTTTTAGTTTTGCGATTGCTCACAGAACGGATCCTTTGTTAACGGAAATTAAAGAAAAATTAGGTGATGAATATTTGAAAGAATTAAATATCTCCATTACTGAGAACAGTACTCTAATTAAAAATGAGGTTAATCCTATTTTAGAAAAAGGATTAGCACAAGCAGTTAATGAAATCTATGACAATTTACCTATTTCACCTTTTATAGGAAGTAATGCATGGGTAATTGGACCAGAAAAAACCAAAAATGGAAAAGTAATTTTAGCTAATGATCCGCACATTGGTTTCGGGCAACCATCGGTTTGGTATCAGTCGCATATAAAAACGCCTAATTATGAAATGTATGGTTATAATTTAGCATTAACACCATTTCCCTTGTTGGCTCACAATAGGCAGTATGCCTTTGGAGTAACTATGTTTGAAAATGATGATGTTGATTTCTATTTTGAAGAAAACAATCCACAAAATGAAAACGAATACAAAACTCCTAATGGATATGAAACCTATAAAATGGTAGACAAAGAAATTAAAGTTAAAGATTCAAAACCTGTCAAATATCAAATCAAAGTCAGCAAACACGGCCCGATAATGAATGGTATTATTGAGCATATTGTCGATGAACGCCCTATAGCCATGAGTTGGGTCTACACACAATTGCCGAATAAAATGTTAGAAGCCTCGTATGGCATGTCACATGCAACATCATTGCATAATTTTAAGGATGCAACAGCATTAATTCACGCACCAGGTTTAAACATCATGTATGGCGATACTGATGATAATATTGCATGGTTTGCTGCCGCAAAGTTGTATAAATTAAATGATAGTGTTAACTCTAAAACCATACTAAACGGAGCAAGTGGAACCGATGAAAAAATAGAATATTTAGATTTTTCGCAAAATCCACAAGCCATAAACCCGAAAGGTAATTATGTGTATTCAGCCAATAATCAACCCGATTCTATTGCTGGAATGTTATACCCTGGCTATTATTTGCCAGAAGACAGAGCAAAACGAATCGTACAATTGTTGGAAGCCAAAAACGATTTTACCAAAGAAGATATAATGGTAATGATTAATGATGTTACAAGTGCGGTAACACCAACAATCGTAGAAAATGCATTAAGTAGTGTTAAGGCGGATGATTTTAATGATGTGGAGAAAAAGGCAATCCAAACTCTTCAAAACTGGGATGGCAACTACAACTTAGAAATTGTAGCTCCAACCATTTACAATCGCTTTATCTATGAGTTTTTGGTCAATACCTTTAAAGATGAAATGGGGCAGAGTTTTGATTTATTTCTCAATAACCGTTTACAAAAAGAGATCAATGCTGTACAAATGGCTAAAGACAGTTCCATTTGGTGGGATGATATTGATACAAAGAATAGAGTAGAAACCAAACAAGATATTATTACAAAATCCATTAAAAATACTGTTGTATTTTTAGAAAATCAACTAGGAAAATCTGTTGATCAATGGACATGGAACAAAGTTCATACCTTAGAACACAAACACCCAATGGGCGAAGTTGCTGCCTTGCGAAAGTATTTTAATGTTGGCCCTTTTGAAATTAACGGAGGATCTGAAGTAATTAATAATTTGGGTTTTAAATTGGATAGCACAGGTTATTACCAAGTAACTTCTGGTCCTTCTACCCGTAGGGTAATTGACTTTTCTGATATAGAAAATAGTATGAGTATTTTGCCTACTGGGCAATCTGGTAATGTATTGAGTAAACATTATAAAGACCAAGCTGAAAAATTTAATAATGGCGAGTTCGTATCGATGCTGATGAATGAGAAAGTGATTAAAGGGTTTGGGAGGAAGTTGGTGTTTGTGCCTGAAGAATAATTTTTTACTCTAATGTTAGGAATTTAAAAATAATTTAATAACATTTGTCGCAGAAATGAAAACAAGAAATTTAACAAATAATAGTATTCTTAGTATTGTGATTATTAAATCGCAGTGACTAGGAATGTAATATTTTTTCAAAATATAAGAACCTTCCTAATTTTAGGGAGGTTTTTTTTTGAATTGAATATAATTTATTTTTTTATTTAAAATTCTGAAAATCAGTAAATAATGTGTGAATTGGTAAATTGAATTTAATGCAGAGATAGTATAAAGTAATAAAAGAGTTCATGTAAAAACTATTTTCGTACGTTCATAATAAAATTTGAGTACTACCCAAATTGATAATAACGTTTTATGATAAATAAATACAGTAGAGTTGTAACCCAAGATGATACACAGCCAGCGGCACAAGCCATGTTACATGCAGTAGGGTTAACGGATGAAGATTTTAACAAGCCTTTAGTTGGTATTGCAAGTACAGGGTATGAGGGAAATCCTTGTAATATGCACCTGAACGATTTGGCTAAACTGGTTAAAGAAGGGACTAAAGAAGCTGATGTAGTTGGGCTGATTTTTAATACCATTGGTGTAAGTGATGGTATTTCTATGGGTACGCCTGGGATGCGTTTTTCTTTACCTTCACGTGATGTGATTGCTGATTCTATGGAAACCGTTGTTCAAGCAATGGCATATGACGGTATGGTAACAGTGGTAGGTTGCGATAAAAATATGCCTGGAGCGTTAATGGCAATGTTACGATTAAACAGACCTTCTATTTTAGTATATGGCGGTACAATAGCTTCTGGTTGTCATAATGATAGAAAATTGGACATTGTTTCTGCTTTTGAAGCTTGGGGCGAAAAAGTTGCTGGGACAATGCAAGAAACGGAATACAGAGCCATCATACAAAAAGCAATTCCTGGAGCAGGTGCTTGTGGTGGAATGTACACTGCAAATACAATGGCTTCAGCTATTGAAGCATTGGGAATGGCATTGCCGTACAATTCTTCAAACCCTGCTATTAGCAAAGATAAAGAGGAGGAAAGTATCGCTGCTGGAAAAGCCATACGGATTTTACTGGAAAAAGATATAAAACCATCGGATATAGTTACTAGAAAATCGTTGGAAAATGCAGTGAGATTAGTCACAATTCTTGGAGGTTCGACCAATGCGGTATTGCACTTTTTGGCTATTGCCAGAGCTGCAAATATCGAATTCACATTAGCAGATTTTCAACATATAAGTGATACAACACCATTTTTGGCAGATTTAAAACCAAGTGGTAAATATTTAATGGAAGATGTGCATCGCGTTGGTGGTATCCCAGCTGTATTAAAATATTTGTTGGTAAAAGGCTTATTACATGGAGATTGTTTAACCGTAACAGGTAAAACCCTAGCAGAAAATTTATTGGATGTTCCTGATTTGGCTGAAAATCAAGATGTGGTAAAGCCGTTAGAGAATCCAATTAAAGCTACTGGACATTTACGAATCATGTTTGGCAATTTGGCCAAAGAGGGTAGTGTAGCAAAAATTACAGGTAAAGAAGGTTTACGTTTTCAAGGGACAGCTAGAGTTTTTGAAAGTGAGTTTGATGCTAATGATGGCATCAGAGACGGGCTAGTTCAAAAGGGTGATGTGGTAGTCATTAGATACCAAGGACCCAAAGGTGGTCCTGGAATGCCGGAAATGCTAAAACCCACCTCAGCCATTATGGGTGCTGGTTTGGGCAAAGATGTGGCATTGATTACAGATGGCCGTTTTTCTGGTGGCACGCACGGTTTTGTGGTTGGGCACATTACGCCCGAGGCACAAGATGGAGGTACAATTGCTTTGGTTGAAAATGGTGATGAAATAATTATTGATGCAGAAACCAATAACATTTCAGTAAATGTATCTGAAGAGGAACTTAAACAACGAAAAGCCAATTGGAAACAACCCGATTTAAAATTTAATAAAGGAGTATTATACAAATATGCAAAAACGGTTTCGTCTGCATCTAAAGGATGTGTAACAGACGAGTTCTAATATATAAATTATGAGTACAGAAACACAAACTGTTAAAAAGACTACAACTTCAAAAAAAGTAAACATTTCGGGTGCTGAGGCCGTTATAAAATGTTTATTGGAAGAAGGGGTTGATTTAATATATGGCTATCCTGGCGGAGCAATTATGCCTGTTTATGATGAGTTATATAAATATCAAGATCAATTACAACATGTATTAACACGCCACGAACAAGGGGCTACGCACTCGGCTCAGGGTTATGCTAGGGTTACAGGTAAAGTAGGTGTTGCAATTGCAACTTCGGGTCCTGGAGCAACCAACTTAGTTACAGGAATTGCAGACGCTCAAATAGATTCAACGCCTATGGTTTGTATTACGGGTCAAGTAGCAAAACACCTATTGGGTTCTGATGCTTTTCAGGAAACGGATATTATTGGTATTTCTATGCCTGTTACCAAATGGAATTATCAAATTACCAAAGCTTCTGAAATACCTGAAATTATGGCAAAGGCATTTTATATTGCTCGTTCTGGGAGACCAGGACCTGTATTAATTGATATTACCAAAAATGCTCAGTTTGATAAATTTGATTTTGATTATAAAAAATGTACTTCGGTGCGAAGCTATAAAGCAACCCCCGAAGTAAAAGAGTATGCTCTTAATGCTGCTGCCGAAATTATTAATAATGCTAAAAAACCAATGATTGTTTTCGGACAAGGTGTTATTTTAGGAAAGGCAGAAGCAGAGTTTAAGGCCTTTATCGAAAAAGCAGGAATACCATCGGCTTGGACTATTTTGGGGTTATCGGCTTTACCAACTGACCATCCTTTAAATGTAGGAATGGTGGGTATGCACGGAAATTATGGACCTAATAAATTGACGAATGAATGTGACGCACTAATTGCTATCGGAATGCGATTTGATGATCGTGTAACAGGCGATTTGAATACATATGCCAAGCAGGCTAAGATTGTCCATTTTGAAATTGATCCAGCTGAGGTTGATAAAAATGTAAAAACAGATGTTGCCGTTTTAGGTGATGTAAAAGAAACGCTGGCTAAAATTTTACCAAAAATCGATAAAAATTCTTATCCAGATTGGATGGAAGAGTTTAAAGAGCACATGACAATTGAATTTAATAAAGTCATTAAAAATGATTTGCATCCAGAAAAGGATGGATTGACAATGGCTGAAGTTATAAAAGAGATTAACGAAGCCTCAAAAGGTAATGCTATAATAGTTTCTGATGTTGGTCAGCATCAAATGATAGCATGTAGATATGCAAAATTTAACCAATCTAAAAGTAATGTTACATCTGGTGGTTTAGGTACTATGGGTTTTGCGTTACCAGCAGCCATTGGAGCCAAAATGGGACAACCGGATAGAGAAGTGGTAGCCATTATCGGTGACGGTAGTTATCAGATGACAATTCAAGAACTCGGCACTATTTACCAAACAAAAGTACCTGTTAAAATTGTTGTATTGAATAATGAATTTTTAGGAATGGTACGTCAATGGCAACAGTTATTTTTTGATAAGAGATATGCTTCAACAGAAATGGTAAATCCTGATTTTGTGACTATTGCAAAGGGTTATCATATGGAAGCGGAACGTGTTTCTAAACGTGAAAATTTGGCAACTGCAGTTCAGAAAATGATGGACTCAAAAGATGCGTACTTTTTAGAAGTTTGTGTAGAAAAAGAAGATAATGTATTCCCTATGATTCCTTCTGGGGCAAGTGTTTCAGATATAAGATTAAGCTAATTATGGAAGATATTCAAAAATTCACTTTTTCGGTATATACCGAAAATAATATAGGCATATTAAACCGTCTTTCTGCAATATTTTTAAAGCGTCATATCAACATTGAAAGTATGACGGTTTCTAAATCAGAAATTGAAGATGTACATCGATTTACTTTTGTGGTTAACATTACTAAGTCTCAAGCTGACAAATTAATCGGTCAATTGGAAAAGCAGATTGAGGTGATTAAAGCTTATTCGCATACTGAGGACGAGATTATTTATCAGGAAACGGCTTTGTTTAAGATCTCTTCAAAACATTTATATGATGAAGATATTCAGAGCAGATTAAAATTTAGAAGAGCAAATATTGTTGCCATCACACCTAACTATTTTGTGATTGAAGCTACGGGTCTTAAAGATGAGATAGACAATATGCATGACAAATTAAAACCATACGGTCTATTGCAATTCGTTCGCTCTGGACGAATCGCCATTTCAAGATCTAAAATGGCAATTTCAGAATTATTACATGAATTTAACTAATATGAATAGCTGTCCCCTTGAAGATACCGAGCGAAGCTCATTAGGGGCGTTATACTTATGGGTAACATCAAAAAAATTAATCAAACAATAATAAAGTATTAAAAAATGATAAATTATTTTAACACACTTCCTTTACGATTACAATTAGAACAATTAGGACAATGTGATTTTATGGATCAATCGGAATTTTCAGAAGGTGTAAAAGCCTTAAAGGGCAAAAAAATTGTAATTGTAGGTTGTGGTGCTCAAGGACTGAACCAAGGCTTAAATCTACGTGATTCAGGTTTAGATGTTTCTTATGCATTAAGAGAAGGAGCTATCAAAGAAAAGAGAGCATCGTTTAAAAATGCAAGTGAAAACGGTTTCACGGTTGGTACTTATGACGAATTGATTCCAACTGCTGATTTGGTTTCAAATTTAACACCTGACAAACAACATACTAATGTTGTAAAAGCCGTTATGCCTTTGATGAAAAAGGGAGCTACATTATCGTATTCACACGGTTTTAATATTGTAGAGGAAGGAATGCAGGTTAGAAAAGACATCACAGTAATTATGATTGCTCCAAAATCTCCAGGCTCAGAAGTGCGTGAAGAATATAAAAGAGGATTTGGAGTACCTACGCTAATTGCGGTACATCCTGAAAATGACCCTGAAGGAAAAGGTTTTGCTCAAGCAAAAGCCTATGCTGCTGGAACGGGAGGAGATAGAGCAGGGGTGCTAAACTCTTCTTTTGTTGCTGAGGTAAAATCAGATTTGATGGGTGAGCAAACTATTCTTTGTGGTTTATTACAGACAGGTTCTATTTTGTCTTTTGATAAAATGACCGAAAAAGGAATTGATGCGGGTTATGCTTCAAAACTGATCCAATACGGATGGGAAACCATCACCGAAGCTTTAAAACATGGTGGTATTACTAACATGATGGATAGATTGTCTAATCCGGCCAAAATAAAAGCGTTTCAGTTATCCGAAGCTTTAAAACAAATTATGCGTCCATTATTTGAAAAACACATGGATGATATTATGAATGGTTATTTTTCTAAAACCATGATGGAAGATTGGGCTAATGGAGATAAAAACTTATTAAGTTGGAGGGAAGCTACTGGTGAAACCGCATTTGAAAAAACTGAAAACACAAGTCAAAATATAGCAGAACAAGAATATTTTGATAATGCCGTGCTTATGGTTGCTTTTGTAAAGTCAGGTGTTGAATTGGCATTTGAAACTATGACAGAAGCGGGTATTAAACCAGAATCGGCTTATTACGAATCGTTACACGAAACACCGTTGATTGCCAATACTATTGCCAGAAAAAAATTGTTTGAAATGAACAGAATTATTTCTGACACTGCAGAATACGGATGCTATTTATTTGATCATGCGTGTAAACCATTATTGACTGATTTTATGAAAGGCATAGATACCGATGTAATTGGTACATTTTTTGGAAAAGGCAAAGATGCTGGCGTTGAAAATCAAGAGTTGATTGCGGTTAACAAAGAAATCAGACAACATCCAGTTGAGGAAATAGGAGAAAGTTTAAGAGCTTCCATGACAGCCATGAAGAAAATAGTCTAAATAACTATTAAAAGTTAGAATTGTAAATATAAAAGTAAGACCTCACAGGTTTCAAAAACCTGTGAGGTCTTTTAGGAAATTGTATGAGGTTAGCACAATAATTGAATGAAAAAAAACACTCATAATAATATAAACTTAGAATCCGTAAAACAAGCTGCAAAGATTTTAAAAGATGTAGCAGTAAAAACACCTTTACAGAAAAACCTAAATCTTTCAAAAAAATTTGGGGCTAATGTGTTATTAAAACGAGAAGATTTACAACAAGTTAGAAGTTATAAAATAAGAGGAGCGTATCATAAAATTAGCTCCTTATCTACAAAAGAAATTGAAAACGGAATTGTATGTGCGAGTGCAGGAAATCATGCCCAAGGAGTTGCTTTTGTTTGTAATAAGCTAAAGATTAAAGGCACAATTGTAATGCCAACACCAACACCTAAGCAAAAGATAGAACAAGTTAAGATGTTTGGTGGCACTTTTGTTGAAGTGGTGTTGAAAGGAGATACGTTTGACGATGCTTCCATTAGTGCAAAAAAGCTATGTTCGGATCAGAATAAAACTTTTGTCCACCCATTTGATGATGTAAAAATTATAGAAGGGCAGGCAACAGTTGGTTTAGAAATTATTGAACAAACCAAAGTACCAATTGACTATGTTTTTTTAGCCGTAGGTGGTGGTGGATTGGCTTCAGGTCTATCAAGTATTTTTAAACAGTTATCACCTAATACAAGGATTATTGGTGTAGAGCCCTTAGGAGCACCGTCAATGTCAGAAGCGATACAACAAGAAAGAGTAGTGATTCTAGATAAAATAGACAGATTCATAGACGGAGCTGCTGTAAAACAAGTGGGCGATTTGACCTTTGAAATCTGCAAAGAAAATTTGTACACCATGATAACCATTCCAGAAGGTAAAGTGTGTCAAACCATTTTAGAGCTGTATAACAAAGATGCTATTGTTGTTGAGCCTGCTGGAGCATTATCCATATCTGCTTTAGACAATTTTAAGGAAGAAATCAAGGGTAAGAATATCGTTTGTATTGTTAGTGGAAGTAATAATGACATTACCAGAACGGCTGAAATTAAAGAAAGAGCCTTGTTGTATGCTAATCTAAAACATTATTTTATCATTCGTTTTCCGCAAAGGGCAGGTGCATTAAGGGAATTTGTAGTCGATATTTTAGGGCCAAATGATGATATTACGCATTTTGAATATACCAAAAAACATAGTAAAGAAAATGCCCCAGCGGTGGTGGGTATTGAGTTAAAAAATGAAGAAGATTTAGAACCACTTATTGCCAGAATGAAAGCTCATAACTTTTTTGGAGATTATATTAATGACAAACCTGATCTGTTTGACTTTTTGGTTTAAGTGTGATTACATTTCATTATTAATTTTGTCAACAGCTTTTACTTATTTAGATAATCACAATAAGTTTCCTATCGTAACATTAATTTGACATAAAAGTAACAAACAAGTAACTTTATCGTCTTGTAAGAAACTAATCGAGTGAGAAAATTAATAAGAATACTTATACCAATTGGACTTCTGATTTTATGTTATTTCCTTTTTGAACCTGTCTTTACGCATAACTTTGGCAGAACTGAAATGCCAGTTTTGGATAATTTTCAACCTAAAACTCTTTATTCAAAGCCTTCTGCAATTAGAGCAAACAAAATAATAAAAGAAGAATTAGTTAAACTTAAAACACCTTCTCTTTCTGTTGCTATTGGGAGGAATGATAGCATAATCTGGTCAAATTCTATTGGTTATGCAAATATTAGCAAAAGGATTCTGGCAGATGAACAGACTAAATATAGAATTGGCAGCACATCCAAAACCCTTACTTCTATAGGATTAGGAGTTTTGTTTCAGGACAAAATTCTTACTCCAAATTCTATTGTAAAAGACCATGTACCGTATGCAAGTAATGAATTGTCTAAATTAACAGTCGAACAATTGGCATCGCACACATCTGGCATTAGAAACTATGGTATGTGTTTGTGTTTACCTATTTGGGAGTTTTATGATAACGATGAGTACAGTTCCATTGAGGAAAGTATTTCTATATTTAACGATGATAAACTTCTATTTGAACCAGGTACAGATTTTAGTTACTCGACGTATAATTACAATTTATTAAGTGGGGTTATTGAAGGAGCTTCTAAAATGAACTTTCTTGACTTTATGCAAACAGAGGTGTTTGAACCTTTAGCTATGTCTGAAACAATGCCGGACCGAATGGACAATCCAACGGACAATATTGCAAAATTCTATGACGTTGAGGGAGGAAAGGTAAAAGAAGCTTACAAAACGAATAGTAGCAGTAAATTTGCTGGTGGAGGCTTTCTTTCTACACCATCTGATTTAGTAAAATTTGGGAATGCAGTTCTCAATAATAAATTAATAGATGTAACAACAACAAAAATGTTAGTTGAGCCTGTTGTACTTAAAAATGGAACTGTAAATAAGCAAAACTATGGGTTGGGTTGGCGAATTGATAAGAGTACGAAAGTGTTTAAAGATAATAGAGAAGTAAATATTATTCACCATGGAGGAACAGCAATGGGTTCTACTGCAATGTTAATTTTGTTGCCAGATTATAATGTAACAGTAGCTGTAGCAATGAATAAAAACGGAAAGTCAACGGACTTGTTTGATGTTGCCTATAAAATTGCTGAATTGTTTGTGTTAGAACGGAAATAACTATTTCTGCCACACAAAGCCAAAAGACTTTTTGGTTTGATATTGGAAATGCAATTCCTCTGCCTAGTACTCGGCAGAGGAATTTTATAATAGATTACATGAAATTAATTTTTTTTTGAGTAAACATCCTTTTTATAAATCTTACTATTCCTTGTCTTTTAAAACACTAATTTTACTTTTTAAAACGAATTCAAAATGAACATTCCAACACAATATAAAATTTCAGCACCATTACATCAAAACACCTATTTGATTGATGGCGAATTAAAAGAATGGACAGGCAAAACTACTGAAGTGTTTTCCACCATTTCTTCTACGGAAGATTATAAACCTACATTGTTAGGTACAATTCCTTATATGGAAACAGAAACAGCTGTTGAGGCTCTTGAAGCGGCTTGTAATGCTTATGATAAAGGTCAAGGGGTATGGCCCACAATGAAAGTTGAAGATCGTATTGCTTGTATGGAAAAATTCGTTGAATTAATGAAAAAGGAAAGAGGCCAAGTAGTAAAATATTTACTATGGGAGATTGGTAAATCTACTGATCATGCTCAAAAAGAATTTGATAGAACCATAGATTATATATACGATACTATCGAAGAGTACAAACAAATGGATCGAAATAGTGCCCGCTTTGAGAAAAACAGCGGTATCAATGCACATATTAAAAGAGGACCTTTGGGCGTTGTCTTCTGTTTAGGGCCTTATAATTATCCTCTAAACGAAACTTTTTGCTTGCTAATTCCTGCATTGATAATGGGAAATACAACGGTTGTTAAACCGGCAAAGCATGGAGTTTTATTGCTATCTCCATTATTGCAGCTATTTAAAGAATGTTTCCCGAAAGGTGTAGTAAACATTATTTATGGAAGAGGTAGCGTAGTAGCGTCACCAATTATGGAAACAGGTAAAGTTGATGTATTGGCGTTAATAGGGCATAGTACATCGGCCAATGCGTTGCAAAAGTTACACCCAAAATCAAACAGATTGCGATTGGTATTAGGTTTGGAAGCAAAAAATCCGGCGATTATTTTACCAGATGTAGATTTAGAACTAGCGGTTGACGAATGTGTTGCGGGTACATTGGCTTATAACGGACAACGTTGTACCGCGTTGAAGATTTTGTACGTTCATGAAGATATCGCTGAAGAGTTTAACAAACGTTTTTGTGAAAAAGTAGATGCTTTAAAATTTGCCAATCCTTGGGACATGGATGTAGATTTAACACCCTTACCTGAACCTGGAAAGGTCAATTATATAAAAGAATTGATTGCCGATGCCAAAGAAAAAGGGGCCACTATAATTAATAAAAAAGGTGGGGAAGAATATGATAATTTTATATTCCCAGCGGTATTATACCCTGTGTTTAAAGACATGCGAGTGTTTGCAGAGGAACAGTTTGGACCGGTAGTGCCCATTCGCACTTTTAAAGATCTTCAAGAGCCTTTAGATGAAATAGCCGATTCTAATTATGGGCAACAAGTCAGTTTATTTGGTAAAGATGTAAATCAATTATCTAAATTGATTGATGCTTGTGTTAATTTAGTGTGCAGAGTAAATCTAAACAGTTTATGCCAACGTGGCCCAGATGTATTTCCTTTTTCTGGTCGTAAAGATTCTGCGGTTTCAACCTTAAGTGTACACGACGCTTTACGTTCTTTTTCTGTCAGAACTTTTGTAGCTTCAAAGGATAATGATTACAACAACAAAATTTTACAAGATTTGCTGGATTCTAAGAAGTCGAATTTCATAAGTACGGATTATATTTTGTAGAATCTTTTGTAAAATAATTTTACTAAAAGAATTATATTGCAACTATAAATCAACATTTTATGAAAATGTTATAACATATTTCAAAAATTAAACGAATAAAACTAATGAAAAGGAAATTTACAGCAAATTCACGATTAATAAATGATCTTTTTACTAGATATTTGAATACGTATTTTGCTTTTTCTGAATTGTTAAATAATTCAATTCAAGCTTCTGCTGAAAATGTTTGGATTGATATAACCTATTCTAAACCGAGTGAGGTAACTGATAAAGTTATAAAGAAAATTGTGGTTAAAGATGATGGTGTTGGGGTTCACATAAATGATGTCAAAGAAAGGTTATTGAATATTGGTACGGCAAATAAAGTTGACGGTAAAGGGATTGGAAGGTTTGCTTCGCTTCAAATTGGTAAAAAAGTAGAAATTGAAACCATTGCCTATGACTCTGATGATGATACATACTCAAAAATTAATATACCATTAGAATATTCCGTTTTCAGCTCTGCACAGAATATTGATGAAATTGAAATAAATACAATAGAAGAAATTTTGGTAGGAGAAAATTACGATACATATTATCAGGTAACAATTACTCAACTGTTTGATTACGTTGAAACTGGGAATTCTATTCGAAACAAAATCACAGCAAAATTCTTAAAAGAGAATCTTCCTTTAGCTCTTTTTGAGAGTTATCCAATGCTAATATTTAACAAAAAGGTTAATTTTCATTTGAATAATAATGTAATAAATCCTAGTAGTTTTATTGATGGAGATCCTACCAATAAAATTATTGATTATAAAGATAGAAAAGGGGTAACACATCAAATAGAACTAAACGCTATCAAACTGAAGTCTACATTAGATAAAAGAAAAGTCTTTGTTACTTCAACAAATGCTGGAGTCAAAACCATAGTTACAGGATATGAATTTGATGCTGATTGGCTAAATCCTCAAATCGGAGATTGGTTTGTTTATTTGAATATTGATACTCTGCCAACAAATTTGTTCAGAAACTTAGATATGGGAGATCTAGACCCAGTTGTATCTCATTTCAGAAAACATGTTAAAATAATAGTAAGCGACTTTTTTAGAGTACGAAATCAACAGTACGAGAATTTTCAAGATAAATTACATTCTGATAAATATTACCCATATAAGAAACATAACGGCAGGCAAAAGATTATTTCTAAAACTATAGTATTTGATAAATTAGCTTATATAGTTGAAGAAAAATATCAGGTTCTTCAGAATGATCAAAAATTGCGTGAAGTTGTTTACCCTCTTATTGATAGGGCAATAGGAAATACAGATATTACTGAAGTATTAAAGTCAATACTAAAATTGAGTGATGACTTTATAGGAAAATTCAGACAAATAATGGACCGAGCAGATTTAGAGGATCTATTATTATTTAATGAAAAGGTTGTAAATAAACTACAATCAATTTCTTTTTTGGAAAAATTAATTTATACAGATATATCTAAACACGTTAAAGAGAGGACGGAATTGCACAAAATACTTGAAAATATGTTGTGGGTTTTTGGCGAAGAATATAATGATTCAACAAATTTGTTATCAGATAAATCACTTTATAAGAATTTATTCGACCTAAGAAATAAAGTAATGAAAACTGAAATTTCTAAGAAAAAAAATGACAACGTCATAGAAAGTGTAAAAGGTAAATCTAAATCAATAACGGACTTATTCTTATACAGTGAAAAAATTATTGATGAAGACAAAAAAGAAGTTTTGATAGTTGAATTGAAAGCTCCAAGAGTTAAAATTGGGCATAAAGAAATTGAACAAGCTCAAAAATATGCGTACGAAATTGAGAATCAAGGTAGTTTTTCAGATCAATTACATTATACTATTATCTTGGTAAGTTCAGATTTAAATGCACGAGGTAAACAGCAATTTAAAGGGGCTAATAAAGCGTTTAATCATCCATATTTGTTTTGGAAGAATGAAAATGAAAATATTTCAATTTGGATTGTAAAATGGTCTGATTTATTTTATAATTTGAAACGTAAGCTTAATTATATGTCGAAAGGATTAAAAATAAAGGATAATTCAGTTCTTGAAACTATAAAGGAAGAATTTTCGACACTTGAATTAACGAAGTTAAGATCGCATTTAAAAAAAGTATCGGTGAACTAGAAACCAGCTTAGAATCCACCCAATAATAGTTCTTTCATATTGAACGTTCCCAGGAATTTTTAATAGTTAATAAAAAAATATGATCCAGGAAAAACACCTCTATAGAATTCTATTTCTAGTCTCAGTATTTCTCTTACTGATTAACGACTTATACCTAAAATATGAATACCATAATTATCTGACAGGTAAGTTGTCCGATTTTGCAGGCTTATTTGCCTTTCCTTATTTTTTTAGTTGTTTTTTTCCGAAAAGAATCAAGTCCATTTACATTTTTACAGCACTTTTATTTGTGTTTTGGAAATCAGAATTTTCACAATCGCTTTTTGACATTGCTCACGCTAACGGAATTGGTATAAATCGCGTGGTAGATTATTCAGATTTATTTGCCCTATTTATGTTGCCTTTCTCATATCAGTATTGGAATTTGGAGTTTAAAAGTGTTACTAAAATCAATAAAATATTTAAACCCATAATTGTTGGGATTTGTTGCTTTGCGTTTATTGCCACATCACAACCTAGAATGTCGCATAGTTATGATATGAAATCAGATTTCGAAACCATCATAACCTCAGAAATTGATTCCATAAAATTAAATAGGTACTTTTATAGACCTGATAATGTGGGTGGATATAGGTTCACAGTTGATATTCCAGAGAGAAGCACTTGGATTGCGACAAAAGTGCAAATAGAGGAACTACCGGACGGTCAATTTAAAGTTAAGTTGGATAGTATTTTGAACTACACTATGACTGGAAACGCCAATTTTTTCTTTAGTAGTAATTTTAATAAAGATGATGTTGAGTATATAGAGAATTTAAGCAAGTCCGATATTGAAAAATTATTTGAAGCTCAATTGAAAACTCAACTGATAGACAAATAACGGTTGTCATGACTAGACATTTATATCTGTCAATTTCATAGATTTAAAAGTTGTAAGTATCCATACCTAAAATGATTAAATACATTATAATATTAATATTCTTATCGTCCTTAATAGGTTGTTCCATAGAATCAAAAAAGATTACTCGCCATCCATTCGAAATTGATAAATCCATATCTGGAATTGATTTATTGGATAATGGATATAGGTGGATGCCAGGTGTTGATGTAATTCTTATTGGTAAAAAAACAAAAGACACTTTAGACTATTATCAACTTGATTTTCCCGTTGAAGAAATTGATGAAGAAGAAGTGCTTGGTATTGAGGATTATGAAGAAGTTAAAATTCAAAATCACGACACAACATCTGTCGAATTAGAAGAAACAATTGACCCTCTTGATATGCCGGACTCCATTTACAAAAGGGAATGGATCTCAGACGAAGGGCTGTATAAAGAGATGTTTAGTAAGGGAATACCAACCACTAGGTATTATTATATCACAATGACTAAGGCAAATCTTGAAAGTTTTATAAAAACTCTAGATGCCTTAAAATATAAATTGAAAAGAAAGAATGAAATTAGCGATTATTATATTGATGAATTTTCAATTGTAAATTTACAGTCAAAAGATACGTTTAGATGTAGCGTAAAGGCATTAGAGGATGGGAGATTAGAATTTATGTCTCAGATATCATTAGAAAATTGAGTATAATAAAAGTCAATGCTCCATAAACCACACAAACATTTCAAACTCTACAAACCATTTGGTATTCTTAGTCAATTCAATTCCAATTGTGAGCGTGAATTGCGAAAAAAACGGTTTTTAAGTGAACTATATAATTTTCCAGAAGGCAGTATGCCGATTGGCCGTTTAGATGAAAAATCTGAAGGCCTATTATTAGTCACCACAGATGGTAAGTTAAGCGATGTCATAAACCGCTCGGGTATAGAAAAAGAATATTACGCCCAATTGGATGGCGTAATTACGAAAGAAGCTATCGAAAAGTTAAAAACTGGAGTTGAAATAGGGCTTAATGGGGAAAAGTATGTTACAAAACCTTGTACAGTTACCAAATTGAATGTTCCTAATTTGCCAGAGCCAGACACTAAAATAAGGCTAGGTAGACATCGTCCCAATTCTTGGATTAGCATTATACTTATCGAAGGAAAGTTTCGTCAAGTTAGAAAAATGACCGCGGCTGTAGGGTTTCCTACGTTACGCTTAGTACGCGTAAGAATTGACACGATAACTTTAAACCTTATGCAACCAGAAGAAGTAATCAGTATGCCCAATTTGCAAAGGTTTATATCCTTTTAACGAGCCTACTAAATATAAACTTCTATCACATACGATGTGGCATTGCTCGTAGTAATTTCTATTTAGTTATTATTCACTAAATTAGTTGTTTAAATTCAAAATCAAGAACCATGAATCCAATTCTAAGAAATATTTTAGCCGTTGTAGCTGGGTGGCTGGGCGGTAGTATTGTAAATATGGGGATAATAAAATTAAGCCATATTATATTACCAATAGAAGGTGTAGATGTAAATGATATGGAAGCTTTTGCAGAAGTTATGCCTACGCTAGGCCCTAAGTATTTTATTTTACCGTTTTTGGCTCATGCATTGGGTACGCTTGTAGGTGCACTAATTGCAGGTGTTATAGCTGCCAACAACAAAATGAAATTTGCCTTAGCCATTGGTGTATTGTTTTTGTTAGGCGGTATTGTAATTAATTATATGTTGCCTGGACCAACTTGGTTTACGGTAGTTGACATACTATTGGCATATATCCCAATGGCATGGATAGGTGGTAAACTAGCCTTAAAGATGTCGAAAACGAATTAAAATTAAAAAACCTTTACTGTAATACATTAATAATAATGATGAAAAACATTAACAGAAGAAACTTTCTTAGAAAAACTTCATTAGCTAGTGCGGCCATAACAATGGCACCAATGTTGGCAAAATCGTCAACCATTACATCTGGAAGGCCAGTAAGGCAAACGTATATGGGCGACTTTGCTGCACCAAAATTAGAAAAAGTGCGAGCGGCATTTATAGGTGTTGGAGCAAGAGGACCGGGACATTTAAAATTCTTTTCTGAATTACCCGGTACAGAAGTGGTTGCAGTCTGTGATCTTTACGAAGACAAAGCAAAAAAATGGGGAGACACCGCAAAAAAAATTGGAGCTGGAGAGCGACATAAAAATATCAAACTCTATTATGGCGGAGAAAATAAATGGAGAACAATGCTAGATGAGGTTAAACCTGATGTGGTATTTGTAGTAACCAATTGGAAAAATCATGCTCCAATGGCCATTGAAGCTATGAAAAAAGGGGCACATGCATTTGTAGAAGTTCCTCTAGCACTTACATTAGATGAAATGTGGGATATAGTTAACACATCTGAAACTACTGGAAAGCATTGCATGATGATGGAAAATGTCAACTATGCAAGGGAAGAATTGATGTATCTAAATATGTGTAGACTAGGTGTGATTGGAGAGCCTTTACATGCTGAAGCTTCCTATATACATGAGCTAAGGGGTCAAATGAATCAGATAGAACGCGGAACGGGTTCATGGAGAACGTATCATTATGCTAAAAGAAATGGCAACCTGTACCCAACGCATGGTCTGGGACCAGTAGCTCAATATATGAATTTAGCACGTACTGAAGATAATTTTGGAAGCTTAGTTTCTTTTTCTACACCTGCTCGTGGAAGAAAATTATATGCTGAAAAAGAATTCCCTGCAGATCATAAATGGAATCAATTGGATTTTAAAGGAGGAGATATGAATACTTCTATCATAAAAACACATTTAGGAAGAACAATTATGATACAGTGGGATGAAACCAGTCCGAGACCTTACTCACGTCATAATTTGATACAAGGTACTAAAGGTACACTTGCAGGCTTTCCTACACGTGTTGCCTTAGAAGGTGGTGTTGAAGGGGCTACTAAAAATCATCACCAATGGGCACAAGGAGAACAGCTGGCATCACTGTATGAAAAATATGACCATCCTCTTTATAAAAGGTTAAATGAAGCGGCAAAAGGAAGTGGACATGGAGGTATGGATGGTATTATGATGTACCGTATTGTTGAATGTCTTCAAGAGGGAATTCCTTTAGATCAAAATGTATATGAAGGATGTTTTTGGAGTGCTGTTTCTCCATTAAGCGAACTTTCAGTAGCTCAAGGAGGAATGCCGCAAAAGTTTCCCGATTTTACAAGAGGTAATTGGAAGGCTACCAATCCACTTTCAATAATAAAGTAATCTGATTTTAGCAATTTGTTATAATCGGATTATTAACTTGCCATGAAGATTGAGAAGATTCAAGGTTTGCTAAGATTGAACTTTTATAAATTCAATTAAAAAATAAAGATAGCCTCAATGAACAAACAAGTTCATCATGACTTAACATTATAATATTGTTAACTATACGTAACCATTTTAAAATTTAAATAAATGAAAACTAAAATTAAATATTTGTCAATTTCAATACTTGCTATGTTACTGTGTACTATTTCGGTACAAGGGCAAACCATTAAAGCCCCAAAAGAATATTCAACGCAAATAGGGAATATGGTTTCTATGCTAGAAGATTTAAAAAGTAGAGTAACCCGAAGTGTTGCCAATCTGAGTCAAGAAGAAACAGATTTTTTATTAGATGATGATGCGAACAGAATAGGTGCTTTAATTTATCATTTGGCAGCCACAGAAAAGTACTATCAACTCTACACTTTTGAAAATAGAGGTTTTAATAAAGAGGAAGAAAAATGGGATACTGCTCTAAGTTTGGGAGGCAATGCAAGAGAAGTATTTAAAGATAAACCTATAAGTTATTACCTCAAAATTTGGGATGAAGTGCGTAACGAAACATTACGTCTCTTAAAAACTAAAGATGACAAATGGTTTGAAGCCAATGTAAAAAGAAGTAATATGAATAACCATTGGGCATGGTATCATGTAATGGAGCATCAGGCAAATCATATGGGTCAAATAAGGTTGATTACTAAAAGAATGTAAAAAATCATACCGTTATTTTGGTTAGAATTTAGTACTTATTTGGTAAATTTATAGTCCGTAATTTTAAGATTATCAAACATGCCTAGACCAAAAACGAAAGCCGAACTGCTAGATTTGAGTCAAAAGAATTTTAGAAAACTAAATGACTTTGTTGACTCTTTTTCTGACCAAGAACAACACACTGATTTTCCAAAAGGTACCTTGAACCGCAACATCAGAGATGTCCTTGCACACTTACACCATTGGCATTTAATGTTCTTAGATTGGTATAAAGTGGGCATGAGTGGAGAAAATCCTGATATGCCTGCCAAAGGTTATACCTGGAAAACATTACCAGATTTAAATAGGGTTATTTTTGAAAAGTATCAGGATACTAATTTGGAAACTTCCAGACAACTATTCAATGATTCATTTAATAAAATTCAAAAGCTAATAGAAAAACATACTAACGAAGAGCTTTTTGAAAAGAAGAGATATAAATGGACGGGTACAACTTCATTAGGTGCTTATCTTATTTCAGCTACAAGCAGTCATTATGATTGGGCTTACAAATTGATTAAAAAAGTAAAAAAATAGAATTAATAGAGATGTTAAAATGATAACATATATAGCAATTTTAAGAGGTATAAATGTTGGTGGGCATCGCAAAATTTTAATGGCAGATTTAAAATTGCTTTTAAAAAAGATAGGTCTAAAAGATTGTACGACATACATACAAAGTGGAAATGTGGTTTTTTCTTCAAATATGTCTTCAAATGAAATAGAAAAAGCAATCAAAGAAGCCATTTTTAAAAAATATGGTTTTGATGTACCCGTTCTGATCAGGACGACTGATGAAATAGAAACTGTTTTTAGTAGTAATCCTTTTTTGCCTAAAGAAACGGATATAAATAAATTGTACGTAGCTTTTTTGGCAGAGAAACCACTTAAAGAATATTTAGAAAAACTAAAGGCAATACATTTTGAAGATGCAAATTACCAGATAATTGGTAATCATGTTTACATTTGTTACGATACTAAAGTTAGCAATTCCAAGCTCACAAATAATTTAATAGAAAGTAAATTAAAAGTAACAACTACCATTAGGAATTGGAAAACGGTTACAAAACTTTTGGAAATGAGTACCAAATTATAAAATCATGTCTGGTCACTTCAATGCATTTAAAAAGAGACAAAAATCTAACGAATCTCATAAATCTTCATTACGGAATAAAATCCGTACAAAGAAAAAGCACTTAGTGGAAGATTCTAACTATGCTAAAGATGAATTTGATTTGCCTGATGTGTCTAAAACGGAATTAGAGCAGATAAAGGAAGAAATAAGAACTAAGATTCAAAAAGAAAAGCGAACACGATTTATAATTACGTTAGTAGTTACAATGGTAATACTTACAGTTATTATTTTCCTTATCAGAAACATTTTCTAATTAGTATCTTCCTCTTTCAACTGATTCCAAACTTTAATTTCATCACCTTTAGAAATTCCTTCTTTAACTTCCACTTGAATGCCGTCACTAACTCCAAGTGTAATATCTTTTCGTTCAAATTCATTGCCATTTTTAATCTCAACAAAAGGAGCTTTTGTGTCTTTGTCAAATTGTACTAATGCTTCTTTTATTGCCAATACACTATCGGCTCTAGCCAAAATAATGGAAGCATTAGCACTTAAGCCCACTCTAATAAAAGTACTGTCCTGTTTTTTTAGAATACCTTCTATTTCAAATTGAATAGCTCCATTTTCCAAATTTCCCTTAGGTGCAATATAATCTAGTGTGGCGTCAAAGACTTGATTTTCAACGGCTCCAACAGTAATCTCTAGCGGCAAGCCTTCTTTTACTTTACCAACATCTGACTCATCAATTTTGCCTTCAAAAATCAATTTGTTTACATCAGCTAATGAAGCTATGGTAGTACCCTCATTAAAATTGTTACTCTCAATAACTTGGTTGCCAACTTCTACAGGTACTTCTAACACCATGCCTGAAACGGTAGATCTAATTAATGTGTTTGCTGAGTTGCCTAAACCACGCGTAGAACCAGTTCTTACAATTTCGTAATTTTGATTTGCTGCATTATACGATTGTTTTGCTTGATTATAAGATACTTCTGCTTGTTCTAATTCTTGTCTGGAAATAACGCCTTTATCGAACAACCCTTTTTGACGATCGTAATTTCTTTTTTGATCATCTAAAACAATTTTGTTAGACTGAATTGCATTTCTAGCATTGTTCACTGATGATGCATTAGGGATAACTTTAATTTTTGCAATCAAATCACCTTGCTTAACATTGTCCCCACCTTTAACATAAATTTCCTGAATAACTCCTGAAATATTGGGTTTAATCAATACTTCTTCTATCGGAAGTATACTACCTGTTGCCACTGTTTTTTTTACAATGGTTTGTGTAGAAGGTTTTTCTGTTTCATATACAACAGGGTCTTCAGCATTTTTTGTGTACAAATAGTACATTGCTGCTGTAAATGTTATAACTATAAAAAGTAATATAAAAATGGTTATTGATTTTTTCATTGGTAATAATATTTAATTTATTCTGTTCTTAAAGCTTCTATTGGTCTAACTTTTATGGCATTTTGTGCTGGGATAAATCCTGCCAATAACCCTGAAATAATTAATATGGTCAAAGCGGAGGTTACTACTCCTAAATTTACACTTGGGTTAGCAAACATATCTACCGGGCCACTACTGTCTATGGCAAAATTAATGAGGTATATAAGTAATGATGCAAAAACAATACCCGCCATACCTGAGATGATTGTTAAAAATACTGACTCGGTAAGTATTTGTCCTCTGATATTCCAAGGAGAAGCCCCTAATGATCTTCTGATTCCTATTTCTTTGGTACGTTCTTTTACAACAATTAGCATAATATTACTAACACCAATTACCCCGGATAACAAAACCATGATACCTACAAAATAGGCTATAACCCTTATTGCAGTAAACAGACGTTGTACTCTGCTATATTCTTCGTGCAAATCAAAATGACCTATCGCCCTTTCATCTTCTGGATGGATTTTATGATTCTTTCTGACAATAGTAAATATATTTTCTTTTATATCAGTTATGGGTTTGCCATCAACGGCAGTAATTGCCATCCAGCCCACACGGTTCCCCATGTTAAATGCTTGAGAAAAAGCGGTAAAAGGAATGAATATTTGTTTTTGAGCTTCCTCACCGTCACCACCTGATGATTTCTTCTTATAAACACCAATAACCATAAAATTTACACCTTGAATTTTTATATATGTACCCAATACATCTTCATCTTTTTCATACAAACTGCTTTTTACACCCCTACCAATAATAGCTACTTTACGAGTGTTGTTGATATCATTATGATTAATAAATCGTCCTTCTATAATGTCCATTGGTTCTTGCTTTATGATTTCAGGATAATCTCCATATACGTCAAAAGCTCCGGTATTAAGACCTCTTACTACATTATTAGCTCCATTGAATCCACCCAATTGATTACGTGGAGAAACATATAATAAATTTGAAACATTATTTTTAATGTCTTTAACATCAGAAAGTTTGTAGTTAAATCGCCTGTCTTTTGGCATGCCTTGGTAAGCTTTTGTCGCTGTTCTTGTCCACATAAACATAGTGTTGGTAGCGGTATCTCCAAATTCAAGGTTTACTCCATTTTCAAATCCTTTGCCCGCGGCAAGCAAAATTATAAGTATGAAAATACCCCAAAATACCCCAAAAGCCGTCAAAACGGTTCTGAACCAATTGCTAGATAGTACTTCTAATATTTCGCTCCAACGGTCTCTACTAAACATTATTCATCTCTTAAGGCAACTATAGGTTGA
Source organism: Aureibaculum sp. 2308TA14-22 (assembly GCF_040538665.1). NCBI lineage: Bacteria > Pseudomonadati > Bacteroidota > Flavobacteriia > Flavobacteriales > Flavobacteriaceae > Aureibaculum > Aureibaculum conchae. The sequence continues at coordinate 306,127 of NZ_JBEWXT010000001.1, forward strand.
ACTTTTGCTGCTTTCCAAGCAGGGAAAAATCCAGCAATGGCTCCAGCAATTATTAATAAAATTACCATAGTCATGGCAATTGAAAAGTTTACAGTTGGGTTTGATACGTAGTCTACTTCTATGTTAGGACCTAAAATTTCTAATAAACCCATACTGAGTATTAGTCCGGCAAAACCTGAAACCGCAGTTACAAAAATAGATTCGTGTAAAATCATTCCAATAATTGACATTGGTTTGGCTCCTAATGCTTTTCTAATGCCTATTTCTCGTGTTCGATCCTTAACAATAATCAACATAATATTACTAACTCCAACAACACCCGCTATAATCGTACAAATACCTACAAACCAAAAGAATAAAGAAATATTATTGGTTAATGTAAAAAAGCGTTTTGCTTCTTCTTGAGCATTATATATTCCTATAGCGTTATCGTCTGGTGCTATTTGGTGGGTTTTTTGTAAATACTGTTTTAATTTATCCGTAAATCTTTTAGATGCAAATACTGACTCGTCAAAAGTTTCTTGAGGGGTTAAGGTAAAAGACATATTTGCCATTCTGTTTTTACCGTTAAAAACATTTTGAGCAGTAGTTCTAGGTATGTAAATTCGGTTCTCTTCACGCTCGCCACCTTCATCGGTATATACGCCCACAATTTTAAAGTTGATTCCCGAAATTTGAAGGCTCTCTATTAAAGGATTTTCAACCTCCTTCATTAATTCACGTTTTATTTTTTTACTGATAATAACTACTTTTTGTAGTTTGTCCATATCAATTTGATTTAGAAAACGTCCTCTTATCATTTTTACATTTTCAATTTTTTGATAATCAGGACTCACACCTTGAATGCCATAAGCTCCAGACTCTTTTTTGTAGTTTATTGAAGCGTTCCAAACTCTAAAAACACCAGATTTATATTCTATATCATCAGCAAAAATTGTGGAAGCATAATCAAGATCTGAGTTGCGTAGATGAATTGATCTTCCAGGATTTAACCCGTTGTGTTCTTTTGTGGTGACTTCGGTCCATACCCAAACTCTATTAATGGCATCTCCTTCAAATTCTTTACGAATACCATTTTCAAAACCCTGTCCAAAACCTAATAAAATTACCAATATAAAAATACCAGAAGCCACTGAAAGTCCAGTAAGAAACGTTCGCAATTTATTTTTGCTAATGGTTTCAAATATTTCTTGCCAACGGTCAATATCAAACATTTGGTGTGGTTTGTTTAAAGTGATTTTAATAAAAGTAAATCTACCTTTTATAATAGACGCTTCTTAGTATAGGTTTGTTACATAAGTACTGAGAAATATTGAATTTTAACGTTTTGCGGATTTTTTAATAAAAAAAACCACGCTTTTGGCGTGGTTTTTATGAATCCTCCAGTATAAATTCAAATAATAGTGGATTGGCCAATATGAATATTGTGATAATTCATATTTGTATCTTCTGGGTAATTGATAAAGTCAGCAATAAAATCACCAACTTTTGTTGTAGTAATTTTAGAATTTGGTAAAATATCTGGTGTAGCTATTTTTAATTCTAACGATTTGTCAACCGCTTTATGGATTAAAGCAGCTTCTTCAAATAACTCAAAATGTTCCAATAACATTGCCGCTGATAAGATTGAAGCAATAGGATTGGCTATTCCTTTGCCTGTTGCTTGAGGATAGGAACCATGAATAGGTTCGAAAACCGCATGTTTTTCTCCCACAGATGCTGAAGCTAATAAACCAATAGAGCCACCAATAACACTTGCTTCGTCAGAAATAATATCACCAAATAAATTGTCCGTTAAAATAACGTCAAATTGTGTAGGGTTTAATATCATTTGCATTGCGGCATTATCAACAAACAGATAATCAAGTTTTACATCTTTATAGTCTTTGGCAATTTCAGTAACTACTTTTCGCCACAATCTTGAAGATTCTAATACATTGGCTTTATCAACTAGTGTTAATTTTTTTCTTCTATTTTGAGCGGCTTTAAAGGCATTATGGGCAATACGCTCAATCTCATAAGCACTATATTCTCCTAAATCTGAAGCAGTTTTGCCGTCTTTACTTATTTTTTTCTCACCAAAGTAAATACCACCGGTTAGTTCACGGTATATAGTCAAATCTGCTCCTTTAATAATTTCTTCTTTTAAAGGAGATTTATCCAACAATTGTTCAAAAGCCCTAACAGGTCTAATGTTTGTGTATAGGCCTAAATCTTTTCGCATTTTTAGTAGTCCTTGCTCAGGTCTAACTTTTGCAGATGGGTCATTATCATATTTTGGATCACCAATAGCACCAAAAAGCACGGCATCGTTTTTTAAACAAAGATCCAATGTTTTTTGGGGGAAAGGTTCACCAGTTTTATCGATAGCCACAGCACCGACCAACGCTTCTTTAAAAATAAAAGTATGATTGAACTGATGAGCAACTGCTTCTAATACTTTTTTGGCCTGCTTGGTGACTTCTGGTCCTATACCATCACCAGGTAAAACGGCAATATTTAATTTCATATATCAATTTTTAAGCAACAACAGTATGTTTTATGCTACTAGTTTTAATAATTTCGTGAATATCATCATCACCTATCTCTTTTCTTTTATCTGCAAAATTTAAAAAGATAGGATAAACTTCGTCCAATTGGATTTTAGTCAGTTCGTAACCTACTTTTTTAGCTCTGTACGCCAAAGCGGCTCTTCCGCTTCTTGCGGTTAAAACAATAGCAGAATCGGTTACACCAACATCTTTTGGATCAATAATTTCGTAAGTTTCTCTATTTTTAATCATTCCATCTTGATGAATGCCAGAACTGTGAGCAAAAGCATTAGCACCTACAATAGCCTTATTGGGTTGCACGTGAATACCCATATTTTCAATTACCATTTGACTAGTGTCGTATAATAATTGGGTGTTAATTCCAGTATCTAAATCCAAATATGGATGTTGCTTTAAAATCATTACCACTTCTTCTAAAGCAGTATTTCCGGCTCTTTCGCCAATTCCATTTATGGTACATTCAATCTGTCTTGCACCATTAATAACTCCCGCAATTGAATTAGCAGTTGCCAAACCTAAATCGTTATGACAGTGGCAAGACAAAATGGCTTTATCAATTCCTTTTACATTTTCTTTCAGGTATTTCATTTTAGCACCATACTCCTCAGGCAAACAGTAGCCAGTTGTGTCTGGAATGTTTAATACCGTTGCCCCAGCTTTAATTACAGCTTCACAAACCTGTGCTAAATATTCATTATCGGTTCTACCGGCATCTTCAGCATAAAACTCAACATCTTCTACAAAAGATTTTGCATATTTTACAGCATCAACTGCACGTTCTATAATCTTTTCTCGGGTTGAATTGAATTTATGTTGAATATGAGAATCTGAGGTGCCAATACCTGTATGAATTCTTGGATTTTTTGCATATTTTAAAGCTTGTGCAGCAACTTCAATATCTTTTTTTACTGATCTAGTCAATCCGCAAACGGTAGCATTTTTTACTAGTTTTGAAATTTCTTCGACTGATTTAAAATCACCTGGACTAGAAATAGGAAATCCCGCTTCGATAATATCAACGCCTAATTCGTCTAAACGCTTTGCAATAACCAATTTTTGTTCTGTATTCAGCTTACAGCCAGGCACTTGCTCTCCATCTCTTAGCGTAGTGTCAAATATTTGAACTTTATCTTTGCTCATTTTTTAATGATATATTTCTTTATTAATGAACGAATTTATATTTTGCTGTGTTTTTCTATGTAAAATATAATGTATTTTTACAATGCTTAACCCAAAAAAAATATATTTAAGTTACTGATTATAAATTTAATAGCACATTATTTGTTACAATGACTAGCCCACAAAAAGATAATTTATTTGTTTTAGTAAAATCACTATCAAAATCAGAAAAAAGACAGTTTAAATTATATGTTGGTCGTCTTGGTGGTAATACCGATTCTAAGTTTTTAGCCCTATTTAATTTGTTGGATAAATTGAATAAATATGATGAGAAATCTATCTTAAAAAGCGGTATTGTAAAAAAAGCACAACTTTCTAATTTAAAAGCACATTTATACAAGCAAATTTTAATTAGTTTACGCTTAAATCCATTACATCAAAATACAAGAGCTCAGATAAGAGAGCAGCTAGATTTTGCAACAATTCTCTATCATAAAGGGTTGTATAAACAAAGTTTAAAGTTATTAGATAAAGCTAAAAATACCGCAATAGCAAATGAAGAAAAAATACTGGCTTATGAGATTGTTGAATTAGAGAAAGTTATTGAATCTCAATATATTACAAGAAGTATAAGCAATCGTGCTGATGAACTTACCGAGCAGGCAAAAATGTTGAGCATTCAGAATACAATTACCAGTAAGTTGTCAAATTTATCTTTGCAATTGTATGGAATTTTATTAAAATCTGGCTATGCTAAAAATAATAAACAATATCAAGAAATTACTGATTATTTTAATGCGAGAATGCCAAAATTTAAACTTTCTGAGTTGGGATTCAGAGAAAAACTTTGGCTGTATAAATCGCAACTATGGTATAGCTTTTTAACTCAAGATTTTTTAAATTCATATAAATACGCAAGCAAATGGGTCGATTTGTTTTTGAAAAACGAAAGTATGATTCGTTTAAATCCTGTGTTTTTTTTAAAAGGATACCACTATTTATTAGAATCACTTTTTTACACACAATACCATTCCAAATTTAAAAAAGCACTTAGTAAGTTTGAATCCACAATTGACCGTGAGGGTCTTTTGCCAAACGAAGATAATGTGAATGTGTTGAGTTTTATGTATCTATTCAGTAACAAGCTTAACTTACATTTTTTAGAAGGTACTTTTAAAGAAGGTCTGCCTTTGGTCGATGAAATCTTAAAAGGAATAAAACAATATAAAGATAGGATTGACGATCATCATATTATGGTATTTTACTACAAAATAGCTAGTTTATATTTTGGTGCTGGAAATTGTAAAAAATGTATAGAATATTTAGATAAAATCATCAATAACAAAACACTAGAAATGCGAGAAGATCTGCTCTGTTTTTCTAGAATATTGAGTTTGTTTGCTCATTACGAAGTTGGGCTAGATTACCATTTAGAGGTACAATTAAAAAGCACTTATAAGTTCTTGTTAAAGATGAACGAACTGAATGAGGTGCAAAAAGAAATGATTAAATTTTTAAGAACTATAGGCGATGTTTATCCTCATGAGTTTAAAAAAGAATTTATAAAATTACACACTACGCTGAAGCAATATGAAGATGATCCTTACGAGCGTAGAGCTTTTCTGTATTTAGATATTTTGTCATGGTTAGAAAGTAAAATAGAAAACCGACCTATTGATGAAATTATTCAAGAAAAGTTTAGGTTAGCGAAGCGATAATATTTTAAACACAACTTTTCCAAATTGCATCATCAGGTATATCACCAATAACTGAAATTAATTCCTTGCTTACGGGATGAGTAAATTCAATAGCCCTGGCATGCAGACTAATTCCACCGTCGGGATTGCTGCGTTTGGCACCGTATTTTAAATCGCCTTTTATTGGCGATTTTATAACGGCCAATTGAGCTCTAATTTGATGGTGTCGTCCCGTTTCTAAATCAACTTCAAGCAAAAAGTAATTATCTAACGCTTTTATAAGTTGATAATGTAATATGGCTTTTTTCGCTTCTTGAGTCGGATTTGGAAATGCGGTTGATTTATTATTCTTGGGATTCTTTTTTAGATAATGAACTAACGTATCTTTTTCCTTTTCAGGTTTGTTTTTCACAATAGCCCAATACGTTTTTTTAATCTGCTTATCACGTAACATCTTGTTGAGACGCTCCAATGCTTTTGAAGTTCTAGCAAAAATAACGATACCACTTGTGGGTCTATCCAAACGATGTACAACGCCTAAAAAAACATTGCCTTTTTTATGGTATTTGTTTGCAATATATTGTTTTGTAATTTCACTCAATGGCGTGTCACCTGTTTTGTCACCTTGAACAATATCGCCCACACGTTTATTGATGATAATGATATGATTATCTTCATATAAAACCTGTAAATTGTCTTTGGTTGATTTCATTTGATAGCACTCTTAACTACAAGTTTTCCATCTTAGAACTATGATTGTCCGATTTCATAACTTCATTTAATTCTCCAATGTAATTCAGTAATTCCTCTCTACCATCTTTACTTGTAGCAGAAGTAACAAAAATTCTTGGAATCGCACCCCAACCAGCAGCGAGCATTTTGTTTTCAAAAATTTGCAGATTTCTATTGATAATTGAGGGTTTTAGTTTGTCGGATTTTGTAAAAACCAACATGAAGGGAATTTCGTTTTCACCTAAAAAACGCATAAATTCTAAATCTACTTTTTGCGGTTCGTGACGACTGTCAACCAATAAAAAAGTACAAATTAGTTGTTTTCTATTTAGAAAATAATCAGCAATAAACCCTTGAAAAACTTTACGTTTACTTTTAGAGACTTGGGCATAGCCATAGCCTGGTAAATCAACTAGAAACCACTCATTGTTTATCTTAAAATGATTAATTAATTGTGTCTTACCTGGTTTTCCAGAAGTTTTAGCCAATTTATTTCGATTGACCAACATATTTATAAGTGAAGATTTTCCTACATTAGATCTGCCAATAAAAGCATATTCAGGAATTAAATCTTTTGGGCATTTTTTTATGTCTGTATTGCTGATTACAAATTCAGCAGTCTTAATTTTCAAATTTTTTTTATTATCATTCCGAGGTACGAGTAATCTTATCGTCGTATCGAAAAAAGTTATTTGATTTTTTTACGTGTTCCAAATTCCCTGTTTTATGAAGGGCTAGTCCCGATAGCTATCGGGAGGACTTTATTAAAGTTTCTCCTTATTCAACCAGTCTTCCAAATACTCATTAAACTTTTCTGGATGCTCCATCATGGGTGCATGCCCACATTTGTCAATCCAGTATAACGATGAATTTGGGAGTAATTCGTTAAATTCTTCTGCAACTTCTGGTGGAGTTACGGCATCATTTTTACCCCAAATTAATCCTGCAGGCAGCTTCATATCGGGTAAATCTTTAGACATATTATGGCGTATCGCACTTTTGGCAATAGCCAAAGTTCGTATCAATTTATTTCTATCATTGATGCTTTCGTAAACCTCATCAACTATCTCTTTTGTGGCCACTTTTGGGTCGTAAAAAACACTTTCGGCTTTGTTTTTAACATACTCATAATCACCCCTTTTTGGATAGCTTTCGCCCATTGAATTTTCATATAGGCCAGAACTTCCAGTAAGTACAATTCCATCAACTTTTTCAGGATATTGTTTGGTGTAGTACAATGCAATATGACCACCTAAAGAGTTGCCCAATAAAATATAGTTGTCCAATTTTTTATGTTCAGTAAAACTTTTGATGAACTTTGCTAAATTCTTAACATTTGTTTTTAAAATAGGAAGTTTGTAAATAGGTAATTCTGGCATTAAAATTTTATACCCTTTTGAGGAAAAGTATTCAAATACGTTGTCAAAATTACTTAGGTTGCCCATTAATCCATGCAAAATAATGATGGGTCTTCCTTCTCCAGCTTCTAAATAATTAAATTTTCCTTCTTGCTTGTAATCGTATCCCATTAAGTAAAGTTGTTTTGGCTTTAATACAAAAATAATGAATTTGGATTAAAGTACCACAATTCTCTAAGACGACACGCTTTTTACTCCTGAAAAAAGCAGCTATTTTTTTAAATACTTATAAATCAATGCAATAAAATCTGAATTATAAAGTTATTAACAAAGTGGTAAAAAATGGTAAAAAGTGGTAAAAATCTGTATATTTGTCATTAAATTTTGCATGAAGTGGTAAACTTAATTGGGACATACGAATGTAAAGCCGATAAAAAAGGCCGATTGATGTTGCCTTCTCAGCTTAAAAAACAACTAAATTCTGTATTGGATGAAGGGTTTGTTATTAAGCGGGCGGTGTTTCAGCCATGTCTAGAAATTTACCCTATGAGCGAGTGGAATATGCTGATGCAAAAGGTAAACAAGCTCAACCGATTTGTAAAAAAGAACAATGATTTTATCAGAAGATTTACAGCAGGTGTTAAAATGGTCGATTTGGATGCTTCTGGCAGATTGTTGATTCCGAAAGATTTACACTCTTTTGCAGGTATTTCAAATGAAGTGGTGTTGTCCTCAGCAGTAAATATTATTGAAATTTGGGATAAGGCTAGTTATGAAAAAGCAATAGATGACGCTACTGGAGATTTTGCTCAATTGGCTGAAGATGTAATGGGCGGCGAAAATGATGTGCCAGATGAATTATCATAATCCGGTATTGCTCTTTGAAAGTGTTGATGGTTTGGAAATTGTACCGAATGGAATTTATGTCGATGTCACTTTTGGCGGAGGTGGACATTCTAAAGAAATTTTAAAAAGATTGGGACAAGACGGAAAACTTTTTGCCTTTGACCAAGATGAGGATGCATTGCAAAATACGATTGATGATGAGCGTTTCACGCTTATTCATGAAAATTTCAGGTTCGCAACTCGGTTTTTACGTTTCTACGGAATAAAAAAAGTAGATGGTATATTGGCTGATTTAGGTGTTTCCTCACATCAGTTTGATGTTGCCGAAAGAGGTTTTTCTACACGTTTTGATGCGGATTTAGATATGAGGATGCATCAAAAGGCTAAAAAATCCGCCTACAAAGTTATTAATGGTTACAGTGAAAAACAGTTAGGCGATATTTTGTTTATGTATGGCGAATTGAGAAATGCAAAAGCATTGGCAAGAGAAATTGTTGCAAGTAGAAAGAATGAGCCAATTAAAACCAGTTTCAAGTTAAAGGAAGTTTTAAAATCGTTTTTACCGAAAAGCAAAGAACATAAAATTCTGGCTCAGATTTTTCAAGCCGTTAGGATCGAAGTGAACGAAGAACTGGAGGCCTTAAAAGAGTTTTTGTTACAGACCGAAAACTTAATAGAAAAAGGAGGTAAGCTGAGTGTAATTTCTTATCACTCTTTAGAGGATAGATTAGTAAAAAGATATATCAGAAGTGGTTTGTTCGAGGGCGAACCAGAAAAAGATTTTTATGGAAATGTTTCGGTTCCGTTCAAAAAAGGAAAATTGATAACACCTTCAGTACAAGAAATTAAAGAAAATAACAGGGCACGTAGTGCTAAATTAAGAATAGCAACAAAATTGTAAATGGCAAAGGCTAAGCAAACATTATATAACATTTTAAAGGGTAAATTTTTGGTAGATGAAGGTGCTCCTAAAAATTGGTATATGCTTGTTTTTTTAGCAGGATTGGCCTTGGTAATGATTGCTAGTTCGCACAGTATTGATCAAAAAGTACAGGAAATAGCGGTTTTAAATAAGAAAATGAGAGAGAAACGCGACATTTTTATAGCCACACGTTCCGATTTGATGAAACTAAAAATGGAATCATCAATCATCAAAAAATTAGAAGAAAAAGGATTGTTCGTTCCTGAAAACCCACCACAAAAAATTGTAGTAAAAGCAGAATAAAAAATTGGCAATAGAAAAGAAAAACATATTAAATAGATTGTATTTGTTGGCGGGACTAATGTTTCTGTTTGCCATCGGAATTACCTATAAAATAATAGACATTCAGTTTGTTCAAGGTAATTTTTATAAAGAAAAAGCAGAAAGTCTTACGGTAAAAGATTTTGTAATAAAAGCCAACAGAGGTAATATTTACTCTTCTGACGGCAGTTTATTGGCTACGTCTGTTTCAAAATTTGATATTCGGATGGATGCTGTTACTGTTTCCAGCGAGAATTTTGAAAAAAATATAAAAGAATTGAGCAAGTCACTATCGCAAATGTTGGGTAAATCGCCAGGACATTGGGAAAATTACATTCGCAAAGCGAGAAAGACCAAAAACCGCTACCTCTTCATAACTCGTAATTTGGGTTATAACGAATATTTGAAAATTAAATCGTTTCCAATGTTCAATTTAGGAACCTATAAAGGAGGAATTATTACCGAACAACGAACAGTAAGAGAGCATCCAATAGGAAAAATAGCTGAACGTGCAGTAGGTTATGACGATTATAGGGGTAAAGTAGGGATTGAAGGTAATTTCTATGAATTTTTAAGAGGCAAAAATGGAAAACGACTGAAACAAAGAATAGCAAAAGGTCAGTGGAAGCCTCTAAATGATAATAATGAAGTGGAGCCAGTTGATGGCAAAGATATCATTACCACTATAGATTTAGACATACAAGATATTGCTCACCATGCTTTGTTAGGGCAGCTAGAAAAATTTGAAGCCGATCATGGAACCGTAGTAGTAATGGAAACTAAAACAGGTGAAATCAAAGGGATTTCAAATTTAGGTCGCAATAAAGAAGGTAATTATTATGAGCGATTGAATTATGCAGTAGGCGAATCTCACGAGCCGGGTTCTACGTTTAAATTGATGAGCATGATGGTGGCTTTGGAGGATAAGGTCATTGATACATCTACAGTCGTTGACACGGGTAATGGAGCTTATAAAGTATATAATAGAACTGTAAGAGATTCGCATAGAGGGGGTTATGGAGAGATAACAGCTGGTCGTGTGTTTGAGGTGTCTTCAAATATAGGTTTAGTTAAGGTTATTGAAAAGTACTATGGAGAAAATCCACAAAAGTTTATTGATGGTTTAAATAAAATGGAAGTAGGTTATAAATTAAACCTTCCCATAAAGGGAGAAGGTGAGCCTACTTTGCCTAATCCTAAAAGCAAAGACAAGTGGTACGGAACCTCATTAGCATGGATGACCCATGGTTATGGTGTACATATGACACCTATGCAAACATTGGCTATTTACAATGCGGTGGCAAATAATGGTGAAATGGTAAAACCACGATTTATCAAAGAAATAAGAAATCAAAATCGAGTGGTCGAGACTTTTGACAAAGTGGTAATCAATCCTAAAATAGCTTCACAAGAAACTATTAATAAAATGAAAGATTTGATGCGGAAAGTAGTGAAACAGGGAACAGCCACTAATATTTATAACGAGAATTATGAGTTGGCAGGAAAAACAGGGACTTGCCAAACAGAATATTGGACGGATAATACACAGTATATCGCATCTTTTGCGGGCTATTTTCCAGCTGATAATCCAGAGTATTCTTGCATAGTAGTAATTCATAAGCCGAACAAAAAAATTGGTTATTACGGAAATGTGGTAGCCGCCCCAGTATTCAAGCAAATTGCACATAAAATTTATACCAAAACACCTGTAATGGATGAGGTAAAAGGCTTTAAAAACAGTCCCGAATTGATAGCTGAAAATTTTGAGAGCTATAATGCCAATGCCAACAAAACTTATGAAACCATGCCCAATCTTAAAAATATGAATGGAATGGATGCTATTGCATTGTTAGAAAATTTAGGATTAAAAGTTGTTTTTAAAGGTTCAGGAAAAGTGATGAAACAGTCTGTAAAAGCTGGTGAAAAATTTGATAAAACAAAAATAGTAGAACTAACACTTTCGTGAAAAAGTTAAAAGACATATTATATAGAGTAGCTGTTGAGGCGGTATATGGTAGTACTGATATTGACGTAAATACTCTTGTTTTTGACTCGCGAAGAGTGAAAAAAAATGATGTTTTTTTCGCCGTAAAAGGTACATTGGTTGACGCTCATCAATTTATTCCTTCGGTAATTGAACAAGGTGCTTCTGTTGTTGTTTGCGAAAATCTACCTGAAAATGCTGATAAAAATACTGTTTTTATCGTAGTCAAGGATTCGCAAGAGGCCTTGGCGATAATGGCGGACAATTTTTATGGAAACCCTTCCCAGCAGTTAAATTTAATTGGAATAACAGGAACTAACGGTAAGACAACAATAGCAACGTTGCTTTATAATCTATTTAAAAAAGCAGGTTATAATGTCGGGTTACTATCCACTGTTAAAGTATTAGTAAACGACCAAGAATTCCACGCAACACATACAACACCAGACTCATTGACTATCAATAAGTATTTAAACTCAATGGTAGAAAATGGTGTTACGCATTGTTTTATGGAGGTGAGTTCGCATGGTATTCATCAAAAACGTACCAAAGGATTGCACTTTTCGGGCGGTATTTTTACCAACTTATCTCACGATCATTTAGATTACCACAACACTTTTGCGGAATATAGAGATATTAAAAAATCGTTTTTTGACGAATTGCCAAAAACAGCCTTTGCCTTGATAAATATTGATGATAAAAACGGTTCGGTAATGCTCCAAAATTGTGAAGCCAAAAAATATACCTACGCCTTAAAAACAGTTGCAGATTATAAAGCTAAGATTTTAGAAAATCAATTGGGCGGTTTGTTATTGACTATAAACACACACGAAGTTTGGTCAAAACTCATCGGGACTTTTAATGCTTACAACATCTTGGCAATTTATGCTACTGCAGATTTGTTGGGCATAGAATCCATAGAAAATTTAAGATTAGTAAGTGAATTGGAAAGTGTAAGTGGTCGCTTTCAATACCTAATTTCAGAGAGCGGCATTACCGCAATTGTAGATTATGCTCATACACCAGATGCATTAAAAAATGTATTAGAAACCATAAGTGCTATTAGAACTTTTAATGAAAAAGTAATCACAGTTGTGGGTTGTGGAGGTGACAGAGATAAAACCAAGCGACCAAAAATGGCACACATCGCTACACAATTATCCAATCAAGCCATTTTTACTTCAGATAACCCAAGAAGTGAAAATCCACAAACGATTATCGAAGAAATGGAAGCTGGTGTAGAACCACAAAATTTTAAGAAATACATATCTATTGTAGATAGAAAACAAGCTATAAAAACAGCCAGTTCAATGGCAGAAAAAGGAGATATTTTATTGATCGCGGGCAAAGGTCACGAGGCGTATCAAGAAATCAACGGTGTGCGTAACCATTTTGATGATTATGAAATCATCACAGAAACATTAAGGGAATTGCAAAAATAAAACACAAAAAAATATAGATGTTATATTACTTATTTGACTATTTAGAAAAACATTACCAATTAGCTGGGGCGAGTTTATTTCAATTTATCTCGTTCAGGTCAGCAATGGCATTTGTATTTTCTTTATTGATTTCTACCATTTTTGGACGCCAGATTATTGATAAACTGAGGAGGCTTCAAGTTGGTGAAACGGTTAGGGATTTGGGCTTGGACGGCCAAGTTCAAAAGGCTGGCACACCAACTATGGGGGGAATTATCGTAATACTCGCTACATTAATTCCTGTATTTCTTTTTGCAAAATTAGATAATGTCTATATAATTATTTTAGTGGTCTCTACGGTTTGGATGGGGCTAATTGGCTTTTTAGATGATTACATCAAAGTATTTAAAAAAAATAAAGACGGACTTAAAGGAAGATTTAAAGTTTTAGGCCAAGTGGGTTTAGGTGTTTTTGTCGGATTGATGCTTTATTTTTCACCACAGGTAGTCATAAAAGAAAAATTAGACAATCCGACAGTTGTACAAACCGAACAACTACAAACTACTAATCCGTCTAGCCTATTTGGCAAAGAAAAAAAGTCCTTAAAAACAACAATCCCTGGGGTAAAAAACAATGAAGTCGATTATTCAAAATTAGTGACTTGGTTGGGTGATGATTATCAAAAATACGCATGGATTCCATTCGTGCTGATTGTGATTTTTATTATTACCGCTGTATCTAATGGAGCCAATTTGACTGATGGTGTTGATGGTTTGGCAGCTGGTACGTCTTCAATAATTGTATTGGCATTGGGTGTTTTTGCTTGGGTCTCAGGTAATATCATCTTCTCTAGTTATCTCAATGTAATGTACATCCCTTACTCAGGTGAAATGACTGTGTTTATTAGTGCATTTGTAGGTGGGCTCATCGGATTTTTATGGTACAACACCTATCCTGCACAAGTGTTTATGGGTGATACGGGGAGTTTAACTGTTGGTGGAATTATAGCTGTAATAGCCGTTTCGGTTCGTAAAGAATTATTGATACCCATATTAGCAGGTATTTTTTTAGCAGAGAATTTATCGGTGATGTTACAGGTAAGTTATTTTAAATATACCAAGAAAAAATATGGTGAAGGAAGACGCATTTTTTTGATGTCACCTTTACATCATCATTATCAAAAAAGAGGCTATCACGAAAGTAAAATTGTAGTCCGTTTTTGGATTGTGGGAATCATGCTAGCGGTATTGTCAATAATTACTTTGAAAATAAGATAAAATGAAGAAGATGGTGGTGCTTGGTGGAGGAGAAAGTGGTGTGGGAACAGCGATTCTCGCTAAAAAAAAAGAGTATGACGTTTTTGTTTCTGACAAAGGAATAATAACAGGTAGGTATAAAAAAGTTCTTTTACATAATGATATTCTTTTTGAAGAAGGAAAACATACGGAAAGCAAAGTTTTTGAAGCTGATGTAGTGATGAAAAGCCCCGGAATTCCCGATAAGGTAGCTCTAGTTCAAGAGTTGATAAATCGAAATATTCCTGTGGTATCAGAAATTGAGTTTGCCTCAAAATTTACCGATGCTATGTTAATCGGTATAACGGGTAGTAATGGTAAAACAACAACTACCATGCTAACACATCATATTTTGAAAAAAGCAGAATTAAATGTAGGTATGGCGGGGAACATTGGCGATAGTTTTGCTTTGCAGGTGGCCAATGAAAACTATGATAAGTATGTGTTAGAACTCAGTAGTTTTCAGTTGGACGGAATCTTTGATTTTGCTCCGCATATTGCGGTAATTACCAATATAGCTCCCGATCATTTAGATAGATATGATTACAATTTTGAGAATTATATCAATTCTAAATTCAGGATAGCCATGAACCAAACGGCCGATGATTTTTTAATCTATGATGCCGATGATGAAGCCATCACAAACTGGCTTGAACGTAATAAAACGAATGCACAGTTACTACCTTTTTCATTAGAGAAATCATTTGATAAAGGAGCATATATAAAAGATAATAACATAATAATACAAACCGAATCAAACATATTTAAAATGAGTATAGCAGCATTAGCATTACAAGGAAAACACAATACAAAAAACGCCATGACTTCTGCCATGATTGCAAAATTATTGGGAGTAAGAGACAATACACTAAGAGAGAGTCTAGAAGATTTTGATAGTGTAGAGCATAGGTTAGAACCTGTGTTAAAAATTAATGGTGTTCATTATATAAACGACTCAAAAGCTACCAATGTAAATGCTGCTTATTATGCATTGGAAAGTGTTAGAACACCTATAGTTTGGATAGTAGGTGGTACAGACAAAGGGAATGATTATACCCAATTGTTGCCCTTGGTAAGAGAAAAAGTAAAAGCTATTATCTGTTTGGGCTTAGATAATTCCAAGATTATTGAAACTTTTGGTAATGTGGTTGATTTTATGATAGAAACCGCGGGTGCAGAAGAAGCGGTAAAAGTAGCTTACAAAGTTTCGGAAAAAGGAGATACGGTGTTATTGGCACCAGCTTGTGCTAGTTTCGATTTATTTGAAAATTACGAAGACAGAGGCAGACAATTTAAAGATGCTGTTAGACAATTATAAATGACAAAAGTTTTAAAAAATATAAGTGGTGACAGAACCATTTGGGCTATCATTGCCGTATTGGCAATATTTTCCTTTCTCCCAGTGTATAGTGCAAGTACCAATCTAGTAGGTGTTGTCGGTAAAGGCACCACCCTAGGGTACTTGCTGAAGCACGCCATGTTATTGGTCCTTGGTTTTGTAATCATTTATGCTACACACAAAATTCCATATAGATATTTTAGTGGTCTTTCAGTGCTTCTAATACCGGTGGTTTTGGTGTTGTTGGCTTATACTTTATATCAAGGAAAAACCATAAGTGGCGTTAATGCAAGTAGGTGGATAAATATTCCTTTCGTTGGCATTGGTTTTCAAACCTCGACATTAGCAAGTGTAGTGGTAATGATGTTTACGGCTAGGTATTTGGCAAAAAATAGGGAAAATAAAATTTATTTTAAAGACAGTATTCTCCAATTATGGATTCCCGTGGGGATTGTGCTGGCATTGATCTTGCCTGCTAACTTTTCTACTACAGCTATCATTTTTTCAATGGTATTGTTACTCGCTTTTTTGGGTGGATATCCACTTAAATTTATTGGAGCTATCCTCGCCACGGGTATTTTAGTCTTTACACTGTTTATTTTGTCGGCAAAAGCATTTCCCGAAACGTTTAAAAACAGCAGGATTAATACCTGGGCTGCACGTATCGAGAATTTTTCGAGCGTAGACGAAGATGCCAACTATCAAGCGGAAAAAGCAAAATTGGCCATTGCCTCGGGTGAAATCCAGGGTAAAGGCCCTGGAAAAAGTGTGCAGAAGAATTTTTTACCACAGTCGTCATCCGATTTTATATATGCTATAATTATTGAAGAGTTTGGTTCTGGAGGAGGTTTTATGTTGATGCTGCTCTATCTCGGATTGTTATTCAGAATTGTAATAGTAGCTACAAAAACGGAAAGTATATTCGGAACACTGTTGGTGTTAGGTGTTGGTATTCCCATTGTATTTCAAGCACTAATTAATATGGCAGTTGCGGTTGGATTGTTTCCAGTTACTGGGCAACCATTACCACTAATTAGTACAGGAGGAACTTCAATATGGATGACCTGTTTTGCCTTGGGTGTAGTTTTGAGTGTAAGTGCTGATAGAGAAGCAAAAATAGTTTCCGATAAGAAAAAAAATGATGATAATCCTTTAAGTGTACTGCATGAAGCCATCGGTTAATATATTGATTAGCGGAGGTGGTACGGGCGGACATATTTATCCTGCCGTAGCAATAGCAAACGAACTGAAAAAACGCCATGCAAATGCCAATTTTCTTTTTGTGGGAGCAAAGGATAGAATGGAAATGGAAAAAGTGCCTCAGGCTGGCTATGAAATAAAAGGGTTGTGGATTTCGGGATTGCAACGCAGGTTGACCTTGAAAAACTTAATGTTTCCATTCAAGTTGATCAGCAGCTTGTGGAATGCGGGCAAGATTGTCAGGAAATTTAAGCCTGATGTGGTTATCGGTACAGGCGGATTTGCTTCTGGACCCACACTGAAAATGGCTCAACGTAAAGGGGTGCCGACTTTAATACAAGAGCAGAATTCGTATCCCGGCATTACCAATAAATTATTGGGTAAAAAGGTGCGTACTGTATGTGTGGCTTATGACGGATTGGAGCGGTTTTTTCCAGCAACTAAAATTGTAAAAACTGGAAATCCCGTAAGACAAGATTTGTTGGAAATTTCAGCCAATGGAAATGAAGCTCGATCATATTTTAAAATTAATAAACAAAAAAAAACGCTATTAATCTTGGGCGGAAGTTTGGGGGCAAGAGCGATAAATCGATTAATTGAAAAGAACATAAAATGGTTAGTAGAACAAAACGTGCAAGTATTGTGGCAATCAGGAAAATTGTATTACCAAGAATACAGAAAGTATCAAGACCTAGAAGGCGTAAAAGTGCTTGAATTTATTAACAGAATGGATTATGCCTACACAGCAGCGGATATAATTATAAGTAGAGCAGGAGCGAGTTCAATTTCAGAATTGTGCATAGTTGGTAAACCTGTAGTATTTATTCCATCGCCCAATGTAGCGGAAGACCATCAGACCAAAAATGCCCAATCGGTTGTGGATAAAAACGGGGCACTAATGCTGAAAGAAAGAGAATTGGACAGGTTTCAAGAAGTATTCGAGAGTTTGTTAAAAGACGAAAACAAACAAAAAGAGTTAAGTAAAAACATAAAACAATTGGCATTACCAAAAGCCACAGAGCATATTGCAAATGAAGTTGAAAAATTAATAAATAGATAAAGCATACTCAAAAGAGTAAAAGAATATGAATTTAAACAGCATACATAACATTTATTTTATCGGAATAGGCGGTATCGGTATGAGTGCCTTGGCTCGATATTTTAGTGCCAATAATTTTTATGTAAGCGGTTATGATAAAACACCTTCGCCAGTTACTAAAGGGTTGGAAGAGTTGGGTATTGCTATTCATTTTGATGATGATATCAAAACTATCTCTGAACGGGTTTTTGATAAGGAAAAGACGTTGATTGTTTATACACCTGCAATTCCTAACGACCATACAGAGTACAACTATTTTAAAGACAGTGGCTATACCATTTATAAACGTTCTGAAATTTTAGGAGCCATTACTAAAAACACTTTTTGTTTTGCTGTGGCAGGTACACACGGAAAAACCACCACATCAACTATTTTAGGGCATATTTTGCATGAAGCAAGGTTGAATGCAACTTCCTTTTTGGGTGGAATTGCAGAGAATTACAATTCAAATCTGATTCTAGGTGGTGATGAAATTAGCGTAGTAGAAGCCGATGAGTTTGACCGTTCTTTTTTGAGATTGTCACCAAATATAGCATGCATTACTTCAATGGATGCTGACCATTTGGATATTTACGGTAAGGAAGAAGCCTTGACGGAATCGTTCAATGATTTTGCCAATCTAGTTTCTGACAAGCTATTTATCCGTAACGGATTGTCCATTAATGGAATTACTTATGGCATTGAAGAAGATGCCGATTACGATGCAAAAAATATAAGAATACAAAATGGGACTTTTGTTTTTGATGTACAGACGCCAACTGAACTGTACAAAAATATTGAAATCAATACGCCCGGAAAACATAATGTGCTAAATACTGTGGTTGCTTTGGCAATGGCCGATAGTTACGGTGTTCCGTTAACTACCATTGCCGAAGCTTTAAAAACTTTTAAAGGTATAAAGCGTAGGTTTAATTACAAGATCAAAACTGATAATTTGGTGCTAATAGATGATTACGCACATCACCCCACGGAAATAAACGCCGTGGCAGATGCGGTTCGCGAATTATTTCCTCAGGATAAAATACTGGCCGTTTTTCAACCACATTTATTCAGCAGAACACGCGATTTTATTGATGACTTTGCGTCAAGTCTGTCCAAGTTTGATGAATTACTGTTGTTGGATATTTATCCCGCAAGGGAAAAACCAATTGAAGGTGTAACTTCGGATTGGTTGTTGGACAAAATTAATATGGAAAATAAACAAATTTCGTCGAAAGAAAATGTAATCAAGAGTATAAAGGCATCAGATGCTAAAATAATAGTGATGATTGGTGCTGGAGATATTGGTGTGCTGATTGAAGATGTTTATCAAAATTTAAAAGAATGAAAAAATACATACCATTCTTAAAAGGTTTGTTACTTCTTGTTTTTGTTGTGTTTCTCTATGGATTTTCATCTACAAGAAACAAGGCTAAGAGAGTGGAAAAAGTGAATATCAATTTTGAAAATGGAGATAATTTGTTCATCACTTATGAAACTGTTAATAAATTGTTAGTACAAAATTTTGGACGACTTCAAAGTCAGCCAAAAGAAAATTTATTTTTGAACAAGATGGAAGAAACTCTGCTTTCTAATGAAATGGTAGAAAATGCAGAAGTTTTTATAAATGTTGACGGTGAATTAGGAGCTTTTATAAAACAAAAGACACCGATTGCAAGAGTAAATGAGAATGGTTTGGCCTATTATATGGATAGTAGAGGAGGTAAAATGCCCTTATCTTCAAATTATTCTGCCAGAGTTCCAATTGTAGAAGGTGTTGAAAATGGTCAACTATCTAATGAGCTATTTAAATTAGCTATGGTAATTTATAATGACGATTTTCTAAAAAAGCAAGTAGTGGGTATAGTACAAAAAGCCAAACAAGAGTTTGTGCTAAAAACAAGAATTGGAAATCAACAGGTTGAATTGGGTTCGTTAGATCAATTAGACCAAAAAATTAAAAAATTAAAAGTGTTCTATCAAAAAGTAATTAACGATAAAACCTTAAATAGTTATAAAACAATTAACCTAGAGTACAACAATCAGGTTGTGTGTACAAAAAACTAAATTATGGAACAAGATAATATAGCCGTAGGACTAGATATTGGAACAACAAAAATTGTTGCCATAATTGGTAAGACCAATGAGTTTGGAAAATTGGAGATACTAGGTATGGGTAAGGCGAAAAGTATGGGTGTGCACCGTGGTGTGGTAAATAATATTACTCAGACCATACAGTCTATTCAACAAGCTGTTGAAGAAGCGGAGAGTGTTTCTAATCATAAAATTGAAGACGTTGTAGTAGGTATTGCTGGTCAGCATATTCGTAGTTTACATCATAGCGATTATATAACAAGACCTAATTCGGAAAAAGTAATTGATGAGTCTGATATAGAAAAATTAATCAATCAGGTTCATAAACTGGTAATGCTGCCCGGTGAGGAGATAATTCATGTGTTACCGCAAGACTATAAAGTTGACGGTCAAGCTGAAATAAAAGCTCCCATAGGAATGTATGGAGGTAGATTAGAGGCTAATTTCCATGTGGTTGTAGGCCAAGTTTCATCTATCAGAAATGTAGGTAGATGTATTAAAAGTGCTGGACTGGAACTATCTAATATTACTTTAGAGCCTTTGGCTTCGTCAGAAGCGGTATTGAGTCAAGAAGAAAAAGAAGCTGGAGTTGCGTTAATAGATATAGGTGGAGGTACAACTGATTTGGCAATTTTTAAAGACGGCATTATTAGGCATACAGCTGTTATTCCTTTTGGAGGTAATGTAATTACCGAAGATATAAAAGAAGGCTGTTCTATTATAGAGAAACAGGCAGAACTGCTAAAAACTAAATTTGGATCTGCATGGCCTGGTGAAAACAAAGAAAATGAAATTGTTTCCATCCCTGGATTACGAGGTAGAGAGCCGAAAGAAATTACCTTAAAAAATCTTTCAAAAATAATTCATGCCCGTGTGGTAGAAATTATTGAGCAGGTCTATTTAGAGATTAAGAATTACGGTCATGAAGAGACAAAAAAGAAATTAATAGCGGGAATTGTCTTAACTGGAGGTGGTGGTGAACTAAAGCATATAAAGCAATTGGTAGAGTATATAACAGGTATGGATACCAGAATAGGTTACCCAAATGAGCACTTGGCAGGAAGCACTGATATTGATTTGTCAAGCCCAGCTTTTGCTACAGCTGTAGGTCTGTTAATGAAAGGTTTAGATGAAAAGAAAAACGAAATAAAAAAGTCTAAGAATAAAAAAGTAGCAGAACAACAACTTGCTAAAGATAAAAAATCGAGCCGTATCGAAAAAGTTGATAGAAAGTCGATTTTTGAAAAATGGGCAGATAAGTTTAGAGAATTTTTAGACAATGCTGAATAGGAGAATAGGATATGATAGAAAGAAAAAGGTAACGACTTACCTTTTGAATGAAAGGCCAGCCAAAGCGGCTGGAATAAATATCAAAAAAATACGATCAAAAGAATAAGAATATAATATCCCAAAAAAACAAAACTATGAGTACTGAATTTGAAAATCTTGCATTCGATTTACCAAAAAACCAATCAAGTGTAATTAAAGTAATTGGCGTAGGCGGTGGTGGAAGTAATGCTGTTAATCACATGTTCAAAAAAGGAGTTGCTGGTATCGATTTTGTGGTTTGTAACACAGATGAACAAGCCTTGCACAATAGCCCAGTAACTACTAAAATACAATTAGGCGTTTCCTTAACTGAGGGTCTAGGGGCAGGAGCCAACCCTGAAGTAGGTGAAGAGGCTGCAATAGAAAGCCTAGATGATATCAAAGCTATGCTTAGTACACGTGCAAAGATGGTATTTATTACTGTGGGTATGGGCGGTGGTACAGGTACAGGAGCAGCACCAATTATTGCAAAGGCTGCAAAAGAAATGGATTTACTTACTGTTGGGATAGTAACTATACCTTTTTCTTTTGAAGGGAAAATGCGAAATGAACAGGCTCAAAAAGGGATTGAGAAATTGAGTAAACATATAGACTCTTTAGTTGTTATCAATAATAACAAACTAAGAGAAGTTTACGGAAACTTAGGATTTAAAGCGGGATTCTCTAAAGCAGATGAAGTATTATCAACAGCGGCAATGGGTATAGCTGAGGTAATTACACATCATTATACACAGAATATTGACTTAAAAGATGCTAAAACAGTATTGTCTAATAGCGGTACTGCCATTATGGGTTCTGCAATAGCTACAGGTCAGAATAGGGCTCAAGAAGCTATTACAAAAGCGTTAGATTCTCCATTATTAAACGATAATAAGATTACAGGAGCCAAAAATGTACTGTTGTTAATAGTGTCTGGTACAACTGAAATTACTATTGATGAAATAGGTGAAATTAACGATTATATTCAGAGCGAAGCGAAGAGCAATGTAGATATTATTATGGGTGTTGGTGAAGATGTTGAATTAGGTGAATCTATAGCTGTAACTATCGTCGCCACGGGTTTTAATAAGGAGCAACAGATGGAAATTTCGCATACTGAGGCTCCAAAAATTGTTCATGATTTAGAACCATCTCAACCATATAATGAACCTGCCGCGAAATTAAGCCCTAATCAACCAATAGTTAAACATACATTGGAGCTAGATGAAGATGAAACAATTGATGAATTTGAACCGGAGACAAGTAATGTTGAGACTAGTCTAGAAACTATTAATGAAATGGATGTTGTTTATGACGAAGTTAACGGTGATGACTCTCTAGACGAATTTGTAATAAATCAAGTAGTTAACGAAGAACTCAAAGAAGAGACAGTTACTGAGACACAGGGAATGTTAACATTTGACCTCCCGTTGACTCCCAAAAGAAAAACTGAAGTAGCGAGCAATGAAGATGAAGTTATAAAGCATTCTCTAAAGGTTACAAGTATTAGAGATATTGAAGTTGTAGAGCCTGAATTTATTGAACCAACCATAACGGCTGATGGGAAAATAAAACATGGCTTAGAGAACTTTATGGTTGATGATGAAAAAAAAAGTAATAAACCAATAGAGGAGGTTAAAGATGAGGAATTGGCATTTAATGTTAGGGTTGAAAAGGAGAACATACCAAATGACAGTATACGAGATGATGAAGAATCTCCATTAAGCCTAACAATCGAAGAATTGCAGAAGAGAGCAAGTGATAGGAGAAAGAAAATGAAGGATTTTAATTATAGGTTTACCAATAGACCAAGTAATAATGAAGAATATCAAACCAAACCCGCCTATAAAAGAATGGGTGTAGATTTAGATGATGTTGAACCATCTTCGGAACCTACAGAAAATAAATCTAGAATATCATTAAGTCCAGATGATAATGATGATATTCAGTTGCGTTCTAATAATTCGTATTTGCATGATAATGTGGATTAATTAGTATTTAGTTTTGTTTGTAAAACCCAAAACAATGTAAAAATTGTTTTGGGTTTTTTAATGTGATTCTAATGCTTGTTTTCTATCTTTGTAGATAACAAATTTTTAAAAAATGAGTTTACAAGGTAAAGTAATGGGAAAACTTAAAGAAGCTATGAAAGCAAAAGACACTGTTGCTTTAGAATCTTTAAGAGCTATAAAATCAGCTATATTATTGGCTCAAACAGAATCTGGTGCTAAGCAAGATCTAACTGAAGCTGAAGAGTTAAAACTTTTACAAAAACTGGTAAAACAACGTAGAGATAGTGCAACGCTTTATCAAGAGCAAGGTAGAACGGATTTAGCTGAACCAGAACTGGCACAGGTTGCCGTAATAGAGCAATTTTTGCCTGAACAAATGAACGAGGAAGACCTAAAAAAAGTTATTGCTGAAATCGTTTCTAAAACTGGAGCTACTTCTATGAAAGATATGGGAAAAGTAATGGGTATGGCATCTAAACAATTAGCAGGCAAGGCAGATGGAAAAACAATTTCAAATGTGGTAAAATCGTTGTTAAGCTAATTGGCAAACAGAATAGTATAAAAGGCCCCGTAGTTCAACTGAATAGAATATCAGATTTCGGCTCTGAGGGTTACAGGTTTGAATCCTGTCGGGGTCACGAATAAAAAGCCCATAAATTAAAATGACAAGTTTACTTAAGCATTTTAATTTATGGGCTTTTTTAAAGCGGTAAACAAGAATTATTTGAAAATATAATCAATCAATATATATAAAAGTATTGTCTAAATACTAATAAACCTTAATGAAAACTATAAATACAGCTATATGTTCTTTCGGAATGAGCGGACAAATATTCCACGCACCATTTGTTGAGCTTAACCCGAAATTTAATTTATATGGAGTTTTGGAGCGTACTAAAAATATCGCTCAAGACAAATATCCTAATATCAAAACTTTTCGAACTTTAGATGAATTGTTACAAGATGATGCCATTGAATTAATAATCGTTAATACGCCTAACATAACGCATTACGATTTTACGAAAAAAGTCATTAAAGCAGGAAAACATGTTGTAGTAGAAAAACCTTTCACAGTTACTTCTAAAGAAGCTCAAGAATTGATTACACTAGCCCAAAAGAGTAACTTAAAAATTTCAGTGTATCAGAATAGAAGATTTACTAGTGATTTTAAAACTGTCAAGAGGGTAATAAACGAAGGTGTACTTGGTGATATAGTAGAAGCCGAATTTCATTTTGACCGGTTTGTACCTGAATTAAGTTACAAACAGCACAAAGAAATACCCACTGTGGGTGTTGGTAATTTATATGATTTAGGGTCTCATTTAGTCGACCAGGCCTTACAATTATTCGGAATGCCAACTGCTGTTTTTGCTAGTTTGGATAGTTTTCGTAAAAACTCAAAAGTTCATGATTATTTTGATGTAAAATTGTTTTACCAGTCACATTATGTTATTTTAAAGTCGAGTTATTTTGTTCGAGAGCCACTTCCTGCCTATAGTATTCATGGTACTAAAGGATCCTTTATTAAAACTCAAGCTGACATTCAAGAAGCTGAACTCCAAAAAGGTATAAAGCCTAATACAGAAGGATGGGGGATAGAACCAGAGACCGAAAGGGGATTGCTTCACATTATGAGAAATGGGAAATCGGTAAAAGAATTGGTTACTACTGAAAAAGGAAATTATATGACCTATTTTGATGGTATGTATAATGCTATCAGAAATGATATGCCAGTACCAGTTTCTGCTTATGAAGGAAAACAGGTTATTGAGGTAATTGAAGCAGCAATCCAAAGCAATAAAGATAAAAAAGTTATCCAATTTTAGCATGAATTATATTATATCTAATAAGAAATCTTCAGTCAATATTTTAGAGAGATAATCTAACAATTCCTCTGCGTTTTCTTTTGTAAAAACCAAAGGCGGTTTTATTTTTAATACATTATGGTCTGGTCCGTCCGAACTCATTAAAATACCATGATCTTTCATTCTATTGACCAAATATTCCGTTTGATTGGGTAGGGGATTCAGATTTGCATCAACGAATTCAATTCCCAAAAATAATCCTTGTCCGCGTACATTACCAATAATTGGAAATTGCTTTGATAGTTTTTTTAGTTCAGACTTTAAAAAAATTCCAACCGATAAGGCATTTTCTTGCAATTTTTCCCTTTTAACTGTTCTCAATACTTCTGTTGCGATTGCACAAGAAACTGGGTTGCCACCAAAAGTATTAAAGTATTCCATGCCATTTGCAAACTTTTTGGCTACTTCTTGGGTGCAGACAACTGCCGCAACAGGATGCCCGTTACCTAAAGGTTTGCCTATAGTTACAATATCTGGTATAGCATTATGTAATTGAAAGCCCCAAAAGGTTTTACCCATTCTGCCACAACCCGTTTGCACTTCGTCAGATATACATAGGCCACCAGCTCTGCGTACCATTTTATACGATTTATCTAAAAATCCATCGGGTAATTCTATTTGTCCACCACAGCTAATTATAGGCTCAATAATAAAAGCCCCAACATTTCGACCTTTTTTGTGAATGGTATCTATCTGTTTATGAACTTCTTCAGCATATTTCTTACCTGTATCCATTCCTCTATATTTCCCTCTAAAAGAATCAGGTAAGGGAATGATGTGTGTATGTTCAGGTTTTCCTTTTCCACCTTTACCATCAAATTTATAAGAAGAAATAGAAACACAGGTATTTGAACTGCCATGATAACCTACTTCAGAAGCTATAATATCTTGCGAGTTGGTATTCGCCTTTACCATTCTTATAGCTAATTCATTAGCTTCACTTCCCGAGTTTACAAAATGTATAACGCTTAATTCGGATGGTAAAGTTTCTAGTAATTCCTTTGCTAAAGTATTTATATTTTCATGTAAATAACGCGTATTGGTGTTTAGCACCGCCATTTGTTCTTGTCCTGCTTTTACTACCTTAGGATGCTCATGACCAACATGTGCTACATTGTTTACTGTGTCTAAATAATTACGACCAAATTCGTCCATTAAATATTGACCTCTACCTCTTACTATTTTTAAAGGGTTTTTGTATTGAAGACTTAAACTTTTGCCTAAATGCTTTTTTCTAAAAATTATTAAATCGTCATTAACAGTTGTTGATTTTTGCTGAAGTATGTTAGATTTTATGAGTGAATTAGGGTCTGGACAAATACTTTTCCATACTTCGATTTGTCTGTAATAAGCTACTCCTGGAAAATCGTCATTGTAATCGAGCAATGATAGCATCAACTGAAAATGGAGATGGGGAGCCCAATTTCCGTTTTCGGGATAATTGCCTAGCTTTCCAATAAGCCCCCCTTTTTTAATCGTATTGCCAACTACATTTTTTGTTGCACTTTCAACAGTTAAATGACCGTATAACGAATAAAAAGTAAATGCTTTAAGCTGATGTTTTAATACCACTAAACCACCATATTCTTTATTGCCAGAATCGTTAACGGCGAATACGACCTCGCTATCAATAAAAGCATGGACAGGGGTTTGGGCTGGTAGCCAAAAATCAACACCTAAATGGATACTTCTACTTTCTTTACCGTGGTTTCCTACTTTGTCATAAGCTGTTGAAGTGTATATGGGTCTTGGTTCTAAATAACCACCTGCAATAATTTTGTCGGGATGTTTCTGTTGAAGTCTGTCAATTTTAAATTGAAATAAATCTAAGTCATTAAAATCGTTTTGATGTCCAATCCATTTACTGGAAACGCTTAAATCAAGGTGATGAATCTTATTTAGATTAACTGTTGGAAATAAATGGGACAACTTAAAATTTTGTTGTTGCATCGATTCTTTAAGTAAATTTTCCTTGGGGTGTGCCGTAAATCCACAAGCTGCTCTAAAACTATAATGTGCAAAATCGGCATTAAGTACGTGCCATTTTTTAAGTAATTCCCAGGCAGGTTTTTCACTAATCAGCAGATATGCATTGTCAGGTTCTTTAACTTTATTAATTGCTGATTTTGTAACCGAAATTACCAATCGCATAGCAATGGCACTATATAAATACTCAAGTTCGTTTTCTAATAATGGAAATTCATTATGGTAGCCTTTAATAATAGGAAGTATAGCATCCAACGGATCATTGTATTCCATTACTGCATATGCACAAGTCACAGCTAGATCGTTAATGGTCTGTGTGTAAATTGCGTCTCCGTAATCTATTAAAGCTTTTACTTTTGGGCTGATTAACTCTTGTGTTACAATAATATTATTATCGTTAGCATCGTTATGAACTATGCTTTTACGGAGCTTATCGTATTCAGATTTATGGTTTTCAAATTTATTTTGAAAACTAATGATAATTTGCTTTTCATCATCATTAAATAGATGAAGGTATTTTTTCGTCCAAAGAGATTGTGAAATGTCCCAGTCAAAATTAAAATGGGCTTCAGGGTGTTTAAAATTAAACAGGGTTTTGGTTAGTAAACCACAATGTTTTCCTAAATTATAGCGTAAACTATCCAATTTTGGATTTACACTACTCCACAATCTTCCGGATATCCAAGATAAAAGCCGAACTTTTCTTTTATTTCCAGAGTCATCCGTATATTCAGCAATAGAATTTCCAGATTTGTCTTTAATAACTTTTGGAGCAATGAGAGAATTATTACTTATAGCAAGATGTTCAAGCAATTTTTGTTGAAAATCAAGCCGCTCATTATTATCGTTAGGGCGAGAAATTTTTAGAATATATAATGGTTTGCCCTCAATATTAATTTTAAAATTTAGATCGATTTCACCTGGAAGGGAAGTTGCTTTTCCAATGACAGTAAAATATTCTAGAAGTATTTTTTCAGCTTCTTGAGTAGTTGTTTTCATTTTATTACTGCTCATTCAAATCTTTAATTAGCTTACGCTCATAACAAATATAGTTATTAAATTCAAGAGTAAACATTCCTGATATTTATCATATTAGGTTAGCTTTTTTTTTATGAAATTTAACTATCGAAACCTTAAAGCTGAAGTATCATGAAAAATAAAGAGCCTGTATCCAAAATTATGACTAAAAATGTAATTACCATTGACAAAAACGAGAAATTGCCTGAAGCGGACAAATTGCTAAGAAAATATAATATAAGACATGTCCCTGTTATAGAAAATGATAAAATAGTTGGTATGTTAAGTTTAACCGACTTGTCAAGAATTAGCTTTGCTGATAATTATGACGACGAACAATCAATTGATGACTCTATTTATAGTATGCTTTCGGTAGCACAGATTATGGCTAGTAACCCAGTAAAAGTTTCTCCAGACACTTCTATTAAAGATGTAGCTTCGCTTTTGGCAAATAAAGAGTTTCATGCTCTTCCTGTTGTTGAAAATCAGCAAATAGTTGGTATAGTCACCACTACTGATTTGTTAAATTATTTAGTAGAAAGATGCTAAAAAATATAAAAAACTCAAAAAAATAGTCCCATTTTGGCAAAATAGTTGTATTATAGCACTAGAAAAGAAAGTAATCTTTAAAAGCTGATTCTCTTTTGGGAGTCGGTTAAAAAAGAAAATTGCTATTTAAAACACCTATTTTGATAGAACTTGTAAGCCTAGTGTTTGGGTCAACTAATTTGACCCGTTACGTTATGTTCCCTAATGTTATGTATGGAGCACAAAGGGCTATGATTGCCGAAAATTTCAGCTTTTATAATAATTTATCTACTATAGATAAACGCTATTTTGAACACAGAGTTTTAAAATTTATTGATGCTCATAATTTTATAGGTAGAGATGGGGTAGTGATTACCAAAAAAATGGAACTTTTAATTGCTTCTACTGCTGTAATGCTCACTTTTGGTATGAGGAGATACTTATTTTCTCAATTCGAAAATATAGTTATTTATCCTAAAAATTACCTTTCTAAAGTTACCAATAAGCGTCACCAGGGAGAAACCAATCCTAGATTGGGAACTATAGTTTTCTCATGGGATAATTTTATGGATGGTATAGAGATTGAAGATAATAATTTAAATCTAGGCTTGCATGAATTAACACATGCCATGCACTTTAGTTTTTTAAGAGAGCAGAGTTTTACTTCGGTTGTGTTTTTAGATCACTTTAAGGCACTTTTAAATAGAATGAAAGATAAGAAATTACAACGTAAAATTGTAAAATCAGGCTATTTAAGACAATATGGTTTTAGAAATCAGTTTGAGTTTTTATCGGTTGTAGTAGAACACTTTTTTGAAACTCCGCATGAGTTTAACCAAAAACTACCAGAAGTCTATACGATGGTAAAGCAAATGATGAATTTAGATACCCTTAAAATGGCATCGAAGCGTTCCGCATAAATTTTTTATCGAAACAGCATTACCAAAGCACCAATCGTAGTAACAATTAAAATAAATCTTCTATAATTAAGGTTCGATATTTTTTTGACTATTAATACACCCATGAAAAAGCCTAAAATTACTGCAGGGATAAGAACTGAATTGACTATTAATGTTTCTTTGCTCACCGTTTTCCATACAAAAAAATGAAAGGGTAATTTAAATACATTAATAATAAAAAATAACCACGCTGCTGTACCAATAAATTCATTCTTAGGTAATTTTATGGCGAGGAAGTATATGTTAGAAATTGGTCCAGCTAAATTTCCTATCATTGTTGTAAATCCTGCTAAGAAGCCAGCAGAGCTTGAAAAAGCAATGTGCGTCGGGATTGTTGATGATTTTCTTTTTTCTGTATAGAACAGAATTAATACCGAGGCAATTATAATTATTGCCATAAGCCTTTTAAATAAAACCTCAGAAATGTCATTACCCACCCAAACGCCAACCAAGACACCAACAATCATCCATGGCATTAATTTTATAATATATTTCCATTGAGCATGCCTATTATAATAAATTACGGCAAAAATGTCCGCAACAATTAGCATAGGCAATAATATTCCAGTTGAGGCCTTTTCACCGAAAACAAAAGCTAAAATGACAACAATTAGAATACCAATACCTTTGATGCCAGATTTTGACAGTCCTAGCAAAAAGACGGCTAACAATACTGATATCCATTGTAATGTGGATAAGTTGTATGAGTTTAATATATCGAGATAGGTCATTAACCGATTAGGTTCTGTAACGGTTCAGTTTATAAAAAAGCGGCATCTATTGGTTCCCAAAGCTCAATTTTATTACCATCTAAATCTACTATCCAACCGAACTTTCCATATTCATATTCCTCAAATTTGTCAATAACGGTAACACCTTCTTTTTTTAAAGCCTCTAAAAGTTCAACTAAATTTTCTACTCTATAATTGAACATAAAATCTTTTTTGGAAGGCTCAAAATAATTAGTATCTTTTTTAAAAGGACTCCATTGTGTGGAACATTTATTGCCTTCTTCGTCTTTCCACCAAAAAGTACAACCCCATTGGTCTGTATTAAAGCCTAAATGTTTTTTATACCAATCTTTTGTCGCTGTGGGATCTTCAGTTTTAAAAAATAGACCTCCAATACCTGTTACTCGTTTTTTCATATTTTATTTTTTTATAACTTTTTCATAAATTTCTATCCACTCATCAGCTGTCATTTTTTTAACTAACTCTTCGATGAGCTCATAAGGAATTTCATCTATTTTTTTAAAACGAATACAACTTTTACCCATATCTAATTTTCGTTTACAATGTTTGGGATATTCACTTACAAACCAATCCAACAATTCTTTTTTAGCATAAATTCCACTATGATACAAATT
This sequence comes from Aureibaculum sp. 2308TA14-22, assembly GCF_040538665.1. Taxonomy (NCBI): domain Bacteria; kingdom Pseudomonadati; phylum Bacteroidota; class Flavobacteriia; order Flavobacteriales; family Flavobacteriaceae; genus Aureibaculum; species Aureibaculum conchae. The sequence goes on from NZ_JBEWXT010000001.1 coordinate 337,126, forward strand.
AATGGAGTTTTTTTGCGAAGCTACATTCATAAAGGGTAAAGGCAGCTTTGGGTCGCAATGGTATCCATCCGGATATTTGGAATGGGGTACATAATATCCAATCATACTGTAATTAATACCTTCTTCAAACCCTTTGGGGAGGTTTTCTAAAATTGTTTTTCTTAGTTTTTTAACTGGCTCTTGTCTTTCTTCTGGTATTTGATCGATATAATCGTCGACCGATGTTGCTTTGTATTGCATAAAGTATCGCTTAAATATACAGGCAACAAGTTAAGAAAATTTTGCTTTTACCTTATCAACTATAGTTTGGGCAAGTTTTTTATGGCTCTCTGTTGTCCAGCCAGCCACATGTGGCGATAGAATTACATTCTCTGCTTTTATCAAATATTGAAAGGCATCAGGCATTTTGTTTTCCGTAAATAAATCCTCAAAAGATGATTTTTCGTATTCCAACACGTCCAGTCCAGCTCCCAAAATTTTGCTCGACTTTAAGGCATCTACCAAATCAGCTGTCACCACGTTTTTGCCCCTAGCGGTATTGATAAGCCAAAACGGTTTGGCAAAGGCATTGATAAATTCTGCATTTATTATATTAATAGTTAACGGTGTTTGTGGAGTGTGCAAACTTATAACATCGGCTTTTTGTTGCAGTACTTTTAATCCGACTTGAGTTGCATTTTCATCACCCACGTTTGGTTTTATATCATAACAAAGCACTTCAACGTTAAATCCTCGTAGTTTTTTGGCAAAGGATTTTCCCATATTACCGTAACCTATTATACCAATAGTTTTTCCGTCTAATTCTAGTCCGCGATTCGCTTCTCTAAGCCATTTCCCTTCTCTTACTTCTTTATCGGCTTTATTGAGTTTGTTAAATAATGAGAGTAACATGCCCAGCGTATGTTCCCCAACGGCATTTCTATTCCCTTCTGGTGCTGCAATAAGCTCAATATTTTTCGACTTGGCATATTCTGTATCAATATTTTCCAGACCAGCACCTACACGAGCAATAAATTTTAAATTTTTGGTGCTGTCTATAAATGTTTTATCAATAGTAAAACGACTTCGAATAATTAAACCTTGGTAGTCTTTAATTTTTTCTTCAATACTTTTTTTGGGTGAAGTGAAGTCTTCATCACAGGTAAACCCCAAGTTTTCTAAACTCTTTTTTAGTATGGGATGGTTACTGTCTAAAAAAAGTATTTTCATTTAAGTTTAAGTGAATTTTAGACCTCACAGGTTTTATAAAACCTATGAGGTCTTCATAATATAAAACACCCAAAGATATTAAATCTTTGGGTGTTTTTATTTATTAATTGCTACAACGGTTCATCCCTTTGGGAAGGGCTGGGCTTTTAATTGTTTAATGCCTCCGCTCCACCAACAATTTCTAAAATCTCGTTTGTAATAGCAGCTTGACGTGCTTTGTTATAAGTTAACAATAAATCATCACGCAACTCAGTAGCGTTATCAGTTGCTTTGTGCATAGCGGTCATTCGTGCTCCGTGCTCTGAAGCAAAAGAATCACGTACCGCTTTGTACAATTGTGTTTTTAATGATTTAGGAATTAAACCTTCAATAATTTCTATTTTAGAAGGTTCGAAAATATAATCTAAATTCACATTATTATCACTTGTTTCAGCCACAATCGGCAAAAACTGTTCGTTTGTGGTAATTTGAGTGGCAGCGTTTTTAAATCGATTATATACAATTTCAATTCTATCATAAGAACCGTCGGCATATTGTTCCATTAAAGATTCAGCAATTTTTGCCGTATTTTCAAAAGTTAATTCGTCATACAACTCACTATTATTAGCAATTACATTATGCTTTTTTGATAGTAAATCGTTTGCTTTTTTGCCGATAGTTACGATATCTACTTTTTGATTGGTATAGGTGGTATGTATAATATCCAAGGCTTTTTTAATAACTGAAGAATTGAACGCACCACAAAGCCCTCTGTTGGAAGTTATCACAACCAAAAGAACATTGTTTACCTCTCTATTTTGAGCATAAACGCTTCCCACATCACCCTCTAAAGTAGCACTCAAGCTTTGCAATAGTTCCGTCAATTTATTAGAATAAGGACGCATAGCAGTAATTGCATCTTGTGCTTTTTTCAACTTAGCGGCAGATACCATTTTCATGGCACTGGTAATCTGCATGGTTGAACCAATAGATGTAATTCTGTTTCGTATTTCTTTTAAATTTGCCATTTAATTTTAATTATACTTCGCAGATAATTCTTTAGCAGTATTTTCTAATACAGCAAGTGCCTCATCAGTTAATTTACCTGATTTTAGAGTGTCTAATGTGTCTCTGTGTTTTGCATTTAAATAATGTAAAAACTCTTTTTCAAATTCTTTTACTTTCTCTACGGGAACATCTCTCAGCAAGTTTTTAGACCCTGCATAAATAATTGCTACTTGATCTTCAACTGTAAAAGGATCGTTTTGAGCCTGTTTTAGAATCTCAACATTTCGCTTACCTTTTTCAATTACATTCATCGTAGCAGCATCTAAATCAGAACCAAATTTTGCAAAAGCTTCTAATTCACGATATTGAGCTTGGTCTAACTTCAAAGTACCCGCTACTTTTTTCATTGATTTAATTTGAGCATTACCACCCACACGAGATACAGAAATACCTACATTAATCGCTGGTCTTACACCGGAGTTAAATAAATCAGATTCTAAAAATATTTGTCCGTCCGTAATCGAAATTACGTTTGTTGGAATATATGCTGATACGTCACCAGCCTGTGTTTCAATAATTGGTAATGCGGTTAAAGAACCACCACCTTTTACTAAATCTTTTATAGAATCAGGTACATCGTTCATTTGCTGAGCAATAGTATCATCATTAATGATCTTTGCTGAACGTTCTAGTAATCTTGAGTGTAAATAAAATACATCACCTGGGTATGCTTCACGACCTGGGGGTCTTCTTAACAACAACGAAATCTCACGATAAGCTACTGCTTGTTTAGATAAATCATCATATATAATTAATGCCGGACGACCGGTATCTCTAAAATATTCACCAATAGCAGCACCTGCCATTGGAGCATATACTTGCATAGGTGCTGGGTCAGAAGCATTTGCGGCTACAATAGTTGTATAAGCCAATGCACCACGTTCTTCAAACATACTGGCGATAGCTGCAACGTTTGATCCTTTTTGACCTATAGCAACATAGATACAATATACCGGCTCACCTGCGTCATAAAATTCTTTTTGATTTAAAATGGTATCTAAAGCAACAGTTGATTTACCTGTTTGACGGTCACCAATAATCAATTCACGTTGACCTCTACCCACGGGAATCATAGCGTCAATAGCTTTGATACCAGTTTGTAACGGTTCAGTAACAGGCTCACGATAAATTACACCTGGAGCTTTACGCTCTAAAGGCATTTCATAAGTTTTACCCGTAATTGGTCCTTTTCCGTCAATGGGCTCACCTAAAGTGTTTACAACTCTTCCCACAATACCTTCTCCTACACGTAATGATGATATTCTTTCCGTACGTTTAACAGTGGCACCTTCTTTAATTTCGGTTGAGTCTCCTAATAATACAACACCAACATTGTCTTCTTCTAGGTTCAATACCATACCTTCCAATCCGCCTTCGAATTCAACCAATTCACCATACTGTACGTTGGCTAGACCGTAAACACGTGCAATACCATCACCTATTTGTAATACGGTACCTACTTCATCTAAAGATGCCTTACCATCAAAACCTGCTAATTGTTGTTTTAAAATTGCTGATACTTCAGCTGGATTTATTGTTGCCATTTAATTATTTTTTATTAAAACTTTGGTACGTAAAGATTATGTTCAAATTCCCTACGTAAATTATTTATTTTTCCTGAAATACTTGCGTCAAACTGTTGATCTCCAACACGCAAAATAAACCCACCAATAATTGATGGGTCTATGGTATTTTCTATATGTACTTTTTTGCCTACAATTTCTTTAATTTTAGCCAATACTTTTTCTTCTAACGCCTTAGTCAACGGAACAGCCGTAGTAACTTTTGCTACTTGAGCACCTTTGTGAAGGTCATAAATGAGAGTATATTGTTTTGCAATTTGAGCCAATATGGGTAATCTTTTATTGTCAATTAGTTGATCTATTAAGCTTATTGATGTTGTATTAAGATTTTTAAATATTGATAACAGGGCAGCTTTTTTAACCTTTATTTTGATAATAGGACTACTCAACATCACTTGCAATTCTTTACTGCCTTCAATGGTATTGGCGATAGAATGCATATCATCATTTATGGTATCAGCATTTCTTAAGTCTAAGGATAGACTTAAAACCGCTTTGGCATATCTTATCGCAGCTCTAGATTCTTTCATCTGTTAATTCAATTTTACTTCAGTCAACATGCTTTCTACCAATTTTTCTTGTTTGTCTTTGTTAGAAAGTTGTTCTTTTAATACTTTTTCTGCGATGTCTATAGAAAGATCTGCTACTTGATTTTTTAAATCAGTTATTGCAGCTAGTTTTTCGTTTTGAATTGTACTTTTAGCCTGCTCAATAATTTTATTGGCTTGTGCTTTGGCTTCATCTTTTGCTTCTGAGATTACATTATTTTTCATCTCTCTGGCTTCCTTAAGCATGGCATCTCTTTCTGCACGGGCTTCCTTTAAAATTTTTTCATTGTCAGATTTTAAATTTTGCATTTCCTGACGGGCTTTATCAGCTTCTAATAATGCATTTTTTATAGAATCCTCTCTTTCGCTTACTGCACCTAAAATAGGTTTCCAAGCAAACTTTCTAAGAAGAAACAATAAAATAAGAAAGGTTATACCAGTCCAAAAAACGAGTCCAAATCCGGGAGTTACTAAATCCATATTCTATTTTTTTGTATTAATTTTAAACAAAAAATAAAAGTGTAACCAACCGTTACACTTTTATTTCTTTTTACTTAAGAAATGATACTACCACCGCAAATAACGCAACCGCCTCAACGAAGGCAGCTAAAATTAAAGCAGAAGATTGAATCTTTCCATGCATTTCTGGTTGACGTGCCATGGCTTCCATCGCTTGCCCTCCAATTTTACCAATACCGATACCAGCTCCAATAGCCGCTAAACCAGCTCCAATAGCTGCGATAGATCCTACGTCCATAGCTTCGGTGGCTTGTAATAATGCTAAACTCATAGTTTAAAATATTTAAAATTAATTATTAATGATTAATGATGTTCTTCTTCTGTTGCCATCCCAAAATAAAGGGCAGACAATACTGTAAATATATAGGCTTGTATAGCCGTTACGATAATTTCAATAACTGTAATAAATAATGCAAAAGCAACGGAAACAGGTGCTACCGCCATTGATTTAAATACAAAAATTAAGGACATTAATGCTAATATAATGATATGACCTGCAGTAATGTTAGCAAACAAACGTATCATTAAAGAGATTGGTTTTACCAACATTCCAATAATTTCTATTGGCATAAGAAAAATTTTCATGGGCACAGGTACGCCCGGCATCCAAAAAATATGTTTCCAATAGTTTTTATTACCTACCAATGTTGTTATTATAAATGTAAATAGTGCTAAGGTAAACGTAAAGGCAATATTACCACTAACGTTTGCTCCATTTATAATAGGTATTAAACCAAATATATTATTAATCCAAACAAAGAAGAAGATGGTTAATAAATAAGGCATATATCTTTTATAAGTTTTTTCGCCAATCATGGGTACTGCAATTTCATCTCTTACAAAAACCACTAAAGGCTCAACAAAACTGGCAATACCTTTTGGTACAAAATTTTCTGATTTTTTATAACGTCTAGCTGCACCAATAAAAATAAGTAGTAAAACCAATACGGAAACCCACATCATGAATACATTTCTGGTTATAGAAAAGTCTAAAGGTTTCGAGGCATTTGTAGGATGGTGTTCAGCATCAAAAGTAACTGAAGTTTCGCCATCATTTAACTGATAAATTTTTTCGTGAAGATTTACAAATTTTTGACCATTCTTTTCTACAATGTGCTTGCCAGAATAGTCATGATGAAATTCTGAAGACATAAATGTTGTTAAGCCATTATCTGTCCATAAAATTACGGGAAGTGAAATGGAAACTGGGTGACCGTTCCAATCCCAAAGGTGAAAGCCATGAGCATCTTTTACGTGATGCATAATCATTTCTTTAGGATCAAACTTTTCGTCGCTAGTTTTTTCTTCAGCAGAAGCAAATCCGTTAAGTGAAACAGAGAATAATAGTGCTAGTAAAAAAATTCTAAAGGTATTGATTTGCATTACGTATTCAATTAAAAAAATGTCTCTTAAAATTCCGTGCAAATGTACGGACATTTAATTAAATGGCAAACAATATTTAATTATAAATTTTAGGTAAATGTTTAGAAGAAAAATTGTTATTTATTATTCAATAAATTGCTAATAAAATACACTTCAAAGGCTAAAAAGCAAAAATAAGGAATAAAGAAATTGAATACATCAGGTTTTTTGTTTTCAAAGTCTGAAAGTAGTAATGGGAGTAAAAATAAAATGGCAATTATCATTTTTAGCAAAGTAGTTACCATAAAGGTATTAAAAACCTGTGTTTTGCCTTCAGAATGTTTGTAGTTAACTATACCGTAAATAGCAAAAGTTATTAAGACATGAAACGCATAAATTTGCCATAATGGAAAGAAATAGATACTTTCAACAAAGTAATGAAATAAATAGCTATGTATAGCAAAAATTACTATTGTAAAAAACAATAGCTTTATTAAAAAAGAACTTTGTCTTTTCTTAAAAATGGAATTCATTTAATTATCATCTTTAGAAGCCGAGGTTATTTGTCTAATTACAAAGTAGATTGAAATTAAAACAGAGACCAAAGATAATATAATTGTATATATATTGTGTTTGTTTGGATAAAGTTCATCCAGTTTTACACCAGCAAATGAACCAATACCAATAATAGCAAACATTTGTATGGCTATACCAGAATATCTTGCGTAGGTGTTAAGCTGTTTTTTCGGCTTTTCGTTGTTGTTCTTGATTTCGTTGTTGCTGTTGTTGGTTTCGTTGTTGCTGCTCATTTCTAAGTGCTTTTATATTGCCTTTCATGTTACAAGAAGCATTAAAATTAGCACCGGGCTCAACAGAAAGTTTTCCTAGCACAACTTCACCATTAATAGTGGCCGTTGCTTTTAAAGATAATAATTCGTCAACATTTAAATTGCCAGAGAATTTACCTTCAATATCGGCATTACTACAATCTATTGTACCATCAACTAAACCTTCTTTACCAATAACAACCCTGCCTGAGGTTTTAATAGTGCCTTTAACGTTACCATCAATTCTAAAATCACCATCAGATTTAATATCACCTACAAACGAGGAGTTTTTACCAATAATATTCCGTTCTAATACTTGTCCTGGGTTTGTCTTTTTTTCAGAAAACATAATTTCAAATTTTTTAATTTACACTCCGTTTTTTTAACTTTTTATCACTTGTAGGGGAGTAATAAAATTTTCTTTTCTTAGCAGGTACTATTTTTCTGAATTTGCTTTGTTACTATCAAAATTTTCTAAGATTTCAACAGCACGTTTGCCTTCTTCAGTATTTGGATAACTTAAAGCAACATAACTTAAGGCTTCTTTAAACGCTTCAGCCCCGATAGTTTTCATTAAAATATGAGCCTTTAACAACTCAAACTTTGGTATAATAGGTTCGTCCTTGAACTGCTCAATTGCCTTTTCTGCTTTTTGATAGGCTTCAACATAATGTTGAAAATCATAATCACAATAGATAGAGTTATAAATAGCCTCGGGCGAATTAATATCGTTGGTAGCCAACACTTTATCAGGATTTAGGATAATATTAGCATACCTAGATTCTGGATAATTAGAAACGACTACATTTTTGTATTTATTACTTTTTGTCTCATCAAAATTAGCATAAATTTTGTACAAATGATAATTTATTGGAAGAATTAATTTTTCAACTGGTTTAAAAGTCAATAATTTTTCTAATCGTTCGGCAGCTAATAGATATTCTTTAAACTGTTCATTGTAAATAACACCCAAGTTGTAATAGGCGTCGTTACGCAAATGAGTTATACTGTCCAATTCACTTTTTTCTGTAGGTATTCTACTAATATAATAATCTAGCTCATACTTTTTAGAGCTGTCAAAATCATTTGCTATTGCTAACAATTCTTTCTTTTTGGTATCTTGACTGCTTATCTTTTTAGCAGAAATACGCCAATTGTCTTCTAAGGCTCTATTGCCCCAAGCTCTTTTAAATTCTTGTTTACCAAATCCAACAACATTGTTATTATAAAAATAAAATTTACCTCCTTTAGACCCGCTTTTTGAAGTATCGTCGGTTAAGTTACCAAATCCTGTTGTGCTCGTAAGTGAGTTTTCCAATTTTATTTTAGCCAATTCATCCACTTTTTTAATACTGTCAATGTATTGTTGATAGAATGCTTCTTGTTCAGCTTTTGGCAAAGCGGCAATTTTCAAAATACTATCATTCGTGTTTGCTAAAGTTTCGTAAGTGATTACTTCTTCCAGACTTTCACGTTTTCTAACTAGACGTCTTATGCGTTTTTCATTTGCATTTTTGGTTATGGCAATTATACTATCATAGTAAGCACCAGCCAATTCAAATTTAGCTTTGTCAAAATAAATATTGCCAATAGCTTCATAAGTTAATTCTTTTTGATATTTCTTTGCATTAGGAGTTCTCAACGATTTTTCAAAATCATCTAAAGCAATTTTAATACTGTCATTTTGAGCTTCTATTAGTCCTTTTTGATAATGTAGTTCATCTAAAAAGGGTCTATTATCCCTATTTTTAATTAACTTTTTTAATCGGGTTAAAATCAGTTCTGTACTATCTTCTTTAGTGTAGTTTTTTGCCCTGTCTATTTCAGCATGGACTTGATAGCGTAACGGAGCCTTTTTAAAACTCATCAATTTTTCAAAATAGATGTTTGACGAATCTCTTTTTTGTTCGTTTCTGTATAACTGACCTAAAATAAATAGGTTACGAGATTTTTGTTTAGGATCGACTGAAAATAATACTGCACTATCCAAATGCTTTATTACTAAATGCGAACTGTCTAAAGCTTGATATGCCATTGCCATTGTGGTATGACCATCTTCAACCAATTCTAACGGTAAGTTTAGATTTTTTAATAAATATTGTAGGGTTTCAATAGCCAGTTCTTCATTTTGTAAACGAACCAATGTTTTGGCTTGCCAAACCCGGGTTTCGTCTTTTAAATCGTTTTCAGTATAATTTTCGAGGACAAAATTAAAAGCTTCAAGAGCTGGCACAAAGCGTTGCGAATAATACCTCGATTTACCCAACAACAAATACGCATCGTCAATTTGACGGTTACGTTCTTTGCCGTCAATATCCATTCCATGTTTTTGAATGGCTTTTACCGCTTTTTCTTCGGCACGGTCAAAACCAGTTGCGGTACTTTCTGTGTCTTCATTATTGTCTTTTGGAGGTGCTGTAGGGTTTATGATAATTTCCACTTGTTCCTCTTCAATTTTTAAAGGTTCAATAGGTAAGAGTTCCCAAAAATTATCAGCATAATCATCGTCTAATTGCAGTTTAGCCTGGTCAAAGGCTACTTGACCATTGTACAAAACATTATACTTGGTAGAAAGTGCGTGCATGTTTCTACTAACAATATTGTTTTTTTTAGTTGAGCAACTAAAAAATAACACTAAAAACGCACTAAGGAAAAGCCAGAGGAAAAACTTTTTAATCAAAATCTAGATTTGTCTAGTAGTGTAACTAAAAATTTTGAGGTTTATTGTATGAAGTAATTGAAAAATTGAAAATAGATTTAATTTATCAAAAAATGGTCATTATTGAAAAGCCCTCCCTTATGGAGGTTCGGGTGGGCTTCTTACACCGAAAAATGTCCTTCTAATTCTTTTAAAGTGGCAGCAGAAGTTTCAATGTCTTTAATCAATTCTCCTTTTTCAAGTACCACTATACGTTCGCACACTTCGGTAACGTGACCTAAATCATGGCTAGAAATCAAAACCGTAGCTTTATTTTCATCAGTCAAGGATTTTAATAATTTTTTAAGCCTGATTTGTGTAGTTGGATCTAGATTTGCAAAAGGTTCGTCTAAAATAATTACTTCTGGATTTCCGATTAGTGCGGCAACAATACCCGCTTTTTTCTGATTTCCTTTGGACAGATCGCGTAAATATTTACGTTTTCCAAGAATTTCGCCGTTGAATAGCTCTTCAAATGGTTGTAAAAAAGTATCAACATCGGCTTTGTTCATACCACGTAATTCGCCTATGAAATAGAAATATTCTTCGGGTGTAAGGTAACCGATCAAAAAACTTTCATCAATAAAAGCAGCTGTAAAAGGTTTCCAATCTTCACTTTTGTCCACTTGAATTTCATTATTAACTATTGAACCCGTAGTCGGTTGAATAAGGTCTAATAGCAAGTTGAAAAAAGTGGTCTTTCCTGCACCGTTATTTCCTACCAACCCAAAAGATTGTCCTTTAGGAATTTCCAATGCATCCAATTGCAATACCGTTGTCTGTCCGTATTTTTTTGAGATATCTGTTGCTTTAATCATAATAATTTAGTTGTCCTGCTCGAAAGCATTAATCATTTTATATTTTGTATCTATATATCTTTTGGCAATACTTGTCATTATTTTTTGATGGAAAACAATACCAACAATTCCCAAAATAATAAGTGTGGCAATTCCTGCCTCAAAACTGATGAGTTTATATGGTAAATAAAAGAAAATCATTGGGATGAATAATAGCGGAAAGCCAATAATCCATTGTACAGCACCAGTACCTTGGTAGTTAAAAGCTGCTCGTTGGGTTAAATCAATTTTTTTTCTGTTAAATGAACCTCCATATAATAATAGATGTGAGTTTATGCCAATATTATAAACCATAGCGGCAAAATGTACTAATAAAACTTTCCATCCAAAATACACATACGGTATACTTATAACAAACATTAAAATAGCACTCATCATCATCAATGTATATTTTGAGCTGAGGTATTCTTTGTATTTAATATTTTGGCTCATCAGCAATTTATAATAACCACTATCCCAAGCAGGAATGAATTGCCCAAAATTTATCATAAAAATTCCAGTAACGAAAATGCCTACAAAAACATAAAAAGCTGGCATATTTTGATAAGTAGGGTTTGGGTAAAAGATGAGCCCATAGAACAACCCTAGAACTACAATAAAAATTGAAGAACGAGGTCTTTTATTCCGCCATAATAATTTTAAATCGAGTTGTAAAAACGGTGCAATGGCACCAAACCTGCGTGTCCATGCCATATCTGTGGTAGTGGCCACTTGCGTTTTCGCTTTTAATGATTGATCAATATATAATTTCTGTTTTAAGATTGTATAGTTTACATAATATAATAATGCTAAAATACTCAACGGAATAACCAATAATAACGGATTGGCAGTGATAGTATTTACAGCACTACCAACCAAATCGGTAAAAGAAATAACATTAAAATAGTTTAATCCAAACAATATACCCGCAAATGCAAGGATTGGTAAAAAAGACAATTCTGTTTCTGCGGATTTACTTTCAATAATAAAATTCAAAAAGTTGGTAATTAAGGTAAGTATTATCAATAAGAACATCCATGTAAAAACTACAGAAGCACCATATCCATTAAAAAGCAAAATAATACCAAAAGGAATAATCGTAAATAAGGGCAAAAAATTAAAAAACGAAATTGCCGATCTGCCCAAAATATAATGTAAAATTTTATTACGTTTTAATGGCAGTGTCAACAATGGCTTAATATTCATTACTGGTAATTTCTGGAAGAAAAATCGCATTAATAAATCACCTAACAACCAATAAAACAGGAATCCGTTAACAATTAACAAAGCGTCTTGATTTGGAAACTGGTCCTTTAATAATGGATAAAGCCCGAATCCCAATCCTAAAAATATTAAAATAAAATATAAAGCAAAAAATACCATTAAAATATTTAATGCCATACTCTTTTGCCAATATGAAGAACGGAAAAACTGTTTCCATTGTAAGCTAAAAAAACGTGAGATCATGTTGTTGATTTGGTGTTATTAGTAGGTGAAATTGTATTAATGTTACAAACTTTTTACAAGTAAACTAAAAAAATAAGCAAAACCCCTCCGTCCCGAATACTCGGGACACCTCCCCTTTAAAATAAGGGGAGGAGCTATTTATTTTACAATTTTACTCGAAAGAATTTAATAATTTAAATGAATCGCATTTGCATTACAAGCAAATTGACCTTTGTCAGTCTCATTTTTAAAAACTAAAAACAAATTTTCCACTCCATTTGTTGGTGCTATTTTTATAACATACGTTTTTAAATTATCTTTCTGCTTACTATAATATCCTAATTTGGTCTGCCCTAATATTTCGCCATCAACACTACCTTTTCGTATTTCAAGTAAACCATCATATTCATAATTTTTGCCATAATAGGCAGTGAAATTAATACTTTTTAAACCTGTAAAATCGACTTGATTGTATTTGAAATAAGAATTGTGTTTAACGGAACCGACTAAGGAATTTCCTCCAGCTTGCCAATTACCAAGTCCAGCACTTCTTTCATCAGCTTGTTGAGCTTCAAAATAAGGTGCTTTAAAAATGAGTTGGTTTCTAGCGGTTAATTCAGCATTTTCTAAACCTTCTTTGCCTTTATCGGTGTAAGAAGCAGTTAAAATATAAACTCCGTTTTTATCGGAAGTTTTGTGTTTGTCAAATGATAATGTTCCCGACAAGGGTAACATTTTTTCGTTTACATCATCTAATTTTAATGATAAAATATAATCTACAATTTTTTGGGCGTCATTATTACTCAAAGTTGGGTGAGCTACCATCGCAGTTTCTCCCCAAACACCAGAGCCACCATTAATAATTTTATCAATTAAATAACCCGTATTTTTTTTGTTATACTTTTTGGAAATTTCTCTATAACTAGGGCCATTTACCTTTTTATCTGTAGCATGACAAGCTTTGCAGTCAGCGTTTTCAATTATGGTTTTACCTTCGGGATCTATTACTTGTTGATGACCAATTGTAGCCTTAACCATATCTTTACCTTGTGGGATGTAATTCAAAGTAACCTTAACATCTTTAGGGTTTATGGTGCCATTTTCAGTACTGCCGTCTTGTTTATCGGTTGCAGAAATCTCATAATCTATTGTTTTACCTTTCCAATAAAAATGATTAGTCGTATTCGTTTTTAAGGTTAACTCCGGTACATCATTGCCTACTAATATTTTTGTTGTAGCTGTTGAACTTTCCCCTTGTTTGTCTACAACTTTTAAACTGACCTCGTATGTGCCTAGTTTGTCAAAAGTAAAGGTGGGATTTGTTTCGGTGGATTGCACCTTGTCGTTAAAAGACCATTCGTAGGTCAACTCATCATTATCATAATCTTCTGATGAATCTCCAGTAAAGGTTAGCGTTAACGGCTCACCACCAACAGTTTTATCGGTTTTTATTCTGGCAATAGGTTTTCGGTTGCCCTTTTTATATTCAATTCTGTTCAAGCGGGCATCAAGGTTTCTTGTATTCCATGATTGACCATATTCGAGAACATACATATTACCATCTGAGCCAAAAATCATATCCATTGGGTGCGAAAACTCGGAATTAGGCATAAAAGGTTCTGCTTTTACATAATCGTGGTTATCATCTAAGGTGACTACATAAATCCAATCTCGCATCCATTCGTACAAGAATAATTTATTTTCAAAATATTCGGGAAAAGGTTGTTTGGCATCAGGGAAATCAGCTGCATGAAATACTGGGCCCGACATAGGGTTTACACCGCCTATTCCCAGCCATGGAAACTCTTCAGAAGCATCATAAGAATACCAAATTTGCGATTCTTGCACAGGAGGAAGTTTTCTAAGTCCCGTATTATTTGGAGAGTCGTTTATAATGTTGTTGGGATCAAATTTTGGCCCTGAGACATTTGTTGTAAAATCAAAATCGTTATACGTTTGGTTATCGCCACGAGTATATGGCCATCCGTAAAATCCAGCTTTTCGAGCTTGGTCAAACTCTCCCATTCCTTTTGGCCCTCTATTGGGTCTTCCTTTTCCAGCATCTGGGCCAACATCACCCCAATAAATAAAGCCTGTTTTGCTGTCAACCGACATTCTAAAGGGGTTTCTATTACCCATGATGTAAATTTCAGGACGCGTTTTTTCAGTACCCACAGGAAATAAATTTCCTTCTGGAATAGAATAGGTGCCATCATCCTCAGGTTTTATACGGAGAATTTTTCCGCGTAGGTCATTGGTATTTCCCGCAGATTTTTGGGCATCCCATAAGGCTCTTCCTTCTCGCTCATCAATAGGAGCAAATCCAGCAGATTCAAATGGATTAGTATTGTCACCAACGGTAATGAATAAATTACCATTAGGACCAAATTCCAAAGATCCGCCACTATGGCAACATTTTCTAATTACATCTATAGTTAAGAGAACTTTTTCAGAACTAATATCTAATGAATCATTCACCAAATTAAAACGAGAAATGTGTTGAATAGGTTCGTCACCAGGTTTAGAATAAAAAAGATAAATCCAATTGTTTTTTTCATAATTTGGATCAACTGCTAAACCTAATAGACCATCTTCGTTACCGTAAAACACATCAAGTTTTGTAATTTCTTTTGTCTTATTTTCCTTAAAATCATATAATTTTAAATTACCGCGACGTTCAACAAACAGAATTCCCTTACCGGGAACTTCGTCCAACTCCATAGGCTCATCTAAATTAAAATCTAGTACAGTTCTTACAAATCTATTTTCTTCAGGGATTTTTTGAGTAGTAGCTTTTCCGTAATCTAAGGTATTGTTACCAATGGCATAATTTATTCCACCTAATAAATGGTTAAGAAATTTAGGATTCTTGTAAGTTTCATCAGTATGTCCCATTTCTGTGTAAAAGGCTTTGCCACCATCATAATCGTGATACCAACTTATGGGGTGGTTTTCTCCATTCTCACCTCCTTCATAAGAGTTTTCATCAATTTTTATAAGTACGTTAATATCAGGGTTGATATTCTTAAAATTATACCATTCATCACTTTTTACCCAAGTGCTATCCAAATGTTTTGTAGATGTATGTTTTCTATCAATTACATTCAAAGTTGCTTCTTGAATTTTTGGGTGATTCTTGAAATAAGCACCCACTAACTTGCCGTACCAAGCCCAATCGTATTCTGTATCCGTAGCTGAATGAACCCCTACAAAACCACCTCCAGCTTGGATATAACGTTCAAAATGAGACTGCTGGGTTGGGTTTAAAACATCACCAGTTGTATTTAAGAATATAACTGCTGAATACGTTTTTAATTTTTCTTCGCTAAAAAAGTCAGCATTTTTTGTAGTGTCTACTATAAAACCATTTTCTGACCCCATTTTTTGTAAGGCTGCAATTCCGGCAGGAATTGAACCATGAACATGTCCAGCTGTTTTACTAAAAACCAGCACTTTTTTTTCTTTGGATTTTGGGGTACACGAAAAAGCCATTATTAAGACAATAACGGCAGCTAATTTTAAGATATATTTCATTTTTGGAATTGCTTAGTACACAAATGTACCAAATTCACTTTTAATAGTTAGTTTTTTGCTTGGAGAAGCCCCAACTTTTCCAATAATTTGAGCGTCAACATTAAAAGAATTAGAAATTTTTATAATATCCTCAGCTATTTTTTCAGGTAGGTACAATTCCATTCTGTGGCCGCAATTAAATACCTGATACATTTCTTTCCAATCCGTATTTGATTGTTCTTGAATCAATTGGAATAAAGGAGGTATGTCAAACAAATTGTCTTTTATGATATGTAAATTGTCGATAAAATGTAAAATTTTGGTTTGGGCACCACCACTGCAATGTACCATTCCACTGATTTGAGAACGGTGTTTTTTCAATATTTCACTGATAATAGGTGCGTAAGTTCTTGTTGGAGAAAGTACCAGCTTACCCGCATCTATTGGCGAATTTTCTATAGTATCCGTAAGTTTTACATTGCCAGAATATACCAAATCTTCTGGTACGGCATGGTCATAACTTTCAGGATATTTGTCAGCCAAATACTTTCCAAAAACATCATGACGGGCAGAAGTTAGGCCGTTACTGCCCATTCCGCCATTGTATTCGGTTTCGTAAGTTGCCTGACCAAAAGAAGAAAGCCCAACAATGACATCGCCGGCTTTAATATTGGCGTTATCGATCACATCACTACGCTTCATTCTTGCGGTAACTGTAGAGTCCACGATAATAGTTCTGACCAAGTCACCTACATCTGCAGTTTCGCCTCCGGTAGATTTTATGGTAACACCGTGTTTTTCTAAATCGGAAATCAATTCTTCGGTACCGTTGATTATGGCAGAAATTACTTCTCCAGGTATTAAATTTTTATTCCGACCAATTGTTGAAGACAATATTATATTATCAGTTGCCCCAACACAAAGTAAATCATCAATATTCATAATCAATGCGTCTTGGGCTATGCCTTTCCATACAGAAATGTCTCCCGTTTCCTTCCAATACATATAGGCTAATGACGATTTTGTTCCCGCCCCGTCGGCATGCATAACAAGACAATAATCATTATCATTGGTCAGGTAATCGGGGACTATTTTACAGAATGCTTTTGGGAAAAGCCCTTTGTCTATATTACTTATGGCTTTGTGTACATCTTCTTTTGATGCAGAAACGCCTCTGAGGTTATATCGTTGGTCTGAAGATGAACTCATTTTTTTTATCAGTTTATTTTGAAAGGTATAGTTTTCTTTTTTTATAATCTATAATTGCATTGCCTTCTTCTAAAACATCGGCACCAATGATTCCGTTTACAGGCTTGGCATCTTGTTTTGTTAATGCGTTGTTTATATGTGAAATATCAATTAAAACCAACGGGACTTTTTTAATTTTAAAATCACCTATTTCAATTTTATTTTTCTTTGAAATTTGAGTGTCAATTTCTTCAGGACCAGCTCCTGCCGCTTTGTGTTCAGATTCTTCCGTTTTTAGATTAAAAGTTTCAATTTCATCAAAACCAACACAGGAATTTGAAGCTCCAGTATCTAAAATAAATCGCCCTTTTACACCATTTATTTTGGCTTTTATCTCAAAATGATTGGTGGCAATTTTTTTTAATTTAATGCTAATGTATTTTTTATTAATTAAAAAATCTTTTAAGGTCATGCTTATATAACAGATTTGAATTGTTCTAAAAATCTGATATCATTTTCAAACAACATTCTAATATCTGGAATTTGATACAACAACATTGCAATTCGTTCAATACCCATCCCAAAAGCAAATCCGCTATATTTTTCAGAATCTATTTTTGTGTTTTTCAATACATTGGGATCAACCATGCCGCAACCCATAATCTCTAGCCAACCCGTACCTTTGGTAATTCTGTAATCGGTCTCGGTTTTTAATCCCCAGTAAATATCAACCTCTGCACTAGGCTCGGTAAACGGAAAATACGAAGGACGTAACCTGATTTTAGATTTTCCGAACATTTCTTTGGTAAAATAGGTCAAGGTCTGTTTCAAGTCGGCAAAAGAAACATCGGTATCAATATACAAACCTTCTACTTGATGAAAAATACAATGCGAACGTGCTGAAATATCTTCATTTCTAAAAACACGTCCTGGAGAAATAGTTCTAATTGGCGGTTTGTTGTTTTCCATATACCGGATTTGAACAGAAGAAGTATGCGTTCTCAAGAGCATATCTTTTTGCACATTTTTATGTTTTTCAACAAAAAAGGTGTCCTGCATGTCTCTAGCAGGGTGGTATTCCGGTAAATTTAAAGCGGTAAAATTATGCCAATCGTCTTCAATTTCTGGCCCTTCAGAAATGGTAAACCCAATACGTGAAAACACCTCAATAATTTGATTTTTTACTATGGAGATAGGATGTCTTGCTCCCAGTTCAATAGGTTCAGCAGGTCTGGTTAAATCGCCATAACTATTTTTTTGTTCGGTAGTGTTTACAAGAGCATTGGTTAAAGTTTCAACTTTTTGTTCAGCATTGGTTTTTAAAGTGTTTAACGCTTGACCAAACTCTTTTTTTTGCTTCGGGTCAACGTTTTTAAACTCAGCAAATAAACCCTTTAATATGCCTTTACTACCTAAATATTTTATTCTAAACACTTCTATTTCTTCCTTTGAGCTGGAATTAAAAGCATTGATGTCGTTAATGTATTCTTTTACTTTGTCTAACATTGATTGCTTAACTTGGTTTGCAAATTTACTATTTTTAGTCAATTGATAGGAATAGTTTTTTTATTATTCTAAAGTTATTGAATTATAATAAATGGATGTATGTCCACGGCGTATCTTAGAATTACAAAGTACGTCATTCTGAATTTATTTCAGGGTGACGTAGTAGTCATTTGATAAAAAAGGATAGACAAACAAATAAATTGTGTTTTTAAATTACGAAAACCATAATTTAACTACATTTGTTAGTAATATATTTGATAAAATCATAAAACCAAGCTATACAAATTATGGAATCTAAAATAAATGCTTTTATGGACGAGGTGAGAAAACGTAATCACCACGAGCCTGAATTTTTACAAGCGGTACAAGAAGTTGCTGAAACAGTAATACCTTACATTGTTGATAAAGAAATTTATTATGGCAAAAATATTTTATTAAGAATGGTAGAGCCAGAGCGATTAATTTCGTTTCGCGTGGCATGGGTAGATGATGACGGAGAAATTCATGTAAACAGAGGGTATCGTATTCAAATGAATTCAGCCATTGGGCCTTATAAGGGAGGTTTACGATTTCATCCAACCGTAAATGCAAGTATTCTAAAGTTTTTAGCTTTTGAACAAGTCTTTAAAAATAGTTTAACAACGTTACCAATGGGTGGTGGAAAAGGAGGCTCAGATTTTGACCCTAAAGGAAAATCTGATGATGAGGTAATGCGTTTTTGCCATGCTTTTATGCTAGAATTGAATAGACATATTGGCCCAAATACGGATGTGCCTGCTGGCGATATTGGAGTGGGAGCAAGAGAAATCGGATACTTATTTGGCATGTACAAAAGAATTAGAAATGAGTTTACAGGTGTTTTAACAGGTAAAGGCCGTTCTTGGGGTGGCTCGTTAATTAGACCAGAAGCAACAGGTTACGGAACAGTTTATTTTGCCCAAAGTATGTTACAAACACAGGATAAAGATTTTAAAGGTAAAAATGTCGTTATTTCTGGTTCAGGTAACGTGGCACAATATGCTGCTGAAAAGGCAATCCAATTAGGGGCTAAAGTGTTAACGCTTTCAGATTCTAAGGGTTATGTTGTAGATGAAGAAGGGATTGACCAAGAAAAATTGGAATATGTAATGGATTTAAAAAACAATAAAAGAGGTCGTATTTCTGAGTATGCAGATAAATATGCTTCAGCAACATTCCATAAAGGTAAAACGCCTTGGGAAGTTAAATGTGATATTGCCTTGCCCTGTGCCACTCAAAACGAATTAAATGGTGACGATGCAAAAACATTGATTAAAAATGGTTGTATTTGCGTGGCAGAAGGTGCAAATATGCCTTCTACACCAGAAGCGATGCATGAATTTCAAAACGCAAAAATTCTTTTTGCACCTGGTAAAGCTTCAAATGCCGGTGGTGTTGCTACTTCTGGATTGGAAATGTCACAAAATTCGTTACGAATAAGTTGGTCTAGAGAAGAAGTAGATGATCGCTTAAAAGGAATTATGGAAGATATACACAACTCTTGTATTGAGTACGGAAAAGAAGAAGATGGCTATTGTAATTATGTAAAAGGTGCAAATATTGCTGGGTTTGTAAAAGTTGCGGATGCGATGTTAGCTCAAGGGGCAATTTAGATAAATAATTCATAATAATACGCTTAACAGTATTGTGATTATACATGCATTAGGCAAAATAAGATAGCCAAAAAACATGAATCTCAATTTATTTGATAAGTATTCTGACAGATATCCTATCAGTTCAAATACATCCAAAAGAGAATTACACAAAATTCTTAAGCATGAAAACTTAAGTATAATTCAATTTGTTGATCCAATTGAAAATGTTCAAGTTTTCAAAAATATAGAGTCAGTTATTCTTAAAGAAAAACCAAACATAGAATTAAGAGCTTTTGGTCATTATGGAAAAGTGTGTGACTTAAAATTTCTTGAGCATGTTCCCTCTTTAAAAAAATTCTCGGCTGATTGTTTAATGGACGCAATTAACCTCGAAAGCATAAATGAACTCCTGAAACTTGAGGAATTAAGTATTGGAATATTTAATCTGACCGACTTTAATTTTCTAAATAAAATTACACCAGAAATTAAATCTCTTTTTATAGGAAGAACTGCTTCTAAGAAACCAAACGTTTCTGCTATTTCTCGATTTTTTGAATTAAAATATCTATACCTAGAAGGACATAACAAAGGTATTCAAGAAATATCAAAACTTTCCAAATTGGAAGAAATTGTTCTACGTTCAATTTCAACCGAAAATCTTGATTTTCTGAAAAACTTACAGAAACTATGGTCTGTGGATATCAAGCTTGGTGGAATAAAAAATTTTGATGCATTAGCGGAAATTAGAGGTGTAAAATACTTGGAATTATGGCAAGTAAGAAATTTAATGGACATCAGTTTCATTTCGAGAATGACCGATTTACAAAATATTTTTCTTCAATCTCTACCGAATGTTGAAGAATTACCAAATTTTGAAAAAAATAAAAAATTGAGAAGAATAGGTCTAGAAAATCTTAAAGGTTTAAAAAAGATAAATTCGTTAGAATTTGTCGAAAAATTAGATGAATTCTTCTTTTTTGATTGTTCTCAACTCCAGCCTGAGGATTTTATTCCTTTATTTAAAAATAAAAATTTAAAATATGCTTCCGTTTATTTCGGAAGTGATAAGAGTAATGATCAATTTAAGAAATTATTAATAGAATATCGGAAATTAGAATACAAAAGAAAGAAATTTAATTATATTTCCTAATGATAGCTATAATTAATTGTGGCGGAATTTTCTAACCGAGAATTCCTAACTTTAAACCATAGCCGAAAAGTTACAATTTCTTTCAAAACTAAAAAGACTAATAAAACATCTAAACAAAATTCAAACACTATGAAACACACAATTATTCTGGCTGTCATAATGTTATTCAGTTTGGTTGGATCACCCTTGTTTGCTCAAGAGGATAGTTTTATTAAGGACTATTTAGAACGATTGGAGAATTCTCGTAAGTATTTACTTCTTGTGGCAGAAAAAATGCCAGAGGATAATTATAACTTTAAGGCCTCCGAGGAATCATTATCCTTTGCTGAAAATTTAATGCATATAGGCTATGCTGTAGATTGGCACAGTCAGTCATTATTAGGTGGACGAGAATCTAGGGATTGGAAAACGGACACCATTTTTAAGGTTGGTAATAAATCTAAAAAAGAAATGATTGCAACAATTAATAAAACATTTAATGAAACCATAAAACTAATTAATCAATTTGATACAACTAAATTAGATGACAAGCTAGACTATTTTGGTTTGAATAGAACAAAAAGACAAATTTTCTTACTACTAGCTGATCACATAACTCACCATAGAGGGCAGATGCTTGTTTACATGAGATTAAACGGTCTTGTTCCACCCAGATACGTTTTGTTTCAGTAATTTAAACTAATCTTGATAATAGTCTTAACTACCACGACTAAATAATTGTTATCTTTGTGTTTAATGGCTTAGCGAATGTCAAAAAAGACCCTTCCAGATTTAAAAACATACATATTTGAAGATTTTGCATTTGAACAATTAATGCAAAACAGAATTAACAAAGTACTTATTGTTTGTTCCAATTACGATTACTACATGTTAGAGGAAGATGGTAGAATTGACGAACGTATTTTCAACGAATATACCGCGTTAAATTTAAGATATCCACCTACTTTTTTGCATGCCAACTCTACAAAAAAAGCACTAAAAACATTAAGTTCTGATAAGATTGATTTGGTAATTACCTGGTTGGATATTGGCAGTTACAAAGCATTTGAGGCTTCCATGCAGTTAAAAAAAGCATTTCCAAATGTACCAATTGCTGCATTGAGCCATTATTCGTCAGAACTCAGAAAAAAAATATTAAGTGAGAATACGGGTATTATAGATTATGTGTTCCATTGGAACGGAAATGTAGATATATTTTTAGCCATAATAAAATTGGCTGAAGATAGATTAAATGCTGATAAAGATATTAATGAAATTGGGGTAAAAGCTATTTTATTGGTAGAAGATTCGCTTCGGTTCTACTCAAGATATTTACCTGTTATCTATAAGATTATTCTAAAACAAACGCGATCGTTTATGTCCGAAGGGTTAAACGAGCACCGTGCCATGAATTTGATGCGTGGACGGCCAAAAATTTTATTAGCAACCAATTTTGAAGAAGGTTTGGCATTGTTTGAAAAATACCAGGCAAATCTTTTAGGTGTAATTTCAGATGTAAACTACTATAAAGATAAAAACAGAAACCCAGAGGCGGGGTTTGAATTATTAAAACATATCAGAAATTTAGTCAGATATTTTCCCGTTTTAATCCAGTCTTCCGATAAGGACAACGAGCAAAAAGCCTTAGAACTAAAAGGGAAATTTTTATGGAAACATTCTGAAACCATTGAATTAGAGCTGAAAAATTACATTACCAAATACTTTTCCTTTGGTGATTTTGAATTTTGGGATCCTGAACAGCATAAAGTGTTGGCAACGGTTAAGGATTTGAATGCTTTTCAAAAGGCATTGACAATTGTTACCAAAGAAGCCATAACCTATCATGCCATCAGAAGTGAATATTCAAAATGGCTGCGATCTCGAGCTCTTTTTCCGTTGGCAAATTTATTTCATAATGTAGAATATGCCGATTTTGAAGATGCTGAAGAAATTAGAAATTTTTTAATAGAGGCTATAAAGGTCTATCGTATTTACCGAGCCAGAGGCGTTATTTCTAAATTTAACAAAGACAAGTATGATAAGTATTTAGGCTTTGCTAGAATTGGGGACGGAGCATTAGGCGGAAAAGGTAGGGGGCTTGCCTTTATCGATTCGTTTTTAAAACGTAACCGTCTCTTTAAAAAGTATGATGATATTATTATTTCCATACCTAGAACTGTAGTGCTGAGTACCGAGGTTTTTGATGAATTTATGGAGCAGCACAAGCTTTTCAGATTTGTGGCCGATTGTGATGATGATGATAAAATTTTAAATGAATTTATTTCAAAGCCGTTACCAATTTGGGTAATGGAAGATATAAAAGCATATTTAAAGGTAACCAAATACCCAGTAGCGGTACGTTCCTCTAGTGTGTTGGAAGACTCACATTATCAGCCTTTTGCAGGGGTTTTTGCTACATATATGCTGCCCAAGGCTAAAACGAAGAAAATGCTGGAAATGGTTTCCAAAGCGGTAAAATCCGTATTCGCTTCCGCATTTTTCCAAAATAGTAAATCGTACCTGAAAGCGACATCCCATACGGTGGAGGAAAACAGAATGGCGGTTATACTGCAGGACATCACCGGCACTCAATATGACGATGTCTATTATCCGAATATTTCAGGAGTGGCACGTTCTATAAATTTTTATCCTATAGGTAATGAAAAACCCAATGAAGGTATTGCCAGTATTGCTTTAGGTTTGGGCGAGATAATTGTTGGAGGCGGCCAAACCTTACGGTTTTCTCCTTATCATCCTAAAAAAATAATCCAGTTATCAACTCCTGGTTCGGCTCAACGAGATACGCAACAGTATTTTTACGGTTTGGATATGAACCCTGATAGTTATGTAGTTTCTACAAGTGAAACCGTCAACAAAAAGAAAATTACCATAAGAAAGGCTGAAAATCACGGTTCATTAAAATTTGTGGCATCTACTTACGATTTGCAAAATAATATGATTAGACCCGGGGTTATGCATGACGGGATTCGTGTTATTACTTTTGATAATATTTTAAAATACGGAACTTTTCCCTTAGCGGAAATACTTAAAGATTTGCTGCGTATAGGTCAACGAGAAATGAGAAGTCCAATAGAAATAGAGTTTGCCGTAAAGTTAGATGTACCTCATGGCAAACCAAAGTATTTCAGTTTTTTGCAAATTAGACCCATAGTAGAAAGTAATGAAACCTTAAGTGAGTTGCCAAAGAATTTTGATATGTTGGATACTATAATTTATTCGGAATCTGCATTGGGAAATGGTAAGTACGAAGATATTTCTGATTTTGTTTATGTAAAACCCGAAACTTTTAACTCGGCAAGTACAAGACAGATTGCATCAGCCGTTGAGCAGATAAATAAAAAGTTCACAGAAGAGAACAAAAAATATATTTTGGTTGGTCCTGGTAGGTGGGGTTCCAGTGATCCATGGTTGGGAATTCCTGTAATTTGGCCCCAAATTTCAGCAGCAAAAGTAATTGTAGAGGCTGGACTTAACGATTTTAGGATTGACCCAAGTCAAGGCACCCATTTTTTTCAAAATCTAACCTCATTTAATGTTGGGTACTTAACCATAAATCCGTTTTTAAACGATGGCCATTTTGATGTTGATTATTTAAACAAACAAGAGGCAGTCTATGAAGATGATTTTTTAAGACACATACGGTTTAAAAAACCACTTACTGTAATTATTGAGGGCAAAAATAACAAGGCGGCAATTTATAAATCAGGATTTGAATTTGAAGAGAATAAATCAGAATTGGAAAGTTCTTTGGATGAATTGCCTCCTGATGGATTTATGTGAATTTGAGGATATAATATACAACTGTATATTATTTATTTCCAATTGTCAAATTGCAAAAATAATTGCACTTATTTTGCTGAAAATAGAATTTAATAATTGTAATTTTGCTATCGGTTATACGTTTTAATTTTAATAAAATACATAAACATGAATGTAAAAGAAATTTTAACCAACTTAGAAACAAAACACCCAGGAGAAAAAGAGTATTTGCAAGCTGTGCATGAGGTGTTAGAGTCCATAGAAACCATTTATAATGAAAATCCACAATACCGAGCGGCTAAAATTATTGAAAGATTAGTTGAGCCCGATCGTGTTTTTACGTTCAGAATATCTTGGGTTGATGATAATGGCGATGTTCAGGTCAATTTAGGGTATAGAATTCAGTTTAATAATGCTATAGGTCCTTACAAAGGTGGCATTCGTTTGCATCCAAGTGTGAATTTGAGCATTCTTAAATTTTTAGGATTTGAACAGATTTTTAAAAATGCCTTAACCACATTACCAATGGGTGGTGGAAAAGGAGGTTCTGATTTTAACCCAAAAGGAAAATCAGATGCGGAAATTATGCGTTTTTGTCAAGCTTTTATGCTAGAACTTTGGCGAGTTGTAGGGCCTAATACTGACGTTCCTGCCGGAGATATTGGTACTGGCGGAAGAGAAATAGGCTTTATGTATGGGATGTACAAAAAATTACAACAGGAACATACTGGAGTATTTACTGGTAAAGGTTTGAATTGGGGCGGAAGCTTAATCAGACCCGAAGCTACGGGTTTTGGAGGTACGTATTTTACCAAAGAAATGTTAGATACTAAAAAAGATAGTTTTAAAGGTAAAACGGTTACCCTTTCAGGCTTTGGTAATGTAACCTGGGGTGTTGCACTAAAAGTTACAGAATTGGGTGGCAAAGTGGTGACTATTTCTGGTCCTGACGGTTATGTGTATGACGAAAAAGGGCTAGATGCTGATAAAATTGATTACTTATTAGCGTTAAGGGCTTCGAATAATGATATTGTTTCTCCTTATGTTCAAGAATTTCCTGAGGCTAAATTCTATCCAGGAGAAAAACCTTGGGTGGTAAAATGTGATATTGCCATGCCTTGTGCCATACAAAATGAATTGAATGGTGAAGATGCTGAAAAATTGGTAGCTAATGGAGTTAAATATGTTGCAGAAGTCTCTAATATGGGTTGTACGCCAGAAGCTATTGATGTATTCCATAAAAACAAAATATCCTATGCTCCTGGAAAAGCCGTAAATGCGGGCGGCGTTGCCGTTTCTGGATTGGAAATGTCTCAAAATGCTATGAAACTGAATTGGACCATTGAAGAGGTTGACGAAAAATTACGTCAAATAATGACTTCCATACATACTGCTTGTACAAAATACGGAACAGAACCTGATGGATATGTAAACTATGTAAAAGGAGCAAATATTGCTGGGTTTATAAAAGTAGCAGATGCCATGATGGATTTGGGAGTAGTTTAAGGAGAAGTTAAATTTTTGAGATTAAATTTAAAGAGAAGACCTCACAGGTTTTTAAAAAACCTGTGAGGTCTTTTTGTTCTCGCCAGAAAACTAAGCCCATAATTTTTTTCCTATTTTTGATTATGTCTTTGTTACCTCCCTATCGAAAAATAATCCATGTTGATATGGACGCTTTTTATGCTTCTGTAGAGCAACTGGATAATCCTGAATTAAGAGGTAAGCCCTTAGCAGTTGGTGGAGGTGGTAAAAGAGGTGTAGTATCAGCAGCTAGTTATGAGGCTCGTAAATATGGGGTTCGTTCGGCAATGAGCGGTGTATTGGCTCGAAAAAATTGTCCACATTTAACTTTTGTAAAACCTCGTTTTTCTCGTTACAAGGAAATTTCGTCACAAATTAGAAATATCTTTAGTCAATATACCGATTTGGTAGAACCACTGTCTTTAGATGAAGCATATTTGGATGTAACTGAGAACAAGAAGAACTTTCCTTCGGCGACGATATTGGCTCAAGAAATTAGACAACAGATATTTGATGAGGTGGGTTTGAATGCTTCTGCGGGTATATCCGTTAATAAATTTGTGGCAAAAATTGCTTCTGATATTAATAAGCCCAATGGACAAAAAACGGTTCCACCAGAAGAAGTACTCGGTTTTTTAGAAAGTTTAGATGTTAAAAAATTCTATGGTGTGGGCAAGGTTACAGCTGCTAAAATGTACAATTTAGGAATTTTTACCGGAAAAGATTTAAAGCAAAAATCTATTGAATTTTTGACTAACCATTTTAAAAAATCCGGAAAACATTATTATCATATTGTTAGAGGAATCCATAATAGTAAAGTCAAACCTAATAGAATTAGAAAATCCGTTGCAGCTGAACATACTTTTTACAATAACCTTACTTCGGAAATTTATATGCTTGAAAAGTTAAAGCAAATAGCTGAAGAATTAGAAAAGCGATTGCTAAAATCGAACATTTCTGGCAAAACGATTACACTTAAAATTAAGTATAGCGATTTTTCAGTTCAGACTCGAAGCAGGACATTGCCCTATTTTATAAAAGATAAAAGCATGCTGTTAGAGAATGTTAAAGAATTACTATATCAAGAAAAAGTACATGAATCTGTAAGGTTATTGGGTATTTCGCTGTCTAACCTAAGTACAAATACAATTGAAAAAGAAAAACCAGTTGAAGTACAGTTAAAATTAGAGTTTTAAATTGTTACTTTGGAATAATTTTTGTAGTTTTAAACGAAAGATAAACAGTTAAAAAATGAGAAATTTAATTTATATTTTAGGGATAGTAGGTTTTTTTATTGTGAGTTGTGGCACACAACAAACAACAGCGTCTAATGAAGAAAAAGAAAAGCCCGTGCGAATTGCCAATGATAGTTTGGAATATGAAATTACCATTATAGATCCTGGTTTTACTAATTATTTGATAACTGCAAAACCAGAGAGTTATTATAACCAAAGTTCTTTAGAAACTAGAAATAGAGTTATGGTTATGGAATGGAACAATAGATTCAGAAATCCAACGCAGTATAATACTGATATTTACGGAAATGAAATTGACTATCAGGCTAATATAGACTATGGTATGGAAGTCAATTATAAACTCTATCAATATTTTCAGTTTGCACAGAAAAAATACGGTATGCGTTTAAGCTCTTTTAGGGTTGATTAAAAAGCAAATCGCTGTGGTCCGCCACGTCTTATTTCTTCGTTGGCAATTTCTTCAAATTTATTAAAGTTTTCTCTAAAGGCATTTGATAATTTAAAAGCCATTTTATAATATGCTTCGTCATTGTTCCATGTAGTACGCGGACTTAAAACTTCGGTTGGAACACCTGGGCAACTCCTAGGTTGAGCCACACCAAACACGGAATGTATATGATAATCTTTATAATTATAAGGGCCTAAATCACCATTTAAGGCGGCGTTAATCATTGCTCTAGTGTATTTTAATTTCATTCGTGTACCAACACCATAAGGGCCTCCAGTCCAGCCCGTATTTATCAACCACACATTAACGCCAGATTCTTTCATTTTTTTGCTCAACATTTCTGCATATTTTGCAGGATGCAAAGGCATAAAAGGAGCTCCGAAACAAGCAGAAAATGACGGTACGGGTTCTGTAACACCAGCTTCTGTTCCAGCAACTTTTGCCGTATAACCTGAGATAAAATGATAAGCAGCTTGATTAGGTAACAACCTTGAAATTGGAGGCAAAACTCCAAAGGCATCAGCGGTTAAAAAGAATATATTTTTAGGATTATCTGCTAATGAAGGAATTTTTATATTATTGATGTGGTGAATGGGGTAGCTCACTCTAGTATTTTGTGTAATAGAAATGTCAGAGAAATCTACTTCGTTAGTGCCTGGTTTACAAACTACATTTTCTAAAATTGCCCCAGGTTTTATTGCCTTAAAAATATCGGGTTCGTTTTCTTTAGAAAGATTAATTACCTTGGCATAACATCCGCCTTCAAAATTAAAAATGGTATTGTCTTTAGCCCAGCCATGTTCGTCATCGCCGATTAATTTTCTATCAGGATCGGCAGATAATGTAGTTTTACCCGTACCCGAGAGCCCAAAGAAAATTGCCGTCTCGCCGTTTTCGCCAACATTGGCAGAGCAGTGCATAGGCAAGGTTTCTTTTTCAACGGGTAATATAAAGTTTAAGGCAGAAAAAATACCTTTTTTTATTTCGCCAGTATAACCGGTACCACCGATAAGAATTACTTTTCTTTTAAAATTTAAAATAGCAAAATTATGTTGTCTGGTTCCATCTTCTTTGGCAACTGCCATAAAGCTTGGAGCTTGTAATATCAACCATTCGGGTTGAAAGAGTTCTAGCTCGCTCTCATCTGGCCTTAAGAACATATTATAAGCAAATAAGTTTGACCATGGCAACTCGGTAATTATTCTAATGTTCATTCTGTACCTATCATCTGCACAAGCATAGGCATCACGTGCATACAGTTCTTTACCCGACAAATGGTCGATTACCTTATCATAAAGTTGGTCAAATTTTTTAGATTCAAAAGGTAAATTGATGTTACCCCACCATACTTTATCAGTTGTTAAATCGTCTTTAACAATAAACCTGTCTTGAGGAGATCTACCCGTAAATTCGCCAGTGTTTACCATTAACGCCCCAGAATCGGCTATTTTACCAAGCCCTTTTTCGACACAAATTTTGGTAAGCTCTTCGGGAGAAGAATTCCAATGTGTTTTAGCATTGGTTATCCCGTAATTTTTTAAAATAGCATTTATTGATTTCGTAGAATCTTCCATGTATATACGTTGATTTTGGGTTGCAAAATTAAACAATAATAGTTTTTACGAAAACGTTTGCGTATTTTTTTTATTTCTTAATAAAATTCATCAGCATTACCAACCATCCAGCCATAAACAACAATCCACCTAAAGGTGTAATAAACCATATTAACTTTGGATTAACACCGCCAGCAGTTATTAAATAAATAAAACCCGAAAAAAATAAAATTCCCATAAAAAACAACCAACTTATCATGTTCTTTGCTTTAGCGTTAAAACTAGAATAAGTATTAACGAATAGTAAAGCCAAAACATGGTACATTTGATATTTAACTCCAGTTTCAAAACTTTGCAAGGCATCTGCTCCTATTTTTTCTTTAAGAGCATGTGCACCAAAAGCTCCAAATATGATAGCAAGCAAACCCAAAATTGCTGTAATTGACAAGTTTGTTTTCATCTTATGATCTTTAATAAATAGCAAAAATAGTATATATTTACAAGACTAAAGTTCATACTTTTAAATAGTATTGTTTTGAAAAATAAAAGTTTAAAATTGGTTTTTCGTTCTCCGTATTTGCATGAAGCTCAAATTGCAAAGGCTAAATTAGAAAGTGAGCATATTAACAGTTATTTGGTTGATGAAAATTTAACTTATACTATTGGTACCGCTTTTATAGAAGATTATAAATTAATGGTTGATAGTACCGATTTTGACAGTGCACTATCTATTTTAAGTTTACATAAAACTTAAGCTTTTATTCAAGTAAAAATCCCTAAATTTTTATACTTTCGTCTAACAATTACTAGAATCTATGCGTAACATCTTAATTATTGGTGCAGGACGTTCGTCAGCATCGCTTATCAAATATCTTTTACAGAAATCAGAAAGTGAAAAGCTGCAAATTACAATTGCTGATATTTCTATTGATTTGGCTGAATCTATTATAAAAAATCATAAAAATGCTAAAGCCATAGTTTTAGATATTTTCAATGAAAATGATAGGGTTTCAGCTATTAAAAATGCTGATATTGTGGTTTCTATGTTGCCTGCTAGATTTCATATGGAAGTAGCCAAAGATTGTATTAAATATAAAAAGAACATGGTTACTGCCTCATATGTTTCTAAAGAGATGAAAGCGTTAGATGTTGCCGTTAAAGAACAAGGGCTTATTTTTATGAATGAAATAGGTTTAGATCCTGGGATTGATCACATGAGTGCGATGAAAGTTATTGACAGAATTAGAGAAAACGATGCAAAAATGTTGCTTTTTGAATCGTTTACAGGAGGACTGGTTGCTCCAGAGAGTGATACAAATTTGTGGAACTATAAATTTACATGGAATCCAAGAAATGTAGTTTTGGCCGGGCAAGGTGGTGCGGCTAAATTCATCCAAGAAGGTACATTTAAATACATACCTTATCATAAATTATTTAGACGAACGGAATTTCTAAATATTAATGGGGCAGGTACTGGAAAATTTGAAGCCTATGCCAATCGAGATTCTTTAAAATATATAAAAACCTATGGCTTAGAAAATATTTTAACAATGTACAGAGGCACAATCAGACGTGTTGGTTTTTCAAGAGCTTGGAATATGTTTGTGCAATTAGGTATGACCGATGATAGTTATGTTTTAGAAGGTTCTGAACATATGAGTTATCGTGATTTTACCAATGCTTTTTTAGCGTACAATCCCAATGATTCTGTTGAATTAAAGTTGCGATCTTACCTTAAGATAGACCAAGATGATGTAATGTGGGAAAAGCTATTGGAACTGGATATTTTCAATCCAAATAAAAAAGTTGGATTGAAAAATGCCACACCGGCTCAAGTATTGCAAAAAATTTTAACGGACAGTTGGACATTGCAAAAAGAGGATAAAGATATGATCGTGATGCACCATAAGTTTGGTTATGAATACCAAGGCGAAAAAAGACAAATAGAATCAAGTATGTCTGTTATTGGCGAAAATCAGACTTATACAGCTATGGCAAAGACGGTAGGATTGCCAGTAGCCATTGCTACGTTGTTAATCTTAAATAAAAAAATAACTACACCTGGAGTACAAATTCCGATTACAAAGGAAGTTTATACACCAATTTTGGATGAATTAGAAGAAAATGGTATTGTATTCAGCGAAATTAAAGTGCCATATTTGGGGTATAATCCTAATAGTGTAGCGGGCTAATAACTATTTTTTACATTTTTAAATAAAAATCCTTAACCAAGTTTATATATTCACTTGTATATTGATGGCGTGCAGTTTCAATTATTAAACTCTCAATTATTACATCTTTTTTGATGGATGAGAATTCAATTAGACTTCTTTTTGTTTCGGAAGTTGGCGTGCCTTTAACATTGCATATTTTATTGACAAAAAGATTGTGTTTTTTTGCTAAGCTAATAAAATTTACTTTATCCATAAAGGGAATAATTACAGAAAAAATTCCGTTTTCGCTTAGTAATTTTGATACAGATGCTAGTAATATTTTAAAAGATAACGAACCTGTAAAACGAGCTTCATTTCTAGCCTCATCTTTACTTTGAAACGAATTATTGTAAAATGGTGGATTGGAAACAATCAAATCGTACTTATCTTCGATTTCATTTGCAAATTCTTCTATAGAAGTATGATAGCAATATAATCTATCTCCCCAAGGCGAATTTTCAAAATTCTGTACCGCTTGCTCAAAAGCATTATTGTTAATTTCAATGGCATCTATAAGTTCTGCATAGCTACGTTGAGCCAATTGTAATGCAATTATGCCAGTACCTGTACCAATATCAAGGATAGAATTGGGTTCGTTACATAGTGAAGCCCAAGCCCCGAGTAAAACGCCATCAGTACCAATTTTCATTGCACATTGGTCTTGATGAACAGTAAATTGTTTGAACTTAAAAGGGTTATTCATTCAAATACATTTCGATTAATCCTTCGGGTGTCTCAACAATAATTTTTTTGTTTTCACGATCTACTTTCTTGATAAAATCATCAATCATTGGTATTAGAATTTCATTTTCTCCATTTTCTATTACAAAAAGTGGTTGAGCCGTTTTGTCGTTAATACCAACAAGCGTTCCTACCATACCATAATTAACATCTTCAATTTTAAAATCAATAACTTCATGATAATAGAATTTATTTCCTGCTAATTTTGGCAATAAAGTTAGGGGGAGGTAAACATCGCATTTTATTATTGAATCGGCGTCTTCTTCTGTTGTAAAATCCTCAAATTTTACCCGTAATTGATTGCCTTTTTGTAATAGGCTTTTTTCAATAAAAAAAGGAATAAAATTATTTCCAACATCCAAAAAAACAGCATCTATGTTTTGATACAAATCGGGTTCATCTGTATCTAATTTTATTACCACTTCACCTTTAAAACTGTGTTTTCTGACTACTTTACCTAAATAAAAACAATCTTTTTTTTGCATAATACAAATTAAAAAAGCCCAACAAAATTTGTTAGGCTTTAAATATAAGGTATATAAAGTAAATTTATTCTTCTTCGCTTGATGCTTCAGTAGCTTCTTCTTTTTTGGCTTCTACATCTACTTTTTCAGCAACTGGAGCTTGTGCTTCGGCTGCAGCTTCATCAATAGTTTGTGGTGCGTCCTCGGCAACGGCTTCGGTAGCGGTTTCAGCTTCTTCTGTTACTTCTTCAACAGGAATAGCTTTCGCTTTTCTCGCTTCGTTAGCTTCTTTTTCAGCTTCAAGAGCTTTCGCTTTCGCTTTTGCATCAGCCTTAGATAAACCTTCTACTTTTGCACTAATTCTTTTAGCTTTATCTTCTGCCCAAGCATTGAATTTTTCTTCGGCTTGTTCTTCGGTTAAAGCACCTTTACGTACACCGCCTGCTAAATGATTTTTCAATAACGCACCTTTATACGACAAGATAGCTCTTGCAGTATCAGTAGGTTGAGCTCCATTTTGTAACCATTTTACAGCTCCATCAATATTC
Organism: Aureibaculum sp. 2308TA14-22; assembly: GCF_040538665.1. Lineage (NCBI taxonomy): Bacteria > Pseudomonadati > Bacteroidota > Flavobacteriia > Flavobacteriales > Flavobacteriaceae > Aureibaculum > Aureibaculum conchae. Next base: position 370,677 of record NZ_JBEWXT010000001.1, read on the forward strand.
AAATCAATTGTTGCAGGGTTAGTGTTAGGGTTGTAAGTTCCTAATTTTTCTAAAGACTTACCATCTCTTTTTGAGCGTGAATCTGCGGCAACGATCCAATAGAATGGTTTTCCTTTTTTACCGTGTCTTTGTAATCTAATTTTTACTGGCATTTGTTGTTAATTGTTTAAGGTACACGACCTTGATTATTAATTATATATTCACTTTCTCGAAGTGGGCTGCAAATATACTATGTTTTTTTGTTTTATAATCTATTGTTGAAGTTATTTTTCACCTTAAGTTAAAAAGAGGCATTCTCCGCAATAATACGAAATGATACATATTATATTTAGATGCCCTTTTCCCTAACGCCAAACTTAACCCCATGCCACCAACATAGTGGACCTAAGAGAAAAAACGCAAAACCAGGCAATCCAAAACTCATTCCTAAATTTAACCTAGCAATAATTATAGATATGATACCTACAATTACAAATATGCCGAAATGTCTAAAGTAGAATCGCATTTCAGTTCGTTTATTTACGTCAGGGCTTTTCCGCGAAGCATAAAAATACAATAATGAAATAAAAAGAAAAACCAAAGTAAAGCCCAAGCCATATAATTGGAACAATTCTGAAAATTCCTGCATGGAATTAATTTTGCCCTTACCTACGGTCAGGTTTGCTAAAAACTTAAGCGGATAGACAAAAAACAATATTACAAAGAGCAAAGCCATATTTAAAGCAATGATCCAATTGTCAATTTTTTCAATTCTTCTAAAAAAATTATAATGAACTTTCCATATTAAAATCAACCCCAAAAAGCTGACCGCAAAACTGAAAAAACCGACCAGATTCTCTTTTAACACAGCAAAACTTTCAGGAACATCCAAAGAAACCACAACCAATGTAGCGGCAAATGCAAAAATGGAATCACTGATAGATTCTAATCGACTTTTTGACTGTTTTAGTATTGGCATTATTTAATTACAAGTTTTTTTGTGGCATTCTCTTTTCCGCCAGAAATCCTCAACATATATTCTCCTTTTGGTAAATAATACTTTCCACTATCGGCTTTTTTTAATTTAACTTTTTTCTTGCCAAAATAACTTTTTACGCTTTTTGGTGTAACCGAAAAGTCGTAATCAGTATAATTAAATCCCATGTCGGCTTTTAAGGTTTTACTGTACAATACATTTTTTTCATCGGCTAAAACTTCAAGTTTAATATTACCTCCGTTTGAAACAAAATAAGCAACATCTATTTTAGGTTCGTAAGGTTCTGAAAATTGGCTCCAAGAACTTCCCCAACGCGAAGAATGTCTGGTTTCAGGTAACTCAAAGAGCGTAATGGCTTTGTTTTTTATATTGTTGTATTTCTGCAAGGGAGCAATATTCGCTTTATAAATAGAACGCCCGTGTGTACCAATAATCAAGTCTTTTTCGCGTTCTTGGAGTACCAAATCGTGTACCGCTACTTTAGGAATTCCATTTGAAAATACTTGCCAGTTATTGCCTTTGTCAAAACTTACAAACACTTCGCTGTCGGTACCCAAATAGAGTATGTTTTCATCAGTCGGGTCTTCTTTAATTACGTTTACGGAATAATCGGGCAATCCGTTGCCTATTGATTTCCAAGTGTTGCCCATATCTTCACTGACATAAACAAAGGCTTTAAAATTGTCACTTCTATATCCGTTTAAAGTAGCATAAACTCTATTTTTTTCGTGTTGAGAAGCAATGACGCGAGACACCCACAATCCTTGAGGTAAATTATCGGAAACTTTTGCCCAACTGTTGCCGCCGTCTTTTGTAATGTGAATTAACCCGTCATCACTCCCAGTATAAATCATTCCGAATTGAAATGGACTTTCGGAAATGCTTGTGAGCGTTCCGTAAGGTACATTCCCTTTTTTACCGCCAGTGGTCAAATCGTCCGAAATCACATCAAAATTTTTGCCCTTGTCCATAGAACGCAACAACTTGTTGGCTCCCATATATAAAATGTCTTGATTATGAGGTGATAATAAAATTGGGGTTTGCCAATTGTATCGGTAAGGAGCATCGCCCAATTCATGTTTAGGATGGATGCTCAAACGCTCACCTGTCTCTAAATTAAGTCGGTAATAGTAGCCAAATTGTGAACCAGAATACACAATATTATTGTCTCTGCTGTCAATTTGAACCTGCATACCATCACCACCGCCTATTCTTTTATAAGGATATTGCCCGCTACCTTCCCATCTTTTGGAAGCCTTGTAATTGCTCGGTCCATACCACACGCCATTATCTTGAAATCCGCCAAACACGTTGTACGGTTTTTTATTATCAACATTTACGTAATAATATTGCCCTACTGAGGGAGAGTTATTTTTAATCCAATTTTCACCATCATCATAGGTAATATTTACGCCACCATCATTTCCGTTAATAATATGGCCTTCATGCTTTGGATTTATCCATAATGCTTGATGGTCGGCATGTACATTTTCTTTGCCGATGGATTTGAACGTTTTACCCCCATCATCTGTTTTTAATAAAGGAACACCACCAATATATACTTTGTTTTCGTTGGCCGTATTCACGCCTATTGTACCAAAATAGTATCCGTAAGAGCTATACACGCCATCCAAATAGCCATCATGAGTTTTTGCCCAAGATTTGCCACCATCTGTAGATTTGTACAACTCTGCACCAATGACTGGTGAGTTAAACAAAAGAGCATTGGCATCTACTAAATACATTTTTAAGTCAACGGGTTTAACTTTTCCGTTTTTGACCATTTCTTTTACTTTTTTAGCTTCATATTTTTTAGGGAAACCATTTGTTTTGAGGTAATCGTTTAGTTTTTTATTGTCAAGAGCTATAAAATCGGCATTGGTCATACTTTCAAAATCCTCTTTTTTTAAACTTTCTGACTTTTCTTTTTTCTCCTTCTCTTTTGGCCTTCTGTTCTGATTATCTAAAAAAGCATAAATGGTAGTGTCATTATATGTCGCTAATCCGATCCTTCCAACACCAGCATCAGATGGAAAACCACTATTTGTATTGGTCATTTTAGTCCATGTAGAACCACCATCTGTACTTTTGTAAATGGCAGAATTTTGTCCGTCTCCATCAAAATCCCATGCTTTACGTATTCGCTCCCAAGAAGCGGCATACATAATATCTGGGTTGGTAGGCGATACCGAAATGTCAATTACACCAGTATTTTCATCAATAAACAATACATTTTTCCATGTTTTTCCGCCATCAATAGTTTTAAAAATGCCACGTTCGGCATTTGGGGTGTACAAATGTCCAATGGCACCAACTACTAGTTCGTCAGGATTGTTTTTATTGATTATCATTCGTCCAATGTGGTGCGAATCTTTCAAACCAACATTTGCCCATGTTTTGCCTTTATCCGTGCTTTTTAGAATTCCGATACCTGCATACGACGAACGTGAAGAATTACTTTCACCCGTACCGATATAAATAGTGCCAGATTTCCAATCAACGGCTACATCTCCCATGTTTTGAGTTGGTGCATTTTCAGTAACCGCAGTAAAAGAAGTACCATTGTTATTGGTGTACCATAACCCGCCCGAGGCATAGGCCACATAAAATTCGGTAGGTTGGTCTGGGTTTACATCAAAATCCACAACACGCCCACTCATAACCGTTGGACCAATATTGGTAAAAGGTACGTTTTGTACTATAGACTGGGCAAAAAAGTTAAAAGAAAGTAATAAAAGGATGAGAAAAAGCAGCTTTTTTTTCATGATGATTGGTTTAGTTTTTTGTTGATGTTCAAATATAAAGAAATAGACACTAATTTAATGAATTGACATGAGTTAATTCTTGTAGAGGAATTTTTTAATGTAAGTATTGTCCCTTGAGCCCTGATAGCTATCGGGGGTTAAGGGTGTTCACACAATGTTTTTCACGCAAAATCCGCAGAGGTAAAACGCAAAGTCCACTAAGAATTTTATGGTAATTTTAACCTTTTGCGTTCTTTGCGAAAATCTTAGCGACCTTTGTGTGAAACCTTTATACAAATCTTTTTATCCAAACGGTCCTGTTAATAAAAACCCTAAAATTCCTATTTAAATTCCCATCCAAAACACTATTTTTAAAATCTCTAATTAGTAGAAAAATCACATTAATTTATGTACTTAATATTTGACACCGAAACCACAGGGTTGCCTAAAAAATGGAATGCCCCAATTACTGATACGGACAATTGGCCTAGGTGTATTCAAATAGCTTGGCAACTGCATGATAGGTACGGTGAACTGATAGAAAGTCAAGAGTTTTTAATTAAACCAGAGGGATTTAACATCCCATATGATGCAGAGCAGATTCATGGTATTTCAACAGAGCTTGCACAGGAAAAAGGCGAGGATTTAGAAACAGTTTTATACAAATTTAACCACGCTTTATCAAAAACGACTTTTGTAGTGGGACAAAATGTAGGTTTTGATTTGAATATAATGGGTTGCGAGTATTTCCGTCTAGGGATTGATACAAAACTGAACGACCTTCCCATTTTAGATACTTGTACAGAAAAAACAGCAGCTTTGTGCCAAATTCCCGGTGGTAGAGGTGGTAAATTTAAGTTACCTACGCTAACCGAATTACACGAGCACTTATTTAACACACCTTTTGCCGAGGCTCATAATGCTGCTGCCGATGTTGAAGCCACAACACGATGCTTTTTTGAACTGATTAGAAAACGTGTTTTTACCAAAGAAGAATTAGATGTTGATGCTAATTATTTTGAAGAGTTTTCTAAAGAAAATCCTCAGGAAATAGAACTTATTGGGCTACAACATATCAATCTTAAAAAGGAGAGCAACAAACTTAAGAAGAAACACAAAAAAACGGGTGCAGGCCTTGAAAGTACAAGTTTTGGAACGGACATAGACTTAACTAATTTTTCATTTTCTCACCTGCACAACCATTCCCAATTTTCTATTTTACAATCAACGGCCAGTATTAAAAAATTGGTGGAAGCCGCTGTAAATGATAAGATGCCAGCGGTAGCCTTAACCGATACGGGTAATATGATGGGTGCTTTTTATTTTGTAAAAGAAGTATTGAACAGTAATAAAAACAACGAGCATCAAATAAAGCCCATTGTGGGTTGTGAATTTTTTGTTTGTGAAGATCATAAAAATAAATCTGTAAAGGACAATGGCTATCAAATGGTGTTATTGGCCAAAAACAAAAATGGCTATCATAATCTAGCAAAAATGGCATCTACAGCCTATATAGATGGTTTTTATTACGTGCCAAGAATTGATAAATCAGTCGTTGAAAAATATAAGGAGGATGTTATTGTATTAAGTGGAAATATGTACGGTGAAATTGCTTCTAAGATTCTGAATATGGGTGAAAACCAAGCAGAAGAAGCATTAGTCTGGTGGAAAGATACCTTTGGAGATGATTTTTATATTGAGCTTAACAATCACAATCAGGAAAACGAACAACATGTTAATAGTGTTTTAATTGAATTTTCTAAGAAGCATGGCGTAAAATTAATTGCGGCCAACAATACTTATTATATTGATAAATCAGACGCTGATTCACATGATATTTTATTATGTGTTAAAGATGGCGAAAAAATAGCTACACCAAAGGGAAGAGGAAGAGGTTTTCGTTACGGATTGCCCAACGATGAGTATTACTTTAAGAGTCAGGAGGAGATGAAGCAATTGTTTCGTAAAATTCCCGAAGCCATTGCCAATATTCAAGAAATTGTTGACAAAATTGAAGTTTACACCTTGGCACGTGATGTGTTGTTGCCGAAGTTTGACATTCCAGAGCAGTTTATCGATCCCAAAGATGCCGAAGACGGAGGCGTTCGTGGTGAAAATGCTTACTTAAAGCATTTGACTTTTGAGGGTGCTAAAAAACGCTACGGTACGCTGGATAAAGAAACTCAAGAACGTCTTGATTTTGAATTGGAAGTAATACAAAATACTGGCTATCCAGGGTATTTTTTAATTGTATGGGATTTTATCGCAAAAGCAAGGGAAATGGATGTTTCTGTTGGACCTGGACGTGGTTCTGCAGCGGGATCAGCTGTAGCATATTGTTTGGGAATTACCAATATTGATCCTATAGCATACGATTTACTTTTTGAGCGGTTTTTAAATCCCGATCGTGTTTCGTTGCCAGATATTGATATTGATTTTGATGATGAAGGGAGGCAAAGGGTAATTGATTATGTAATTGATAAGTACGGTGCCAATCAAGTGGCACAAATTATCACATATGGTACCATGGCCGCTAAATCTTCAATAAGAGATACTGCTAGAGTCTTGGATTTACCTTTGATGGATGCGGATAGAATTGCAAAGTTAATTCCGAATACCAAATTAGCTACCATTTTTGGCGAGGACGAAAAGAGTGTCGCTAAAATAAAAGCAATGCGTAACGACGAAATATTACGTGTTAACGAATTGCGGAATTTAGCAGAAGGCGAAGGTATAGAAGCCCAGACGATTACGCAAGCAGTGGCCTTGGAAGGTTCGGTTAGAAATACGGGAACTCACGCTTGTGGAGTAATTATTACACCAGAAGATATTACCAATTTAATTCCTGTTGCTACTGCTAAAGATTCTGAACTTTATGTAACTCAATTTGACAACAATGTTGTTGAAGATGCGGGTCTATTAAAAATGGATTTTTTAGGCTTAAAAACCCTGACTTTAATAAAAGACACGGTTAAAATCATTAAAGCGTTACACGGAAAAGTTTTAGATCCTGATGAGTTTCCTTTGGATGACGAAAAGACTTATGAACTTTTTCAACGCGGTGAAACTGTTGGTATTTTTCAGTACGAATCGTTGGGGATGCAAAAGCATATGAAGCATTTAAAACCGACTGAGTTTGCCGACTTAATTGCAATGAACGCTCTGTACCGTCCAGGACCTATGGAGTATATTCCGCTCTTTATTCAGCGTAAACATGGTATTGAAGCCATTGAATATGACCTTCCAGAAATGGAAGAATACTTAAAGGAGACTTATGGTGTTACGGTATATCAAGAGCAAGTGATGTTATTGTCACAAAAGTTGGCGGGTTTTACCAAAGGTGAAGCCGATGTGTTGCGTAAAGCAATGGGGAAAAAGATTTTTTCGTTATTGGAAAAGTTAAAACCAAAATTTATTGAGGGCGGTGCAAAAAATGGACACCCAGCCGAAATCTTAGAGAAAATTTGGAAAGATTGGGAGGCTTTCGCGGCTTATGCTTTTAACAAATCGCATTCTACCTGTTATGCATATATTGCTTATCAAACAGCATATTTAAAAGCACATTATCCTGCTGAGTACATGGCAGCGGTCTTGTCAAATAATATGAATGACATTAAGCAGGTTTCTTTCTTTATGGATGAATGCAAACGTGCAGGGATAGAAGTGCTGAGTCCAGATGTAAACGAATCGTTTTACAAGTTTGCGGTAAATAAAGAAGGAGCTATCCGTTTTGGTATGGGAGCCGTAAAAGGTGTTGGTGCTAGTGCAGTTGCTGCTATAGTTTCAGAACGGAAAGAGAATGGTCCATTTACTTCAATTTTTGATATGGCAAAACGAGTTGATTTACGCTCTACTAACAAAAAAGCCTTTGACGGATTAGTGTTGGCTGGTGCTTTTGATTCTTTTTCGGATACCCATAGAGCTCAATATTTTGAGTTGGATGAACGTGGACAAACTTTTATAGAACGTGCTCTCCGTTTTGGTAATAAATATCAAGAAAATAAAAATTCGGCACAAATTTCTATGTTTGGCGAGGCTTCTGAGATTCAATTTGAAGAACCTGTTATTCCCAATTGTGAACCTTGGGGTGTAATGGAAAAGTTGGCCAAGGAAAAGGAAGTTATCGGAATTTACATATCCGGTCATCCGCTTGACGACTATAAAACTGAACTCAAATATTTCTGTAATGCCCCCATTAGTGCTTTTAATGATTTACAGCAATTATTGGATAAAGATTTAACCATTGCAGGTATTGTAACCGATGTGCAACACAGAATTTCCAAAAATGGAAAAGGTTGGGCAGCTTTTACAGTTGAAGATTATTCCGATGCCCATGAATTTAGGATGTTTGGTGAAGATTATCTAAAGTTTAAGCATTTTTTAATTCCCAATTCATTTTTGCATATTAAAATATCTGTACGGAAAGGGTGGCGTGAAGGTGATGTGAGAATGCAGTTTAACCATATACAAATGTTACAAGATGTATTGGAGGTCTTAGCAAAAAAGTTGACCTTACAATTGGATATTTTGGAACTTAATGATGAAAGAATTAATACTTTGGAAGAACTGTTGGAAGATCATAAAGGCAAAGACGTATTGAATTTTATGGTCTATGACAGAGAAGAAAAATTGAAATTGCAAATGCCAAGTAGAACTGCAAAAGTGAAAATTTCTCAAGAATTGTTAAATGAATTGGATGTCAGAAAACTAAGATATAAACTGAATTAATGAATAAAGCATTTTTAGATAATTTAGTAAATAACCCAAGCTCTAAATATGGAAAAATATTTGCGATAAGTATTCAGATTCTGATTGTTATTGCCATTATTACATTTTCTGCTGAAACTGTACCTGATCTAAAACCTGAAACTAGAAGATGGCTTAGTATTATAGAAGTTATATGCGTAGTTATTTTTACTATTGAATATTTCTTAAGGATTTATGTTGCTCAGAAAAAGTTAAAGTTTATTACCAGTTTTTTTGGCATCATAGATTTATTGGCAATACTACCTTTTTACCTATCAACGGGAATTGATTTACGTTCTTTAAGGGCTTTACGTTTTTTAAGACTGTTCAGTATTTTTAAAATTATCCGATATAATACTGCTATCCGTCAATTTACCAGAGCAATAATTTATGCTAAAGAGCAGATTCTACTTTTTTTGTTTATCACACTTATATTAATCTATTTGTCGGCTGTTGGAATTTATTATTTTGAAAATGCCGCCCAACCCGAAGCTTTTTCTTCAATTTTCGATAGTTTGTGGTGGGCAATTATAACGCTGACAACTGTAGGTTATGGAGATGTGTATCCAATCACAGTAGGTGGTAGGGTTTTTACGTTTATTATTTTAATGATTGGTTTAGGTATTGTAGCCATTCCAACGGGTATTATATCTTCTGCCTTGACACAATCAGTAGAGGAAAAAAAGGAAGATAGTTAACTTTATTATAGATTTATAATTTTATTTTCTTTCCAGTTTTAGCACTTTTTTTAGCAGCCTCTAAAATTTCAACTACAATCATGTTATTCTCTAAAGACGATAAATCATAAGGAGGTAGTGTAATTTTATTTCTAATTACAGCTTCAAACATTGAAAAAGGATCGTCATAAGGATTAGGACGAGGCTCTAGTATTTCTTTTTTCTCTTTATCTTTCTCATTTAAGCGGTAACGTATTTTTTTGGCATTATCGCTATAAACATATCCGGTTTTACCATAGATTTCCATATCTTTTCTGGACATGGGCCAATTCCAAGAAGCTTGAATTATACCCTGCATTTTTGGATATTGTAAAACTATAGTAGCTTCATCATCTACATTTGGGTAAATTTCAGGTTTTATAGTTTGGGTAATAGCCATAACCGCTTCTGGTTTTTTCCCTTTGGTTAGCCACGTAATGAGGTTAGCACCGTAACAACCAAAATCAACCAAGGCACCACCACCGTTTAACACGGGGTCGGTAAGCCACTCTAAAAATTCTTTATTAATACCAATTTCTTTAGGACCTTGATGGCCGTCTCTAACCACTATTTTTCTCAACTCGCCAATAGTACCATTTTCAACCATTTTATATGCTTTATGATTAGTAGCATACCATGAAGTCTCGTAATTAGTCAATAAATGAATATTGTGTTTTTTAGCGAGTGCTTCCATTTTTTTGGCGTGTTCCATACTTACTGCCAACGGTTTTTCAACCATAACATGAATACCTAAAGGAGCACAAGTTTCAACTACTTTTAAATGTTCATAAATGGAGCCAAACGCAGTAACCGCTTCTGGTTTTGTAGCTTTAATCATTTCTTCCATGGTAGTAAAAACAATATCCATGGAGTAACCAAAATGTTTTGAGTAACGTTCTGCCAAATCTTTATTGGGTTCTACGATACCTACAATTTTTATATCCCCTTTGTCTGGCCTACCTAATATCCAACCTACATGGCTATGTGACAAGCCTACAACGCCTATTTTAAGCGGTTTCGTTTTGGTTTGGCTTACAGAAAGTTCAGAATTCAGTAAGAAGAATGAAAGTATAACTAGAAATAGGGTGTTTTTAAATTGCATAGTATTTGAAAAGAATTGAGTAAGTTCTTTTCAAATGTAGTGAAAAAATAAACCTTATAGATTTTGAAACTATAAGGTTTGTATTATTTTTATTCCAAGAAGTCATCATCAGAGTTAATTTCATCATCAGGATCGTAATCATCGTAATTTATACCTGGTGGATTGAACAAGCCCCAACGGTCTATCATATAATTCTCTTGGTCAAAACTTTTTACCCATTCGGCAAAAATGATTCTAAATTCTTCTATTTCATTTCTAAGTAGTTCGATATAATCATTGTCTTGGTAACCGCAAAGTTGCATACCTGTGCAACTGGTTAATATTTCGCGTGCAGATTTTCTAATGATTGACGCATTTTCCATACGGATATCGTAAAGATCGGCTCCTTCAGCTCCAGCTATTTTTGCAGGAATTATCAATGCATTTTCTATAATGTATGTAGCATAATTCTCTAACATTTCCCCTTCGGCTTCATCAGCTGTTTCAACATCATCTTTTGAAACCAAACTGCCAATTTTTCTTCCTAACAGCATAATTTCCCATGCTTTTTTATAGATGGGCATTTTTTCAATTTCTTCATGTGATTTGAAATCATCGTCTTCGAACATAAGCAGTCTTTTTTGTAGTGTCTTATAGTAACGACAAGAATTGTAACGTAGTATTTGCTTATATGTAAATTGTTGTTATGTATTGATATCAATATGGTTAGCTTTTTAATTGTTTTACATGTTATTTATTATAACGAAAAAAGCCCATCAACTGATGGGCTTTCATTAAAAAATTTAATTCGAAATATATATTTATATAACTTTCACATTTACTGCGTTTAAACCTTTTCTTCCTTCCTGTAAATCAAATTCAACTTCATCGCCTTCGCGTACTTCATCGATTAATCCAGAAATGTGAACGAAATGTTCTTGATTTGAACCTTCTTCAGTTATAAAACCAAATCCTTTGGCGTCATTGAAGAATTTTACTGTTCCTTTACTCATTTTTATTATAATTTAATATTAATTACTTAGCTGTAGTCAATTATGATGCCAAGAAATTAGTTGAGTAATGCTAACTCTGGAATTTTAATGTTTAGTTTTTTAAAATCATTATATGAAATGCCGTTTATTAGGTTTTTTGGAATTTTAGATTTTATTTCACGTAAATCATTTTCAAATAATGAATCTAAAGGCTTTTTAAAAACCCTTAAGGCTTCATGATTTCGTATTTTATTTATAGAATTATTTTCAATATTCATTAATTCTAAATAATTTTTATAGTTTGATTCGTCATCATATAAAATGATAAAATGTCTTTCTGTTTTATAGTTCTTTTCTATTAGGATTGATAATTCCTTTTTAGAAATTTTTTGAGTGTCAAAATAAAGTTCATTTTTTATTAATGATATTATATTTCGATTGTTACTGTCAATTACTGTTCTAAGTGATGGTTCGGGTGGAGGCGGCAATAACATCCGCTCTGTATCATTTCTCTGAATTAATCTTTCTTCAACAAAATCGTTTAAGTATACATAAATATACTCTTTCGAAGTTAATATCTTGTCGCCATCTTTAAGGTAATAATCAATATTATTAATTAGTTTGACTTTTCTAACATTATTAGTTCTGCAATAATAAAAAATTTCATTGAGGCTTTTCATTTTCGAGTTTTTATCCGCAGTTAATGATATGCCCATAATAATATAATCGTGCGGACTATGAGAAAATAGAAACGATCTTAACTCTTTAAATTCAGCTATTCTGTCATTTAATTGTAAAGCAAATTCATTAGAATTTATTTTTTTTCCAAAAATTACATAATTTGTAAGGTTTTGATTACTAATTGGTGCTTCTTTGAGTATTTTAAATTTATCTATATTTTCTATTTTTGGGTATTCTATTGATAGTTTATTTGTGTCAAATTCATTATAAAAGCCGTAACCTTTTTTAATATATGTTGAGTTGTTAAAATATAACAAAGAATCGTCTTCTACTCTTGTTTTAAACTTTTCACCAAATAACTCAAGCTCGTTCACATGAAGTTTTAAACTTTCTGAATATTCTTTTACAAATGGATAAGAAGATATTGAAATAGAATCTTTTGTGATTATTATTTTCTCAGCTGCATTTTCATCCTCAGAATAAGGATATGTCATCAGCCACTCACCATAATATTTTTCTTTATTAGTGCATGAAACAATCAGAACTATAATAAGAACCAGATATTTCTTCATTCTAAAATGAGCATTTATTAAAACACTTATAAAGTTAAAACAATATCTGACAAATGCAATGTTATACACCCCAATATTGCCTCCCCATTTCTGCGTGTCGCCGCAGCTTTAGCAGAGGCACTCGGGGAGGGCTAGTCCCGATAGCCATCGGGAGGGGCTTCTTACTGAACACTAACCCTAACCCCCTCACTATGACTACTAAACTCCGGTGCATACATACTCTGTATGGTGGTAATACCATTTGAGAAATCGCCTTTGTTATTGACACGTAAGTCGTATTCAAAAACATAAACGCCTTTGGGTAAATAGTCAAAAAAGAAATTGGTGGCCGCATCTTTGGTGCTTTCGTAATAGCCCAGGTTATCTTGCCATTTGTATTGCGATAATACATTTACAGGTTCAAAACCAGCAGCACGCATGTCTTTCATATGTACAAATTCCATAGTTCTATCTACCTTAAGTTCTATACGAACGCTAACTAAATCGCCCAATTGTAAATCGGTGTTTTCGTTTATTGCCGTGAGTTCTTCGCCTTTGTCAGTATTCTTTTTAAGGAACAGTTTTTTGGACAATTGCAACGGTGTTTTAGCTGAGGTAATTTTATCCATATCCTCAAAATATTGCCAATATAAGGCACCCCAAGCTACACCTTCGGTTTTCTTGCTCAACGTTACTGTTGCCATGTCTTCTTTAATTTCATCGCCTTTCCAAGAAGTTTTAAAATAGCCCGTTCCGGCTTCTACTTTGGTGTCTTCCAATTGTAGTGGATCTATTTTTTGATCGCCGATGGTTATTCCTACAAACTCGGTTACTTCCAGCCAATCCGTGCCTTGTAATAATAAGGCATAAACGGCTTCGGTAGTGGCTTTTGTGGTTTTCCAGCCGTTGGTTTGCTTGTTTTTTAGCAACCAAACTTTCAGTTCGTCAATGGTCTTTACATCGCCTTCCACTTCGGTAAACGCTTCAATTAATAACGCTTGTGTTTCAATTGGTGCTTGATACCAATACCAACTTGAGGTATTTTCTTTCCAGTACATTCCCAATTCTTCACTCGTAATTGCATTTTCTTTTAGCGAAGCAATAATTTTATTAGCTACATCCGTTTTATCATTTCGTTTTGCGATTAAGGAAATCATTCCTTTGGTATATAAATTTTTGTTGTCCAACCAAAATTCATAAGACTGATTTCTATAATAATCAACTGCAGTCTGCACGTTTTTACGGATAGGAATGTCCTTGTAAAAACTTCGCATGTACAAATACTGGATTTGAAAATGGTGGGTATGATTGCTCGCCCAAAATTCTTTTACCAAACGCTCTCCTTCTTTTTTGGTTTTGGCTCTTGCCTTAATTCTTCTCGCTTGTTTTTTTAACTCATTGTAATCGGATAAAATTTCATCATCTAAAAATTTGACGGCTTTTTTAAGCATTTGTTTAGATTCAGGATTAGCAACACCCAATTTGTTTAAATGCCCAAATCCAGAAGCAATATGCTGTGTGATATATCGATTGGGATATCTTGCCCCTTTAAACCAAGGGAATCCGCCATTGCCCATTTGCATTTGTTCCAATTTACGTAAGGCTGAGGCCAATTCGTTTTTCATTTTATTCAAGTCGAATAATAAGGCAATTCGCTTTTTCTGTTCGGTTTCAGACTGAGCATCACGTAACCAAGGGGTTTCTTGAATAATGAGCGATTTTAATTCCTGATTTTTCTCTAAATTAGAAACTAAAGCGTCGGCCGACGCCCATTGGTTAAATACTTCTTGAATACGTGGATTTGAATTCGCAATATGGCTAGCCAATGCATTTGCGTAATACCTAGAAAAGGTTTGTTCTGCACATTCATACGGATATTCCATCAAATACGGCAAGGCTTGAACGGCATACCAAGCAGGGTTTGATGTAATCTCCAAACTCAAATTATGGTGTTTTAAGCTGGTTGAAGTGTTGTTCTTTAACTTATCCAAAGTAAAAGTCCTTGTTTCGTTAGAACGCAACCACATTGGTAAAGTTTCGGTAACCAACATTCTGTTTGACAATACAGGTAGAGCATTTTCCTCACCATCGGTAAAATCACCCGCTTTAGCAACAATTTTATATTTAACTGCTTGTACATCAAAAGGAATTTTTAATGTCCAACTTACGTTGGCATTGCCTTTGGCATCAACGGTAAAAGTTTTTCGGTTATCAGCATTCCCTAATTTCGCATCAATCGGTTTATCCGTTAATGCGTCAAACAATTGTAATTCGCTAATACCATCTAATTTATTTTCTGTTAGATTAGAGATTTTTGAAGCAAAAACAATTTCATCGCCTTCACGTAAAAACCGTGGTGGATTTGGCATTACCATCAATTCTTTCTGCGTAACAGTTGACAATTGCATTTGTGCAGATGCCATGTCTTTGGTATGAGCCAATAGATTTAAATTCCATCGTGTTAAACTTTCAGGAATGGTGAAATTAAAACTTACATTGCCTTCTGCATCTGTTTTTAAATGCGGATAAAAGAACGCCGTTTCCTGTAAATTTTTACGAGCTACTATTCCTTTTAGAGATTGTTTTCCACCTTTATTCTGATCTCTTTCGTCACCGCTCGTTCTTCCTTCTTTATTTTTTTCGGCATCTTTTCCTCCACGAGGGCTCATCATTGGTACATCTTCCGAAATCATCTCCTCTTCAACATCTGATTCGTTGGCCTCGACTTGAATTCCGGCAACCTTACCAGATAAGGCATTTGTTACAGAATAACTTAATGATTTTTTCTCTCGTCTTACTCCCATTGCGGTCACAACTACTTCATCTAAGACATCAGACGCATTCAGTACTATATTATACACATTATCTTTTTTAACTGTAATTTCTGAAGTGTTCATTCCTACAAAAGAGAAAACCAACTTTTCGCCTTGTTCGGCTTTGATTTTAAAATTGCCATCAAAATCGGTAATAACACCTTTAGAAGTTCCTTTTACAATAACATTTACACCAGGCAAAGCACCAGAATCGTCGGATACTTTTCCGTAGATATACCCTTTTTCTTTTTTAGAATCGTTATAAGATGTAACTCTATCTGGAGCATGTTTTCTTCTGATTGTATTCAAATAATTATTATTAAACCAACTGTTGGTTAAGCTAAACCCAAACCAATTCAGTTGGTCGTATCGTTGATTAGAATAGCCATAATAATTATAATTTTTTTGTTCTATTCTAAAATTGGTATTCCCAAAACTATGATTTGCCGTACTTTGGTTGTATTGGTAAAAATACCGTTGATTTAAGGGACTAAAATACCAGTTGTGCGGTCTAAAGGCATCTAATGAAGCATCATACATAGAGGCTAATACTTCAGCAGCTACTTTGTCTTTTTTGTCTCCTTTAATTTTAAAACTCCATGTTTCGTTCTGACCAGGTTGTAATTTATCTCTAAACGTGGTCGTTTCAATAGACAACTTCTTTTTAGGATAAGGCACATTTATATTAATGTTGCCATTGCTAAATGCATTATTGTTTACCAATTGATATTGTATGGAAAATCCACCCAAATCATCCTGTTTTACTGGTATTGAAATGGTTTTAATCTCGTTAGACAGCTTTATAACTTTAGTATCAACGATGCTATATTTTTTAACAGTTGTAAGTGTTATCGATACATTTTCTGATGCTGAACCTAGTTGTAATTTTACAAACTCGTTAGGTTTGTATTCGTTCTTGTTAGTTTTTACAAAAAGCAGTTGATTATCAGCTACCACTTTTTCTTTTGCAGTAAATACATCAAAGCGGAACTCGTCTCTTACCGCTTGTTTGAATTTATCTTCACTCTCGGTGATAACAATATATTTTCCAGAAACCCATTTGCTAATATTTTTCAGCTTAATTTCCTTCTCTTTTTCGGTATCAAAAGTGGTTTCAAAAACAAGCTTTCCTTGTTTCCATGTATTAGGGTCATTCTCCTTTTGATAAGCTTCATGTGGGAATAACTTTTTAAATTCCTCTTCTGAAAAAGATTGATAATCTGGAGCTTCCCAAGGTCTTACTCTTAACACATGTTTAGGAGCAATTAATTTATAAATTTTTAAACTGCCTTTTGCGGGAACAAATTCACCATTCAAATTGTTAGATTGTAAATTAATAACATGGTTTTTATCATATTTTTCCAATGGAGCAGACATAGCAATTGCCAAAGTTAAGGCGTGATAACCTACATTAACTGTGGTTTCTGTACTTCGTGTTTCCCCATTAATATCGGTAACATCTGCCGAAACTCTATAATTAAAAGTGGGCTGATTGCTAGGGTCTATACTTGAATCAGGAATCGCTTTAAACTTAATTTTATAATTACCACTAGCATCGGTAGTCGTTTCGCCATGCGTTATTTCTTGAGATTCTGAACTGTACCTATAATCATTATAGTACCACCAACACCACCTTGGAAATTGAGCCGTTCTAAATACGCGATAAGTTACTTTAGCGTTAGTAATGGTGCTTCCTGCAAAAGCATTTGCAATACCGTTAACGGTGACCGTATCATTTACTCTATACGTTTCAGATACTGGTTTAAATTCGGTTTCAAATTTTGGGCGTTTATACTCTTCAACTGAAAAATGTGTACTTCCACCAAGGCTATTTCCAAAATAATAGCCAGAAGAGACTAAAATATTAAAATTACCCGTCAACCCTGTATTTGGTAGCACAAATTCCCCACTAAAAGAACCAAATTCATTGGTTTTTAATGATAGCGATTTCACTTCCTGATAGTTAACATCATTTAATTTTACTGTTACCTGTTGGTTTTCGATAGCATGCGATTTGTTGTTTTCCATAGCCACGGCAATCCCCTTAAAATGAACTGTTTGTCCCGGTCTGTATATGCTTCTGTCCGTAAATAAAAAGATTCGCGACGATTTGTTTTCGGTTAATTTACGTTTACGATTTTCATACATATAATACTCACCAAAAATGGCTTTATCATTTTTATGATTTACTGTAATAATTACATTGTTTCTATAAACAGTGTTCTTAAAATGTACTTGACCTTTGCTATCACTAATTAGATTTTTATTAATAGGTTTGTTATATCTACCTGCGTTATAATTTCTAATATTTACTTTGGCGTCTTGCAAGGGTTTCCCCGTATTTCTATCTACAACCTGATAAATATTTTTACCCTCCAGTTTGTTTTCAATCAAAGCAATATTTGATACTTGTGTAAAAGTGTACCCGTAAGTGAATTTTTCAGAAATACTCTTGTTTGTAGAAGTAAAAATCATGTAATTACCGCCTTCTAATTCGGGTAAAAGTACTTCGGTATTATGTTGCAAGTAATCGCTTTCATTTTTTAAGTTGGCGTTCCATTTTTTAACAACTTTCAGCTTTCTTATAAAGGCAATTTTCTTATCGTCTTGATAGATTTCGTTAAATTTTCTTTGTTGACTTTTGGAAATTTTTAATGCGGTAAAATAAAGTTGCTCAGTATTTTTATAATTTACCAATAAGCGTGCGGGTTTATTAATGGGAATAAACTTTTCAGCCGTAATTTGCAAACTCGGATTTAAAATTTGACTTTGTAAACTTTTACATTTTTCCGCTCCAGTTGATTTTGGAAAACGAGCTATAGCCTTTTCACAAATTTTTAAGGCTTCTTGTCGTTTCCACTGATTGGTATTCTTTATAGGGTCGTAAGCACTTGCTTCGTTATCAAGATATACAGCAATTTTATAGTCAATTTCTGCAACAATTTCATGTTCGTTATACTGTTCTTTAAGTGCGTTTAAGGTTTGTAAATAAACTTCATCTTTAGTATTAAAAGTTGCATTGGCTCGGACAAAATCTAAGCGTTCTAAGGTTAATGTAACCAAAGCAGCTGGGTCTTTGTCCTTAAGATGTGCCAAGGTCAAGTTTTTGTACAATCGCAAGGCATGTAATTGTTGCGATAAGCTATCTTTGGCATACAATTGATTCTTTACAAATTCGGAGTTCGGTGCCAATAACTCAGGATTGTCAATTTCAAACTTATACGACGGACGGTTTAAATTACGCTCGTCCGTTTTGTAAAAATCAATGGCCCTATGTGCCAAAAAATCATATAATGTAGGTCTATATGTTTTTGAATTTTCTTGAGGATGTAAAATAGAATTGAACTGCTTTAAATCGGTTTCTTGCAGAGAAATGGCACTTTCTAAAGATGCCTGAAAATGACTATGTGTTTCTTCAAAAATAGTTTGTAAATCCCAGGTTCTAAAATCGGTAGAATCTACTTTTTTAGCCGTATTTGTCCTGTTGTAAAACTTCCATCGGTTTTGCTGAAAATACTGCCAATAAATATCGGCAATAATACTTTCCAGTACATTTTTTGCAGGAAAAGGAAGACTTGCCTTTTCTTTCTTTAATCTTTTGATAATTTCCAATTGGGCATCTTCCTCAAGTGTTAACGCAAATTTTGACTTATACAATAAGGTTTTTATCAGTTGAGGATTATTCTTATCCTTTTTTGCTTTTTTATAAATCTTTTCAACTTCCGCTAAGGCAGATTTTGGTAAACCTTCAATTTCAAAGGACTCCACTTTATACCAATCTTTCGAATAATTATCGGAATATTGAGCTTTTAAAGTGGTTGAAAATAAGAGTATCATTGTTAAAATTGCGATTGATTTTTGCATAACATTTTGTTTTAAATAACAAATAACAGTTGAATAACCTAAAAATACAATTTATATTGAGTAAACAAGACTTTTCAATAAGTTAAGTGGCTTTTTGATTGAGCGGTTACATTTCAAATTCTATATTTGCATTTTAATCTTTATAATGATTTTGGAGCAAGAATTATACCAACAAACCAAACATGCAACACGCGTTGTAATTGAAGGTAATATTAAAAAAAATGCCCTAACAAAGATGGTGTTGCACGTTATGGACTATTGTGACAAAACGGTTGATTATGTAATCAAAGATTCCAAACAGATAGCCCATAATGAATTTATTGTTATTGAAGCTGATAAACAACCAGAACTATTACTACCCAACATAGCATTGTTAAACAGTGCTTTGCCTTCTGATTTTGAAACTGTTAAGTTTTTAAGTGCAATTACAAATGGAGGTATTTTAGTGTTTAATGAAGAGGATGAAGTACTTTCAAAATTAGTGGAAGCTTGTAGTAATACCATTAAGAAATATCCGTATCAAAAACCTAATTTTACTGTTGAAAATGGCACTTTTTCACTAGATACTAACGAAGGAAAACTACCCTTAGAAATTGCCGACCAAAATATTGTAGAACACATTTTAGGAGCAAAATGGATTTGCCAACACATGGGTGTTGATGAGGATGATTTTTATGAGGCGATAGGTACGTTTCGAGTTTGAAGTTTTGAAAATAAACGTTACTACCAACTAACCACTGCTGACTGAAAGTTAAGGATTAATCCTTATACCCAAATCGCTTCAATTGATTCTGATTAGAACGCCAATCTTTATTTACCTTCACAAAAAGCTCCATATATATTTTTTTGCCAAAGAATTTTTCCAAATCGCGTCTGGCTTCCGAGCCTACACG
This sequence comes from Aureibaculum sp. 2308TA14-22, assembly GCF_040538665.1. NCBI lineage: Bacteria > Pseudomonadati > Bacteroidota > Flavobacteriia > Flavobacteriales > Flavobacteriaceae > Aureibaculum > Aureibaculum conchae. Next base: position 390,734 of record NZ_JBEWXT010000001.1, read on the forward strand.
CTTCAATCCTGCACCTTTATGTCCAATAATAATTCCTTTTTGTGAATCACGTTCTACCATAATGATGGAACGTATTTTAATAATATTAGGTTCTTCAACAAATTCTTCAGTGTCAATTTCTACAGCGTAGGGAATTTCCTTTTTATAATGCACCAATATTTTTTCGCGAATGGCCTCGTTAACAAAAAAGCGTTCAGGTTTGTCGGTCAATTGGTCTTTGGGATAAAATGCTGGCGATTCCGGTAATAGCTGCACAATATTTTCCAATACATTTTGCACATTGAATTTTTGTAATGCAGAAATGGGAACTACACGGGCATTGGGTACTTTTTCTTGCCAATAAACCATTTGGTCTTCCAGTTCGTTTTGAGATGAGTTGTCAATCTTATTAATCAATAATAAAACGGGAATATTAGCATTGGTAATTTTCTTGAAAAAATCTTCATCTTTTAAGGCTTTTTCACCTATTTCAACCATATAGATCAGCACATCGGCATCTTCAAAGGCAGACTTTACAAAATCCATCATAGATTCTTGTAACTCGTAAGCCGGTTTTATAATGCCCGGAGTATCCGAGAAAACAATTTGAAAATCGTCACCGTTTACAATACCTAAAATACGATGACGCGTAGTTTGTGCTTTGGAGGTGATAATTGACAGGCGTTCACCGACAAAAGCGTTCATTAATGTTGATTTTCCAACATTTGGGTTGCCAATAATATTTACAAATCCAGCTTTGTGCATTGATAAAATTTAATTTATATTGCAAAGATAGGTTTAAATTACAGAAAGACCTCACCCATTTTCAAAACCTGTGAGGTCTACAAATTAATCATAAAAACTATTATTTTTAAGCACAGTTAAGTTATGTTTTAACTGCTAATTAGCCTTGTTAAATGAATTTTAAACTAATACAAGCTCACCCTTCAAAAATTCAAAAAGCTTTTGAATTGCTAAAATCCGCATCCATAACTTTAGAAAAGAAAGGCATTAAGCAATGGGATTATTGGCAAAACCCGCCCATTGAAAAAATAAATTGGGTCAAAGAGGGCTTTACTAGTAAGGAGTTTTATTTTATTGAAAATGATGCCCATGAAGTAATGGGTATGGTGAGAATCATGGAAGAAGATTTGACGTATTGGGGCAAAATGAATGATAAAGCTAAATATATTCACTCGTTAGTTATCGATGAAAAATTTTCTGGAAATCAGCTAGGAACTGAAGTGGTTATAAAGATAGAAAGAGGTGCTAAAAAAAATGACTTCGATTATTTAAGATTGGATTGTGATTCCACAAATCTAAAACTTTGTGCTTATTATGAAAACCAAGGTTTTGTAAACGTGGGGCAAAAGCAATTGCCACTTGGAATTTATAATTTGTACGAGAAGGAGTTGAAATAAGATATTTTTACCTTTTAAAACAAGAAATATCTTTTTGCGTCTGTTCGAGTGATTTTTTGAAAAAAAATTGTATCGAGAACCCTTGTTGAATTAAAATTTGATTCTCGATACAAATTTTACACAAGAAAAATGTGCAAATCACTCGAATTGACAAATTTTTACATGCAAATACTCCTAATTGCGATAGCTACTGGGACTCAAGAGGACAATACCCATGCTCCAACTTTTTCCTCGTACTTCTAACCTTGTACCTCTCTCGTACCTTTTTTACATAGCAAACCCTAACACCAAATACAGAATAACCGTAATTATCCCACCAATTAAAGCATAAGGTAATTGTGTCCGCACATGGTCAATATGATCACTTGCGGAAGCCATCGAAGATATTATTGAGGTGTCAGAAATAGGGGAGCAGTGATCTCCAAAAATACCACCTCCTAACGTAGCTGCCACCACTAAAGTAATATCAGAGCCATGCAAATTTGCCATTGGGATAGAAATTGCCAACATAATGGCAAAAGTACCCCAAGAAGTCCCTGTGGAAAAAGCAATAAAAGAGCTGATTATAAATACTATGGCCGGTAAAAACTCTGGTGATAGCCAATCTTTAGACCAATTGGCAACAAATTGACCCGTACCTAACGCTTTACAGGCATCACCAATAGCAAATGCCAATAACATTAACAAGGCCAAAGGCATCAACTCACTAATACCTTTTAAGATGAGATCTACCATTTCCTTACTTCGCATCAATCCTTGCGAGCGGTATAAAATCATAGCAACAATTATTGATGTGGTTACGGCATAAAGCACTGAAGAAGAACCTGACCCTTCACCTAAAGCAGTAACAAAATGATTCCACCAAGAGGTAGCATCGGTAACGTTATTCCAGCCAGTGTATGCCAGCCAAACTGGCATCATAATAACCATAGTGACTAACGGAGCAATCATGTTATAGGCTCTTGCAGGGATTCCTTCTTTTGGTTCGTAAGAAGTTACCGCTTCCGAAATCATGGGTTTAGAACCGTCATTTAATAATTTTCCTGTCTCTCGAGTACGTTTTTCTGCCTTGGCCATAGGGCCAAAATCTTTTTTAAATAAGATGATAACAAGCACCAAAAGCAATGCTAAAATTGGATAAAAATTATACTTTATGGAAGACATCAATACACCAAACGGATTCTCAATATCTAAGGTCAATAGTAAACCCATAATAAAAGCACCCCAAGCGTTAAAAGGAATAAGGATAGAAGATGGAGCCGAACTAGAATCAGCTATGTAGGCTAATTTTTCACGCGGAATCTTCAATTTGTCAAAAACAGGACGATAAATAGTACCTACTGTTAACGAACTGATACTGGTTTCTACAAACAATGCCATTCCTGTAAAAAATGCTAATAATTGCACTACAACTCGACTGTAACCCGTCTGTTTTTTTTCAAAATGAGCGATGAGTTTGTTTAGTTTATTTACAAAACCCTCAACACCACGAGAGTATTGTATAAAAAGTAATAAAGCACCCACCAAGGCACTAAACATTATGGTTCTCGTATTTCCTTCAGATTTAAAAACGTTTACAAAAGCCTCTAAAGTTGCTAATGTGCCTTCTAAAAAATTCCAATCGCTCATGATTAGCCATGACAACCAAATTCCCAACACCAACGAAACGTAAACTTGTTTAGTTCTTAATGCTAAAATAATGGCTAATACTGGAGGTAAAATAGATAGGAAACCGTAATCTGTCATTTTTATAGTCTGTAGAGGTTAGTCTTTAGTCCTCCTTCGCAGCAGCTTCGGCGGATAAATCTTTGGGTTAAATATATAAAAAGTATGTGACTTGATGTTGATAGAAGAAACAATTTAGAACCATCACTTTGTGTTCTTTGTATTTTTTCTTTGCGTTCTTTGCGTGAAACTCAAGGTGCTTTTGTATTATTGTTTACTATTTAGCATAAGAAGTATGGAAACATTAAAAATAAAATGGGGTATTGTAGGTTGTGGAAACATAGCTAATAAATTTGTAAGCGATTTGGCTTTGGTTGAAGATGCTGAGTTACAAGCGGTGGCATCTAGAAATCTAGAAAAAGCTGATGCGTTCGGACAAAAGCACAATTCAAAGAAATGTTATGGAAGTTATGATGAATTATTTCTTGATTCGGATGTTGATATTGTTTATATAGCCACGCCACATAATTCACATTGCGAATTCAGTTTAAAAGCACTAGAATATGGTAAACACGTTTTATGCGAAAAACCTTTGAGCATCAACCGAAAAGAAGCCGAAAAAATGATTGCTTTATCGAAGTCTAGAAACCTGTTCTTTATGGAAGGGTTGTGGACACGTTTTAACCCAACTTTTGTAGCGGTAAAAGAACGAATTGATAATGGCGAAATTGGTAAAGTAAAATATATAAAAGCTGACTTTTCTTTTAAATCGGAACACGCATTAGATAGCCGAGTTTTTAATTTAGATTTAGCTGGTGGAGCATTATTGGATATTGGTATCTATCCCATATTTTTAGCATATAGTTTGTTAGGTAAGCCGGAAGATATTTTGGCAAAATCAATTTTTCATACTAAAACAGGTGCCGATGTGCAAACATCAATGTTGTTTCATTATAAGAATGCACAAGCCATTTTATATAGTGGTTTTATGTCAAAATCTAAAATGACAGCTTGTATTAGTGGTACGGAAGGCGAAATTTATATTCATGACCAATGGCATGTTGCACAAGGTTATGCGTTGGTAAAAAATGAAGAAGAAGAAGTTTTTGAATTGCCTACGAAGGGAATCGGGTTTACCCATGAAATTGAAGAATGCCATAAATGTATTAGAAATAATCAAATTGAAAGTAACTTGTGGTCGCATCAACATAGTTTGGATTTGATTTCCATTTTAGATGATGTTCGAGATCAAGTTGGATTAAAATACCCGCAAGAATAGCGGCTATATATAATCATCAACGCGGTAATTTTCGTTTTCTCCTTTCAGTAATTGTAAATAACTAACATATCTAGATTGTGCTATTTCACCAGTTTCCAAGGCTTTTTTTACGGCACAATCTGGCTCGTTAACGTGTAGGCAGTTGTTAAACTTACAATGTGCTTTTAAAGCGAAAAATTCGGGAAAATAATCGCCAATTTCATTCTCATCAAAATCAACTACACCAAAACCTTTTATGCCTGGGGTATCAATAATATGCCCACCGAAAGGTAGCACAAACATTTCAGCAAAAGTTGTAGTGTGTTGTCCTTGTTTGTGCTGTTCTGATATTTCTGCGGTTTTCAAGTCCAATTCGGGATAAACGGCGTTAATCAAGGTTGATTTTCCAACACCGGAATGTCCAGAGAACATGCTTGTTTTATCCTTCATAAATATTTTTAACTTATCGATATTGATATGTTCCGTAGCCGAAACATCCAAACATTCATAGCCAATTTTCCTATAAACCTGTTCGAGTTTCTGCTTTTTTTCCAACAGTTCCTTACTGTACAAATCTATTTTGTTGAATAGGAGTATGGCTGGGATTGAATAGGCTTCGGCTGTAGCTAAAAACCGATCGATAAAAACAGGAAAAGTAACAGGATTTTCTAGCGTAACCATTAAAAAGACCTGATCAATATTAGCGGCAATAATATGTGTTTGTTTAGAAAGGTTGACCGATTTTCTAATAATGTAATTTTTACGGTCATGAATTTTTGTAATGATGCCATTTTCATTGTCATCCTCCATGAGAAAATCAACAATATCTCCTACAGTAACAGGATTGGTACTTTTAATACCACTTAAACGGAATTTTCCTTTAATTCTACAATCAATAACAGTTTTATCATCAACCCTTACCGTGTACCAACTCCCTGTCGATTTTGTTACAACACCAGTCATTCGTTAAATTTTAACAATGATAAGAAAACTCTTTTAGTATTTCTATAAAAATTTCTCAAAACAATACTTAAATTAAATATATAGTGCAGATATCTAATATTCTTTATATTTGTAATAACTCTAAACTAACTAATTATGAAAGCATTAAAATATATTTTGCTATTGCTACTTCTTATTATTGTAGCAGGTTCTATTTATGTTGCCACCTTAGAAAACACATATAATGTCCAACGCACAAAAGTTATTCATGCACCTGAAGATGTAGTTTTTAATATGGTAAATGACTACAAGACTTGGCCAAGTTGGTCGCCATGGTTAGGGCAAGACCCAGAAACAAAATTGACTTATGGAGAAAAAGCAAGTGGTGTTGGAGCTTCTTATGCTTGGCAAAGTGAAAATGTCGATGTTGGTGAGGGGAGTATGGAAACACTTTCTACAGAAAAAGACAGTATTAGCCAAAAAATAACGTTTATTAAGCCGTGGGAGTCCACCTCTAATGTGTATTGGAACTTTAAAAAAGTTGATAAAGGCACGGCTGTCACTTGGGGTATGAAAGGTGATTTAGATTTTATGTCTAAGGCATTTATGGCTTTTAATGGTGGTATGGACAAGCAAATTGGACCGGATTATGAACGCGGACTGGAAAAATTAGATAGTGTTGTGCAGTTAGAAATGCAAAAATACAGTGTAACTATAAATGGTATTACCAAACATGGAGGAGGTTATTATTTATATACTACTACTTCATGTAAAATTGAGGAAATGCCAGAAAAAATGGCTGAAATGATGCCCAAAGTGGCAAATTATGCCACAAAAAATAACATTACCATGGCAGGCCCGCCTTTTAACTTATATCATAAATACGATGCAGAAAACAATGCGGTAATTGTATCAGCTGCAATACCTGTAACTGAAAGGGTCATTACGGATAACGACAGCGGTGTTTTAACAGGTATGTTACAACCTTTTACTGCTGTTAAGACTACTTTAATGGGAGATTATAAAAATTTAAAAGAAGCTTGGGAAACTACGGAAAAATATATTTCTGACAATGCTGTTGAAGCAATGGAGGGAGTTCCCGCCCTTGAAGTATATCATAACGATCCCATAAATACGCCCAATCCGGCAAAGTTAAAAACTGAAATCTTTGTACCTGTAAAGGAAGTGCAAGAAGCGAATTAATGTACAATTAAATAAGGTCTCTTTTTCGATTAACCTACCTCATTATATCGAAAACAATCCGTTACATGGTCGTTGACCATGCCCGTGGCTTGCATATATGCGTACATAACAGTACTGCCCACAAATTTGAATCCGCGTTTTTTCAGGTCTTTAGAAATTTTGTCGGATAAAGTTGTAGTAGCAGGAACTTCTGACAATCTTTTAAAATTGTTTTTTATAGGTTTACCCTCGGTAAAGGCCCAAATATATTCCGAAAAAGAACCAAATTCTTTTTGCACTTCCATAAATGCCTGTGCATTACTAATAGTAGCCCTAATTTTCAATTTATTTCTTATGATTCCCGCATCTTGTAGTAAAGATTCGTATTTGTCTTCTCCGTATTTAGCTATTTTTTTATAGTCAAAATTCTCAAAAGCTTTTCTAAAATTTTCACGCTTTCTCAGGATAGTTATCCAGCTCAATCCCGCTTGAAAAGTTTCTAAGATCAGAAATTCAAATAATTCATCATCGTCATAAACGGGTACACCCCATTCTTCGTCGTGATAGGCCATATATAATGGGTCATTACCGCACCAAGCACATCTTCTTTTGTCCATCGAAATTTAATTTATGACTAAAATAGAAATTTTATTTGTTGTAATCTTAATGGTTCCTCCCCTTTTTTAAGGGGAGGTGTCCCGAATGTTCGGGACGGAGGGGTATTAAAAAATAATTTATCTTTAGAAAATGAATTTAAGCTACTGGGAAATAAAATCATGGTTTGCTAATAATGATTTTACCATTGTTGGTAGTGGAATTGTGGGATTAAGTGCTGCTTTATTTCTAAAAGAGGAACATCCGAAAGCTAATATTCTTATCCTTGAAAAGGGAATATTACCGCAAGGAGCTAGTACCAAAAATGCGGGTTTTGCCTGTTTTGGAAGTTTATCTGAAATTATTGATGATTTAAAATCCCATTCTCAGCAGGAAGTTTATGAGTTGGTTAAAAAACGTTGGCAAGGTCTTCAATTAATGAGAAAAACACTAGGAGATAAAACCATTGGTTTTCAACAATTGGGCGGTTTCGAGTTATTTGATGATGAGTTAAGTTTCAGAGAATGTTATAATAAAAAGGAATTTGTAAATCAATTGTTGGAACCATTTTTTAAGAAAGATGTTTTTACATTTGTTGAGAATAAATTCATTTTTGAAAAAGTAAACGAACAACTGGCTTTTAATACATTTGAAGGGCAAATCGACACGGGCAAAATGATGACTGCTTTACTACAAAAAGTACAATCAAAAGGAATTAAAGTACTTAATAATTGTACTGTTGAAAGTTATACAGAGCAACCAAATGATGTGAAATTAAAAACCAATATTGGCGAATTTTCAACAAAAAAGATATTGATTGCTACCAATGGTTTCGTAAATCAATTACTTAGTTTAGATGTAAAACCAGCCAGAGCACAGATTCTGATTACCAAACCGATTCCTAATTTAACAATAAAAGGAACATTCCATTTGGAAAAAGGGTATTATTATTTTAGAAATATTGACAATAGAATTTTATTAGGCGGTGGTCGAAATCTGGATTTTGAAATGGAAGAGACTATAGAATTTGGGCAAACGGAGTTGATACAAAGTAAGCTGGAAGGAATCTTATCGACTATTATTTTACCAAACACTAATATAGAAATAGAGCATAGATGGAGCGGTATAATGGGTGTAGGCCATCAAAAAAGGGCATTGGTAAAACTATTAGGCAATCGCGTTGCTTGTGGTGTTCGCCTAGGTGGCATGGGTATTGCAATAGGATTTTCAGTAGGTAAGGAATTATCCGAATTAGTAAATTAAATCACCAGTTATGAAACTTAAGTTTAGTATTATTTTTTGTTTGACTTTCTTGACCCTTTCAGCTCAAGAAATTACTCAAACTTCGGCATCAGTTGACTTTAAAATTAAAAACATGGGTTTTAATGTTGATGGAACTTTTAACGATGTAACCATTTCGACCAATTTTAATTCAACGGATTTAGAGAATAGTTATATAAAGGGCGTTATTAAAGTCAATTCAATTGATACGGATAATAAAAAAAGAGATAAGCATTTACGAAATAAAGACTATTTTGAGGTTGAAAAATACGGTACAATAAAATTGACTTCAACCAAAATAGAAAAAAAATCAGCAAGTAAGTATCAATTAACTGCTAAGCTCACTATTAAAAAAACCACAAAAACGATAACTATTCCGTTGGAAGTTAAGCAGACTTCCGATTCCATTAGCATAAAATCAAGTTTTTCAATTAACAGATTGGATTTCGGAGTGGGTGAGAGCAGTTGGGTACTATCAGATACCGTTAAAATTAAAGTAAACTTTTCAGGCAAAAAATAAGATGTACCAAAATAAAGATGTAATCATTATTGGAGGCGGACTAGCTGGTTTGATTAATGCCATACATCTTTCAAAACAGGGCATTAATGTTTTGGTCATCGAAAAAAATAAGTATCCAAAGCACAAAGTTTGTGGTGAGTACATCTCAAATGAAGTATTGCCTTATTTAAATTCTTTAGGTATAAATCCACTAGAGTATGGAGCAAAACGAATCACAAATTTTGCGATTAGCACCGTTAAAAATAAATTAATAGAAACTAAATTACCCTTAGGTGGATTTGGAATCAGTAGGTATACCTTAGACCGCTTATTGGCTGAAAAAGCCATCGAAAATGGTGTTGAAATTTTTAAAGATGAGGTGGTAGATGTGTCATTTGAAAATGATAAGTTTTCCGTTTTTACCAAAAGTGAGCAGCAATTCGATTCAAAAATTGTTATTGGAGCTTACGGCAAACGCTCTAATATTGATGTGCAATTGAACAGAAAATTTATAAAAAATGAATCCCCTTTCTTAGCTATTAAAACTCATCTAAAGGGAGACTTTCCAGAAAATTTAGTGGCACTACATAATTTTAAAGGTGGTTATTGCGGCATTTCTAAAGTGGAGAACAATCATATTAATTTATGCTATATTACCAATTACAAAGCCTTCAAAAAACATAAAAATATTGATGAATTTCAACAAAATGTGTTGTGCGAAAATACTTTTTTGAAAGAGATTTTGGAAAATACTACCTGCGTTTTCGACAAGCCGTTGACCATTGGACAGGTTTCGTTTTCATCAAAAAAACCAATAGAAAATCATATTTTAATGTGTGGTGACACGGCTGGTATGATTCACCCTTTATGCGGAAATGGAATGAGTATGGCTATACATAGTGCAAAAATTGCCTCCGAACTTATTATTGAGTATCTTAAGGGGAAACTATCTCGTAAGGAATTGGAATACTGTTATAAAAAACAATGGAATGCTGAATTCAAATCGCGATTAAAAGTTGGGCATATTATTGCTAAATTATTCAAAATGAATACCTTTTCCGAATTGATGTTGTATGGACTGCAAACTTTTCCTGGTTTGTTGCCAAAAATCATAAAACAAACGCATGGTAAATCCTTAACGGTATAATGGGATTTCTGATCGACACAAAAAACCGAAGTAATGCCATTGAAATCATGGATGATTTTTCGATAGAAGGAGAATATCTTTATAAAACTTTAGATCAATTGGCATCTATAAATAAATGGTTAGGCGGAAATAGTGTAACCTTGAAAGGACTCAAAAAAGTACTTAAAAATCACCCAAAAGAGACAATGTTTACCTTAATAGATTTAGGATGCGGCAATGGAGATATGTTAAGAATAGTGTCCAACTATTTAAATAAAAACAACTATAATTTTAAACTGATTGGGATAGATGCCAATGCCTTTACGATAAACTATGCGAAAGAATTGTCGAAAGATTACCCCGAAATTACTTATCTTCAACAAGATATTTTTTCAGAAGATTTCAAGTCGTTACAATATGATTTGGTGTTGGCAACGTTGTTTTTGCATCATTTTAAGGAAGACCAAATTATAGAAGTATTGAATGGAGCGATAAAAACTGTAAAGATTGGAATAGTAATTAACGATTTACATCGCCATTGGTTGGCCTACTATTTATTTAAGGGATTGAGTTTATTCATAAAGAATCCAATGGTTAAGCAAGATGGATTGACCTCTATTTTAAGAGGATTTAAAAGAAAAGAGTTAGAAAGATTGTCAAAAAAGCTGAATGTTAAAAGTGATCTCAATTGGAAATGGGCTTTCCGTTTTCAATGGATAATTCAAAAATAAATGAGCGTAAAAATAGTATCAGTTGCAAAACAACTTCCACAGTATACTCGAACAACCCAAGAGATATTACCATATATCAAGACTTGGTTAGCTGGTCAAGAAGAACGTTTTCAGCGAAAAGTAATTAAACTTTTTGAAAATGCGGGTGTTGACAAACGCTATTCAATAATGGATGCTCATGAAGTATTTTTAAATTCATCATTTGAAGAAAAAAATGATATTTATGTAAGAGAATCTATAAAATTAGCACAATCGGCATTGAAAAAATCGTTAGACAAAGCAAGTTTAAGCCCTATTGATATTGATTTCATAATCACGGTTAGTTGTACGGGAATAATGATTCCCTCTTTAGATGCCTATTTAATCAATAGACTAAAAATGCGTCAAGATATTGTGCGTTTACCAGTTACGGAAATGGGCTGTGCGGCTGGTGTGTCGGGCATCATTTATGCCAAAAATTTTTTAAAGGCAAATCCCAATAAACGAGCTGCAGTTATTGCTGTTGAATCGCCAACCGCTACTTTTCAACTGGAAGATTATTCTATGGTAAATATTGTGAGTACCGCTATTTTTGGTGACGGAGCGGCTTCTGTAATTTTATCTTCTCATGAAACTGAAAATGGTCCTGAAATACTTGACGATGCCATGTACCATTTTTACGATGCCGAAAAAATGATGGGTTTTAAATTGCGGAATACAGGACTGCAAATGATTTTGGATAAATCCGTACCGGAAACTATTGCCAAACATTTTCCAGATATTGTGCATCCATTTTTAGAAAAAAACAAGTTAAAAATTGAAGATGTGGATTATCTTATTTTTCATCCTGGCGGAAAAAAAATAGTGCAAATTGTTGAGGAACTTTTTGGTTCTTTGGGAAAAAATATTAACGATACAAAAGAAGTATTGCGATTGTACGGAAATATGTCTAGTGCAACTGTGTTGTATGTGTTAGAGCGTTTTATGGATAAAACCCTAACTGAAGGTGATATTGGATTAATGTTAAGTTTTGGTCCAGGGTTTTCAGCTCAACGTGTGTTGTTACGATGGTAAGATTTTTAAAATTTTATAAGAATATACCTCACAGGTTTTTACTTGTCCACCGAAACTTTTTGTATAGGAGGAAAACCTGTGAGGTCTAAAAACAATGAATAAATGACTCCAAACCAAATCATATCATTATTACCTTATCAGCATCCTTTTTTGTTCGTTGACGAACTCACTGACGTTTCAGAAAATGGAATAACGGGGAGTTACACTTTTAAAAAAGGTGAATATTTTTATCAGGGTCATTTTAAAGACAACCCGATAACGCCCGGTGTTATTTTAACCGAAACGATGGCTCAAATTGGAGTGGTGTGTTTAGGAATTTATTTGATGAAAAATCTAAATTTAGAAGAAAATGAACCGAAAATAGCCTTGACATCTCAAGCCATTGAGTTTTATTTACCCGTATTTCCAGAGGAGAGAATATCGGTAATTTCAGAAAAAGAATATTTTAGATTTAATAAGTTAAAATGCAAGGTAAAAATGTTAAATGCCTCTAATGAATTGGTTTGTAGAGGTTTTATTTCTGGAATGATAAAATGAAAAATAGAGTTGTTATAACGGGTCTTGGTGTGGTTGCTCCTAATGGAGTAGGAGTCGATAATTTCACTTATGCGTTAAAAAAAGGAATTTCAGGAATTGAATTTTACCAAGAATTAGCTGATTTGAAATTCTCGTGTTGTATTGGCGGAACCCCTAACGTTTCTGAAGAAAAAAAATCCGAATATTTTACAGATTTACAACTTCGAAATTTTAATAGTTCAGGAATTCTATATGGTTGTATTGCCGGAATTGACGCTTGGAAAGATGCTGGATTGTCAATAGATGATAAAAATTCGGATTTTGACAGTGGTACTATTTTCGGTACTGGGACTTCTGGTGTTGAAAAATTTCGAGAGGCAATTTATAAATTAGATGATAAGAAAGTTAGACGTTTAGGAAGCACAGTAGTTGCTCAAACGATGGCAAGCGGTATAAGTGCTTATTTAGGCGGTATGTTAGGCTTAGGAAATAGAGTCAGTACAAACTCTGCTGCGTGTTCAACGGGTACAGAAGCCATTTTAATAGGCTATGAGCGAATAAAAAGGGGTAAAGCCAAACGAATGCTAGTAGGCAGTTGTAGTGATCACGGACCATATCTTTGGGGTGGATTTGATGCTATGCGAGTAATGACCTACAAACATAATGATGACCCAGAACAAGCTTCACGACCTATGAGTGCTTCCGCATCAGGATTTGTTCCCGGAAGTGGGGCTGGGGCTTTATTGTTAGAATCATTAGAAAGTGCTTTGGAGCGAAATGCAACCATTTACGCCGAAGTTTTAGGTGGAGCGGTAAATTCCGGAGGGCAACGCAATGGAGGTTCTATGACTGCACCCAATTCTGATGCTGTGCAACGGTGCATTACTGATGCGATTGAAGAATCAGGAGTTAAGCCCGAAGATATTGATTTAATCAACGGGCATTTAACCGCAACGAGTAAAGACCCTGATGAAATTGAAAATTGGGTAAAAGCGTTACAAAGAGAAGGGAAAGGTTTTCCATTCATACAATCCGTCAAATCTATGATTGGACATTGTTTGGCGGCTGCAGGAGCTATTGAAAGTGTAGCGTCAATTATTCAGTTAAGAGAAGGGTTTATAGCCCCGACTATTAATTGTGAAGATCTTCATCCTGAGATACTAAAATTAATAGATGAAGATAAAATTTCAAGAAAACTCATCAAAAAAGAACTAAATTTGATTGCCAAAGCCAGTTTTGGTTTTGGTGATGTGAATGCTTGTGCAATTTTTAGAAAATTTATAAATTAAAACTAAAGTTTAATTTGTTAGAATGTCCCCTCGAGGGGACCATAGGGGTGTCCACGTGAATTGAACATCCATATTAAAATAAGAAAATTCAAAACAATGAATAAAGAATCCCTAATATCATCCTTAAAAAGAATTGTAAAGCCTTACATTCAAGATGAAGAGGAATTTGAAAATTTGACAGAGGAAACCGATTTTATCAATGACTTAAAAATAAATTCTGCCAATTTAGTTGATGTGGTTTTAGATTTAGAAGATGAATTTAATATTGAAATTGACAATGACGCTATGGAAAAAATGTTAAATGTAAAAGCGGCAATTGAAATTGTTGAAACCAAATTAGCAGAAAAATGATAGGTAACGATATTGTAGATTTAAATTTGGCTAAAACGCAAAGCAATTGGCAACGAAAAGGGTTTTTAGATAAAGTATTTACCAAAAAAGAACAAAAATTAATCAGTAGAGCTGATGATTCTTTTAGAATGGTTTGGCTGTTGTGGAGTATGAAAGAAAGTGCATATAAAAGTTATAGCAGACAAAATAATATACGGTTTTATGGACCACGGAAGTTTGAATGTGAAGTGAACAATTTAAAAGGAACAGTTACCATTAATAACACGATCTATTTTACGACATCTACCATCAGTAGCAATTGCATTCATACCATTGCGACTTTGAACACTAAAGAAACAATTACTACCGATTTTTTTAGGTTAAAAAGTGATGATTATTTAATACAGCACACTACCACACATCGGTATTTAAAATCTGCGATTTCAAATCAATATAATATCCCAATTACGCAACTTAAAATAGAAAAAGATAATACAGGAGTTCCGCATATCAAGTATTTGTGTGCCATTTCGAGCCTTTCGGCTTCGCTCAAGACAGGCTCGGTCGAGAAGTCGTCGATTTCAATATCCCATCACGGTTATTACGGTGCTTATTCATTTATACAATGAAGGAAGTAAAACAACAACTTTTTAAAGCTTGTCAAGATTTTGTTTTGGAGAAAGAAAAGACGGTAAAAAAAATCATTTCTTCTAACCAAAACGCTTTACATTCCGAAACTAAAAGTAGTGCAGGAGACAAACATGAAACAGGCAGAGCAATGTTACAATTGGAAATGGAAAAAGCGGGTCAACAACTTGCTGTTGTTGATAAAATGAAAATGACTTTGGAAAGAGTTGTTCTTAATGATAATTCTGAAATAGTAAAATTGGGGAGTTTGGTCACAACTAATAAACATCATTATTTTTTGGCAATTAGTGTAGGGGAAATCCAAATAGATAATGAAAAATATTATGCTGTTTCTATTGCTTCTCCTATAGGGAAACTATTGTTAGGTAAAAAAGTTGGTGATGAATTTACGTTTAAAGGAAGAACTGTAATTGAAAAAATTATCTGAAACTATTTTGTTTTTTTACCAATAACTCCATCTTTCACTTCAAGAAAAATCTCTTTATTTTCTTCTAACTTTTTATCATTTTCAAAATAAATATTCCTTTCTTTAAAATCTGCCTCGATCAAATAATAATTCCCTTTAAAATAACACTTTTTTATAATTGCTTTTAGGTTAGATTTCTTAACTAATTGAAGTTCGTGGGCGTAAACAATTACAGTTTTGTCTTTATCAGAATCTGAAATGTCCGATAGCCTAAACTCATTAAATTCCGAAAAGAAAGAAGCGGTTAATTTGTTTTTGGGCTCTTGGTATAGCCTTTGGGGCGTATCTAAATCTACTTTTTTACCTTGGTGGATAATCAACATATTATCGGCAAAAGAAAGCACATCTTCTTGGTCGTGCGTGGCTAGGATTGCAGTAATATTATTTTCTTTAAGATGGGCAAATAGTTTTCTCCGCAAACTACGTTTTCTAAAATTATCAATATGGCTAAAAGGCTCATCTAATAATAGTATTTCAGGTTGATTAGCCAATGCTTTTGCTAAAGCCACACGTTGTTTTTGTCCACCGCTTAAAAATCTGACTTTGGTTTTTGCAAATGCTTCTAACTCTACAACTTTAATAAGTTCGTTGGTACGCTTTTGTTTTTCCTTTAGGTAAAAATTAGAGAGGAATTCACCAATGTTTGCTTCTACTGTGGTTGATGACATTAAATCAAATTCTTGAGAAAGAAATTTCATATACTCTGGTCCCGTAATCAGATTGAATTTTGGGCCAAGAATTTCTTGGTCTTTCCATAATAATTGCCCTTTATCAAGATCATATTGTCCATAAAGTAATTTTAATAAAGTGCTTTTTCCAGAACCGCTTTCACCAACTACTGCCAACACCTCACCCTGTGTTACATTAAAACTGATGTCTTGTAAAACGGGTGTTTTATAATAACTAAAGGAAATGTTTTTTACTCGGAGCATGGTCATTTTAAGGTTGTTAGGTCGAGCGGAGTCGAGACCTCATTGAGTCGTTGTATTAGACAACCTCTTGACTCCGCACTACGTAACATTTAGTTATAAAAAATTACTTTGTGGCATTGTTTAATCTAACATCTAAAATTTTAGAAATATTATCACCTATTTCAAGGGCTTTATTTTTATTTTCTGTTGAAAGTAATGTGATATGCTTATTTCTCTTGTAAAATAAATTAAGTTTAAAAATTATACTTGAAGTATGAGCAGCATTTCCTCCTGCGGCTCTGAAACGACTAGTTTTTATGGTTTCAAAAACAGAAACATATTCAATATCAGGTAAAGATTTCCATTTTCCGAATTTTATTCCATACCAAGAAGTTAATTCTCTATATTTCATATCTAAAAGATTAAGTTCTACCCCATCTTGCATAAGAAAATACAATGCTATTCCAATAAAAATAAAACCTTGTATTAATCCTCCAGATATAATAATAAATAATCCTAATCCTAAAATAATCGAGAAGAATATCTTTTTAAAAATTGACATTTCTTCAATAAAAACAAAATTCTTTCCCAAATTAATCCTTAAAACCAGTCTTTAATTCTTTAACACCCATATTATAAAGTGTGAAACCAAAAATATCAGCATATTGTTCTATGGTTTTTGCAACTGGAGTTCCAGCTCCATGACCTGCATTGGTTTCAATTCTGATTAAAGTTGGATTAGTACCTGATTGTTTATCTTGCAATTCCGCCGCGAATTTAAAACTATGTGCCGGTACAACCCTGTCATCATGATCTCCGGTAGTAACCAAAGTAGCTGGATATTCAACTCCCTCTTTTACATTATGTACTGGGGAATATCCTTTTAAATATTCAAACATTTCTTTGCTTTGGTCGGCAGTTCCATAATCGTAAGCCCATCCAGCACCAGCTGTAAATGTGTGATAGCGTAACATATCCAATACACCAACAGCTGGTAATGCTACCTTCATTAAATCAGGACGTTGTGTCATAGTTGCACCAACCAAAAGACCGCCATTTGAACCACCACGAATAGCTAAATAATCTGATGAAGTATATTTTTCAGCGATTAAATACTCGGCCGCGGCTATAAAATCGTCAAATACATTTTGCTTTTTTTGTTGTGTTCCGGCATCGTGCCACGCTTTTCCATATTCTCCTCCTCCACGTAAATTGGGTACAGCATATACGCCGCCCTGTTCCAACCACACTGTGTTGGCAATGCTGAAGCTCGGGGTTAGACTGATATTAAACCCACCGTAACCGTACAAAAGCGTTGGGTTTTTACCGTTCAACTCCACACCTTTTTTATGAGTAATAATCATAGGTACTTTTGTACCGTCTTTTGAGGTGTAAAAAATTTGCTTTGACTCAAAGTTACTGCTGTCGTAACCTGCAATTTCAGGCTTCTTATATACCTCATATTCCCCACTTTTTGGATCGAGTTTGTAAATAGTACCAGGTGTAATATAATTTGAGAAAGAAAAATACAACTCTTTAGCTTCTTTTTTACCACCAAATCCACCTGCCGAACCTACTCCGGGTAGTTTTACTTCACGGATTTGTTTTCCGTCCATATCGTATTGATACACTTTTGAAACGGCATCAACCATATATTCAGCAAAGAAATACCCTGCACCAGTACTAGGGCTTAACACATTTTCTGTTTCTGGGATAAAATCTTTCCAGTTTTCAGAAGATGGGTTGGAAGCATCTACAGTCACTACTTTCTGGTTTGGGGCATTCATATTAGTAACAATATAGAGTTTACTCCCAATATTATCGATGATATAAGAATCACTATCGTAATTGTCAACTAGGGTTTTTAATGTACCGCTTTTATCTTGCAAATCTTTGATAAAAAGTTTATTACCAGATGTTGAAGTTGATGCAGAAATAATTAAATATCTTTCATCTTCAGTAACACCACCACCAACATATCTATTTTTTTCAGCAGCTGTACCACCAAAAATAAGTTGGTCGTCTTTTTGTGATGTGCCTAATTTGTGATAGTACAATTTATGCTGGTCTGTTTTTGCAGAAAGCTCACTTCCTTTGGGTTTGTCGTAACTGGAATAGTAAAAGCCTTCATTGCCTTTCCAAGACACACCACTAAATTTTATATCGATTAAAGTATCTTCCTTAATATCTTTAGAGACAGCATCCATTACGATGACTTTACGCCAATCTGATCCACCTTCTGAAATGGAATATGCTGCTAATTTTCCATTTTTTGAAAAGGATAATCCCGCCAAAGAGGTAGTTGCATCTTCGGAAAACGTATTTGGATCTAAAAACACTTCAGGTTCTTCATCTCCTTTTTGGCGATAAACTACATATTGATTTTGCAATCCATCATTTTTATAGAAATACGTGTAATCTCCTTCTTTGAAAGGAGCGGAATATTTCTCATAGTTCCATAGTTTTTCCAAGCGTTTTTTAAGAGGATCACGATAAGGAATTTGGTCTAAATATCCAAAAGTTACTTTATTTTGAGCTTCCACCCATTGTCCTGTTTCATCTGACATATCATCCTCTAACCATCGATAAGGGTCTTTTACATCAGTACCAAAATAATTAGTAATGGTATCTACTTTTTTAGTTTCAGGATAGGACAATGCGATTTGTTCTTCAGCTTTGTTTTCAGTTTTACAAGACATTATGAATACAGCAATTAAGATAAGAAAAGGGAATTTGTTACTCACATTTCTTATATTTTTTTTATTGAGTTCGTGATTTTTCTTTGAAAAGTTCATGAGATAAGTATTTTAGTTTGAGTGAGACAAAAATACATAAAAAAAGCATATCCAAAAAGATATGCTTTTGTCATTGAATATGTTGTAGGTTAATCAAATAAGGCTTTAAATTTATCCCAATAGGCATAAATTAACACAAAATTTAAAACAGCTACCAAAGCAGCTGGAGCTATGGTCGCCATATCAAATTTTAAATGGAATGCAACAATATTCACTGATATAGGCACAAGCCATGCCAATGCAAAACCTTTCCATTTGTTAATCAGTAATAAAATTCCCGGAATAAGTTCAGACAGAGCAATTAATGGGAACATATAACCAGTTTGACCCAATGCGTGCATAAAACTACCTTCTGGTGGTGCATCCATTGGAATAAAATGAAAAAACTTATTGGCTCCAAAAATGACCAAAACCAATCCTAATAATATTCTTAATACTAGTGTTACTTTTGAATTCATAATAAATTATTTTAGTAGGTTAACTTATTTAGACGTACAAATTACAAAATGCTAACAAAATGTAACCTAAGTTACAGTATTCTAATATAAAACACGTCAATTTGTCGGGTTATAGTAACGGAATAGTTATTGATTCTTTAATAAAAATAAATTTAAAGCATGACAGAATTATTGACAAAAGAAACTTTTTTAGAAAAAGTTTTTAATTACGAAAAAAACAAGGAATGGAAATTTGAGGGCGATGTACCTTGTATTATTGATTTTTATGCAGATTGGTGCGGACCTTGTAAAATGATTGCACCAGTTTTAGAACAATTGAGCGAAGAATACGAAGGCAAAATAAATATTTACAAGGTTGACACAGAAAAAGAACAAGAACTCTCTGCAGCATTTGCTATTAGAAGTATTCCTTCTATGTTGTTTTGCCCATCAGAAGGTCAGCCGCAAATGGCACAAGGTGCGTTGCCAAAACAACAATTGGAGCAGATCATTGAAGATGTGTTGAAGGTGAAGAAGTAAATAGATAGAGATTTAATAAAAGCCATTAAAAATGGCTTTTATTTTTTGGTCTTAGCTTAAACTAGCGATGCACTAAAAACATGACTTAATTAAATATTTTATTCATCTACTTTTTGTAATAGACCAAATTTGGCAAATTGGTCTATTAAAAAATCGGCATATCTGATGAATCCTAAATCGGTAAAGTGCACTCCGTCAACTGTTCCTTCATGGTCTTCTCCTGTAGCACTTTTACTATCAATATAATAGATGTTTTTAAATCCATTTTTGATCATTTTTGTGAATTCAGTTTTTAGGGCCTTATTCTTTTTACCAATATTTAAATTCATCTTTTTATTTAGAACAGAAGGTTCGTAAATGAAGTTTTCTACAAAAACAATTGCTGTTTCAGGATGCTTTTCTCTTATGGTTTTTACGAGAGGAACGGTTCTGTCTGCGACTTCTTCAGCATTCATGTTTGGTAAACATTCAATAACATAAAAATTAGGGTTTAATTCTGATATTAGTTCATTTATGGGTTGTTCCATTTTTCCATTTCCACTAAACCCAAAATTTATGCAGTCCATATTTAATTTTCTGGAAATAATGTTAGTATGTACCATTCCAGGACGAGATGCACAACCGCCTTGTGTTATGCTTGTTCCATAAAATACTATTGATTTAGGGTTACGCTTTAGTGGTTTTTTGATTACACTATTTGAATCAACACCTACTTCAATAGTGACAATGCCATCATATAGCGGTAAAAACATTTTAAATTCTCGCATTTTAGTTGGCATGTTATTTATTAGCAGAGCTTCATTGTCAATACCCGTTGGGCGAGCAGTATTTAAATATTGCCAAGTATTCTCGCTATTAAAATATAAATCAATGCCTTTAATTCCAGTTTCAGCCATGTGATTCATTTTGAAATCATTTAGAACAGTCCATTTTACACTAATACTTGTAGTATTAGAATAAAACCGAATTGACATGCCTGCTGAGCTTTTAGACAACTCCCACACAGGTTTTCTTACAATTTCCTTATAGGATGCAGGTAGCCTGTCATAACTATTCTCTTTAAGCGAATCAGCAATTTTGGTACCCTCCAACATAAAATAATCTTTACCAAAATAGATTACTTTATTTGACTCTTGCGAAGTGCTTAAGAGGGGTAAACTTAAAAATAGCAGCGTTAAAAAATGGGTAAATGATGTTTTGTGTTTTTTTGTTAGTATTTCGTTATTTTTCATTTTGTTTATTCCTTTAAGTAGAACCACTTATATTATAATTCAAATTTATTCTGTAAGATTAACCTGCCATGAAATACCATATTTATCCTCACACCATCCAAATTTTTTACCAAAGCCATAATCTCCTGAACCTTTGTAGTTTTCAAGAGGAACCATTATCTGACCTCCATTTGAAGAAAGTTTTTCGAATAAGGTTTGTATCTCATTTTCAGAGTTACATTCAACAAACAATGATACACCTGGCGTGAATGACCAAGCGTGATTATAATTACTTTCGGAAACCATGTACTTAGTATTATTTAATGTAAATTCTCCATATTTTATAAGCTCTGGTGTTCCTCCAGCTTCTCCCTCTGAATATTTTATGAGGCTGTTAATTTCCGAATTTGGAAAGATAGAAGTATAGAAATTTATAGCTTCTTCAGCCTTTCCGCATTGATTACCTACAAATGTTAAAAATGTTGTTATTTTCATCTTTTTTTAATTTTAATTCAAACCAAACTTTTCAATTATTATACTTTTTTAAATTTACGACTATAGATAATAACTGAATGAATTCCAACGTGTTTGTATATGATTTCATCAGTACTTAGTTTTGAGACAAGTCTGCCTTACATACAATAGATTTCTGCCCAGTTCTTGCCTTATTGTTTGTAATATTTATTTTGGCACCATCATTTTCAAGATACCAAAAGTTTTCCTTCACATTATCAATTGGGCTAATTGGTAATTCAAAAGGAATATTTGAGATTTTGTTCTGATTTTCAAAACTGTTATTGAAGAGTATTGAATTACCAGATAATGTTTGTAAACCAATTTCTAGATCATCAAAGTAAACTTCTGTTGCACCTTTATTCCCTTGAGCAAATTCTTGTGAGCGTATCGCGAAAGTATAATAGGTAAGAGAAGGTTTGTCAAAAGGGATATAATTTGGATAATCCAGTTGAAAACCATTTAAGTCAAACTCTTGATAGATGCCACCACCAACTAGTTTGACTGAAATAAATTCCCTGATTCCAAAATCAGCTGCAATGGTCATTTCATACCAAGTATTTGGTCGTAATTCTTGTCCAATGTCTCTTGTTTCCCAATTTTCATTGATAGTTGGCACGCCTGACAAGTTTTCTGGTGAACCAGTTCTAAACCAAAAAGTACCATTACGCTGAAATCCTGCAAGCGACATCCAGTCGGCTCCTTCAAAATGGATAGGGGTGTTAACACCCTCAAGCCACTCGATGTCCAGACCAAAAATAACATCAGCTGCCAAATCAGATTCAAAATAAAAATAACCCTTCACATAGGCTTTATCTGGATTTTGAAAGAAATCATTTAATTCTTGGCCGCTATATGCAAAGGCAACTGCGATACTGTTTATAAATTCTAAAGTATTGGATTTACTACCTTCATCATTTGAACAAGCTACAAAGATTATTGAAAGAATGAAGTATTTTATCTGTTTCATCATATAGGTGCTAACGCAATTGTGTATAATTTCGTTACGTGAGAACTAAGTTAGCAAAAAAGGACGAACGATTCATATTGTTAACGGCAGGCTTTTTCTTTATTATTCGCAACATGCTTATTAAAACAGATTCATATCTCTTCATTCATATAAAATACACGCTAATTTTCTGATGCTAAAGTTATTTTCCAACTTATGCCAAATTTATCAACGCACTGACCATAGTAAGCACCCCAGAATGTCATACCTACGGGTACTTTTATTTGTCCATTTTGAGAAAGTTCGCCAAAGAGCCGGTCAACTTCTTCCTTACTATCAGTGTGAATAATCAGCGTAAAGGTTTTATAATGTACCATTTCTGCATATGCCAATGAGTTATCTGAACCATTTAGCATTGTCTCTTTACTCAAAGGCAAGGTGACATGCATAATTTTCTCATCAGACTCTTGAAAAATATTTCTTGCTGGTTTCGGTACGTCTTTGTATTTACTAATATGACTGATTTCTTTACGAAAAACTGATTCATAAAAAGTAAATGCTTCTTCACAATTTCCGTCAAAGTAAATGTATGGATTTATTGTTATCATAGAATTTAATTTTTGGATATTCATTCTATTTTGCTTACCGATAACGGTCTCGGCTATGAGTAGTTGCGTGGTTTAGCGGTTAACTTTGCAAGTACACACCAAACTGAAAATCCGGGAGGATTTTCAGAAGTAGGCGAGAACAAGCAATTACTTATAGCCATTGTTGTAACCAGTTATTTTTATTCGTTTTATTTGATTTTCTATTTGTAATTCCGTGTTCTTAAGTTCATTTTGGTCAAGTCCATTATATATTGAGAAGAAATTTTCCTTATCAGATTCAGATTCCTTTTCTAAAACAAACTCAATTCCGACAAGAACATATTCTGACTCATTATTATTCTTATAAAAATCATATGTCAAAATATTAATTTCAGTAATTACCTTATTTAGATTTTTACTTAACTCTATTTTCGGGTTTTCTTTCCAAGATAATGGCATTTCATCTCCACTTCCATACCAATTCAGTTTTTCAGATAGTTCAAACGAGTTTATAGTCATACTAAAATCGTCCAATTGATAAGCTGTGAATTCAAATCTTTGTCCATCTATTTTAAGAACTACAGGTCCATCTGCTAACCATTCGTTTTCGTTCAAGTCCCACATTAACCAATAGTGTTCGATTTTTTTTCCAATTAATTTGGTAAGAGTTTTTTCAAACTCATTTTTGAAACTTTTTCCACTTCTGTGAAATTTTGGTTTATATGATGGAATTCCGAGCATTCTGTTGTAATCAGTTTTTTTAATTCACTAATGTCATATAACCCAAAACATCATATGTGTCGTATTTTTTTTGATATTTTAATCTAATTCCAATGTTTTTATAGTCAGTAAGAATTTCTAAAACACAATCAGCTTTGTTATCGCCATAAGGTTCAGATAAGTCACCTTTTTTTATTCTCAACTCATAGGTTTTTAAACTATCTGTCAATTCTATCAATTTATTATTTAGTCCTTCTCTAATTCTTATTTCGGAATGATTATATGACGAACCTTTTGCCGGTGGGTTATTCAAAATATCGTGTCCTATTTTAAGAATTCTTTCTTCATCAATTTTTTCAAAATGTGAACAAGAAAAAATTACAAAAGTGATGATTGTTGTCAAAAAAAATTTCATTGGTGTTAATTGGTTACAACGGCTCAGTATATGAAAAGTAGCGCTGGGAATAAGCGTTAACTTTTCGGATGAAACACAAGCCGAATTTTTAAATTTTACTATTTATCTTTTTTATTGGAAATCATCAAATTTAAAAATTTGGCGACTTTCCAAAAATGACCAAACCATAGTGTTAGCAAAGACTTACGCTATTTTTTATATACATTGTTGTGGGCAGTTTTTTACCACCTTCCCATTTCTTCAAGATTCTCTATATCGTAATATTTCTTTTCTTCAAATCCATCTTCGTATGCTTTTTGAAATAATGATATTACCTTATTCTCATTTTCATCAATATCAGCTGGATTAAGATTATCGAACCTATTTTTTACAACCTCTTTATCTATTCCAGGATAAAATTGATATTCGGCAAGTTGATATCCGACTCTACTGTTAGAAGTCATCCAGCTACGTTTAATAGATAACCAAACATACTTAACTAAATCGTGGTCGTTCTCAATTAGTTTATCAAAATTTGCCTCGTAATGTTCTTTATAACTTTTATAGACAGTATCCAATATTAATCCAATTTCATCTTCGGCTAAAAATTCGCTTTCAATTAAAATCTTGTCAAAAAGTTCTTTTGCTATTGAGTTTCTTTTAGACAGAATTTTTTCGATAAATTCCAAGTCACTCTCTTTTTCGAATTTGAAAAGATAATACCATTCGTTACTTGAATATAATTTACCGTTTTCAGATTGGTTGTTCGCATATAATATTCTATCGCCTAAATAGAATGAAGCAAAACTTACATTTCTTTCTAAATGAGAGAGGATAAGTTTTCTTCTAACTTCAATATCGTTAATATCATATAACATATTAGAAGCATAATGTAATACTGTTGTTAAATCAGAACCTATGCCCCAAAACATACCCTTTTTATGTGGTAAGTTTTTTGAATAAATTAAAATAGATTCAATGATTTTTTGTTGCTTAAATTCATCACAGCCTTTGCTTTTTATTTTAACCCAATTAAGGAATTGAAATAATTGTCCTTTTTGTTGTACATTTTTTAAAATGTCTTCATTTTCTTCGGCTGAATTTTCATTTATGAAGCTTTCAAAAACATATTCTTGAATGTCAAAATTTGACAATTGAAGATTAAAATATCTGTTGAAATAACTTTCGTTTGCAACTCTTTTACCTCTAATTAAGTCTTCAGGTGTATTTGCATTGAAGCTATATGAAGAGTCAACTATAAATAATCTTCTTAATATTTGTTTAATTAAATCATTAAATTCTATACTTTCAATAAAAGCGTCGGTAGATTGCTCATCATTGTTAGAGCGAAAATTAAAATTATTGATATTGTTATCACTTTTGTATACTAAACTTTTTTTATTATCTATGATAAACTTGTAAGCTTTTTGGTCAAATACTCTTAAAGACTCAATTAATAAAAAATCCAAGATGTTTAATTCATTCACTATTGAAGGTAAACGTAACTTTATACTATTATTAAACCTGTAGATATCTCTTAATGAAGAAAAAAAGTTAATAAACGGTTCACTTTTAATAGATTCATTTAATTCTTTAATTTTATCAGTTATCTCATCATCATTAAAAAGTATATTTAAATTATCTATGAACAATCTTGATATATCTTCTTTGGAAATTGAAGGTAACGTGTAATCGACTTGAACAATTTTTTCAATATATTTTTTTCCATTTTCGCCGAATTGATTTTCTAATGCCGTCTGAACTACATTTTGGTCATAAGCTAAAATAAAAATCGTGTTCGCGAAATTCCCGTTTAATTTAATTAATTGAAAAATATCAGTTATTTCATTAGGTGTTAACCTGTCGATATCATCGATAGTAATATATAATTTTACTTTTGATTCAATTAAAATGTTATCAATTTCCTTTTTCAGTTCGGAAAGTTCTTTTTCTTTTCCTGCTTTTTTAAAAATATTTTTTAATGATTTTAATGCCTCTCCAGCCCCAGAATGTACGTAATTAACCCAATTCAAGTATTCTAAAAATTCAGCTATTTTCTTTGAAGCATTTTTTAGTTTTTCAGAGTTGTTTTTTAATTTTAGAATTAACTCTCTTAAGAATACACTTTGTAATTCCTTTTGACCAGAAAACATCCAAGGATTGAATCTTAAAACAATAATCTCTTGATTTATACTTGAAGAGATTTCTTCAACTTCGTTAATAATGAAATTCAGCAAAGTTGATTTTCCAGAACCCCAAGTCCCATTAATTCCAAGGACAATACTTTCATTATTGTCCTTAAAAGATTTAACCAAACCAGATGCTATTTCATATGCGAATGGATGCCTACCTAATTTATCGGTTGAATTTTCTTTTAATGGTAAATCTGTATGCATTTACTGGTTTTTTTAAATTGCCCACAACGGTAAAGTATAAGCGTAGTGCGGGTTTCAAAGCACTTTACTTTCAGTTTGCACTATTGCTTGTTAATATCTAATTCGTTCATTTTAAGCACTTCACCCCGCATTACGTTTATACATTGTTACCTGCTGGCATTTCTTTCAATTTATTTAATATTCTTCTATTTCGTCTCTCAATTAAGTCTAAAGTATGAACTCTGTAATCATTGTATTCTTCGGCTGTTAAAGGCAAAGGTGAACGATTAAAATTATCAAATGGCAAAGCAAAATTCACTTCTCTATCTTTTGTCAGAAAGTCCTGTAGTTGAAAAAAATCAATATATCCATCAAAACTCTCAAAAAGAGCAAAAAAATCATCGTATCTCTCAATAGCTTTACTCAATGGACTCTGCATATTTTCATAAAATCTTTTGATACATTCAATTGTCAAGTCAAATCTATCACAAATTAATCTACTAACTCCTCTGGCTTGATTTATAGTAAATCCATCTTTTCTATGAGCAGGAAAAACAATATGTCCTCCTATTGTTCTAACTTTATTCTGGAAATTTTCTTCTTGAGATTCACTTAACCAACCGTTAAATTTCCCTTTGTATTTCCCAACAAAATGAGGACACATTCTATCACTTGACAAGTTCATATACAACTTGTTTTTCAATAAGAATCGTCCATATTTATCTCCAATCACCTTAAAATCAAATGATTTTCCGCAAGGCAGAGTTTTATTCCATAAAGTTTGGTGAGCTTCATATAATTTTAAGCTATCCGTATCTGGGTCTCCACACTTAGAGTCCAATCTAAAATCATATGTTATATCAATTACATTCATTTCTTACTTTCTCTGCTCCCTGCTCTCTACTCTGTCTTTGCTTGCAGGTAACAACTGTATAACCGCATTGCGGTTATATCGTTTATAATTGCAAGATACTTATTTAATTTAATACTAATGGTCAAAAGCATTACTATTAGAGCTTTTGTTGGGTGGTGATAAAAGAATTATCCGTTTGTTAACCGTTAAAAACGGATAATTTTTTATCCGTAAAAAAAGCCATACTAAAATAGATGGCTTTTATATTTTGTAGAGAATCAAATTAAGAAATTACTTTGGTATTCACTAAATTATGTTCCATTAAATACTCAGCAATTTGTATGGTATTTGTGGCTGCCCCTTTACGTAAATTGTCAGAGACAATCCACATGTTTAAGGTATTGCGTTGTGATAAATCCCTACGAATTCTACCTACAAAGACATCATCTTTACCATGAGCATAAATAGGCATAGGGTAGGTGTTGGTGTCTAAATTGTCCTGTACGGTAACTCCCGGGGTTTCACTCAATAATTTTCTGATTTCCGAGACATCAAATTCGTTTTCAAATTCAATATTTACACATTCGCTATGGCCACCAACAACGGGAATTCTAACAGCAGTTGCGGTAACCGCAATAGTTTTATCATCTAAAATTTTTTGAGTTTCGCGTACCAATTTCATTTCTTCTTTGGTATAGCCATTATCTTCAAAAACATCGCAATGTGGTATGGCATTTTTATGGATAGGGTAGTGGTAGGCCATTTCGCCTTTGTCGCCTTTGTATTCATTTTCTAATTGCTGAACTGCTTTAACTCCAGTACCTGTAATGGATTGATAGGTAGAAATTACCAGTCGTTTAATCTGATATTTTTTATGTAACGGAGCCAATGCCACTACCATTTGAATGGTTGAACAATTAGGGTTGGCAATAATTTTATCATCGTCAGTTAGTGTGTCAGCATTAATTTCAGGTACAATTAGTTTTTTTGTAGCATCCATTCGCCATGCAGAGGAATTATCAACCACGGTTGTACCCACTGCTGCAAATTTTGGTGCCCATTCTAAAGAGGTACTTCCCCCTGCAGAAAATAAAGCAATATCTGGTTGAAGATTTACCGCATCTTGTAAGCTAACAATGGTATATTCCTTCCCTTTATATTCAATCTTTTTACCTACTGACCTTTCAGAAGCAACTGGAATTAATTCCGTCAACGGAAAATTCCGTTCTTCTAATGATTTAAGCATTACGTTACCTACCATTCCGGTAGCACCAACAACTGCAATTCTCATAATTTGTTTAAATTTAGAAAGCAAAGGTCTTAAAAAGTTCGATAGCTTAAAAAATTTTTTACTGTAAAGTTCAATTTTTATCAAAATCGATTAAAATGTTGAAATTTCTTCCAAAAAACACCTAAAACATTTACTTTTGCATATCATACCATTTCTGTTTTGAAATTACAGTAAAAGAAAATGAGTTTTTTTTCTTTATACAAAATAGAAAAATTAAGCATAGCTGCGGTTACGGTTTCTTTTTATGTTGAAGTAGAAAGGAAAAAAGGACGTTTTATTACGGTCATTTCAGTGCGGAAATGGTATTAATATTGAATTTTCTTTAACATTTAAAATTAGTATAGCATGCAACTGTACAATACATTAAGTGCCAAAGAAAGAGCAGCGTTAATTGAGCAAACTGGTAAGCAACGATTAACCTTGTCTTTCTACGCCTATTCCAAGATTGGAAACCCTACCTTATTTAGAAACCATTTATTCGTGCTTTGGAATGAGCAAGATGTTCTCGGTCGCATTTATGTTGCCCATGAAGGGATTAATGCCCAATTATCTGTACCCGCCGATAACTTTAACGACTTTAAAACAAAGTTGGATGCTATCCCTTTTTTAGAAAATGTGCGATTAAATATTGCCGTTGAACAGGATAACAAATCGTTTTTAAAGTTAAAAGTAAAAGTACGAGATAAGATTGTGGCGGACGGATTAAATGATGCCACTTTTGATGTTACTGATATAGGTGTGCATTTAAAGGCCAAGGAATTTAATGAGTTGTTGGTAGATCCAAATACTGTTTGTGTGGATATGCGGAATCATTACGAAAGTGAAATTGGTCATTTTGAAGGTGCGGTTACGCCTGATGTAGATACGTTTAGAGATTCTCTGGATATCATTGAGGAAGATTTAAAAGAGCACAAAGAAGACAAAAACCTCTTGATGTATTGCACAGGTGGAATTCGATGTGAAAAAGCGAGTGCCTATTATAAACACAAAGGTTTTAAAAATGTTTTTCAATTAGAGGGTGGTATTATTGAATACATCCGTCAAGTGAAAGAAGAAAAATTGGAAAACAAGTTTATTGGTAAAAACTTTGTTTTTGATCACCGAAGGGCTGAAAAAATTTCTGATGATGTAATTGCAAATTGCCACCAGTGTGGAAATGCTTGTGATACGCACGTTAATTGTGAAAATGAAGCTTGCCATTTATTATTCATTCAATGTGATACGTGTAAAGAAAAAATGCAAGGCTGTTGTTCTGAACAATGTCAAGAAGTCTATAATTTACCTTTTGAAGAACAAAAAGCATTACGCAAAGGAACACATAACAGCAATAAGATATTTAAAAAAGGAAGGTCAGAAGTATTAAAGTTTAAGAAGTGAAATCAGTTGGTCAAAAATGTCTGTTCGAGCGGAGTCGAGAACTGGGTTTTTTATTTTAAAAATTGATATAGCCGATATGTTTAACCATGGAGAATAAATGTCAATATCCCAAAAATAGCAATTACAGCAATAATCGTAAGTCCTACAACCCAAACATTTTTATAATAGATTTTATGAAGTTTTAAGTCCTTTCTATAACTCCATACTATAAAAATGATAAAAGTAATAGCGAATAAAATTCCGAAAACAGCTTGACCTTTACTAAACATATTTCTCTTATATTTAACACCACAAAAATAGAACAATAATGCAAGATAAAATAAAAGCTGTACAAGAATTTCATGAAGCTTTTGGTTTGGGTGTAGAAGATAGGCCTGTTGCCAACTTATCCCCTCAAAAAATTAAATTACGCTTCAATCTAATGGACGAAGAGAATAAGGAATATTTAGACGCAGCTCAGAGTGATGATTTGGTTGAAGTTGCAGATGCCTTGGGCGATATGTTGTATATACTTTGTGGAACAATCATAGAACACGGTATGCAACATAAAATTGAAGAAGTTTTTAATGAAATTCAACGTAGCAATATGAGTAAATTAGGCGAAGACGGTAAACCTATTTATCGTGAAGATGGAAAGGTGCTAAAAGGCCCTAACTATTTTAAACCGAATATTGCTGAGATATTAGATAAATAAAAAAAGGCTTCAAAAGAAGCCTTTTTTAGTTCTATTTTACTAAATACCTCCAACCAAATTTATCTTCGGATCGGTTGTATTGAATATCTGTTATATGTTTTTTAAATTGTGATGCGTAACTGTTTTCAATTTCAGGTAATTTATAATCATTACCTCTATGGCCAAACAAAGTAATTGGTGAAATTACTGCAGCCGTTCCTGCTCCGAACATTTCTTTTAATGTTCCATTTTTAGAAGCTTCAACTAATTCAGAAACCGTAAATTTACGTACTTGAAAAGGTATGCCTTCGTCTTTAGCTATTTCTAAAATGCTTTTTCTGGTTACACCGTCTAAAATTCTATCACTTGTTGGGCTAGTTATTAAAGTATCACCAATTCTTACAAAGATATTCATAGCACCAGCTTCTTCTATAAACTCGTGGGTATTGTCATCGGTCCAGATTACTTGGTGATATCCTTTTTTAACTGCTAATTGAGTAGGGTAAAACTGTCCGGCATAATTACCTCCAGCTTTAGCAAAACCTACACCACCGTTTGCCGAACGTGAATATTTTTCTTCAATTAATACTTTTACGTTCCCTGCAAAATAAGGGCCTGAAGGGGCACAGGCAATAATAAATTTATATTCATCAGCTGGCGAGGCGTGAAATCCTTTACCACTGGCAAAAACAAAAGGTCGCACATATAAAGAACTACCAGGTGTTTGTGGAATCCACTCTTTTTCAATTTTTAATAAGGTTTTCAAACCTTCCATAAAATAATTTTCAGGAAAAGCGGGCATAGCCAATCGCTCAGCAGAAATATTAATCCGTTTTTGATTTTCTAAAGGTCTAAACAACCAAATTTGATCTTGCTCATCCTTATAGGCTTTCATACCTTCAAAAACCGATTGTCCGTAATGAAAAATTTTAGCGGCAGGGTCTAAACTTATATTCTGATAAGGTATAATTTGAGGTGTTTGCCATTCACCATCTTTATAATCGCAAACAAACATATGGTCAGAAAAAGTTTGACCAAAAGGCAGGTTGTTAAAATCAACCTGAGGAAGTTTGGAATTTTGAGTTTTTTCTATGTTGATATTTACAGAAGTTGCTGTACTCATAACGCTTAAAATTAGTCAACAAAAATAGTCAATCTTGTAGTATTTTAAGTTTAAAACTTTATTTTTGTGTAAAAATTATACAATTATGCGAAAATTAATATGGTTTGCCTGTTTTTTGGCATTTATAGCCTGTAAAGAAGAGAAAAAAGAAAGTGCAGTTAAAGAGGAAACTAAAATAGCTTATGCGTCTTTTGGTGATAAAATCACTGATGAAAATGTAATTTCAAAAAAAGAAATGGCTAAGAAATTTGAAAGTTTAAAATCTGGCGATACTATTGCCGTAAAATTTGCATCTAATATTAACGAAGTTTGTAAAGCTAAAGGATGTTGGATGAAATTGGATTTAGGTGATGAAAAAGAATCTATGGTTCGTTTTAAAGACTATGGCTTTTTTGTGCCTTTAGATGCAGACAATAAAGAGGTAATAGTAAACGGTAAGGCTTTTGTTACTGAAACCTCAGTTAAAGAATTACAGCATTATGCTAAAGATGCTGGTAAAAGCGAAGAAGAAATAGCTAAAATTACAGAACCAAAATTTACCTATGCTTTTGAAGCTGATGGTGTTTTATTGAAAAAATAATGTACAAATGGTTATGCTTTTTGTTTGTTGTCATACTCTTGACAGCATGCAACAATTCTGCTAAAAAGGAAAAAGTTGAGGAAGAAATGCAGATGTACAAACCTTCTGAAATGGCGTTGCTAATGCGACGGATGTATGAATTCAATAAACGTACCAAAACTCAAATAATTAATAAAGATAGCTTGTCTTCGTTTCCTGAAGAATTTATAAATATTCACAAAGCCATAATGACAGATCCGGACGAACGTGATGCCGAATTTGATAGCTTAGCTGTTGAGTTTATAAAGTATCAAAAAGCAACATTCTCTACTAGATCAGATTCTACAGCCTTCTATTTTAATCAATCGGTAAATAGCTGTGTTGCTTGCCATGAAACTAGGTGTGCCGGGCCAATCCCTAAGATTAAAAAACTCATGATCAATTAAATTGAAACGAGAAATAATGATGACTTCAGATGGTTCTACAACCATCCATTTACCGGATTGGAATGAGCAATATCATTCCAAGCACGGTGCTATACAAGAAGCTTATCATGTGTTTATTGATAAAGGATTAAATGAGTTTAAATCAGATAAGAGTTTGTCTATTTTAGAAGTAGGTTTTGGTACTGGGCTAAATGCATTTATTACTTATTTAGAATCAAAAAGATCAAGTAAAATCATCAATTATACAGGTGTTGAAGCTTATCCCATTGAAAATGATGAGGTTTTTAAACTAAATTATGTTTCTCAATTAAAAGTTGAAAATGAAAAACCAGTTTTTGATAAAATACACAATATTTCTTGGGGTATAAAGCATCAGATTTCAAATAACTTCTTTTTAACCAAAAGGCAAGAGTTTTTTGATGAAATTGATGAGGTAAACCAGTTTAATTTAATATTTTTTGATGCTTTTGGAGCTAGGGTACAGCCTGAATTGTGGACAGTTAAAATCTTTAAAAAAATGTATAATGCCTTAAAGGTAAACGGAATTTTAGTAACTTACTCTGCTAAAGGAAGTGTAAGAAGAGCAATGGAAGAGGTTGGTTTTATTGTAGAAAAATTACCTGGCCCGCCCGGAAAACGAGAAATGTTGAGAGCAATTAAAAAATAACAAAGTGTATTAGTAACAATGGATTTTATTTTTGGAGTACTTGTCGGAATATTAGTATTAGGAATAATAGTTTTATTATTCAGTAAACGGTTTTTTAAAAATAAATCTGAAGAGCAGTCAGTGGTTCTGTTAGAGAAAATAAGGAATGTATCCAAAATGATTACTGTTGAAGGTGATTTTTCAGAAATTATGCATTTTGAAGATGTAAAAGGTGTGCTGTTAAATTTAGTTAGTAGTAAAAAAAAGGCCATTGTTCTTGCTAATGCCAAGGTTTTAATTGGTTTTGATATGAAAAAAATCAGATTGCAATCAAGACCAGAAAATAAAAAACTCATTTTAGAACATTTCCCAGAACCAGAAATATTAAGCATTGAAACTGATATTCAATATTACGATGTAAAGCATGGCTATTTTAATAAATTCGCTGCTTCAGATTTAAGCAATCTGAATAAAAAAGTAAGAGCAAATATTGAAGATAAAATCCCTGAAAGTGAACTTTTGATTTCAGCAACATCAAAAGCCTTAGAAACTGTTAAAATTATTGAGCAAATGGTCAGTACTTTTGGCTGGAAATTAGATTATAATGGTTTAGAATTTGATGAAAAACGTAAAATAGAAGGAAAATTATAAAAGATTTGTGGAAAAAATATACTATTTAAGTCTTTTAAAATAAGGATATTAAAACAATTTTAGCTATATTTCAATAAAACCTAAGGTTCATATATAAGGTGTTAAATATTATTTGTTAAATTTGTTTTTTAGAATCTGTGACTTTTTTAGAAATAATCCCCTAAAAATCCAGAAAATATAATTGTGGAATTATATAACTCACTTTCAAGAAATAAGAAGATATGAAAAAAATAATTACGCTAAGTTTTTTGTTGTGTACTTTTTTAATGGCTGCACAATCAACACCTGGAAAGCACAGTATTAGATTGTTAAAGGTCAATACAAAAAATTCAGATTTTGGTCTCAATTTTTACGGTAAAGATCAGGTTATATTCGCATCTCCTACTGAAAGAGTTGCCATAGTTAGAAGAAATTGGGATGGTAACGACCAACCTTTTTTAGATTTGTTTATTGGTGATATTGACAGCACTGGACAAATTATTAACAAAAAGAGCTTGAGCGGAGAGGTCAACAGAAAATACCATGAAGCAAGTGTAACTTTTACCAAAGACCTAAAAACCGTATATTTTTCGGGTAATAACTATGATGCTAAAGGCAAGGCTATAAAAGGAAGCAATGGATTGAGTAACATTCAGTTATATGTTGCAGATGTTGAGAGTGAAAGCGTGTGGACCAACGTAAGAAAATTAGAATTTAACAGTGACGATTATTCTACAGGATTGCCAACATTGAATAGAGATGAAAAGAAATTGTACTTTGTGTCAGACATGCCAGGTACCTATGGAAAAACCGACATCTGGGTAGTTGATATTCTACCTGATGGGAAGTATAGTGAACCCAAAAACTTAGGGAGTAAAATCAATACTGAAGAACGTGAAATGTTTCCGCATATTGATGATGATAATGTTTTAATTTTCTCATCAAACGGCCATGCTGGCTTTGGTAATTTAGATTTGTTTGCCAGTAAGATTTATGATAATACGGAATCAACCCCTATAAATTTAGGAGAACCTTTAAACAGCCCTAAAGACGATTTTGCCTATATATTAAGAGATGATGTGCAGGGATATTTTTCTTCAAATAGAAAAGAAGGTAAAGGAGATGATGACATCTATTCTTTTAAAGTAGATGAAAAAATATACATAGAGTGCTTACAGACGGTTAGAGGTGTTGTAAGAGATAAAGATACAAAAGAGTTGTTACCTGGTGCTTTAGTTGCTATTTTGGATAGTGATGGTAATCAGTTACAAATGACTGCAGCCACTGAAGAAACTGCTGAGTATACTTTTGATGTACCTTGTGATAGTGATTATACAATAGTTGCAACTAATGATGGTTATTTAAGGTTAGAGCAAGAAGTTACCACGGTTAACGATTTAGATGCTCCGGCAATTGTTCAGAATTTAGACATGGAAGCTGAATTTAAACTGATTGGAGATGAAGTATTGGTTAATATTAATGTAATCTATTTCGATTTTGATAAACATAATATTCGTCCAGATGCTGCTGAAGAATTGGATAAAGTTGTTGAGGTATTGAATAAATATCCTGATCTAAAAATTCATTCTGCTTCACATACTGACTCTAGAGGTCCAGATAAGTATAACCAAAAATTATCTGAGCGTAGAGCAAAATCTACCGTTGAGTATATGATTGAAAAAGGAATAGATCCAAGTAGGCTTACTAGTGAAGGTTTAGGAGAAGCTAAACTAGTAAACAAATGTTCTAATGGTGTAAAATGTACAAAAGAGGAACACCAACTTAATAGACGTACTGAATTTTCTGTTGTAAAAGAAGAATAGAATAGAAATAAATATAACTTAAAAAACCATCCTAAATAGAGGATGGTTTTTTTATGAAAAAAATTGTACCTTTCTATTCTTTTTAAACCCCATATTTCTAATCAATGAATTTAAAGTTTATTACTACTCTTTTATTGCTGACTCTATTTCTGAACGGTACCTCTCAAAAAAATCCTTTAAAAGATTACAAACAGTCTATTTCAGGTTCAGAATTGTCGATTGATATGGTTGCTATCCCTAGTGGTGAATTTAAAATGGGTAGTTCAATAAATGAAGATGAAAAACCTAAACATACCGTAAAAGTCAATTCGTTTTGGATGGCTAAATATGAAATTACTTGGGATGTGTATTATCTTTATCTAAATAGGGAAATAGATAATGTAAAGAATACTAATCCCAAAAGGGAAATCAATACCGATATTGATGCCATTTCTGGAGCAACTGTACCTTACATAGATATGAGTTTGGGTATGGGTACCAATGGTTATCCAGTTGCTAATGTTACCCATTTGGCAGCTTCAAAATTTTGTGAATGGCTTTCAGCCAAAACAGGCTTTTTTTATAGATTACCTACCGAGGCGGAATGGGAATATGCGTGTAGGGCAGGTACAGAAACCAAATATTATTTTGGTGATGATGTTTCTAAATTAGGTGAATACGCATGGTATGAAGTAAATAGTAAGGGCAGGTATCAAAAGGGAGGTCAAAAGAAACCGAACCCTTTTGGTTTGTATGATATGCACGGTAATATGGCAGAACTTACTTTAGATCAATATAACCCTGATGCCTATAAAAAATATAATAAAAAGGTAGCCAATAACCCATTAGAAGTTCCAACTAAAGAATATCCACATTCAGTTCGAGGTGGCTCATGGGATGATGATAGCGATATGTTACGTAGTGCGTCAAGATATAAGTCAAACCCTAATTGGAAAAAAAGGGATCCGCAATTGCCTAAAAGTAAATGGTGGCATACCGATGCTCCGTTTTTAGGTTTTAGAATTGTTAGAGTAAAATCTCCAAGCGAAAAAGAGTATGAAAAGTATTGGGGAAAAGCTATTCCAAGAAAAAAATAATAACCAAACACAAAAATATTTTTAAAATGAAAAACCCTAAAAAAACCTCTAAAATTTTAAAGTCTAGAAGAAACTTTGTTAAAAATTCGGCTCTACTGACTGGAGCTATTATGTTACCTACTATGCCTTTAAGTTCAATGGTAAATGTACACAATGATAAAAAATTGAAAATTGCATTAATTGGCTGTGGCGGTAGAGGTACGGGAGCGGCAAATCAAGCTTTAAATGCCGATGAAAATGTGGAGTTGATTGCTATGGCAGATGCTTTTGAAGATCGATTAAAATCAAGTTTGGGTCATCTGACGGAAGCATTTCAGGGTACAAAAAAAGTAAATGTTAAAGAGAAAAATCAATTTATAGGTTTTGATGCCGCTCAGAAAGCGATGGATTTGGCAGATGTAGTTATCTTAACTACACCACCTGGATTCAGACCACAACATTTTGAGTATGCGGTAAAAACGGGTAAGCATATTTTTATGGAAAAACCTGTTGCTACGGATGTGCCTGGTGTCAGAAAAGTGTTGGCTGCAGCTAAATTGGCTAAAGAGAAAAAATTGAATGTAGTGGTTGGTCTTCAACGTCATTATCAAAAACAATATATAGAATTATTGAATCAAATTAAAGCAGATAAAATCGGAAAAATAGTTTCAGGACAAGTGTATTGGAATAGTAATGGGGTTTGGGTAAAAGAAAGACAACCAAGCCAAAGTGAATTAGAGTATCAAATGCGTAATTGGTATTATTTTAATTGGTTATGTGGGGATCATATTTTAGAGCAGCACATTCATAATATTGATGTTGCCAATTGGTTTTTAGATGAATATCCTGTTTCTGCACAAGGAATGGGAGGAAGACAAGTTAGAACAGGAAAAGAATATGGTGAAATTTTCGACCATCATTTTGTGGAATATACTTATCCTAGCGGAGCTGTAATTTCTAGTCAATGTCGTCACCAAAAGGGAACAATGAACAAAGTAACCGAAGTTTTTCAAGGGACAAAAGGTATTGCTTTGACTAATGAAGCGGGCTCAGCTTATTTAAAGGATTTTGAAGGGAACAACATCTATAAGCGAAAAGGTAAGGATGATCCAAATCCCTACCAAGTTGAGCATGATAAACTTTTTGCTTCAATTAGAAATAATGAGGTTATTAGTGATGCCGAGAACGGGGCTAAAAGTACCATGACAGCAATTATGGGACGCATGGCAACATATTCTGGTAAAATAATCAATTGGGATGAGGCTATAAAATCGGAATTGAAATTGGTACCTGATAATTTGGATTGGAATTCAACGCCACCAGTATTACCAAAAGAGGATGGTTCTTATGAAATACCGATGCCTGGTAAAACTATAGTAATGTAGTTTTATTTCTCATAAAATAAATACGAAAAGCATAAACCATAAAAATAAATCCGCAGAAAAGCAAACCTAATGCTTCTCTGCCTTCCTCTATGTTTTTATGGCTCATGTCATTGAAAGTTATGCCTTCAAAAGACTCGGGCCAATTTAATATAGCACCAATAACTGAGCACACTACTAATATGGAGGCTAGTAAAAAACTGAGCTTGTTGAATGCAAATAGTGATGAAATTAATGCCGCAACTAAATATATTACAACCCATAATATAGGGTCAGGATCATTTAATTGTAAATAGGCAGACCATAAAAATAATATTGTAAATATAATGCCTAAAGATTTAAAGAAGATACGCATTTGAAGATGATTTATCTTGTGCAAGATAAGAAAGATACCCTACTTTTGCATTAAAATAGATACTGATGCAATCCTTCGATGAATTTAAGATTTCCAAACAGTTAGGTTATGCTATTGACGATTTAGGGTTCACTACTCCTACACCCATTCAATCACAGGCATTTCCGGTAATTGCTTCAGGTAAAAATGTAGTTGGAATTGCCCAAACTGGCACAGGTAAGACCTTGGCCTATATGCTACCAATTTTACAACAGCTTAAATTTTCAGAAGAAAAACATCCACGCGTTTTAGTACTTGTGCCTACGCGTGAATTGGTGGTACAGGTTGCCGGCGAGATCAATAAATTTGGTAAATACCTTAATCACAGAATCATAGAAATATACGGAGGTACTAACATTAATACACAAAAAGCGATGTTAGAGCAAGGCTACGATATTGTAGTTGCTACTCCTGGGAGACTGTATGATTTGGTACTAAGCGGTGCATTACAATTAAAATCCGTTAAAAAATTAGTGATTGATGAGGTAGACGTAATGCTCGATCTTGGTTTCCGATTTCAGTTGACCAATATATTCGACTTATTACCAACCAATCGACAAAACATTATGTTTTCTGCAACAATGACAGATGATGTTGATGAATTAATTACTGAATTTTTCATTGCTCCTGCAAAAATTACGGTAGCATTAAGTGGTACTCCACTCGATAATATTTATCAGAGAAGTTATGCTGTTCCTAATTTTTATACAAAAGCAAATCTATTGATGTATTTATTGAATAATGTCATTATTTTTAAAAAGGTACTGGTATTTGTTTCCCATAAGAGAAATGCCGACCGCCTTTTTGAGACCATGGAAGAAACATATGGTTCAGATATGTGTATTATTCATTCTAATAAAACACAAAATTATAGAATGCGATCCATGAAGCAGTTTGACCAAGGAGTGAATAGGATTTTGGTAACAACTGATGTTATGGCTCGTGGTCTTGACTTAAATGAAATTTCTCATGTAATTAATTTTGATACGCCAAGATTTCCAGAAAATTATATGCACCGCATTGGTAGAACAGGGCGTGCAGAAAAGAAAGGTGAAAGTATTTTGTTTTTTACCGAAAAAGAATTGAAATTTAAAGAGAGCATTGAGGACTTAATGAAGATGGAAATTAGTCAACTACCATTTCCTGAAAACGTTGAAATTTCCAAAAGATTAATACCATCTGAGCAACCGAAAACAGAAGAATCGACTAATGCTCCTAAAAAACGGGACGAGAACCTTGGTTCGGGTTTTCATGAAAAATCTGAAAAAAATAAAAAGACAAATAAAGGCGGTTCATACCAATACAAGATTGCGGCAAAATACAAAAAACCAAAAGCCAGAGGCGATAAAAATTATAACAAGCGGAACAAAAGGAAGTAGGGGTAATGCACAGCTTGTTTAAAATAATTTTAATCTTATATTATTTTTCACCATTAACTATCTCCATTATTTTGGTAAAAATTTCAGTATTTTCATAAATACCAGAAAAGCTTTTTTCACCTGGACCATATACAAAAACGGGAATTAAAGTAGCAGAATGCCCACCAGTTGAAAAAGAACCTTTTATCTTATTATAGTTTCCGTTGTCAGACGCTAGGGTATAACCACCCGTTTCATGGTCGGCAGTTACAACAACTAAGGTATTACCGTCCGCTTCGGCAAAATCCAACACATTCCCAATAACTTTGTCAAAATCTAATACTTCTTTTTGAATATAGTCTTCATCATTTGCATGTCCTCCCCAATCTATTTGCGAACCTTCAATCATTAGGAAAAATCCATTTTTACCTTTGGCTTCATTATTATTTAAATAATTAATTCCTAATGTTGTAGCATCTAATAAAAAATCTCCTCTTCCTTCACTCATTTTCGGCATACCATCTTTTGCCAACAAAAATCCGTATTTTTTATTTTTTGATAACGTTTGATTTTTTTCAAGGTTCAAAGTATCTACTGTAAAACCATTTTTTGCAAATTCATTTTGGAGTGATATTCCATCTTTACGATGAAAGAACCACTTTTTGCCGCCTCCGGCAAAAAAATCAACTTCAGATCCAGGTAATTCACTCGCTATATCTTCGGCAAGGCCTCTAGATTTTACATGAGCAAAAAAACTTGCGGGCGTGGCATGTGTTATTGATGATGTAGAAATTACACCCGTTGCATATTCTTTTTCAGAAAGGTATTCTACAATATTTTTTACAGGTATGGTATCCATATTTACACCAATTGCACCATTATATGTTTTCTCACCAGCAGAAAATGCTGTTGCCCCAGAAGCAGAATCAGTAATGAGATGGCTGGCTGAAGATGTTTTTATGAGTCCAATAGTTGGAAAACGGCTAAAATTTGGCTCTGTTTTTTTTGTAAAGTAGCTACTGGAAACTTGTGATAAACCCATTCCGTCACCAATCATAAGAATAATATTCATCGGTTTATTTTCTTGAGGTGGTTTAACCTTATGGTTGTTAGTTACTTTTTTTGAAGTACAAGCGGTAATTATTAGAATCAGAGCTAACAGTGAGAGAAGTTTAATCTTCTTATGAGTTTTAGAGATATTAGTCATTTCTATAGGTATTAAAATTCAATTAAGCAATGATAACAAAATATATGCTAAATGTATTAATTTTAGGTAAAAATTAAATTTTTTTAGAATTAAGTACAAACGCTAAATGCATAAAATAAAAAAGCCATACTTAAAGTATGGCTTTCGTTTGCTCCCCCTCTTGGGCTCGAACCAAGGACCCTCTGATTAACAGTCAGATGCTCTAACCAACTGAGCTAAGGAGGAATTTAATATAAATATTTTTCCTTTAATTTATCAGCAATTTCTGGATATTTTTTAAGATTATGAATGTAAATTTTACTCTTCATATTTTTAATGTGTCTTTCTACTTTTATAGCTTGTGTTGTTATTTCACAATCTATTTTTAGAAAAAGTTTCCAATCACTTGCTTTAGATGTGTAAGAATTTTCATAAAATTTATTTTTATGCTCTTCAAGTCTCTTATTGAGATCTGAAGTTTCTCCTATATAAAACTTATCTAATTGTATAGAATAAATAATATAAACACATGGTTTCATTTCAATAAAACTATAAAGAACATAACTTCTTTGCTCTAACCTCCCGATAGCTATCGGGATGAGCTAAGGAGGAATATTAGATTTCTCTAAAAATTCAGTCTGCAAATATAAATGTTTTTCTATTTTTAGCAACATATAATTTAAAAATTTTCAGAATAAATTTTTAGCTCTATAACCATAACTTAAATTATTTTATAAGGTTAAAAATTGTATTTTTGTTATTCATATTTCGAAATTTTTAATTAATGGATAGGTTTTCGTTTTTAAATGCAGCTCACACAGGTTTTATTGAAGATTTGTATCATAAATACTTGTCAAATCCTGATTCGGTAGAACCCAGTTGGAGAAGCTTTTTTCAAGGTTACGATCTGGCCAATACCGATTACAGTTTAAATGGAGAAACTAGTGTGTCTGATGTTAAAGTGCCAGAACATGTATTTAAAGAATTTCGGGTTATAGAATTAATGAACGGTTATCGTTCCAGAGGTCATTTATTTACCAAAACAAACCCTGTTAGAGAACGTAGAAAGTACGAACCTACTCTGGCGATAGAAAATTTTGGATTGTCTGAAGATGATTTAGATACGGTTTTTGATGCAGGCGAAGTTTTAAATATAGGTAGCAAAAAGCTAAGAGACATTATAAAGCACTTAGAAGCAATTTACTGTGATTCTATTGGTGTTGAATATATGTATATCCGAAAGCCCGAAGTGATAAAGTGGTGGCAGGAAAAATTAAATAAAAATGACAACCACGCAAAATATGATGTTGAAAAGAAAAAATATATTCTTTCCAAATTAAATCAGGCGGTTACTTTTGAGCAATTTTTACAGACCAAATATGTAGGTCAAAAACGTTTTTCTCTCGAAGGGGGTGAAGCTCTTATCCCTGCTATTAGCAATATGCTTTATCAAGCAGTAAATAAGCATCAATTAGAAGAATGTGTGGTGGGTATGGCACATAGAGGGAGGCTAAATACATTGACCAATATTTTCAGAAAACCCGTTAGAGAATTGTTCAGTGAATTTGAAGGTAAAGATTTTGAAGATGATTCTATCGATGGCGATGTAAAATACCATATGGGTTTAACGTTGAACAAAACCTATCAAAATGGTAAGGGAATTAAGATG
Organism: Aureibaculum sp. 2308TA14-22; assembly: GCF_040538665.1. Classification (NCBI taxonomy): domain Bacteria; kingdom Pseudomonadati; phylum Bacteroidota; class Flavobacteriia; order Flavobacteriales; family Flavobacteriaceae; genus Aureibaculum; species Aureibaculum conchae. The sequence goes on from NZ_JBEWXT010000001.1 coordinate 433,611, forward strand.
AACTTAGTGCCTAATCCTTCTCATTTAGAGACAGTTGATGCAGTTGCTGAAGGAATTACTAGAGCAAAAATAGACAGGAAATACAATGGTGATTCCTCAAAAATAGTACCCATTTTAATACATGGGGATGCTGCCATTGCAGGTCAAGGTATTGTTTATGAAGTGATACAGATGGCTAAATTGAATGGTTATAAAACGGGAGGCACAATTCATATCGTAGTTAATAATCAAATTGGTTTTACCACAAATTATCTGGATGCACGCTCTAGTACTTATTGTACTGATGTTGGTAAAGTAACATTGTCACCGGTATTGCATGTTAATGCTGATGATGCTGAAGCGGTTGTCCATGCAACAGAAATGGCATTAGAATTTAGAATGAAATTTCAACGTGATGTTTTTATTGACCTGTTAGGATATAGAAAATATGGACATAACGAAGGTGATGAACCACGTTTTACCCAACCAACATTATACAAAGCCATTGCTAAGCATAGTAACCCAAAAGATATTTATGTTTCTAGATTACTAGAAGAAAATGTTGTTGATGAGGCTTATGTAGAAAAGTTGAAGGACGACTATAAATCTATGTTAGAAAGGGAATATGAGAAATCAAAGAAAGACGAGTCTTCTGTTGTAAAGCCTTTTATGGAAAGTACTTGGCAAGGTTTTATACGTGCAGATGAGAAGGATATGCTAAAGACAATTAATACTGCTTATGCTGAAAAGAAATTAAAAGGAATTGCTGATGTAATTTCGCATGTGCCTGAAGGTGCTAACTTTGTTAGAAAAGCAGTACGAATTTTAAATGACAGAGCAAAAATGATTGATGCCGACAAGCTGGATTGGGGCTTAGCGGAGACATTAGCTTATGGCTCTCTTTTAGAAGAAGGATTTAATGTGCGGATTTCTGGTCAAGATGTAGAGCGAGGTACATTCAGTCATAGACATGCTATTTTGCGTGATGAAGTTACAGAAGAACGTATCAACTTGTTAAATAGTAATTCAAACAATAAAGGTGTTATGACCATTTATAATTCTTTGTTGTCTGAATATGGCGTTTTGGGTTTTGACTACGGTTACGCTATGGCTCATCCAAATACATTGACGATTTGGGAAGCACAGTTTGGCGATTTTAGTAATGGTGCCCAAATTATATTTGACCAATATATGTCCGCTGCCGAAGATAAATGGAAACTCCAAAACGGTATTGTGGTTTTATTGCCTCATGGTTATGAGGGTCAGGGTTCTGAGCATTCTTCTGCAAGAATAGAGCGTTATTTACAATTATGTGCCATGCACAATATGACTGTGACAAATTGTACAACACCTGCTAATTTCTATCATTTATTACGTCGTCAAATGAAAAGAAATTACAGAAAACCTTTAATAGTTTTTACGCCTAAAAGTTTGTTGCGTCATCCTAAAGCGGTATCTAACCTGAACGATTTGGCCAAAGGTGAATTTCAAACTGTGATTGACGATACTGTAACTAAGGACAAGGTAAAGAAATTAGTATTTTGTACCGGTAAAGTTTATTATGATTTATTGGCAGAACGTGAAGAATTAAAAAGAGAGGATGTCGCTCTAGTTCGAATAGAGCAATTATTTCCACTAGATTTAGAAAAAATACAGCGTATTATAAATCAGTATAAAAATGTAAAAAGATACGTTTGGGCTCAAGAAGAACCAGAAAATATGGGAGCTTGGAGTTATATGTTGCAACGCTTTACATTGGTGAAATTAGAAGTTGCTAGCAGACCGTTTTATGCCGTACCTGCCGCTGGTTCTAGTGCTAGGTTTAAGAGAAGGCAACAACGCGTATTGGATTTGGTTTTTGATAAAAAATAGATAATAATAAATAAATTCCACTAATTTTGATTGGAATTAGTCCCGATAGCTTTCGGGATTGAAATTTGATAATTTAGACAATTATGGTTTTAGAAATGAAAGTCCCTTCACCGGGCGAATCGATTACAGAAGTAGAAATTGCAACTTGGTTGGTTGAAGATGGTGATTATGTAGAAAAGGATCAAGCAATTGCTGAGGTCGATTCTGATAAAGCAACACTTGAGTTACCGGCTGAAGAAAGCGGCATAATAACACTAAAAGCAGAAGAAGGCGATGCTGTTGCCGTTGGTGCAGTTGTCTGTCATATTGATACCAGTGCAAAAAAACCGAGCGGTACAGGTTCAAAAAAGGAAGAAGCCAAAGAAACTCCCGCTAAAAAAGAAGAAAAACCAACTGAAACTAAAAAGCAAGAAACTTATGCAAGTGGAACAGCTTCTCCTGCAGCAAAAAAGATTTTAGCAGAAAAAGGTATTGATGCAAATACTATAAAGGGTACAGGTAAAGATGGTAGAATTACCAAAAACGATGCTGTAAATGCTACACCAAGTATGGGTACACCAACAACTGGAGGAGCAAGGGGTTCTGAGCGAAAAAAACTATCTATGCTTCGTAGAAAAGTTGCAGAGCGTTTGGTATCCGTTAAAAACGAAACCGCCATGCTCACTACTTTTAACGAGGTAGATATGCAACCGATATTCGATTTACGTAAGACTTATAAAGAAGATTTTAAAGCCAAACACGGTGTTGGTTTAGGTTTTATGAGTTTTTTCACTAAAGCTGTAGTACGAGCCTTACAAATGTATCCTGATGTAAATTCAATGATTGACGGAGATTTTAAAGTTTCCTATGATTTTCAAGATATATCTATTGCGGTTTCGGGTCCAAAAGGATTGATGGTTCCAGTAATCAGAAATGCAGAAAATCTAACTTTTAGGGGTGTTGAGGCTGAAGTTAAACGTTTGGCAATACGGGCTCGGGAAGGTGAAATTACTGTTGATGAAATGACAGGAGGTACGTTTACCATCACCAATGGCGGTGTATTTGGGTCAATGTTGTCTACTCCAATTATAAATCCACCACAGAGTGCTATTTTAGGGATGCACAATATTGTGGAACGTCCCGTAGCTATAAACGGAGCGGTTACCATAAGGCCTATTATGTACGTGGCATTATCATACGACCATAGAATTATTGATGGTAAAGAGTCAGTAGGGTTTTTAGTTGCGGTTAAAGAAGCATTAGAAAATCCTGAAGAGCTATTAATGGACAATAATGCTAAAAAAGCATTGGAAATGTAATTTTTTAAGATTTGGAAATTGAGTCCGAAATTCAATAGAATTTCGGGTTTTTTGCTTTTGTGTATTTAAACCTTTTCACTTCGGATTAGTCAAAATTGAAAATACGATTATGAAAAAAGTTTTACTTTACTTAGCGTTGTTGCTTTTTATTTTAGCATGTAATGCTGATAATGACACGATAGAAATACCAAAGGATAACGATTTAATTATTGGAGTAAATACACAAAGGGTATTTCAAACGAAATTTCATCCTGGGCTTTCAGAAGATCAAATCATTGATAGGGTAGCGAGTCTTATCAATCAGTTAAAATTCAATTCCATTCGTATTGGTGGTACAGCCTCTTTTGGTGGAACTTTTGATACTATTTACAAGGGTTTTGGATGGGCAAAATACAACCATATTGAGGAGGTGAGAAATGTGCATCCAAATGACTATTCAAAAAATGAACCTTTTAATTACAATGTTATCGCTTTAAAGATGGCTCAAAAAGCAAATGTTTCTGTTTGGATCGATTTGCATAGGTATATGACCGATGAAGATATTGATTACGCCATGCAGTTGGTTAAAGATTATGGAGTTACATTGGCCGGTGTAACGCGAGACAACGAACCATATGTGCCAGAAAGAGAAGAACATATGGAAGCCGCTTATCAAGAGTTTACGGATTCAAGATTTAGAAATTTTTCATGGCCGGCCATGTCAGTGATTGCTGAAGGACAGGGTAATGACAGAGCAAATAGGGAATCCAGATGTATAGCTTTAGTTAATCAATATAGAGCTAATGACGAGAGTATTGAGATCCATTCTTATGTACCTAGAGAATATACGGGCACCCCTAAACAATGGATTCAAGATATTATTAATGATACAAAACAAGCTTATAATGTTACAAACGATCAAATTATGTTAGGTGAATGGAGTGGAAAAAATCAAGAAAATTTCTCTGATGACGAAATTGAAAAGATTATTAGTGATTATTTGGAAGTTTTACAAAAAGAAAAAATAGCCAGTTATTATCAAGTATTGGGGACAGATTTTGATGAAGTGGGATTATATAATTTTGAAAAAGATTAATTTAATAGAGGAGCGTCTGTTTTTATGAATAGATAAGGAGAGTTAAGTTAAATTTTTAAAATTTTTATCAATATAATCAATAGCTTCTTGTTGTGTTAAAGCGGCAAAATTTTTATAACGTTTGTGCACATCAACAATTTCGTCTAATGCTTCATTTACCAATTCTTTATTTTTCCAAGTTTTTAAATGGTTAACCACAGTTGCTAAACAACCTTTTTTGTAGGCTATTTGACCCAAAACATGAATAAGTGTATTTCGAACCCTCGAAGTTTCGTCAAATTGTAATTTAGCTAACATTGGTAGTATATCCTGAGGGTATTTTCGTCCTCTTAATTCTATTCCATGACAAATTTCTCGTCTTATTTCTTTGTTTGGATGTTCAAGATAGTGGTTTGCCCAATTAAATACAGGTTTTGGGTTTATTTCTCCCATTTTTTTAACTGAACCAATAACGACATTTCTTACAGAATGATGTTCGTCAAACAAGCCAATATCAAAAAATGGTTGTACTTCTATAAAATGAAATTTTCCAATTTCTCCAGCAGCATTAATTGTAGTCTGTCTTATTTTTTCATTGTCCGATTTCAATAATTTTTCTAGAATATTTATTATGGTTGATCTAAGATTTCTGTTTGCATTATATACCTTTCCTATGGCTTGATAGGCAGTCTTTCTAATATAAGTATCCTCATCGGAAGCATGGTTAATAATTTGAGCTACATTATTACTAGAAATACCTTCAATAACTTGTTTATTGATTTTGTCAACCAATAGGGTACGTTCATCTTTTGATAAATCATAAAAGGCCATAAATTTTTAATTTTTTTCTTGTTATAAGAGGCTATTCTTTTTTTAACCAAACCTTGAAATATCAACCTCATTAGACAAATCTTGGTTGTTTTCTAAATGATTATACAGTTGATATGCCATTTTAGGAGCTAACATCACGCCTCTAGTGCCTAATCCATTTAAAATGGCAAGTTGAGAATGAATAGGATGTTTCCCTAAAATTGGTCGCCGGTCTTTTACAGTGGGCCTAATTCCTGCATGATGGTCAATCACTTTGTAAGGCACATTTATAATTTTTTGTAATTTGTTTTCAAGTTCTTCTCTGGCTTCACTTGTAGGATTCATCGTTTTGTCTTCCCAATTAAAAGTAGCTCCAACTTTGTAGTTATTATCTCCTAAAGGCATAATAAATACTGATGATTTAATAATAGATTTAATATTGAGGTTAGGGGAGTGGATAGTTAGCAGTTCCCCTTTAGCTTCTTTTAACGGAATAGCTGCAAAGAAAGGATTTTTTACTACTCCATACCCTTCGCAAAAAAGGATTCTTTTGGCTGTTATACCTTTGTAAGTTAACGAATTATTATCAAAATTAATTTGGTCGTAATTAAAACGCTCGTTTATTAATTGCTCTTTCTGTTGCAAGAAATTTGTGTATGTATTAAGTAAAGCTCTAGTGTCAATTTTACCAGTATTTGTGATGCGTCCTAATCCAAACGGGGCATTAATCCTTTGATTGTCATTTTTAATAATTTTTGGAATCATATAATCGCTAAAAAATGGCTTGTCGCAGGCATTAAACCAATTGTTTTGCTCTTCAACTGAAGTGAAAATTCTATCAATTTCTAGCGGGTAGTCAATTTGAATATTTAATTTTTTTTCTAACTTCATGTAAAAGGGAATAGCAAGGTCTAACTGATCAAAAGCATCCCAAACAGGTGTAAAACGTTTTAGAATTACGGGGTTATAAACACCACCAGCTACGCGAGAAGAATTCTGAGAACAATCCTCATAAACAATAAATGATTTGTCATACTGTGCCAATACTTCCGCAAAAGCTAAACCTGCCAAACCTAAACCTACAATTATATAATCTACCTGCATTGGACAAAGGTAGTTATAAAGAGAATAAAGGCATAAAAAAAACTCCTACCCAATTAAGAGTAGAAGTTTTTCAGATATACTACAGTGAATTTATTAGTAATTCCACATGTCTAGTTCTTTATTTCTGATATCTTCTTTCAATCTATCAGCTTCTAGCACTTGAAATAACGCATTTCCTTTTATGTATTCTGCAACATCTCTGTTACCATATATGTTCTCTTCTCTGTAAATACTAGCCACAAAACGACGAGCATTTAATAAATGATCATAAGATAATGGGAACGCAGAGTTTTTGTTGTTAAACACTTTCATTTCATGAGTTATTTCTCTAGCTCCTGGATACCATACCCAGAATAATTCTACAAGTTCTTCCATACTAGATTCGCCAGTACCCATAAAATTAACATCGGGAGCAACAGGTGCAATACCTAATAATCGGTACTTTAATTCACCTTGTCTTTTGTCGAAATACCACACACCCTTAATTTTAAGACCAGAAATATCACCAGAAGTTAAATCAATTCTATCTACATATTCATCAGTAATTGACTCACCTTGATTTAATAATTCGTAACCGGCATCACTTGTATCAATTCTAGACAAACGCCCTTCAATTTCTTTAAAAGTCAATTTGTTCTCAAAATAAGAATCGTCGTAAACATCGGCAATTTCTCCACTTTTAATACCTCTTAACAAAGTGTCATAAAGAGATCTTCTACTAGAGCTAATGTTGTTAGTATCTATAGGATAATAGAATGGTAAATTAATTTTCTCATTCAAATCCACATACTCCCACACCACTTTAGACCAAAGGATATCTCTATCATCTATGTAACCGTAAGGTAATGGTCCGTCATTATCAGCTGCTAATTGCTCTGCTGTTTTCATCCCAATTTCTTCAGGAATCTTTGCATTTAACAAGTTAGCTTGTGCGTTTATTGAGTTTGTTGCCAAGACCACAACACACACTACTAAAAAACCTCTCCAATTCATAATTTTTATTTTTTAATTTAATTCTACGTTTAACGGTTGTGTTTTCTTTAAATAGTAACCACTGTTACCCGATAACGATGTTTTAAGGTCAAATATTGTAACCATATCGCCTTTTCTTGCTTTGCTTAAGGCTCTAATGGCAGCAGCATTGAATTTTCTACCTTTTACGATAACCGTTGGTGAACCTGGGACTCTAACACTAAAGCCAGATACATTAATTTTTAAGTCAAACTCAAAATCCGGTATAAGAGCTGATATTGTCATTTTTTGTAAAGAGCTCTTAGGCATTTTAACTACACCATACTGACTACCTCTTACCGCAGCAGAAGGTGGTGGAATATCTTTAATTCTAAACGTTTGCCCAGAAGTTACAGAAGAACCGTCAGGTAATTTACCAGTAACATTAATTTTAACCGATTTACCTTTACCAGGAGTCATCATATACTTACCTAAACCAGAAGCTTTTTTAAGACCTGGTGCATTCGCTGAAAGTTGATTGTCAGGTACACCTGGCATTGAAACAGTAATAGGGTTTTGTACACCTCTATATACTACATTCATTTTATCAGCTGAAATTACTGCACTGTTTGGTTTTGCAACTACTGCATAACTTGTATTAATAGGTAATCTAACTAATGAATCACCTTCTTTAAATACAAACTCACCTTTAATATCATTTTCACCAACATTACCAGCTGGGAATTCTAAAACAGCACCACCATCTTTAATATTCGTAATTTCTTTACCATTTACAATTACTTTGGTTGGTTTTAACGTAGCATCATATTTACCTAATACTATTTTACCTCTAAAGTTTGCACCTTGTAATGTTGCTGGGTTTTCTGGTACTAAAATTGTAGTATAGTTTCTCATTGAAACATCACTCTCCAATTGTCCTTGTACCATTGCCATCAACATTTCGTTTTCAGTCGTCTTAATGTCGGCCTGCATTTGAGAAAGATTGGTAATGGTAGTAATCAATGGGAAACCTTCGTAACGATTGTTTATCCATGGTTGTGTACCTTCTCCGTCTTTTAACTTTTGTTCAGAAGTATCAAAGCGTGTATTTACTTTCGCTGTGATTTCTTCATAACCATCTCCTAAAAGAGTAGTTACTTCGTTACGATAGTTATTTATCTTATCCAAAAACGCTTGTCCAGCTTCGGTAAGTTTTTCTCCTTTAAAGAAAAATTCATTACCTGCATTTTCGCTGTCCATAGTTTCGTAATTGGTTGGATCTTCAACACCTGCTGTTAACTCTTCCTTCATTTTTTCAAGATGAGCATTAAAGTCTAAAGATAAAGCTTGTACTTTCTGAGCATTTGTATTATGGTCTGCATACTTCTCTGGTTGATCGGCTGCTTTCGTAGCCAAATTCGCATAAGTAGCTGCATTTTGTTGTTCCGCTGACACGTTAGATGCTGTCAGTTTTTCGTTCATGAAACCAAAAGCAGATAAAACTTGTTTTGACATATTCATTGCTAACATTGCAATAAATACCAAATACATTAAGTTAATCATTTTCTGCCTTGGTGATAGTTTGCCTCCTGCCATTTTTTCTAATTAGTTTTAGTTAATAGTTGGGTTAAATTACTTTTTAATCTACTAATTAGTTTCTGTTTGACATAGCAGACAACATACCTCCGTACACACCATTTAATGATGATAGGTTTGTAGCTAAAGATTCCATTTGATCTTTAAGTCTTACTGTATTTTCAGCAACAGCTTCACTTAATTGAGATTGTTTTTCAGCACTTTCGTATTGTACTTTATACAAACTGTTCAACGATTCCATATTAGAAGCAGCTAATGTTAATTGCTCACTATATTTGCTTGTTGCAGCAACAGAATTTGCAGCTGGTGCAATATTCTCAGCAGCACCGGCAAAATTTTGGATGCTTGTAGATAATCTGTCCATTTTTTCAGAATCAAGATTTGCTTCAGCTAACATTGTATCTAATTTATCAGATAACATGCTTTCAGCATCTCCTTTACCAACGGCACGGTCAGAACCTTCGCCACCTGCTAATTCAGGGTATACCAATGACCAGTCTAAGTCTTCATCAACAGGTTCAAAAGCCGATAGGAAGAAAATAAATGCTTCCGTTACCAGACCAATAGTTAACATTACACCACCAGTTAGTGGTCCTATACTAAAGTGTAAGATTTTGAATAATGCTCCTATTAATACAATTGAAGCTCCAAGGCCGTAGGCCATGTTCATTAATTTTTTCTTTTTAAGTGATTGTGCCATAATTTTTCTTTTTTCGGGTTAATTTTAATTAATAATTTTTAGTTGGTTTATTTTAACGTTGTTTATTGTTAATTATTATTGTCAACGGAATTTGTTATCAAACTTTTATCAACAATTTCTTTTTGGGTGTTATTTAACGCCCATGTAATCTTGTACTGTTCTAAAGCCAATGTAACTTCTTGCAGAATCTCCATATTCATAATCCCTGGTACTTACTTCTAAGAAATAAGCTACATCTTTCCAAGATCCTCCACGAATTACTTTTCTTTGATTATTACTGTCATTTACATTAGGATTCATTGTAGAACCTAAGTAATAAGAAGCAGGGTCATAAGCTGTATCGGTCCATTCAGAAACGTTACCGGCCATATTGTACAGTCCGTAATCGTTAGGTGTAAAAGACTTAGCTTCCATTGTGTATAAAGCTCCATCGGCAGCATAATCTCCTCTTTGTGGTTTAAAGTTTGCCATAAAACAACCTCTATCGGTTACAGTATAAGGACCACCCCAAGGGTATTTTGCATATTCTAAACCTCCACGAGCAGCAAATTCCCACTCGGTTTCAGTTGGTAGTCTAAAGTTAGGTACTTTACCACCACCTTTTTTATTAGCTAAAAATCTATTTTTCTTTTGAGTTCTGAAATCGCAAAAGCCTTTAGCTTGTTCCCAAGTTACACCAACAACTGGATAATCATTATAAGCTTGATGCCAGAAATAATCTTGGTGCATAGGATCATTATATGAATAGTTGAAATCTCTTACCCAAACTGTTGTGTCAGGATAGATTTCTACCGTATTTTTCTTAATAAAGTCTTTTCTATTACTACTGTTTCTTGCAGCACCTTCCCTATCAAAAGTATAATATAGGTATTGTAATTTTTTAGTATCGATAATCCTTCTACCGTCAAATACTTCCGTAATTGGTAAATACAAACTATCCATTGCTTCAGCATAACTTGCATCAGGATATTCAGCTACGTTCCAAACCAATTCAGGTTCCCAGTTTAAGGCTTTACCTTCTGTTGGAGAATTTAAATCACCTAGACTACCATAATTGTCCATCATATATTTATAATATACATTGGCGGTAGTATCAGGTTCTGCAAATTTGTATTTTTGAATACCATCTTCGTTACCACTAGATGGAGCTGCATCTAAATCGGCACTAGCCGCACCAAAACCTTGTTCCTCGGCAAGAATTGCTAATTGTGTTCTTACAATTGAATCTCTAACCCAAACTACAAACTCTCTATATTCAGCATTTGTAATTTCAGTTTCGTCCATATAAAATGGTCTTACGGTTACGGTTCTAGATGGTGTATTTAATGCACCAGCAATATCCTCATCAGTTTTACCCATAGTAAAAGCACCACCTGGAATTAATGTCATTCCTAATGGTTTTTCAGGGAAAAATTTCTTTTTAGACCTAACACCAGTTAACTCTCCTCTGTCGCTAGATCCACAACTGGTTGCAAAAGCAAATACAGCAAGTAAAAAATAAACGGTTACTTTTCTCATAAATGTAAATTTAGTATCCCTTTTAGGGGAAAAATACTATTTGTTTTATTAAAACTATTTTGATAAAAAACAATTTTTGATTTCGTAGAATCACTTTAAGAACGCAGAAAAAATATTTTTAGTGTGTAACTAATTTAATTTTCTAAAAGTTTTCCACCATCTTTCGGGAATAACTTGATTTCCTGCTCTTAAATAATCTTGATACGTACATGGTATTAACGTATGCTTTGTAGTTTTATTATTTGGATGTTCAACTTCCATCCACCATCTGTCACTTTTATTACTTTTAAAGAAATTTATGGTAGTATCTTCTATTGGAACTATGTATTTTTTGTAGTCTTTTTTTGAAGTAAAAGGATACTCATTGGTTCTGAAATTATAACCTTCAATAAAATACCAAATCATTTGGGCAATTAAATGTGCGGTTTGGTCTTTTTCATCTAGTTTTGCATTATATTCGTAAATACCAAAAGAAGAAACTTTATCACTAATACCTGCATATCTAGAAATTGCACAAATGGTTTCACCATAAAACCCATTAGGTACGGCATTGTTATTTGCTGGTGCTTCTGCTCTTCTTATAGCACCAATATCAATACTTACCACATCGGTATCTCGGAAAACAGGTTCAACTATTTTTACATCATTGGCAATTTCTCCCAACCTGTAAACATCAAAGTATAACTTTTCTAGTAAATCAATTTCCTCTTGCGAGTTAAAATACGTCTGATAACCTATATTGCTGTAATTAAAAAGATTACTTGGCTTGTCTAAGATTATTTTATTTAAAAAAGAAGTTGACGATACTTCATCTTCAATATGTCCTAAATCAAATTTGGTGTCAACCGTAGTTAGGTTTACGGTTTGTTCCAAACTATCATAGGCACGGTAGTTGGCATAAGTCAGATCTTGGCCACCACCTATTATTATAGGTATAATATTGTTTTTAACTAAATAAACTATTATTTCTTGCAGAGCAAAATAAGAATCCTCTTCTTCTTCACCTTGCGGGATGTTGCCCAAGTCAACGATATTAGAAAACCAATTGCCCGGAAATAGCTGATATAAATATTTGCGTATAACACTAAAATCCTTTCCAGCACCATGATTATCTTCTGCCCTTCTACCTTCTTCCACACCAATAATGGCAATATGTACTCCTTTTAATTCGGGAAGTCCATTTTGTTTTGAGTGAATGGAAATTCTTTTTCCCAAAGATTGATTGGGTAATAATGCCGAATGTGCCACAACGGCTTCTTCAACAGGATTTAAGAATTCAAAACTCATAGCTTAAGCAATTATTGACGTTTATTTCTTTTTTGCAGTTTTTTTCCTGGTTTTTTTCTTTGGCGTCTTCTTTTCTATAATTTCTTGAACTTCTTCCAAAGTCAATTTTTCAGCCTTAGTGGTTTTGGGCAATTCAATTTTTAATTTGCCTTTTATAATATTGAATCTACCCCATCGTGCTTTTTCAACACGTATGCCTTCTTCTTCCCAATGGTGAATTACTTTTTCTTTTTCCTTTTTTCTTTTATCCTCGATAAGCTCTTCAATATCAGATTGTGAAAGGTTGTCAAAATCGTATTTTTTGTTTACGTTGATAAACATCCCATCGTATTTAATAAAAGGTCCAAACCTACCTACACCTTTTTGAACAGGAAGTTCTTTGTAATGAGCAATTGGAGCATCCGCTTTTTGCTTAGCTTTAATTAGTTCTATAGCCCTGTCCATATCAACCGACATAGGATTTTCACCTATGTCCAATGAAATGAATTTTTTGCCAAACTTTACATACGGGCCAAACCTACCATTATTAACTATAATTTCTTCACCTTCAAAATCACCTAATGTTTTGGGTAATTTAAAAAGATCCATGGCTTCTTCATAAGTAACCGTTTCTATAGTTTGACTTCCTTGTAAGCTGGCAAATTTGGGTTTTTCTTCATCGGTTACCTTACCAATTTGTACCATAGCACCAAATCTACCTAAACGTGCATATACGTTTTTGCCAGACTCTGGGTCAACACCCAGAAGACGTTCTCCTTTGGCTCTTTCTGCATTTTCTGAAACATCTTCAACTCTTGGATGGAATTTGGTATAAAAATCTTTAATCATTGATGTCCAATCTTCCTTTCCAGCGGCAATGTCATCAAACTCTTCCTCAACTTTTGCCGTAAAACCAAAGTCCAAAACGGTCTTAAAATGTTCAACTAAAAAATCATTTACAATTTTACCGATATCCGTAGGTACTAATTTACCCTTATCAGAACCTACTTTTTCGGTCAATTCCTTTTCGGATAAGTTACCATTCTTAAGTTTTAACTCGGTATATTTTCTTTCCACACCATCAATTGTACCTTTAACTATATATTCTCTGCGTTGTATTGTAGAAATAGTCGGTGCATATGTGGAAGGACGACCTATACCTAATTCCTCCAATTGTTTTACCAAAGAGGCCTCTGTAAATCTCCCTGGAGGTCTTGTGTAACGCTCAGTGGCTGTAATAAAATTGTTCTCTAGTTTTTCACTAACAGCTAGTTTAGGTAACATACCCTCTTGTTCTTCATCTTCATTGTCAGTGCCTTCTAAATAAACTTTTAAAAATCCATCAAACGTTATAACCTGACCATTGGCTGTTAAAATTTCTTTGTTGTTAGAATTACTAATTTTTACATTGGTTCTTTCTAATTGAGCCTCGCTCATTTGAGATGCCAATGTTCTTTTCCAAATTAAGCTGTACAACCTATCCTCATCCCTGCCTATTGAAACTCCGTGTTTGCTCATGTCCGTAGGTCTGATGGCCTCGTGAGCTTCTTGAGCACCTTTTGCTTTCGATTTAAAATTTCTTGGTTTGCTGTATTTTTCACCATAAGAAGATGTAATCTCTTCTTGTGCCGCTTTTTTAGCATCTTCAGATAAATTAACACTATCTGTTCTCATATAAGTTATGAGACCCGCTTCATATAAACGTTGAGCCATAATCATTGTTTTGGCTACTGGAAAATATAGTTTGCGTGAAGCTTCTTGTTGCAATGTTGAGGTTGTAAACGGAGCCGCAGGAGATTTCTTAGCGGGCTTTGTTTGTAAGTCGGCAACTTTAAAATCAGCACCTACACAAGAATCTAAAAATTGTTCGGCAGCTTCTCTGGTTTCAAAATTCTTAGGTAGCTTAGCTTTAAAAGTTTTTCCTTCTTGGTTACTAAATTCAGCATCAATCCTATAAGATGCTACAGGAGTGAAATTCTCAATCTCACGCTCACGTTCCACAATTAAACGTACTGCAACGGATTGTACTCTACCTGCAGATAAGCCACCTTTTACCTTACGCCATAAAACAGGCGAAAGCTCATAACCTACTAATCTATCTAGAACTCTACGTGCTTGTTGTGCATTTACTAAATTGTAGTTTATACTTCGTGGATTTTCAACTGCTTTTAAAATGGCATTTTTTGTAATTTCATGAAAAACAATACGCTTAGTGTTGTCTTTATCAAGCTTCAATTGCTCAAATAAATGCCAAGCAATTGCTTCTCCTTCACGGTCTTCATCACTTGCTAACCAAACGGTATCTACTTTTTTGGCAATATCTTTTAATTTTTTAACTACTGCTTTCTTGTCAGATGACACAATGTAATCTGGGCTAAAATCCCCCTCTACATTAACCCCTAATTCTTTTGAAGGTAAGTCGGCTATATGACCATAACTCGATTCGACTTGAAAATCTTTACCTAAAAATTTTTCGATGGTTTTTGCTTTTGCAGGTGACTCAACAATTACTAAATTTTTTGCCATATAATTCAATTCAGAGTTAAATTTTCAAAATAGAATATTGTATTAAACCAATAAAACATATACAATTTTGAAAGTGCAAAAGTATGTAGAATTTTTTAATATTGATTTTTTTAATAAAGTTATCGGTTGTTTTTTGCTGTTTTACGGTTGTTAATTTTCTGCCAAAATGGCATATAGTTTCGTTATTGGTTGTATATTTGCAGTCCAATTTTTGCAAGATGAGTGTAGAAAAAATTATAGAAGAAGATAAACAAGGTCAATCCTTAGTTATGGATGCAGTTAAAGGCAATCGTAAAAAACTTTTTATAGAAAGTTATGGTTGTCAGATGAATATGAGCGATAGCGAAATTGTAGCTTCTATTTTGGCTAAAGAAGGTTTTAACACCACACAACAATTAGAAGAAGCCGACTTGGTTTTGGTTAACACATGTTCCATACGTGATAATGCTGAGCAAACCGTCAGAAAACGTTTACAGTACTATAATTCAGTTAAACGTAAAAATCCATCTATGAAAGTTGGAGTATTGGGCTGCATGGCAGAACGCTTAAAATCAAAATTTTTAGAAGAAGAAAAAATTGTCGATTTGGTGGTCGGACCAGATGCGTATAGAGATTTGCCTAATTTGGTTGAAGAAGTAGAAGCCGGTAGAGAGGCTATTAATGTTATCTTGTCCAAGGAAGAAACTTATGCTGATGTTTCCCCAGTTCGATTGCAATCCAATGGAGTTTCAGCTTTTGTATCAATTACCAGAGGATGTGACAATATGTGTACGTTTTGTGTAGTACCTTTTACTAGAGGTAGAGAACGTAGCCGCGATCCGAAAAGTATAATTGAAGAGATCCGTGATTTGAACAAAAAGAATTTTAAAGAGATTACACTACTTGGTCAGAACGTAGATAGTTATTTATGGTACGGTGGCGGATTGAAAAAAGATTTTAAAAAAGCATCTGAGATTGCCCAAAGTACAGCAGTTGATTTTGCTCAACTGTTAGATTTATGTGCTACTGAATTTCCAAAAATGCGATTTCGATTTTCTACATCTAATCCTCAAGATATGAGTTTAGAAGTGTTGCATGTTATGGCAAAACATCAAAATATCTGTAAATACATTCACTTGCCCGTACAATCAGGAAGTACGCGAATTTTAGAAAGAATGAATCGTCAACATACCCGAGAAGAGTATATGGAGTTAGTGGATAATATCCACAGAATTTTACCAGATTGCTCATTGTCTCAAGATATGATTACAGGATTTTGTGGTGAGACCGAAGAAGATCATCAAGATACATTATCCTTAATGGAATATGTAAAATATGATTTCGGATTTATGTTTGCCTACTCTGAAAGACCAGGAACATTGGCAGCTAAAAAGTTTGAAGATGATATTCCGCTTGACGTTAAGAAAAGACGTTTAGCAGAAGTAATTGCTTTGCAGCAAGAACATTCACATTATAGAACCAAACAACATTTAGGCAAGGTAGAGGAAGTACTGATAGAAGGAACATCCAAGAAGAACGAAAACGAATGGAAAGGCAGGAATACACAGAACACTGTAGTTGTTTTTCCAAAGGAGCACTATAAAATGGGTGATTTTGTAAATGTAAAAATAGAGTCTTGTACTTCTGCTACTTTAATAGGAACGGCGGTTGGGTATTCTGAAAATAATTAAATGGAAAACTTACAAACCATAAAACAACGATTTGGTATTATCGGTAACGATATAAACCTAAACCGTGCATTAGAAAAAGCGATTAGGGTAGCCCCGACCGATATTTCTGTATTGGTAACGGGTGAGAGTGGTGTAGGTAAAGAATTTATACCTAAAATCATTCATCAGTTATCGCATAGAAAGCATGCTAAATATATTGCTGTTAACTGTGGTGCTATTCCCGAAGGCACTATTGATAGTGAATTGTTCGGTCACGAAAAAGGTTCGTTTACGGGAGCTACACAAACCAGAAACGGTTATTTTGAAGTAGCAGATGGCGGGACTATTTTTTTAGATGAAGTAGGAGAATTACCGCTAACAACACAAGTACGTTTGTTGCGTGTGTTGGAAAATGGGGAGTTTATAAAAGTGGGATCTTCGAAAGTACAGAAAACCAATGTACGGATTGTAGCGGCTACCAATTTAAATATAATAGAAGGTATTCAAAAAGGCAAATTCCGTGAAGATTTATACTATCGTTTAAGTACGGTAGAAATTAATTTACCAGCATTGCGTAAACGTAAGGACGATATTCATTTGTTGTTTAGAAAGTTTGCCTCTGATTTTGCCCAAAAATACAATATGCCTACCATAAGGCTTTCTGACGATGCTACCATTGTTTTAAAAGATTACGGTTGGAAAGGAAACATCCGTCAATTGCGGAATGTTACAGAACAGATATCCGTAATTGAGCAGAATAGAGAAGTGTCGGCACAAACTTTAAAGAGTTATTTACCTGATTATAGTTCTAATTTTCCCGCTTTGGTAGGTGGAGAATCTCAGGGCAGTGATTTTGCCAATGAACGTGAAATTTTATACAAAGTACTTTTTGATATGCGTAATGATATTACGGATTTAAAAAAACTAACTATGGAATTGATGCAAGGTGGTAAAACGGTTACTGATGAAAAGAATACCCAACGCCTTATTCAAAAGATTTATGGCAATGGAGGTGAAGAACAAGAAGAAAATTTAGTTGAAATTATTTCTCCCCAAAAAACAGAAACATATCAAGAAGAACAGCATCAGTATAACGACAATTATCAAGATGCAGAAACTGTTGAAGAAACCTTGTCCTTACAAGAAAAAGAATATGAAATGATTAAGAAGGCGTTAGAACGAAACCAAAATAAAAGGAAGTTGGCGGCTAAAGAACTGGGTATTTCTGAAAGAACATTGTATAGAAAAATAAAACAATATGCTTTATAGTGATGCCGATGTTTCAGAAGAGATTAATATATTTACAAATTAATAGAAAAAACTAATGTCAGTTCGAGTGTCCCGTAATTCGGGAGAGAAATAAATATTTAATGAAAAAAATTACACTTTTAATATTATTAATATTCATAATACAAGGCTGTAGTTATAAGCTATCCTTCACTGGAGGTAGTACCGGTGATGCTGAAACCATACAAATAGATTATTTCCCGAATAATGCTGTGTTAGTAGAACCAACGGTAAGTCAAAAATTTACAGATGCTTTACGTGACTTATTTACGCGTCAAACCAATTTAAGTTTAACAACTAACAATGGCGATTTATATTTTGAAGGGGAAATAACCGATTATAAAGTAATACCTATCACCGCAACTGCAGATCAGAGGGCAGCACAAAATAGATTAACCATTGCAGTTAGAGTTCGTTTTTATAATAAGTTGATAGAAGAAGACAATTTTGAGAAAACGTTTTCTTTCTTTTCAGATTTTGATGCAAACTCTCAACTTATCGGAGGAGTATTAGATACTGCCTTAGAAGAAATTTTTGAGAGATTAACACAAGATATATATAATGCGTCAGTAGCAAAGTGGTAATATGAACATTTCAGAATTTACATCATTATTAGACAATAAGAAAGCTATTACCATTGCTCAAACCAATGCTATTGAAGATATTTTAGAAAACTATCCCTACTTTCAAGCTGCAAGGATGATTCATCTTAAAGGGTTAAAAAATCAGCATAGTTTTAAATACAATTCAGCATTAAAAACAACAGCAGCTTATACAACTAATAGAACGGTGTTGTTTGATTTTATTACAGCAGATACGTTAGACAATTCAAAAGCTTTAGAAAAACAGCAAGAAATTATTGATACTAATGAAGTTGTTGATTTAGAAATTGTAGACAAATCAGAAAATAACAAATCTAATACACTAATTGTAGAAGAAGCTATTGTAAAAAAGGTTGAGGAAAAATTAAATATTGGAAAGCCATTGGTATTTGATCTTTCAGAAATGCATTCTTTTAGCGAATGGTTGCAACTAACCGACGTAAAGCCAATAGAAAGAGAAGAAAGCTCAGAGGTTGAAACTCCTAAAAAACAACCTGCTAAAAACAAAGAAAAATTTGATATTATTGAGCAATTTATTACTTCTAAACCAAAATTAGAAGTAAGCAAAACTATTGAAAACATTGATGTTTCTTTTGAAAGTGTTATTGAAGATGGTACGTTAATGACTGAGACGTTGGCACGTGTTTATCTTGAACAAAAAAAGTACGACAAGGCCATACAAGCTTTTAAAATATTAAGTTTGAAATATCCGGAAAAAAGTAGTTTCTTTGCAGACCGAATTAAAGCAATAAAGTTTTTACAAAAAAATAATTCATAAAAATGACTTATACACTATTTCTAGTACTGATTGTTATTGTAGCAGTCTTACTTATACTTATTATTATGGTGCAGAATCCTAAAGGTGGAGGTTTATCTTCTTCTTTTGGAGGACAAGGTTCTCAAAGTTTAGGTGGTGTGCAGAACACAACTAATTTTTTAGACAGAAGTACTTGGACGTTGGCAATAGCTTTAGGTGCATTAATTTTATTATCAAATTTTGCTATTCCTAGAAATACGGTTGATACCAAATCTCAAATTGAAGGAACATTAAATGATAGAAATCCTGTTGAGCAAACAGCACCAGTACCAACGGAGCAGCCAGCGACATTACAAGATTCAACAAATTAAACTAAAAAAATATAGAATAAAAAATGCCAACGAAAATGACACGTTGGCATTTTTAGTTTTTATATATTTCATTTAAATAAACTAATTAAAAACTAATAATGACTATCTGTCATATTTAACAAGTTGGCATATTTTTAGCCATAACAACAATCGATTTAATTAACTAAAAATTATAAAGAAATGAGTAAAATAAAAATCAAACCTCTTGCTGATAGAGTAGTAGTTGAGCCAATGGAGGCAGAAACCAAAACTGCTTCAGGAATTTATATTCCAGATTCTGCTAAAGAAAAACCACAACAGGGTAAAGTTTTAGCGGTTGGAAAAGGTACTAAAGACGAACCTACCACGGTTAAAGTTGGGGATACAGTGTTATATGGTAAATATGCTGGAACCGAATTGAAGTTGGATGGTGGAGACTATTTAATAATGAGAGAGAGCGATATTTTCGCAATTCTATAGTAAATTAATTAACCTAAAAAGATATTAAAAAATGGCAAAAGATATAAAATTTGACATCGAATCTCGTGATGGATTAAAACGTGGTGTTGATGCATTGGCAAATGCAGTAAAAGTAACATTAGGTCCAAAAGGCCGTAATGTAGTTATTGGAAAAGCTTTTGGAGGGCCTCAAATAACTAAAGATGGCGTAACAGTGGCAAAAGAAATTGAGTTGTCAGATCCTTTAGAAAATATGGGAGCTCAAATGGTAAAAGAAGTGGCTTCTAAAACTAACGATCAAGCTGGTGACGGAACAACAACAGCAACTGTATTGGCTCAAGCTATTGTAAAAGAAGGGTTGAAAAACGTTGCTGCAGGTGCTAATCCGTTAGACTTGAAAAAAGGAATAGATAAGGCAGTTGAAGCGATAGTTAAAGATCTACATAAAAGATCTCAAGTTGTAGGTAATAAAATAGATAAGATAAAGCAGGTGGCTTCTATTTCAGCTAATAATGATGAGACTATTGGTGATTTAATAGCTGAAGCGTTTGAGAAAGTTGGTAAAGAAGGTGTAATTACTGTTGAAGAGGCGAAAGGAACAGATACTTATGTAGATACTGTTGAAGGGATGCAGTTTGATAGAGGTTATTTGTCTCCATATTTTGTAACAGATTCTGAAAAAATGATTACTGATTTGGAGAACCCTTACATTTTATTATATGATAAGAAGATATCTTCAATGAAAGATTTATTACCTGTTTTAGAGCCAGTTGCTCAATCGGGTAAGCCATTATTAATTATTGCTGAAGACGTTGAAGGAGAAGCATTGGCTACGTTAGTAGTGAATAAATTGCGTGGCTCATTAAAAATTGCTGCGGTAAAAGCTCCAGGATTTGGAGACAGACGTAAAGCTATGTTAGAAGATTTAGCTATTCTTACAGGAGGGACTGTAATTGCAGAAGAAAGAGGATTTACGCTGGAGAATGCAACATTAGACATGTTAGGTACTACTGAAAGAGTTACTATCGACAAAGATAATACTACTGTTGTCAATGGTTCTGGTGCTAAAAAAGATATTAAAGCAAGAGTGAATCAAATTAAATCGCAAATTGAAACTACAACTTCTGATTACGACAAAGAAAAACTACAAGAGCGTTTAGCTAAATTAGCGGGCGGTGTTGCTGTATTGTATGTTGGTGCTGCTTCTGAAGTGGAAATGAAAGAGAAAAAAGATAGAGTTGATGATGCGTTACATGCTACAAGAGCTGCAGTTGAAGAAGGTATTGTTGCAGGTGGTGGAGTTGCTCTGTTAAGAACCAAAAATGTACTTGAAAAAATTACTACAGAGAATTTGGATGAAGTTACAGGAATTCAAATTGTGGCAAGAGCCGTTGAAGCTCCTTTACGCATTATTGTTGAGAATGCAGGTAGTGAAGGTTCTGTTGTAGTTGCAAAAGTATTAGAAGGTAAAAAAGATTTTGGGTTTAATGCTAAGACTGATGAATATGTTGATATGCTTAAAGCTGGAATTATCGATCCTACTAAAGTGACACGTGTTGCATTAGAAAATGCAGCTTCGGTTGCAGGTATGATTTTGACTACAGAATGTGCATTGGTTGATATTAAAGAAGAAGCTCCTGCTGGTGGAGGTGGAATGCCTCCAATGGGCGGTGGAATGCCAGGCATGATGTAGAGTCTATAGCCATTAATGGTCAATAGTTTTATTAAAAACCTACAAGATCTTATAAATCTTGTAGGTTTTTTTTGCTATTTTTTAATATCTTTATGGAATAATTATTTTCACAATCCCTGACATCCTTTGTCATGTCCTCTTTTTAAATTTGCTAAAAAACAGTAATGCATACCACAAATTATACAAACACATTT
The DNA here is from genome assembly GCF_040538665.1 of Aureibaculum sp. 2308TA14-22. Taxonomy (NCBI): domain Bacteria; kingdom Pseudomonadati; phylum Bacteroidota; class Flavobacteriia; order Flavobacteriales; family Flavobacteriaceae; genus Aureibaculum; species Aureibaculum conchae. The sequence goes on from NZ_JBEWXT010000001.1 coordinate 455,276, forward strand.
ATAGAAATTGCTGAAGATTGCCCAAATGATAAGGGTGAAATGCCACCATTAAAAGGCAATAAAAAATCGGTTGCCAATCTACAATTTGAAATGTTATATGGAAATCCTTATAAATACACTTCTGATGACGTTTTATTCGGAGTATTTGCTATCAGAAAAGAGTTTGTTAAAGGTGAAATGGACGATCAAAGAGTACATTATTTTTCAAAAGGGCAACCTTGTTTTCGAGCTTCACCATTGACTAAACGATACGGATGGGGAATCCATAGCAACCAAGATGGGAAAATTGCCATGTAAGGGGCAGAAACGGAAACATACATGAAGTTTTTGGCAGATAATTCCATCAAAAAAGTAAAGGCAATGCGGACTAGAAGAAAATAAATTTTTTGATATGAAACACGAATGGAGAAAAAAAGAAAAGGAATATTACTTGCCAAAAAATATACCCGAGATAGTTAATGTTCTGGAGTTTAAATTTCTTACAATAGAAGGTGAGGGCAATCCTAACGATGAATTTTTTTCTGAGTACATTACTGCATTGTACTCACTTTCTTATCCTATAAAAATGACGCTTAAAAAACAAGCGACAAAACCAAAAGGATATAGTGACTATACTGTTTACCCGTTGGAAGGTGTTTGGGACATTAATGAAGAAGCTAAAAAAAAGTTTGATGGCAAGCTCAATAAAAATGATTTGGTATTTAAATTAATGATAAGGCAACCTAATTTTGTAGATGAAATTTTCTTTAACGAAATACTTGAATTGACAAATAAGAAAAAGCCAAATAAACTTTTAGATAGGGTAAGGTTTGAAAAAATTGAAGAAGGTAAATGTGTTCAAATGTTGCATATTGGTAGTTATGATGATGAGCCTAAAAGTTTTGAACTAATGGAAGAGTTTGCAAAGGAAAACAATCTTACAAGGTTGTCAAAAGTCCACAGAGAAATTTATTTGTCAGATTTTAGAAAAGTTGCACCTGAAAAATTAAAAACGGTATTGCGGTTTAAAGTGAATTAAGTCTAAGCTAAAAGCGTAACAGTTAATAAAATTCTGCGTCTTATTTATATTACGTAACTTTATCTTTCAATGATTAATCTTCGGTTTTATATTTGTATATTTTTATGTTGTTCAACCCTTGTATTTGCAAATGGTAAAGAAAAAAACAGCAACAATCTGCAATTCCCTAATGCTGAATATATTGGAGAAAATACGGTGCGTATTCCATTTAAATTATATGATCGTTTAGTGGTAATTGAGGCCGAAATTTTTGATAGAAAAGGAAATTTTGTTTTAGATACAGGTGCTGAGAAGTTATTGCTTAACAACGTTCACTTTGATGGAACTTATTTAAAACCTTCCCATTTAAGGCATTCTGGAGTTAGTAGTGATGTTGATGAGGTTAAAATTAAGTGGTTGAAAAAACTTCTGGTAAAAGATTTTAGTATTGATAATGTTAAATCTCATATGTTGGACTTATCTCATATAGAGAAAAGTAAAAAAATGTCACTTTTCGGTGTAATAGGGTACAATATACTCAAAGACTATGAAATTTTTATCGACTTTTATTTAAAACAGATTACACTTTCCAAAATTGATAAAGAGGGCAACAAAATCGACAATCTGCCTTATCTGGAAAAAATAACAGACACTCTTGATTTCACATTGCGAAAACATACTATTGTATTAGATTCTTATGTAAATAACCAAAAACTAAAGTTTGGTCTAGATACCGGAGCAGAAATGAATTTACTTGATAGGTCAATATCTAAAAAAGTAATGAAAAATTTTAGAACACCTAAACAAATGGTCATCGTTGGTGCTGGTAAAGAAAAAAGTGAGGTTTTGGCAGGTAAATTGCATAAAGTAAAATTGTCAAATACGGTTTACTGCGGGCCTATGAAAACGATTATAACCAATATGAAAACTAAGAATATTGCTTATGGAACAAAATTGGACGGTGTTTTGGGCTACGAATTTATTGCCACTCGCAGAATGATATTAAATTATAAGAAAAAGCAACTGTATTTTATGAAAACGGTTTTTTACAAGTAAAATGTTGAATATTAAAAGCTACATACTCTTAATTTTTATATGCTATACAAGTGTTGTTAATGGACAGCAAACACCAACCTATAGCATTGAAGGAGATTCCGTTATTTTTAATTTTGATGTTAGGCATTATAAAAAATTTACTAAAGATAATTCTCCTCGACGGGTAAATGCGGACAATATTGATATCTACGAAGTTACCCTGTCCGGACAATTCAATAATTGGTCTAGGCATTTGTGGAAAATGAAAAAAACAGGAACTTACACCTATCAATTAATAAAAAAAATAACAGACTTTGATGATAAGTTTTTATGGGAATTCAAATACTTGATAAATAATGAATATTGGGCCGAGCCAGATAAAAGTTTTGATAATATTACGGAATCCGAAAAGAGCTCAATTTGGCGTAAGGTGTATAATTTAAAAATGTACACAGTTCATTCCAATGAAAATGGCAACGCCCATTTCTATTTAGAAGGGTATGAAGATGCCGAAAAAGTAATCTTATCAGGAACTTTTAACCGTTGGGATGAGGATAACCTAAAAATGGAGAAAACTAAGGGAGGTTGGAAAATTTCGCTAAAATTAAAACCAGATACTTACCAATATAAATTTATTGTAGATGGTAATTGGATGGAAGATCCAAAAAATGCCCATAAAGAATATAATGAGCATCATACTTTTAACTCTATATTGACTATAAAAAAATCGGTTAAATTTGAGCTGAAGGGTTATGAAAATGCGTCTTCTGTTGTATTAACAGGCTCTTTTAATAATTGGAAAAATAAAGAGTTACCGATGAAAAAAGTAAATGAGAAATGGCAATATACGGTAACTTTAAAAGGAGGTAAACATCATTATAAATATATTGTTGATGGAAAATGGCTTATTGATCCTAGCAATCCAGTAAAGGAACGCGATGAATATGGCAATATCAATTCAGTAAAAATGGTAGAGTAATTTTAACTAAAAAGAAATAGAAATAAACAAAATGCTTTATAAAAGAATTTCTTTATTTATAATTTTGATATATAGTTTAAGTGCTTGTAATCAAGAAAAATCACTTGATGGGCTACAGATTTTAAATGAATCCATAACAGCACATGATTCTTCAGGAACTTGGAATAGAGCATCCTTAAATTTGCATATACAAGAGCCAAGAGTTTCAAACCCCTATAGATATTCAATTTTAAAATTGGACAATTCTAAAAATACTTTTGAGCTTTCTAGGAATAGAGATGAATATGTTTCAAAACATTGTATTGAAAGTAATGGCAATAGCTTTACGCTGTTAGATGGAAAAAAGGAGATTGATACGAGCTTGATTAAGAAGTACAGGTTAGAACCTCAAAGAAATATCGGATATAAGAATTTTTATCAACTTATGTATGGTTTGCCAATGTCTTTAAACAACTATATGGAAAAAATAGTTAGTACTACCGAAGTGGTATTTAACAAAGAACAATGTTACAAAATTGAAGTTGAACTAAAAGAACCGATGATTTCAAAATATTGGACTATTTATATTTCAAAAACCAACAATAGAATAATTGGAATAGAAATTGTTTTTCCTGATAAACCTAATGAAGGAGAAAGATTATATTTTGAAGGTATTATTAATATTGACGGTATAAAAATTCCCCGAATAAGACATTGGCATGAGCTTAAAAACGATACTTATTCTGGAAGTGACATTGTTATCAAAGAGCTAACAAAATAAGGTTCTGATTCAGTTTGCTATTTTAAATAAAAAAACGTCGCATAAAGCGACGTTTTCATTACTATTTATATACGATTAAGAATCTGCATCTTTTCCTTTGTCGTTATCCTTGGTATCATTATCGGCCATACATTTACACTCACCAGCTTCACATTTACATTCTCCTCCAGCTTTGCAAGTACAGTTGTCTACATGCTTTTTATGACTATCGCTATCCATATCAACTGTTTTGGCTTTTAAGTCCATTTTACAAACTGGGCAACTGCCTGCCTCGGTATAACTTTTACCCTCTTCGCAATCCATTGGACATTGATATACTTCGTTAGAAGCCATATCAGCTTTTTCTTCCGTTTTTACGTCTTCTTTTTTGTCACTTTTACAAGATGTAAAAGTAAAACTTGCTACCATTACAATGGCTAAGATTAAAATTAGTTTTTTCATTTTTAATTATTGTTTAGTTATTTATCAGTGTGTTTCTAACGTTCTATACTTACAGCACTCATCTATAGCTCCATAAGCTTCATCTGTTGCTTTAATTTCTTTGGTGTCGTGACCTGCATCAGCCATTACCTGCTTAAGCTTCATAAGGCTAGTTTTTTTATTGTTAAAGATACAGTACAGCTCTTTTTTCTCAATATTCCAAGAGGCGAATTTTACGCCTTTTGTTGTTAGTGCTGCCTTTTCAATACGGTCTTTACACATTTTACAAACACCATCTACTTCAAAAGTAGCTTTTGAGGTTTTTGATTGTGCTTCGGCTGTAAACGATATTGCCGCAAACGCTATTATTACTAAAATTATTTTTTTCATAATCTAAAGTGTCATTCCCGTGAAAACGGAAACCTTTTTAATTGAACTTCTGTTTTTATTAATTTAATGTATAACGCAATCCTGCATAATACATACTTCCATTTATGGGAGCATATACAATACTACTATCAAAATACGCACCAAACGGATTATCAGATGCTAAGATAGGATTTTCTTGTTTATAATTTGCTAAATTTTCTCCACCAACATAGATTTCAAAACTTTTAGAAAACACTTTGGCTATTTGTGCATTCATCAAACTGTAGCTTGGTGAGTACTCGGCCAATTGATATTGAGTTGGATTGGATGCCGTAAACGGTAAACGCTGTTTGCCCAACCAATTGAATGTATAATCGAATCGCCATTTTCCACCTTTTGCATTTTGACGAGTTTCATAACCAAGATTTGCAAAAAAGATATGTTCTGATTGTAAAGGATTCTCCAAGTTACTTTTTAAATAATCGGTTTTTACATCGTAATTTTTATACGCCAACCTTAACTCTAGCCGATTAGCTAATTCATAATTAAGTTGAACCTGTAAATTGTTGGCATGCGAATTTCCATCAAGATTATAAAATAGAACTTGTTGTGGGCTTTCATCTACATCTACAACGGCTTTGTTTTGAAATAAAGTACTGTAATAATCTATGGTAATATCTGCTTTTTTTCCAAATAGGTTAAAGCCTTGTAAAAAGCTAAACCCATAGTTCCATGCAATTTCTGGGTTTAATCCATAGATTTTACCATCGGTATTTAAAATGCCGATAGTTCTTGAAGAACCAAATAATTGTTGGTTCTCTGCAAAAATATTAGCACTTCTTTTGCCTCTACCAACCGATGCTCTTAACACGCCTTTATCCCATGGTGCATATCTCATGTGCAATCTAGGTGTAATAAATGTGCCCAGAAGGTTATGAAAATCCAATCGGAGTCCGGCAATCAAGCTAAAATCATCCAAATTATCATAGTTGTATTCAAAAAACCCACCGAATGAATTTTCTGTCCTACCAAAGTCGGTAGTGTTTACAAATTCATTATAGCTATCATGCGTAAAGCTAATTCCCGTTTTAAATTTGTGTAATGTACTACCCAAAATAGAATTAAGACGCAGATTAGAATATAAGCTTTTATGATTAATATTGTATTGATTTAAACCGAAATAGGAATCTTGTTCGTGACCGCTGTATGCCATCTGAAACCCAATACTGTTATATGGAGCGTCTGGAAAAACATAGCCTATTTTGGTTGCGATATCAACGCGTTCTGTATTGATTTCTGAACCATATTTTTGGGTAGTCAACTTATGTATATTTGGGTCAAAATCCATTTCGCCAGTTTGTTTATCATCTTTTAAATACCTAAAATCTATAATACTGACATATCCATTTACAGCGTCTGTATATTGCCAGCGGTTCATCACATTAATCTGTTTGGCTAACGGAATGTCTAAAAAATTATCGTCGTTTCTGTCTATTTCCTTTTCTCGTAAATTACCGTGAAGGAACAAGCTGGTATTCCATCGGTCTGAAACTTTTCGACTGAGATGGGTATTGAGTTCCAATCGTCCGTCTAGCGAACCATAGGCATTAATAAACAGTTTATCATCGTTTAGCGGTTTTCTCAATTCCGTATTTATTTGTCCGGCAATACTTTCGTAACCGTTTACAACCGAACCTGCACCTTTAGTAATTTGGATGCTTTCAATCCATGTGCCTGGTGTAAAGGTCAATCCAAATGCCTGTGAAGCACCTCTGACGGTTGGTATATTCTCTTGTGCAATTAAAATGTACGGACTGGTAAGCCCCAACATTCTAATTTGTTTTGTCCCTGTTAAGGCATCCGAAAAGTTGACATCAATACTGGGATTGGTTTCAAAACTTTCAGATAGATTGCAACAAGCTGCTTTTAATAATTCACCTTCATTAATGGTTACGATATTGGCGGATTGCAGATAAGAAACTGCGGTTTTTTGCTCTTCGACTTCTACCACTACTTCGTCCAAACCACCATCTTCAACCATAAAATGATGGATTTCTTTGGGTTCGTTAACAGTTACGGTATCGGTTCTATAACCCACAAAACTAAATACTAATTTTTTATATTCAGGTTTGTAAGTAAGTGTAAACCAACCCTTGTCATTTGTGGTTGTACCAATATCAGTACCTAACCAATACACGGTGGCTCCAGGCAACCCTTCTGTATTGCCTTGGCTATTTTTTATCATTGCCATTCCTTTAATCTCGGTTTGCGAGTACATCGCAATAGGGATGAGAATGAACAGTATTTTTAATATGATTTTCATTTGAAATTTTATTTTAATTAAACTCGGAAAATTAATATGCTTATTATCAGCTATAAAAACTCGGAATAATTAAATAAATCAGATAAGGAAAGTATCGTAAAGGACTTGAATGTCCTTTATAACGATAGGAGGAGAATAGCTTAAAAAGGAAGTTGAATCTTTTTCTAAATTTTCAAAAAAATTGAGATACGTATATGTGAATAAAACCGCAAATACTTTAGCTTGTAATTTTTGAGAAATTTTTAGCTCTGCATTTGAGCCTTGCACATAGTGAATTTCATCTTTGCAGCACGATTCTTTTTCAAAACCTTGCAAATCTTTAACATGATTTTCTTCAGGCATATTGCAACGCTCTAAATCATCAAAAACGGCAACATCGGAAATGTTTCCGTTACAGATGTGTTTTTCAATGGTAAAAGATAGCGTGGAAAATAGCGTTAAGAACGCCATTAACAATGCAGATATTTTTAAAAATCCTTTTTTCACGATGCAAAAATAAAAAATTTAAACGGTAAAAGTTTAAAACATGTGTTAATGTTAACGATTAGCTGGCTAGATAATTGTAAAGTAAGATTATAAGATAAAATATTAAGGATTATATTTTCGAATAATCAATCTATTTCCTTTATCATAAGAAAAGTAACTATTAACCCAATTTAAACCTACACGTAATTTATTTTTAAATCCACTTATTGAGATTAGATGTACTGTGGACCAAATTAACCAAGCAAACCTTCCACGGAAGTGCAATTTGCCAAAATCGGCAACTGCTTTTCGTTTTCCTATTGTTGCCAAAGAACCTTTATCGAAATACTTAAAAGGCTTCCAATCGGTTTTACCTCGTAAAAGGTTTTTGGCCAAATGTTCACCTTGTTGAATGGCTGTTGGTGCTACCATGGGGTGGCCTTTGGGGTAATTGTCAGTCTCCATTAAAGCTACATCTCCAATGGCAAAAATTGATGCATGCCCCTTCACTTTGTTAAATTGGTCAACGGCAATTCGGTTACTCTGGACTATATTTTCAGAAGTAATACCTTCAGGAAATTGCCCTCTGACTCCAGCTGTCCAAATCAGGTTAGAAGATAAAACTTTCTCTCCAGTAGAGAGTTTGACAGTTTTACCATCATAGGATTTAATTGCTGAATTCAAATGCACATTCACCTGCATTTTTTGTAAATCTTTTAGGGAGTCGGCAGAAGATTTGTTACTCATTGCAGATAAAACTTCTTTACCTGCTTCGACAACATGAATTTGCAAAGGAAATTTTTTCAGTTCGGGATAATCTTTAGGATAAATAAACTTTTTAAATTCTGCAAAAGCACCAGCCATTTCTACACCAGCTGGGCCGGCTCCAATAATAATAATTGAGGTGTTTAACCGCCTAGTTTCGTCATTATTAGATTGATTTGCCTTTTCTATATTTTGCAGTATATTACTTCTAATGTCCAGAGATTCTTGTATTGTTTTAAGCCCAATACTATTGTTTTCAACATCTTTTAACCCGTAAAAATTATTGGTGCTTCCGGTAGCTAAAACCAAATAATTGTAATTGATAATACCAATGTCGGTTTCAATACTTTTATCTTCTGAATTTATGTTTTGTACATCTGTCATTCTAAAGACAAAGTTTTTGTAATTTCTAAATATTTTTCGAATTGGAAATACAATAGAATCAGGTTCTAAGCCACTAGTAGCTACTTGATATAACAAAGGTTGAAATTGATGAAAGTTGTTTCTGTCAATCATCACAATCTGAAAAGGTTTGTTTTTCAACGCTTTTGCCATATGGATTCCAGCAAAACCTGCACCAATGATTACAATTCTGGGATGTTCGCTTTTTGGAATAAATACTGTTTTTAATTCAGTCATAACGTAAGTTCTAAATTCAATAAATTGGTCGAAAAAAGAACCCTAAAATTACGATTTTTTAGACTGTCTTACTAGCTTTTGCTGATAATAAAAAGCAGGCACTAAAATTAACACAAAAACAGGATGGATTAAAAAACGACGCACATAAAAAGTAAGTAAATAACCGTCTAGCATTTCCATTTTTAACAGTATAAAATATACAATACCCAAGAAAATAAAAGCAGCTATATAGAATTTTACAGAAAACCTTACCAGTCCTTTTTTGCGAAAAATAACATAGATAATAGTCAATGAAATTAAAGCATTTATCAAGTACCTAAAAAATAAGCTAGCAAATAATTTTAGGGTGCTGTATTCTGGTATTGGCTTAGCTAAAAAATCATTAGCAAAATAATGGATAAAGGGATCGTAAAACAACTGATTCTGAAATGCCCTTACTAAAATCAGCAATACAAAAAGCAAAGTTGCTAGTATCCATCGAGTAGTCCTACTCATTTTTTTGATTTTTTTAAATATGAAAAATGTCTAACCCAAATAATCCAGAGTAAAAAAACAGTACCATAAATAATAGCGGGGAACAGTAAATTATGTAAAATATCTTTATATTCAGGATATTTATACATCAACATACTAAGAATAAATACTCTGGCAATATTTACAACATAGATAATAAAAGTACCTATAATTCCATAGATAATTGTTGCTTTTATACTGCCCGAAAAAGCGATGATAAAGGTTAAAAAAAGGATAATTACACTAATAGCATTACAGCCTTCAACTATTCTGGCTATATAGGCACCATCCACAAAAAATTTCATTGAAAGTTCTGATTCATGCTGTTCTATGCGAACATCATAACCTAATAATTCGCCAAACTGTTGTGAATGTTTGGCAACGGTTTTAGTTATGGGAGCACAAGAAAAAACAGAGCCTTTTTGTTGTGTTTGTTTTAGATAAACAGAATAAATACCGACCAATAAAAAATAGGTAACAAAAAATTTTATTAAAAATCTTATGATTGTTTTTCTCTTTTTCAAATTTAAGTAGGTTATTTTTGTAATAGTCAAATATAATTAATCTTATGGATATAGATTTGTTAAAACAGAATATTGTAAATATTACAAATAGTAATTTGGCTTCTGATGAGAAACTACAAGCCATTTGCAATTACCTTAAAAGTACTGTCGATTATTATGATTGGGTTGGGTTTTATTTTAAGAACGGTGATAAAAATGAATTAAAATTGGCACAATTTGCTGGAGAACCTACTGAACATATTATAATTCCGTTTGGTAAAGGGATTTGTGGACAAGTGGCCGTTAGCAATAAAAATTTTGTAGTGCAAGATGTTTCTGAACAAGATAATTATATTTCATGCGGATGGAAAGTAAAGTCAGAAATTGTAATTCCAATTTTTGTGGATGGTGAGAATGTCGGTCAAATAGATATTGATTCACATACCGTTAATCCGTTTTCCAAAGAGGATGAAGAGTTGTTAGAGTTTGTTTGTGAATTGGTTGGTAAGCTGTTATAAAACCCAAAGAAAATGATATATAAAAAAGCGGACAGCTCAGATTTGGATTCATTATCTACCGTATTCAACAATTATAGAATGTTCTACCAAAAAGAATTTGATGTTAAAGGGGCTTTGAGTTTTTTAGCTGAAAGGATTCAAAAAGAAGATTCTGAGATATTTGTAGCACTGAATGATAATAATCAAGTTGTCGGGTTTGTACAATTGTACCCACTTTTTTCATCTACCAGAATGAAAAAATACTGGTTGTTAAATGACCTTTACGTAAATGCCGAATATCGTGGAAAAGGCATTTCCATACAATTAATAGAAATGGCAAAGGGATTGGTCAGAAAAACCGATGCTTGTGGTATGTATTTAGAGACGGGAAAGACTAATGTAGTAGGTAATAATTTGTATCCAAAAGCAGGATTTAAAATCTACGACAGTACAAATTTTTATGAATGGACTGTTGAGTAAAAATTTAATGTCCACTAACCAGATAAAACTATCAACAACTGTTAATAAATCAACTAAAATTTTTAGTGTTTAAACTGTTGTGTTTTAGTAGCTTTGGGGAAAATTATAACAGGTAAAAATGAGTTCTTCAAAAAAAGCAAAATCAGCATTAATATCAGTATTTCATAAAGACGGATTAGCACCTATTGTTCAGAAATTAAATGAATTAGGAGTGGCTATTTATTCAACCGGAGGTACGGAAAGATTTATTAACGAGTTAGGTATTCAAGTTGAACCCGTTGAGGATTTAACTTCTTATCCATCAATTTTAGGAGGGCGTGTAAAAACATTGCACCCTAAAGTGTTTGGAGGAATTTTATCGAGACGTGAAAATGATGGAGATGTAGCCCAGTTGGATGAGTTTGAGATTCCTGAATTGGATATTGTGATAGTTGATTTATATCCTTTTGAAAAAACCGTAGCTTCGGGTGCTTCTGAACAAGACATCATCGAAAAAATTGACATTGGTGGTATATCGCTGATTCGTGCAGCGGCTAAAAATTTTAAAGATGTTATGTGTGTTTCCTCAATGGAACAATACGATGAGTTTTTAGAAATCATCTCTAGCCAAAATGGTGAAACCACTGTTGAGCAACGTAAAAAATTCGCAGGGAAGTCATTTAATATTTCTTCGCATTACGATACCGCTATTTTTAATTATTTCAATAAAAACCATGAAGAGCCAGTATTAAAAATCAGCGAAACTAAAGGACAGGTATTACGATACGGAGAAAACCCACATCAAAAAGGATTTTTCTTTGGAGATTTTGATGATATGTTTACCAAATTACATGGTAAAGAGTTAAGTTATAATAATTTACTGGATGTTGATGCAGCAGTAAATTTGATGAACGAGTTTAAGAACGAAGATCCAACTTTTGCTATTTTAAAACATAATAATGCTTGTGGTTTTGCACAAAGAGACACACTTGCTGCTGCGTATTCAGCTGCCTTAGCCGGTGATCCTGTTTCAGCTTTTGGCGGAATTTTAATTGCCAATACTGCAATTGACAAAGCAACTGCTGATCAAATTCACAGCTTATTTTGCGAAGTAGTCATTGCTCCGTCTTTTGACGATGATGCGTTGGAAATTTTAAAGGGTAAAAAGAATAGAATACTCCTCATATTAAAAGATATAGAATTACCAAAGACCACTGTAAGAACTTGCTTGAATGGAGCTTTAGTGCAAGAGAGAGATAGTAAAACTGATACAGCTAATGGTTTAAAAACTGTCACCAATGCAAAACCGTCTGAAAAAGAAATAGAAGATTTAATTTTTGCATCAAAAATTTGTAAGCACACCAAATCAAATACAATAGTTTTAGTAAAGAACAAGCAACTTTGTGCAAGCGGTACTGGGCAGACTTCAAGAGTAGATGCGTTGAATCAAGCCATTGTTAAAGCAAATGCTTTTAAGTTTGATTTGAACAATGCGGTTATGGCCAGTGATGCTTTTTTTCCATTTCCTGATTGTGTTGAAATTGCTAAAAATGCTGGAATAAATGCGGTTATTCAGCCAGGTGGCTCCATTAAAGATCAGTTATCAATTGATTATTGTAATGCCAACGATATGCCTATGGTCTTTACCGGAACACGTCATTTTAAGCATTAAATGATGCTTCATGTTTTTTTGAATAAACATTCTCATATATACCTTAAATTTTATTAACTTTGGCAATTCGCAAAAATTAAATAACCCAAACTAAATAACTCTATGGGATTTTTTGACTTCCTGACTGAAGATGTTGCGATTGATTTAGGCACTGCCAATACACTTATCATTCACAATGGCAAAGTAGTTATTGATAGTCCGTCAATTGTAGCTAAAGATAGATCTACCGGCAAAATCATCGCTATTGGTAAAAGAGCCAATCTTATGCAAGGTAAAACGCATGAGAATATTAAAACTATCAGACCTTTAAAAGATGGTGTAATTGCCGATTTTGAAGCTTCAGAACAAATGATTAAGGAATTTATTAAACAAATTCCTTCTATAAAAAAACGTTTTTTCTTCCCGCCTTCGTTGCGAATGGTAATTTGTATTCCTTCAGGCATTACCGAAGTTGAAAAACGTGCGGTAAGAGATTCTGCCGAGCATATGAATGCAAAGGATATCTATTTAATTCATGAGCCTATGGCTGCCGCTGTTGGTATCGGTATAGATATTATGCAGCCAAAAGGAAACATGATTATTGATATAGGTGGTGGTACTACTGAAATTGCGGTAATTGCTTTAGGAGGTATTGTTTGTGATAAGTCCATAAAAGTTGCGGGTGATGTATTTACTAATGATATTGCTTATTATATGCGTACCCAGCATAATTTATATGTGGGTGAAACTACTGCGGAAAATATAAAAATTGTTGTTGGTGCCGCTACCGAAGAATTGGACAATCCACCTGAAGATATTTTAGTTCAAGGTAGGGATTTGTTGAGCGGTAAACCAAAACAAATAAAAATATCTTACAGAGAAATTGCCAAGGCACTAGATAAATCTATACTTAGAATTGAAGATGCTGTAATGGAAACCCTCTCTCAAACTCCACCAGAATTGGCTGCTGATATTTATAATACAGGTATCTATTTAGCTGGAGGCGGTTCTATGCTCAGAGGTTTGGACAGAAGGTTGTCCAGAAAAACAGATTTGCCCGTTTATGTTGCTGAAGATCCTTTAAGAGCGGTAGTTAGAGGTACTGGTATAGCTTTAAAAGACCTTGAAAAATATCAAAGTGTATTGATGAAATAGTAAAGTCTCCGTAATACTATGCAACAGATTATTGGTTTTATCCTAAAGTACAAGTACTTTTTACTTTTTGTGTTGCTAGAAGTTATAGCCTTAACATTTACTATACATAGCCATTCTTACCATAACAGTAAATTTGTAAACTCAGCAAATGCAATAACTGGCGGTGTTTATAGTAGAATAAATGCTTTTAAAGAATATACCAGCCTAAAAGAGTATAATGAGCAATTGTTAGTGGAAAATGTACGCTTAAAGAACTTACTTTCTAAAATACCTAAAGACACTTCAGTAAAAAGTATTACGGTGATTGATTCCGTTAAATACAATCAAAAATATAGTTACACTCCTGCCAAAGTAATTAGAAATCAATACAACAGAAAATTTAATTTTCTTACAATTAATATTGGTTCGAACAAAGGCGTTCAACCCGATCAGGGGGTTATAAATAGCAGAGGTATAATAGGTATTACTAATTCTACTTCAAAAAACTATGCTACCGTTTTATCTATTTTAAATGAAGCCTCAAACATTAATGTAAAATTATTAAATAGTTTTCACTACGGTAGTTTAGGTTGGAATGGTGATGATTACAATATTTTACAACTTATTGATTTAGAAAGTCAAGCCAATATCAAAGTTGGGGATACTATTATTACCGGAGGTAGATCAGCAATTTTTCCTGAAGGAATACCAGTAGGTACAATTTTAAATTTTAATAAAGAGAATAATGCCTATAAAGAAGTAAATATTAAATTGTTTAATGATATGAGTGCTATTGGACCTGTAAATGTAATAACAAGTTTTGACAAGGAAGAAATAGAGAATTTAGAACAAGGATTAAATTAATGAACGAAATTATAAAAAATAGTTTATTGTTTGTGGGCTTGATATTGATTCAAGTTATAGTGCTGAACAATATTAACTTTTTAGGATTTATCAATCCGTTTTTATATATTTTATTTGTTATTGTTTTTCCACTCAGGCGTGATAGGGGGCTGTTATTAATCTTAAGTTTTTTAATGGGTCTTAGTATCGATTTTTTTTTAGATTCTGGAGGTGTTAATGCAGCAGCCACCGTATGCATTGCTTATTTTAGGTTGCCGTTATTAAAAGCATTAACACGAAAATCTGAAATTGATTTTCCTGTTTTTAAAATTATAAAATTGCCTTTTTTAAAGCTGTTAAGTTTTATTGCTATTATAACTTTAACACATCATTTGGTGCTCTTTAGTTTAGAATATTTTAAATTTGCAGAAATACTGACCATACTTTCCAGAACAATATTAACAAGTATTTTTACAATTATATTAATAATATTTAGTTTATTATTATTGAATAAAAACAAATAATAGTGGAGAAAAAATATATTGCATATTTTTCTATATTATTGGTAGGCTTATTATTTATTATCAGACTGTTCTATATTCAGGTATTAGATTCTAAATATAAACCTTCACCACTGGATAATGCTGCAGTAGCAGTAAAATACGATTATCCAGAAAGGGGTTTCATTTATGACCGAAACGGTGTTTTAATAGTGGCTAATCAGCCATCTTACGATGTTATGATTGTGCCTCGTGATGTAAAACCACTGGACACCTTGGAGTTTTGCAACCTTCTAAAAATAGATAAAGAATCTTTTTTAGAAAAATATAATAAGGCTTATACATATTCCCCAAGAATTCCCTCAGTGTTTGTGGCTCAACTTTCAAAAAGTGATTATGCTTATTTACAAGAAAAAATGTACAAGTACAAGGGGTTTTATATTCAGAAGAGATCTTTAAGGCAGTACCCCATAAATTCTGCTGCAAATGTACTGGGTTATATTGGCGAGGTAAGTAATAGTTTGTTGAAAAAAAACAGTTATTATCAGCAAGGAGAATTAATAGGTGTTAATGGCGTTGAAAAGCAATATGAAGAAGCTTTGAGGGGGGTAAAGGGTGTAAAATTTATTCAAAGAGATCGTTTTAATAAACAAATTGGGCCGTACAAAGGAGGAATATATGATACGTTGGCAGTAGTGGGCAAAGATGTTAACATTACTTTAGATATTAAGTTGCAAAAATATGCTGAAGACTTAATGGTAAATAAAAGAGGGGGTATAGTCGCTATCGAACCCTCAAGTGGAGAAATTTTGGCTCTAGTTTCTAGTCCAACATATGATCCGAATCTATTGGTAGGTAGAGAACGCTCTAAAAATTATACTAAACTAGATAATGATGGTCATGAAAAACCAATGTTTGATAGGGCGTTGTTAGCTCAATATCCACCGGGCTCACCATTCAAGATAATTAATGCTTTAATTGGTTTACAAGAAGAAGTGATAACTACTGATACTCATTTTTACTGTTACGGCGGTTTTAAATATGGTAGAAGTTCAAAAGCTTTTTTAGGGTGTCACTGTGGCGTATATGGCTCGCCGATTAAATTAGATATGGGCATATATAGATCTTGTAATGCGTACTTTGCCAATACTTATAAAAGAATTATCGAAAAATTCCCTACTTCCGTGGAAGGTATGAAAGCGTGGAGTAATCATGTAAAAAGTTTTGGATTGGGCGATTTTTTGAATAATGATCTTTCTACTGGAGTAAGAGGTGTTGTGCCAGATGATAAGTATTACAATAGAATGTATCCTACTTTTACTTGGGGAGCTTCTACCACGATTTCCAATGCCATTGGTCAAGGTGAAATTTTAACGACACCTATACAATTGGCAAATATGACCGCTACGGTTGCAAACAAAGGATTTTATTATACGCCTCATATCATTAAAAAAATTGATAATAAACCTATCCAAATAGATAGATTCACTGTACCGAAAAAAACATCTATTGATCCTGAACATTTTGACCCCATTATTGAAGGAATGTTTAATACAGTTGAAAAGGGTACTGCCAGATGGTCAAAAGTAAAAGGAATAGAGATTTGTGGAAAAACGGGTACTGCTGAGAATTACTCAGTTGTAAATGGAAAAAGAGTTAAATTTCAAGATCATTCTATTTTTGTGGCTTTTGCTCCAAAGGATAATCCTAAAATTGCCATTGCAGTTTTTGTTGAAAATGGTCATTTTGGATCTATTTGGGCAGGCCCGATTGCCAATTTGATGATAGAAAAATATCTTAATGGCGAAATATCAAGACCTTGGGAAGAAAAAAGAATGTTTGAAGGGAGTATTCAAGATGAATATGATAAACAATTATTAATAGAAGAATTAGGCAAAGAACTTGAGGCAGAGACAGAATAACATATTCGCAGGGATAGATTGGGTACTAGTATTGTTTTTTATGGTACTGGTATTTTTGGGGTGGATAAATATTTATGCAGCTTCGGTAACAGATACTAGCCAAGGTGTTTTTGACGCTGCTACGTTGCACGGCAAACAACTACGGTGGATTGGTCTTAGCGGTGTATTGATTATTATAATAATGGCAATTGATGCCAAATTTTACGAACGCTTTTCAGGTATTTTTTATATTATATCTATACTTAGTTTAGTTGGTTTGTTTTTATTTGGTGATACGATTAACGGTGCTACATCTTGGTATAACTTTGGGGGGGCAAGTTTACAACCTTCTGAATTTGCTAAAGTAGCAACCATACTGGCATTAGCTAACTTTTTAAATGAACCCAACAGAGATCTTAGTAATTTCAATACTCAATTAAGAGCATTTTTAATTTTATTGTTACCAGCACTATTAATTATATTGCAACCTGATGCGGGTTCAGCACTTATTTATTTTACTTTGTTTTTTGTAATGTATAGAGAAGGATTGCCTGGGTTTTATTTAGGTTTGGGTTTTTTGCTGATGATATTATTTTTGGTAACCTTATATTTTGGATTTATTACGGCGTTAATTATTATTTTTTCACTGATTACCTTGTTATTTGCTTATCTATTAAATTTTAAAAAGTTCCATTTAAATCAAGAGTGGCCTAAAATTATAGTACTGTATCTTTTTGTAGGCCTGTTTATGTTTAGTGTAGATTATGTTTACAATAGTATTTTTGACCAAAGGCATAGAGATAGATTTGATATTGTTTTAGGTAAAGAAGTTGATCCAAGGGGAATTGGTTACAACACTAATCAGTCAATGATTACAATTAGTTCGGGAGGTTTAACAGGTAAAGGTTTTTTGGAAGGGGATAGAACACAAGGTAATTTTGTGCCCGAGCAACATACAGATTATATTTTCAGTACAGTTGGAGAAGAATGGGGGTTTATTGGTACTAGTGCGGTAATAATTCTATTTATAGCATTTATATTGCGGATAATACGTGTGGCTGAACGGCAAAAGCTAAAATTCAGTAGGGTTTTTGGCTATTCGGTTGCAACTGTATTCTTTTTTCACTTTATGATTAATGTGGGTATGGTTATAGGAGTAGTGCCAACTATAGGTATTCCTTTGCCTTTTTTTAGCTATGGAGGTTCTTCTTTGTGGGGATTTACTATTTTGCTTTTTATCTTTATCAGGCTTGATGCGGATAGAACTTATGAGTGGTAAAAATTTACTTAAAAAAGTTGAAAAAACTTGGTTTATCGTTTTTTTTTGAATTTTTCTGACCTTCAATTGAAGGTCTTTCTACTAATTTTTTTTTAAGAGTAACATAATCACTTTTATTTATTTCGATAAAATCATCCCATTTTTTACTCTCATCAACAAATGCTTTTACATCATTATATGCCCCTACTTTATAAGTTAAATGTGCTGAAGATAATAGCATGCCTAATGATATTTTATAAATTTGAATAGCCTCTGCTCCAAATAGTACGTAGGTTAGTTCTTCTTTATTGTTCTTTGTCATTTCTTTTCCTTTAGTATAGAACAACTAAAAATAAAAAACTCCTATTTTTTAATTATATATTAGACAGCAGATGTCAGATTTTAGACAAGTAGAAAATGTTGCTAAGTACAATCAAAACCAATTAACATTTAAAAAACAAAAGACCATCTGAAAAGATGGTCTTTAGCTTATAGTATTTTTTATAAGAATTATAACGCAGCTACATGCTTTGTCAGCTTAGATTTTAAATTAGCAGCCTTATTGTTGTGAATAATATTCTTCTTTGCTAATTTATCAATCATAGAAATAACAGAACTCAACTGCTTTTTAGCATCAGCTTTCTTTTCGGTTTCACGTAAAGCTTTAATAGCATTTCTAGTGGTTTTGTGCTGAAACTTATTTCTTAAGCGTTTAGTCTCACTGTTTCTAATTCTTTTTAATGCCGACTTATGATTTGCCATTTAACTTTTTTTAAATAATTAAAACTTTTGTAGCCCGTAGGGGAATCGAACCCCTGTTACCAGGATGAAAACCTGGCGTCCTAACCCCTAGACGAACGGGCCAATATTCTTTTTCTCTTACAAAGCGAGTGCAAAAATAATACATTTTTTGAACCCTGCAAGCCCTTTTTTAAAAAAGTGAAAAAAATTAATAGGCTTTTGCAAAAAATACCCGTTGAGCTGAAGGTTTTCCCGTAAAAACACAAACGCCGTCTTCGTCTTCTGCATCGTTAGGAATACAGCGTATGGTAGCTTTGGTCAACTCTTTAATCCTATTTTCGGTTTCGGAAGTTCCGTCCCAATGGGCATATACAAACCCGCCCTTATTATTTAAAACGCTTTTAAAATCCTCAAAATTATCAACTTTGGTAATATGTTCGTTTCTGTAATTTTTGGCTTTTTCAAACAGTTCTTCTTGAATTTGAATCAATAACTTTTCAATAGTGGTAGCTAAATTTTCTTGGCTCACAGTTTCTTTGGTTAATGTATCTCTTCTGGCCAGCTCAACAGTACCATTTTCCATATCTCTTGGACCCATGGCGATTCTAAGAGGTATGCCTTTCAATTCATATTCTGCAAACTTCCAACCCGGTTTATGCGTGTCTCTGTCATCAAATTTTACAGAAATACCTTTAGATTTCAGTTCAGCCATAATTTCTTTAGCTTTTTCTGAAATTAATTCAAGTTGTTCTTCTCCACGATAAATCGGCACAATAACAACTTGTATTGGGGCTAAATTTGGAGGTAAAACCAATCCGTTATCATCAGAATGCGTCATAACTAAAGCACCCATTAATCTTGTGGAAACACCCCAAGAAGTTGCCCAAACATGCTCCAGTTTACCCTCTTTTGAAGTAAATTTAACATCAAATGCTTTTGCAAAATTTTGACCTAAGAAATGTGATGTGCCAGCTTGTAACGCTTTACTATCTTGCATCAAAGCCTCAATTGTATAGGTTTCCAAAGCTCCAGCAAAACGTTCGCTTTCTGTTTTAGTACCTTTAATAACCGGCATTGCCATAAAGTTTTCGGCAAAATCAGCATATACATTTTGCATTTGTTCGGCCTCATCAAGTGCTTCTTGTTTTGTAGCGTGTGCTGTGTGCCCTTCTTGCCATAAAAATTCAGCAGTACGTAAAAACAAACGTGTACGCATTTCCCATCGTACCACATTCGCCCATTGGTTGACTAAAATGGGTAAATCTCTGTACGATTGAACCCACTTTCTATAGGTATCCCAGATAATGGTCTCAGATGTGGGTCTAACAATCAGTTCTTCTTCCAATTTAGCATCTTCATCTACAACAATACCACTTCCGTCTTCTGCATTTTTTAATCTATAATGCGTAACAACGGCACACTCTTTGGCAAATCCATCTACGTGGCTGGCTTCTTTACTAAAGTAAGATTTTGGTATAAAAATTGGGAAATAAGCATTCTCATGACCAGTTTCTTTAAACATTCTATCTAATTCGGCTTGCATTTTTTCCCAAATAGCATAACCGTATGGTTTTATTACCATGCAACCTCTAACTCCGGACATTTCAGCTAAATCAGCTTTTATGACCAATTCGTTGTACCATTTAGAATAATCTTCGCTACGTTTCGTTAAGTTTTTACTCATCTATTGTGTTTTGGCATAAATATTGTGATAGTTTTAACACAAAATTAAATTAGTACAAAACTAAATATATTTTGTAATTTAATACCATTAAATTTACCCAATATGAAAATTAAAAATAACATCAGCAAAAAAGTGGCTTATCTTTCTTTAACAGGATTGATATTATTAGGCTTAACATCATGTGGTACTTATCAAGGTACTACTTACGATGATGACGGAATATATGCTTCAAATACTAATCAGACACAGGTTGTAGTTGAAGAAGCACAGCCTAAAAGTAATAAGTATCAAGATTATTTTAGAAGAGAGGCGGAGCGATATGATGATATAAATCAAGAAGATATAATTACCGATATAGATGATTACGGTTATGAAGACGATTTAGAATATTATGAAGATGGAAACTATACCAGTGGAGGTTCTCCATGGGAATATACCGATAATGTAACTGTAAACATCCATTCTGGTTTTGGTTGGGGTGGTTTTTATAACCCTTACAGGTTTGGTGGTTTTTACAACGGATATGGGGGTTTTGGATTAGGTTTTGGTAATCCTTACTTTGATGGTTGGTATGGTGGTTTTAACAGTCCATTTTACGGCTATGGTGGTTTTTATTCTCCTTTCTATAATCCATATAGATTTAATAGACCCTTCTATGGATATGGTTACGGATATTATAATGGATTTAACAGTCCCTATTATGGTAATCGATATTTTAACAATAACTATTCTTACGGAAGAAGATATGCATATAACACAAGTAGATTAGGAAATAGAAGTGCTTATAGTAGAAGATCTTCTGCTACAAATGAAGCAACAAGAAGAATTAATGGTGCAAATACTAGAAGGTCTGTAGCTTCAAGGAGTACTGAAGGGGTAAGTAGAAGAAGTTCTGTGGATTCAAGAAGAAACTCATCAGTTAGAAGAAGTACAACAAATTCTAGCGTAAGACGTAATTCTGCTACAAACAGAAGAAATGCAAGTTCTTCAATTAGAAGAACTAATACGCCGCGTCATAATTCGACGGTAAGAAGAAACCATACACCCAGAAATAATTCTGGTATACAAAGAAGTTCAACTACTAGAAGCAGGTCTAGTGCTGTAAGACGCGGAAATAATGCTCCAAGAACTTCGCAAAGTTCTACGATTAGACGGTCTTCATCTGCTGTAAATAGAAGAACTGCAAGTCCGACGAATAGAAGTACAACTTCACCAAGGCGTGTAAGAACGGTAAGCAGAAGTTCTGCTAATAGAACAAGTACACCAAGAACTGTTACACGAACTAGAAGTTCATCTCCAAATAGAGTAACGAGGAGTAGTAGCCCTACAAGAAGTAGAAGTGTTTCTAGAAGCAGTAGCCCTTCCAGAAGTTCTAGTTCAGCTAGACGAAGTGCACCTTCTAGAAGTAGTAGTGCTTCTCGCAGTAGCTCGCCTTCAAGGTCTTCATCTTCAAGATCCTCATCTAGAAGTAGTTCAAGACGTCATTAAAAAAATTCAATAAAATAATTATGAAAAAAATTCTATTTTTAATAGGAGGATTGTTATCCTCCTTGGTAATCAACGCCCAAGTTATAAGCAATTTTGATGGAGCAGTATTGTTTTCTGACGAAGATATTAATGGTACAGCTCGTTATAATGCCATGGGCGGAGCCTTTGGAAGTTTAGGAGGTGATATGTCAGCAGTAGATGTTAACCCTGCAGGTTTGGCTGTTTTTAATAACTCGCAAGGGGCTATTACTTTAGGCCTAAGAAATACGGATATATTAAGTAGCTATTATGGTACTTCAACCACTAATTCTGATAGTTATTTGAATATGACTCAGGCGGGTGGAGTATTGGTTTTTAATACGCCAAGAAATTCTAATTGGACAAAATTTGCCCTTGGTTTTAACTATGCCCTAGCAAAAGATTTTGAAAACGGTTATGAAGTTAACGGTGCTGGAGCTATTTCTGAATATAATGGAGATCCTTATCTGAACAATGATAATGATAATACCAATGATATTTTTTACGATAACGTTGATGGTCATTTTTTTGGAAATTACACTACTGGGGAAAATTCAAAATTCACTATTTCTTTTGCTGCAGAATACAATAACACATTTAGTTTAGGATTGTCTTTGGTGAGTCATAAATTGGATCATTTTCAAAAAGGATTGTTTGAAGAATCAAATAATGATGGAAATGGAAATTTGTTGGATGCATCCTATTTGCAAGAACTATATACTTATGGTCAAGGTGTTGGCTTAAATATTGGTTTTATTGCAAAACCAGTACAGGAATTACGTTTAGGCTTGGCGTTTCAAACCCCAACTTGGTACAATTTAACAGAAGAATATCGTGATGATTTAGAAATACAAGTGAGTAATGATTCTCGACTTTACACCGAGTTCTCCGATGTAAATATTTTTGAATATGATTTGGTTACTCCAGCAAAGGCAACGGCAAGTATTGCATATCTTTTTGGAAAAGAAGGGTTGGTAAGTTTAGATTATACTTTAAAAAATTATTCAAAAGCAAAGCTAAAACCAAACAATGATTTTGTAGATGTAAACGAATCTATTTCTAGTGATTTGCAAAACACCTCAGAAATTAGGTTAGGTGCTGAATGGCGTATAGGAAAAATACTAAGCTTAAGAGGTGGTTATTTTTACAAACAAAGCCCTTATGCTGATGCTATTGATACTGACCATGTCAAAGGCTTTTCTTTAGGCACAGGATTTAGATTTAGAAGTAATATTAAATTAGATTTAGCCTATCAAAAATCTACCAACACTGGTGTTTATGGGTTTACAGAATTTTCTGACCCTGCTGAATTAGACATTGATAACGGTAAGGTTACTGCAACTTTAGTCATAGGACTATAAAATATTTTTAGAGTTTTAATACACAAAATCCCGAGTAAATTTACTCGGGATTTTTTATGTTAATATAAATGATTTTTATAATTAAGTTTCATAAATTTGAGGTATCTAATTTCTAAATTTAACTCAAATGAAAAAAAACTCAAATTTATTTTCAACTATCCTGATGTTATTTTTTGTGCAATTTTTGGTTGCACAATCCGTAACTATAAC
The DNA here is from genome assembly GCF_040538665.1 of Aureibaculum sp. 2308TA14-22. Lineage (NCBI taxonomy): Bacteria > Pseudomonadati > Bacteroidota > Flavobacteriia > Flavobacteriales > Flavobacteriaceae > Aureibaculum > Aureibaculum conchae. The sequence continues at coordinate 478,789 of NZ_JBEWXT010000001.1, forward strand.
AGGTACGGTAACTGATGACTTTGGTGAGACAATTCCTGGAGTAACAGTTCAAATTAAAAATACCAACAAAGGAGCTGTTACAGATTTTTCTGGTAATTATACACTCCAAGCGAATGTAAACTCAGGGAGTAACACACTTGTTTTTAGATCTATTGGTTTCTCAACAAAAGAAATTGCTTTTAACTATGACGCTCAGCTGGAAATAGTCGTTGATGCAACACTAAGTGCAGATATTTTGGGGTTGGACGAAGTTGTTATAACTGGTGTTGGAGCATTAACCGCTAAGAAACAGATTGGTAACGTTATTTCAAGCGTTAGTGGGTTGGAGATAGCTGAATCAGCTGCTCTTGACGTAACAGGAGCACTTTCGGGAAAATTAGCAGGTATTCAGGTTTCTCAAAATTCAGGTGATCCTGCTGGTGGTATTAGTGTTCGTTTAAGAAGTGCAAGTACCGTTAACGGTAGTTCTGATCCTTTGTATATTATAGATGGTGTAATCGTAAATAACAATTCGACTAATGTATTGAATGTAACTAGTGTTGTTCAAAACAGATTATCTGACATTAATCCTCAAGACATTGATAGAATCGAAGTTATTAAAGGAGCCGCCGCCGCCGCTATTTATGGTTCAAGAGCCAGTAACGGTGTTGTACAAATATTTACCAAAAAAGGAAAGACAGGTGAACCTGTAATTACATTATCTACAAGTGTAAATTTCAATTCGTTACGAAAGAAACGAGAGTTTAACGAAGAACCTTTTGATTGGACTTCAAGCGACATTACTGATTTGACCAAAGAAGCCGTAACTCGATATGATTATCAAGATATGGTTTTTCAAAACTCAGTTGGTACTGATAATTACGTTTCTATTGCTGGAGGTATGGAAAAAACGAATTACTTCGCATCGTTTTCGTATTTGCAAAATGATGGTATTATGAAAGGTACAGATTTTGAAAGAGTGGGTGGAAGAATCAGAATAAATCAAGATATTAATGACTGGGCTTCGGCTTCTATAGGAACTTATTTTTCTACCAGTAATAGTGATGATTTGCCAAATGGAGGGTATGGTTTTGGAGTATTGCAAACCATTTTATTTACCAACAATAAAATAGACCCTTCTCAAGATGCAGATGGTAATTATCCCAATATGACTTTCTATCCTAATATTTTAGAGTATATCGAAACTTTCGAATTTCGACAAAAGAATAATAGGGTAATCAGTGATTTGCAACTTAATCTAAAACCAACAGAAGGTTTAAACATAAATTATACGTTAGGTTATGATAATGCAGAATCTCTAGGTACAACTTATGTTCCTATAGGAACTAACACTAGAGTACTTGGTAGTGCTAGCACATCAACCATAAGCACAAAACAGATAAACAGTGATTTAAATGCTTCGTTTATGACAGATATTAGCGATAAATTTGAATCAACAACTACTGCTGGATTCTCATGGCAATCTGATGATACAAATGTAAGAGCTATTTCTGCATCGGGATTAGCACTGGGTGTAAAAACTACAGATGGTGCAGCAACCATTAATACCAATGAAGGTAGAAGTAAAAGAACGTTTTGGGGTGGTTTTGTACAACAAACATTTGGGTACGACAATAAACTATTTGTAACGGGTGCCGTTAGATTGGATGGGTCTTCGGTATTCGGAGCCGATGAAAGGAATCAATTCTACCCAAAAGCCAGTATGTCATACTTACTTTCGCAAGAAGACTTTTGGGAAAATAGCTTAGGAAGCACATTTGATAGCTTTAAGATAAGAGCCGCTTGGGGACAGGCAGGAAACTTAACTGCAATAGGTCCTTTTGACCGATTTTCAAATTATGGAGCTGTTAGTATTGATGGCAGTTCTGGTTTAATTGCCCCAAGTCGTCTAGGCAACCCTGATTTGAAACCTGAAAGACAAACGGAATTGGAATTTGGGGTTGATATGAGCTTATTTAAAAACAGATTAGGTATTGAACTAACTTATTATACCCAAGATATAGAAGACCTTTTATTAGCGAGGACATTGTCTCCTTCAACAGGAGCAGGCTCTAGAATTGAAAATATTGGGACAATGAAAAATAAAGGTTTTGAAGCGTTGGTTACTGCAACGCCAGTTCAATCTGGAGATTTTACTTGGTCCGTTACGGGTACTTTCTCAACAAATGAAAATGAAGTAAACAATATAGAAGGTGAACAATTTGGAATCGGAAATTTCGGATTCTCAGTTGCTAAAAACGGTCAGCCATTAGGTGTATTCTATCAAGGGTATTATGCCAGAAATGATGATGGCAGTTTATTGTTGACACCCGCTGGTTTGCCGCAACGAGAAAAAGGAACTGTTGATGCTAATGGAAACAATGTACCGGGTAGAGACGCTTCGGGTCAACCTAGTGGAGCAAATTTAAGTAAGGTAATCGGTGATCCGAACCCTGATTTTATTGCTTCGCTAATTAATGAGGTTAGTTATAAAAACTTTTCTTTTAGAATGCAGTTTGATGCAGTTCAAGGAGCTGATATTTTAAGTTGGGATACCAGAATGTTCTATCGCTTTGGAGGTGGTCCTGAAACAGGAAGAGAACTTAGAGGGGAAATCCCGAGAGGTACAGGAGCTGCCAAGTTTGGGATCGCTGAATCGTATATAGAGGATGGCTCTTACATAAAACTACGCGAACTTTCTGCTTCCTATGCTTTAAACGAGCCTTTAAAAGGAATCGATAAAGTAAAATTTACATTAACCGGACGTAACTTGTTATCATTTGATAATTTTTCAAGTTATGACCCCGAGGTAAATATGGATGCCCAAAGCAACGGATCAAGAGGTGGTATTATGGGGCTTACACCACTGCCAAGAGTGATTAAGTTAGGTTTAACAGCAACATTTTAAGTTTAAAAATAGATAAGATGAAAAATATAAAAACATATAAATTTTTAGTTGTTTTGCTTATAACCAGTTGTTTGTTTACTGGGTGCGAAACGGAATTTGAAAACCCCAATAACCCAACTGAAGAAGTGGTATTGGGCACTAAAGAAGGTCTTTTTGCATTGAGTATAGGCATTAGGCAATATTACTCAACATCCACATTAAGGCAGGTAATTGAAGCTCCAGGTATAACGACTAGAGAGCTAGGGGTTACTAATACTTTTTTAAATATTAACGAATTGGCCAGGGGTGGTGCTGAATTGCCAGGAGAAAGCGGTGGTATTACCAACCCATGGGTGAGTTTGCTAAAGTCCAAAGGCATGGCCGAATCTTTAATTGAAGGTGCAAATACTGTTGAACTTTCAGCTGGAACTAAAAGTGGGCTTATCGCCTATGGGAATTTATTTAAAGCTATGTGTTTGGGGTATATGATTCAAATGTATGAACAAGTACCGATTAACAATGCAGCAGATGGAGCTGCTCCTTTTAGTGACAGAGCAACTGTTTTGGCTGAATGTATATCTTTGTTACAAGAAGCTCGTGACGGAATTGCTGCCTCGCCCATGTCAGATGATTTTAAATCCAATGTTCTTTGGGCCGATTTGGATTTGGAAAAAACAATAAACGCATTTTTATCAAGATATCAGTTAATGGCGGGTAACTATACAGAGTCCATTGCGGCTGCTAATGCAGTTTTAAATGCGAGTAGTTCTACAAACTCCATGTGGGTTTATGATGCTAATAATCAAAACCCTATTTGGAATAGAACAGTTAATTCTGCTGATTTAAATCCACAATCTAATTTTGGTTTACAAGGTGCTTACATCCCTGAAGCTGGTGATGGACGAACTAATTTTTATTTAGGAGCCCCAGCTGGAAATGCAAATGCAGATGCAGGTGGGCAGCCACTTAGTGAAATGCTCGGATTTTTTGCTTCAGGAACCTCGCCAATTCCAATTTATCTTCCTGGAGAAATGATGTTAAATAAAGCAGAGGCATATGCCAGACAAAATCAGCTTACGGATGCCGTTACGCAGTTGAATTTGGTAAGGCAAAAAAATAATGACCCGCTTGGTGTTAATGCAAACCTTCCAGCTTGGTCTGGTAACGCGACAAGTCAAGCCGATATTTTGGAAGAAATTTACAAAAATAGAAGTATTGAAATGTTTTTAATGGGTATGCGTTTGGAAGATAGTAGAAGGTTTCATCCAAATTTTTCGGTTCCATCGGAAGCTAATACAACTAATGAAAGGAATAGGAATTTTTATCCTTACCCAACTATAGAAAGAGAAAATAATCCAAATACGCCACCCGATCCGGCTATTTAGAATAGTAATTATTTAAGTAAATTATTAAGCGTATTTGGAGAAATGAATTATCATCTTTAAATACGCTTAATATTATCATTTAATTAAAATTATAATGCAAGTACAAACTGGTCTCGACGTATTGTCAAAAGATAAAAATCTACAACAAAAATATAAAGGGAATGTGGCGGTGTTATGTCATAATGCCTCAATAGATTCGGAACATATACCCGCCGCAATTAGATTTAGAGAACTATTTGGCTCAAGATTTATAAAACTGTTTGGGCCTCAACATGGTTTTTCAACCGATGTTCAGGATAATATGGTGGAGACAGATCATTTTATTCATCCTTATTTTAATATTCCAGTGTATTCATTGTATTCGGAAACTCGTATTCCGACCGATGAAATGTTGGATGGAATAGATCATTTGTTTATCGACCTACAAGACGTAGGCTGTAGAATGTACACTTACATTTACACACTTACCTACATTTTAGAAAAATGTGGAGATATGGATATTCAAATTATTGTATTGGATAGACCAAACCCGATTAATGGAGTTGATATAGAAGGCAATACATTGGATATGGATTTTGAATCTTTTATAGGGAGACACCCAATTCCAGTAAGGCATGGAATGACCATCGGAGAAGTTGCTTTAATGCACCAGAAATTTTGGGCAAAAAAGAAAGCAAATCTAGAAATAATAAGGATGCAGGATTGGCAACGCGAAATGTTTTATGAAGATACTCAGCTTCCTTGGTTGTTGCCTTCACCCAATTTACCACGTTGGCGTAGTGCATTTACTTTCCCAGCAACGGTTATTTTTGAAGGCACTATGCTAAGTGAGGGTAGGGGAACCACCCAATCGTTGGAAATCGTTGGACATCCAAAAATAGAACCGTATTCATATTACGAAAGCCATTTAAAAGTCAGCCTTAAAAAATCAAAACTAAAAGGGGTTGCTCTCAGACCTATTACTTTTTTACCTACTTTTCAAAAACACGCTGATGCCGTATGTGGTGGTTTTCAAATTCATATAACAGATAAGAATAGTTTTCAACCTTGGCGTGTTGGTCAGTTTTTGATGCGAGAATTGTATCAGCATTTGGGCGATGATTTTGAATGGAAACAACCTCCTTATGAGTATGACTACAACAACCATCCTATAGATATAATAAACGGTTCAGACAAGTTAAGACATTGGGTAACCAATAACGAACCACTTGAAAAATTAGATACGTTAGAAAGTTTAGAAGATTACAAACAACAACTTAACGAAATAAAAATATATTAAAATATAACTAGTCAATACTAGGAGTATAACTATTATTTATGTTTTTATAAATGATTTCACGCAAAGGTCACAAAGAAAAAAACGCAAAGACTGCAAATGAAAAATTATGAAACCTTTGCGTTCCCTGCGGAAACCTTAGCGTTCTTTGTGTGAAATAACTTTGCTTTCTATTTTATTAAAGTCCTTATCATAATGGATAAAAATATTTGCATAAATTAATCTCGCCAATCGTAGCGTAAGAGGTGTAAATAAAACCAGCAATACGAATATGCTAATAAAAATGGTCAGTAAATCCAATCCAAATAAATATAAAACAATAAAGGTAATAATAGACATTCCAACAGTTAATCCATAGGAAACATACATGGCTCCGTAAAAAAAAGAAGGCTCAATTTCGTATTTAAAATTGCAATTTGGGCAGTTGAGGTTCGTTTTTAAGACTTTTTTTAGATGTAATGGATTACTATCCTCAAAGAAATTTCCTTCATGACATTTAGGACATTTATTACGAGTTATGCTGTAAATTTTAGTTCCTTTTCCAAACATACTTATTGTTAAAATAAATGATACTTTTGCAAAGGTAGAATATTACAAACAGAATAACGTAACAAAAGATGCTTAACGCACATAATATAACAGTTTCCTTTGCGGGAGAAGATTTATTTTCAGGTATTACTTTTAAGTTGGTAGGTGGAGATAGAGTAGGGTTGGTCGGTAAAAATGGAGCAGGAAAGTCTACGCTATTAAAAATTATTGCTAAGGAACAAAAATACGATAAAGGTACATTGGCATTAGAGAAAAACCTGAAAATTGGTTTTCTAAAACAAGACATTGATTTTGTTTTTGGCAGAACGGTATTAGAGGAGGCTTATCAGGCATTTACTGAGATAAAGGAAGTTGAAAAAAAACTAGAAGAGGTAAATGTTGCATTAGCAGAAAGAACAGATTATGAAAGTGAAGGGTATCATCAATTAATGGTAGATTTAAGTGATTTAACCCATCGTTTTGAATTGATTGGTGGTTATAATTATCAAGGTGATACCGAGAAAATTTTACAAGGGTTAGGCTTTAAACGTGAAGATTTCAACCAGCTAACTGATACTTTTTCCGGTGGGTGGCGGATGCGTATCGAACTCGCAAAGCTCTTACTACAGAATAATGATATTTTATTACTTGATGAACCGACAAACCATTTAGATATTGAATCTATCATTTGGTTAGAAGAGTTTTTGAAAGGTTACCCGGGTGCTATTATGTTGGTTTCGCACGATAAAATGTTTTTAGATAATGTAACTAACAGAACTATTGAAATTTCTCTAGGTAAGATTTATGATTATAAGTATTATTATTCAAAATATTTAGTACAGCGTTCTGAACTCAAAGAAAAGCAATTACAGGCTCAAAAAAATCAAGATAAAGAAATACAGCGGACTGAGCAATTGATTTCAAAATTTAGAGCCAAAGCCAATAAGGCATCTATGGCACAATCGCTTATTAAAAAGTTAAATAAAGTAGAACGCATTGAGGTTGATGCAGATGACAATGCGGTTATGAAAGTACGTTTTCCAATGTCTGTACAACCGGGTAAGGTAGTTGTAGAAGCCAAAAATGTGGCCAAAAACTATGGTGATAATCAAGTATTAAGTAATGTAAATTTACTGATAGAACGTAATAGTAAAATTGCTTTTGTGGGTCAAAACGGACAAGGAAAGTCTACCTTGGCTAAAATGATTGTCGATGAAATTCCTTTTGATGGTAATTTAAAACTAGGCCATAATGTGCAGATCGGTTATTTTGCCCAGAACCAGGCCGAGTACCTTGAAGGAGAGAAAACAGTGTTGCAAACGATGGAAGATGCCTCTAACGATGGCAACAGAGTAAAAGTACGTGATATGCTCGGAGCTTTTTTATTTGGAGGTGATGATGTAGAAAAGAAAGTAAAAGTACTTTCTGGTGGTGAGCGTAACCGATTGGCGTTGTGCAAAATGTTACTTTCGCCGTTTAATATGTTGGTGATGGATGAGCCAACAAACCATTTAGATATTGCCTCTAAAAATGTACTAAAACAGGCTCTTAGAAATTTTGAAGGTACGCTGATTTTGGTTTCGCATGATAGGGATTTCCTTCAAGGATTAACCAAAACCGTTTACGAATTTAAGGAGAGCCGTATTAAAGAATATTTGGGCGATATTGATTATTATTTAGAAGAACATAACTTAGAAAATTTACGAGAGGTAGAGAAGCGGACTAAAGAAGTAAAAGCTACTACCGCTTCTAACAATGCTGCTAAAAATGATTATGAAAAAGACAAAGAGGTTAAAAAACTACAAAACAAGCTCTCTAAAATAGAAACTGAAATAGCTGATTTGGAAAGGGAAGTTGCCCAAATTGATAAAAAACTATCCGATGAAAAAGAATATGAAAAGGTAACCGCCCAGCCCGACTTTTTTAAGAATTACCAAGCCAAAAAAGATAAAATAAATATCTTAATGGAAGAATGGGAAAACTTACATGAGGTATTGGAAGGGTAGTTTGATAAGTTAATTTTAATCTTTGCTCTTTAATTTACTGCCCGATTCACAACCTTACTCACTTAATGCTTCGGGATTATTTATTATTCTTTTTATGAAACTCCATTCAGATTCTTCAATATCGTTGCGAATATCTAGATTTGCTATTTGAACAATTCTCAAATAAAGCAATTCAGATAATTTATCCAAACCGCGTTGGTATTCAGTATCGGTTAACTCTAAATTAAAATCAGGAAAACTCAAGTTAAAACCGTTTTCCGAATCAAAATTGATATTTAATAGAATTTCTTCGTTTAATATTATTGATGAATAATTTTTAGGCGTAATCTCTTTGATTAATTGCTCGAATTCGTATGACTTCAATTCTTCAGATAATATGGTCTTTTTTGATATTTTTCCTGAATTTAGTTCTCGTCTATGGACAATTGAACTTTCAAGTTTTCCTATTTCATCCTTGTTAATTTCAACGATCGGAAGTAATTTTTTCTTTTGTTCAATTCGTATTCTTGGAATAAAAACTTTATTGAAATTTTCTGTATCGTAGTATCCAACTTTATATGGTGTATTCTTTGCCTTTATTCTTGTAAGAGGTCTGAAAATATAATTAATTTCTTCATTATCAAACTCTTTTTTTAAAGCCTTAATACTCTCTAAATCTAGTGGGTTAGTAAAAATGTTAGTATGGTATTTTTGGACTATATCAGACTTAAGTTGATTAATTTTATCATCTTCACCTTTCCTGTTTAGAAAATCATTTGCTAATGAAAATTTAAAACTCCCATATGATGTGCCTGTTAATAATGGATTAGCAAGCTCTTCAAATTCTTTTTTAGCCTCAACAGAGTAATCTAAATCTTTTGTCATTCTCGAGAACATACTTGATGCATAAGATTTAAGAGATTTTAAGAAGTTATTACTAAAGTCCCTTACCATTTCTAAACTCACAGAACCACCAAAAATTTTATGTGATGGTTCTAAGACATAATGAATGCTTTTCTGTCTCAGTAAGTTAAGATAGTTATATTCATTACTGGCATTGTATGGTGACATATTTTTTAAGGCAACAGAAACTTCTAATGCATCATTAAGCTGTGATTTTATTAATTCATCTTTAATATTTAATAAGCCAAAAAAAATAAATTCCTGAGCACTATCAATTAATCCTGCTTTGAGATTTAAAAATGCTGCACTTCGTATTAGAACACTACGAGTTGGTTCAAGTTCTGGTTTGTCAAAATAATATCTAGCCACCTTGCTTTCTAATTCTGCTGCTTTACAAAACAAAGTGAATGACAAATTATGATTATTCTCAGAAGCAGCTTGTTTAGCTTTGAACGAATAATCCATAGCTTCTTGATGTAATAATTTTGCTTTCATTAATGAATCTCTCTTACGGTTTGTGGTTCGCTGAACAAAGTAACAATTACGGAGGAAGATTTATCTCTTTTTCTACCTTTTTTTATTTGGTCGTGTTTATTTTTCACTCTTCGTTTTAGGGTATTGGTAGGTGATTCTTGTAAAATTCCAGATACTTCAACATAATGGAAATCGTCCAAGAAATTTAGGTCATCGTCTTTTGGTTCGTTAATCTTGAACCTGTAATCTACTCCATCACCTATTTCTGATTGTTCTACATATTTGTAATCAGAAAGTGTTGACATTAAAAAAAACGCGATTGCTACACCACCATGATTTGCCATATCAACATTTTCTTTCATGGCTGCGGAAGGGAAATCAGAATTCCAAGTCAATATTATTTCTTCTTCAACTTTTTTATTTACAATTTTTATTCTAGCTCTTGAATTGATGTGAAATTTATCCAAAGCTACAGCCGCCCATTGATTGCCAACAATAATTTGCTCTTTGGATGGCCCTCTAAGTTTTTGAACAGTTTCTTCGAGATTGTGTTCTTTCATTTTTATAATTGTGGATGGTAATTCTTAAACTGGATACTTCAGCTTATGGCTAATATTGTAAGATATCTACTATACTTCTTTACAAACGGATAGACTTCTTATATTTATATTGCTGATACCTACAAAGGTAATTGTTTTTAAAATACTATAAAAAAGGATTATCCTAATTTTTGCACTTAATTAAAAATTAAAATTTTGTACATTTATTACTAATGAAACTCGAAATTAAAAATAAATATACTACTGACGATACTACTTTTTTAGTGGTAGAACAATTGATTGCTGGTATTTGTATTTTAATTCCGTTGTTTTTGTACCTAGCTGATAACAATACTATTAGAGAGAGTATTAGTGCTTATGTAGATATGGACAACAGTTATATTTACGGATTATTGTTGGGCATAGCCGCCATGCTGTTTATTTTTAACGGTGCTTTGTATTTTAAAACTACACCAAAGCCCACTATGAATTATAAGAAGAACAGAGGCAAATGGTATAATATTATTTTAGGCATAGCACTAATGGGTGTTGCATTGTTTCCGTACAATGGTAAGTTGTCCTTTCTGCATTATTTTTTTACCATCGTTTTTTTTGTAGGAAGTGCTATTGTTATATTCCTTTTTCAGAACCCAAAACATATGTGGATTAGCAGAATAATAGCGATACTATCATTATTTGGGTTAGGACTTTGCGTATTCAGCAACGAAAGTATTATCAACCTTTTTTGGGCAGAATGGATTTCATTAGTGGTAATTGGTCTTTATTATATTTTGGAATCTAAGGATATTGTTTTATTAAAAAGAAACAAATAATTTTTATAACGGAATATTTCCGTGTTTGCGTTTAGGTCCGTCAACTTGTTTACCTTCTAACATCTGAAATCCTTTAATTAACTTTCTACGTGTGTTTTTAGGATAAATAACCTCATCAATAAAACCACGACGGGCAGCTCTGTATGGATCTGCAAACTTATCAGCATAATCTGCTTCTTTTTCTTTCCATTTTTCTTCAGGATTTTCTGCAGCGGCAATTTCTCTTCTAAAAATAATTTCTGCTGCTCCTTTTGCACCCATTACCGCAATTTCTGCGGTAGGCCATGCATAATTTAAGTCCGCTCCAATATGTTTAGAATTCATTACATCGTAAGCTCCACCATAAGCTTTACGGGTAATTACAGTTATTTTAGGTACGGTTGCTTCGCTTAATGCATATAGCAATTTTGCTCCGTTAGTAATAATACCATTCCATTCTTGATCTGTTCCCGGTAAAAATCCTGGTACATCAACCAGCACCAATAAAGGAATATTAAAACAATCACAGAAACGTGTAAATCGTGCCCCTTTTTTTGAGCTGTTAACATCTAAACATCCTGCTAATTGCATAGGTTGATTAGCAACGATACCAATACTTCTACCGGCAATTCTTGCAAAACCTACAATGATGTTTTCTGCATAATCTTTGTGAATTTCAAAGAAAGAATCCTTATCAATAATCCCAGAAATTACATCTTTCATATCATAAGGTTTATGCGTATCTTCAGGAATAAGGTCAATTAAATGTTCTCTTAATTCATTTCCAATTTCATAGGGAACTTTTTTTGTAGTTTCTCTATTGCTTTGTGGTAAATAACTCAGCAATGTCTTTACATCTTCCAAACATTGAATATCATTTGAAGATGTAACATGAGTTACACCCGATTTAGTTGAATGCGTACTTGCACCACCTAATTCCTCTGCGGTTACTTCTTCATTAGTTACCGTTTTTACCACATTAGGCCCAGTAACGAACATATAACTGGTATCTTCAACCATTAACGTAAAATCTGTCATTGCAGGAGAATAAACCGCACCACCGGCACAAGGCCCCATAATTGCGGAAATTTGTGGAATTACACCTGAAGCCTGTACATTTCTATGGAAAATATCTGCATAACCACCTAACGAACGCACACCTTCTTGAATTCTAGCTCCACCAGAATCATTGAGTCCAATACAAGGGGCACCAACTTTAACAGCCTGATCCATTATTTTGCAAATTTTTTCTGCATGAGTTTCAGATAGAGCTCCGCCAAATACTGTAAAGTCTTGTGCAAATACATATACTAACCTGCCATCAATAGTGCCATATCCAGTTACAACGCCATCACCAAAGTAAATTTCATTCTCCATTCCAAAATCGGTAGTTCTATGTGTTACCATAACACCCATTTCTTCAAAAGAGCCTTCATCCATCAAATATTCTAAACGCTCACGAGCCGTTAATTTTTTCTTAGCGTGTTGTTTTTCAATACGCTTTTCACCACCACCTAAATATGCTAATGCTAAACGTTTATCTAGCTCTTCAATTTTTGTATCCATTTGTTTTTTCATAATACATATAATTTCAGGTGATTAATGAATAGGTATTTTTAACTGCTTTTGATCTTCTAAGTATACTTTTAATGCTAGTGTAGCGGCAATTTTAGCTTCTTTCTCCATCTCGGCTTTCAGAGCTTCTGGCGAATAAAATTTTTTTACAAAATGAGTGTCAAAATTACCAGAGCGGAAAGCTTCGTGTTCACAGACAAACTTCCCGAAAGGTAACGTAGTTTGTACACCTTCTACGATATAATTATCAATTGCTTTTATCATAAGCTCAATGGCTTCCTCACGTGTTTTTCCGTAGGTTATTAATTTAGATAACATCGGATCGTAATAAATAGGAATATCCATACCTTCTTCAAAACCATTATCTACACGGATGTTTTTACCAACTGGTAATTGATACTTCTCAAGTTTACCAACACTTGGTAAAAAATCGTTTAATGGGTCTTCAGCATATACTCTTAGCTCTAAAGCATGGCCATTAATTTTGAGGTCTTTTTGTTTTAGTTGAAGTTCTTCGCCACGAGCTACACGAATTTGTAATTCTACAAGGTCAACTCCAGCAATCCATTCAGATACGGGATGTTCAACTTGTAAACGTGTATTCATTTCTAAGAAATAAAAATTATGGTCGGCATCCAACAAAAATTCAACGGTACCTGCACCAATATAATCACAAGATTTAGCAACGTTAATAGCCGCTTGTCCCATTTTTTCTCTTAATTCTGGAGTTAAAACAGCAGAAGGTGCTTCTTCAACTACTTTTTGATGACGACGTTGTATACTACATTCTCTTTCAAAGAAGTGTAATACGTTTCCATGGCTATCGGCCATTACTTGAATTTCTACATGCCTAGGAGAAGTGACGTATTTTTCGACAAAAACTGAACCATCACCAAATGCAGAAGTGGCCTCACTGATAGCACGTTTCATTTGTTCTTCAACATCTTTTTCTTTTTCAACGATACGCATTCCTTTACCACCACCTCCAGCAGCAGCTTTTATCAAAATTGGGAATCCGATTTGTTTTGCAATTTCTACAGCTTCTTTTGGGTCGGTTACGGCTCTGTCAATACCCGGTACCATAGGGATATCGTAATTTTTAACAGCATCTTTAGCCGCTAATTTATCGCCCATCATTTTAATGGCTTTAGACCTTGGGCCAATAAATATGATATTATTTTTTTCTGCTAATTCGGCAAAATCTGCATTTTCACTTAAAAAACCATACCCAGGATGAATACCATCTACATTCAGTTTTTTTGAAACCTCAATTATTTTATCTCCTCGTAAATAGGATTCTTTTGATGGGGGTTCACCAATGCAAATAGCTTGATCTGCAAATTTTACATGTGGGGCATTTCTGTCGGCAGTAGAATATACCGCTACGGTTTTAATGCCCATTTTTTTTGCCGTTTTTAGTACTCTAATGGCAATTTCTCCTCTGTTGGCTACTAGTATTTTTTTCATCTGAAATAAATTAAGATTGAAACTCAATCAATAATGCTCCTTTTTCAACTGTTCCTCCCTTGGTTATAGCAACCGATTTGATAATTCCATCTCTTGGTGAAGTAATTACATTTTCCATTTTCATTGCTTCCAATATTAACAAGGTGTCATCTTCTTTAACTTCTTGACCTTCTTTTACCTGTACATCTAAAATTAGGCCTGGCATTGGTGCTTTTATAGAATTCACCTTTTTAGCAGAACCCAAGGCAAACCCCATTTCTTTAATCAACACATCTAATGGGTTTGAAATAGATACATCATAATTGTTATTGTTAACTTTTACAAAATACTTTTTCTGATTGAAATTTGATGTTGTCAATTCAGCACGATAAGGCTTATTATTTTCAAGCACATGATATTGGTTATCTGACAAGTGGACTGTATCTAGTGAGGAAATATCTTCATCACTAATATTAAATTCAAGAGTGTTGTTTACTTTTACGCTGTAGGTTTTGCTCATAATGTATATGATTTAACTAATATTGACATGTTTTGTATACATAAAAAGGAGTAAGAATTTTATCTATTTTTTGGAGAACTAAATTAGATATATTGTACTATTTCATCTATGAGAATTATCATGTTTTGTGATAAAAATGATAGTTTATTTTTAAGCTGTTTTATTCAAAATAGCTAAAAGTTTCTCCATTCTTAATTTGCAACAATGATTCATAAATTAATTTAATAACATTTTCTACATCATCTTTGTGAACCATTTCTACGGTAGTATGCATATAGCGTAAAGGCAAGGAAATTAATGCACTAGCCACGCCGCTATTACTGTAGGCAAAAGCATCTGTGTCCGTACCCGTAGCACGAGATAACGCCGCACGTTGAAAAGGAATTTTATTTTTTTCGGCGGTTTCGGTAATTAAATCGCGTAATTTTTGCTGTACCGCTGGTGCGTAAGCAACAACAGGACCTTTGCCATTTTCACAATGTCCCTGCTTCTTTTTCTCAATCATTGGGGTCGTAGTATCGTGCGTTACATCGGTAACAATTGCCGCATTAGGTTGTATTCTTTCCGCTATCATTTGAGCACCGCGTAAACCGATTTCTTCTTGTACGGAGTTTACAATATATAGTCCAAAAGGTAGTTTCTTTTTATTCTCTTTTAATAATCGAGCAACTTCGGCAATCATAAATCCGCCCATTCTGTTGTCTAACGCTCTGCACACAAAGTTGTCTTTGTTTAAGATATGAAATTCATCAGGGTAAGTAATGACACATCCTACATGTACGCCCAATTTTTCAACTTCATCTTTGGTTTTACACCCACAGTCAATAAAAATATTATCAGGTTTTGGAGCTTCTTCTTTCGATTTATTACGAGTATGGATAGCTGGCCAACCAAATACACCTTTTACAATGCCTTTTTTTGTGTGAATATTTACAATTTTACTCGGTGCAATTTGATGATCAGACCCTCCGTTTCTGACAACATATATTAAACCATTATCTGAAATATAATTTACATACCAAGAAATTTCATCAGCATGACCCTCAATTACTACTTTGTATTCAGCTTTTGGATTTATAACACCAACAGCCGTTCCGTAAGTATCAGTTATAAACTCATCAACATAAGGTTTTAGGTACTCCATCCAAATTTTTTGCCCATCCCATTCGTAACCTGTGGGTGAAGCATTATTCAAGTATTTTTCTAAAAATGTTAATGATTTTTTCGTGAGGATACTATTTTTCGCCATAATTTGAAGTTAAGTTTAATAATTTATCTCAAAATTAACGTTTATATTTTAAATGCTATCGTTAGAAACTAGTAATTTTGGAACGATTTTAGTGGTATTTTATTTATGAAGAATTTTTTTATCATATTATTTTTATGCTCCTCTTTTTTTGCGACATCGCAAATTGTAAAAAGAGACACTATTATTGATGATAAAATATTGATTGAGGGAGATTCAATTATGTTTACACTAGACGATGTGATGGTCTTGAGCAAACTAAAATTTGATTCTACCAAAGAACAACGCTATTATTATTGGTACTGGAAAAAAGTACATAATGCTTATCCATTTGCCAAATTAGCTGCAGAGAGATTATTACAGTTAAATAAACAATTAGAAAAAATAAAATCTACTAGTAAACGCAAAAAGCATATTAAAAAGATGCAAAAGTTTATGGAAGATGAATTTACCGATAAGTTAAAAAAAATGACACGCACCGAGGGCAGAATACTTATCAAACTAATTCACAGGCAAACTGGGTTAACTACTTTTGAGCTGATAAAAGAATATCGTAGCGGTTGGAAAGCTTTCTGGTACAATACTACTGCGGGTTTATTTAAACTGTCTTTAAAAAGTGAATATCACCCTGAAAGTAAGGCTATTGATTTTTTAATTGAAGATATTTTACAACGCTCTTTTTTGCAAGGTAAGCTTGAAGAACAGGAAGCGAGATTGGCAATTGACTATCTTGAAATAGTACCTAAGTATAAAAATATCGACATTATTGAAGTTATCAATAATAGAGATAAATAGTTTTAATTTATGTTCATCTGATATTGCAAGACAGCCATATTTTTTCTTTCTGTTACAACAATTTCATTAGTTACTGTATTAAAAATAGGTCTGTTTTGAAAGCCTAAACTAAGTTTGTTATTGTGACCACTAAAATACCAGTTTATACCAAAATCATAAACAAGCATTGGGTCATCTAGCTTATCAAAATCTGAATATTGTATTGAAATATTAGGCTGTAATTGCCCTTTGTTTGTACCTAATAATGTATTACTCATTAAATAGCCCATTTGAAAAAATAGAGTATTACCAGTGCCCATCATTGGAAATGCATTACCTTTTCCATTAAAAGAAGTGTTTTGATTAACTCCAGTAGCTGGATTGTTAGCACCTACATTTCTAATATAATCTTTGCCAAAATTGTAACTTATATAAGACAAATAAGAAGTGATTGCTTCGTTATTTTCTTTGTTTATCGGTGTATCATAAAATAAATCTACTGCCCAATGGTTTAAATCGTAATATTCCATATCGCTTACATTTTCTTTTGGCAAATAGTAGGTGGCTTTAGGTAAATGTGTAAATCCGACCCCAAGGTTTAGTACTTTTTTACTTCCTAAATAGGTGCTGGTGTGGTATGCACTATTATTTCCTTCTTTTTCTAAAAATTGATATTTTAAATAACCAGTCCATTTAATTTCTGGTTTTTTCTTAGCGAAATCAGTTTCATTTGTTTTGAGTTCAGCCTTATAATTATCAGGATTTTGTATAGCAAAACGATAATCCACTTTTCCGATTTGCCCTTTAGCAAATAAACCTAAGTTTCTGGCTTCATCATCAATTTTATTAACAGTACTTAAACTAAAAATTGGTGCATCAAGTGTCAATAAAGACTTAAAACTTCTAGAATCAACCCGGCTAAGACCTTGGTGTCCAGATTTTCCAATTCCGACTTTAATAGCGTCACTAAATTTATATTCTGCATATAAATCAAGGACTTTAAACTGAAAAGTTTTATCAGTATTATAATTCAAATTGTTACCGCCAAACGAAGATACTATTAATAGTTTTGGAGTTAATTGAGCTGAAATCCCAATACGCAGTCTTCGCATAGAAACTTCATAAGTATTCTTAATTTCAGCGTCATTTATTGTAGTACCCGGATTCATTTCGGCATATCTCAACCACAGTTGACTCGCAATATTGGCTTTGATATAAGAGTTGCCAGATTCGTCAAAATTGAGTTTTAACTTATTGTTGGATTGTGCATATAATAGTATAGATGAAAAAGTGAAAAGTAAAAATGTAATTACCGGCTTCATATTCTTTGACTCTTAAATTAGAGCACAAAAGTAAAATGAAAGCAAACTTTAAATCCTGATAAAAATCATGGGAAAAGAGTTATTTAAAAAAATCTAATCCAGGTATATTTGGCATGCCATCTTTTGCGGCGGCGGCCATTTCTGCTTCATTAATGTCATTTGCCTTTTTAAGAGCATCATTTAATGCAATGATTAAGAAATCTTCTAATTCTTCCTTGTCATTCAATAGACTATTTTCTATAGCAATATCTTTTACGGTTCTATTTGCGGTAACCGTTACTTTAATTTTTTCTTGATTAGAAGTGCCTTCAACCAAAACGGTATCTAGTCGTTTTTTGTTTCTTCTATTTTTTGTTGGGTTTCTTTAAGTTTTCCCATCATTCCCTGTAAATCTCCGAACATGTTTTAGTAGTTAACTGGTTAGTTGCAAATTTACTATTTTAGTAGAAAATAATAAAACACATAAAATGAAAAAATTAGCCTTTATTTTAACAATAGTTTCACTTACTTTTGCCACTTCATGCAAAAAAGATAAGATGCAAGCAGAAGAGATTAATGCACCTATTGCGGATGTGGTTCCTAAAGAGATGGAAATTCATGGTGATACTAGAACAGACAATTATTATTGGATGCGGTTATCAGATGAACAGAAAAATTCAGAAAATCCAGATGAGCATACTCAGAAAGTATTAGACTATCTTAATGCTGAAAATGACTATTTTGAAAAAAAGATGGGACATACCAAAGAGTTTCGTGAGGAATTGTTCCAAGAAATGAAATCTAGAATTAAAGAAGATGATGAGTCTGTACCCTATAAAGATAATGGTTACTACTATATAACTCGATATGTAAAAGATGGGCAATATCCAATCTACGCTCGTAAAAAAGGAAATTTAGATGCTGATGAAGAATTGTTGTTCGATGTCAATAAATTGGCAGAAGGGCATGAATACTATCGATTGGGCGGATTAAATGTTAGTCCTGATAACAAAATTGCTGCCTTTGCGGTAGATACCATAAGTCGTCGTCAGTATGTTTTACAATTTAAAAACTTGGAAACTGGCGAGTTTTATCCAGAAAAGATTGAAAACACATCTGGTTCATCAGTTTGGGCAAATGATAACAAGACGGTTTTTTATACCAAAAAAAATCCTACAACTTTAAGGGCGGAAAGAATTTTTAAACATATTTTAGGTACCGATCCTTCTAAAGATGTTGAGATATTTTATGAGGCAGATAATACGTATAGCACCTATGTTTTTAAAACAAAATCAAATCAATTTATAGCTATTGGATCTAGTAGTACGTTAACTACGGAATATCAAGTGCTAAATGCAAATACACCTAATGAGAAGTTTAAAATTATACAGCCAAGAGTTAAAGAACTTGAGTATCATATTTCTCATTTTGGCGATCACTTTTATATCTATACCAATAAGGATGGAGCGTCAAATTTTAAATTAATGAAAACACCAGTTGATAAAACTGGTTCTGATAATTGGGTTGATGTAATTCCCCATAGAGAAGATGTGTTATTGGAAGATATTTCAATATTTAAAAATTATTTGGTGCTGGAAGAACGTTCAAACGGGTTGAGTAAAATCCGCATAAAACGATGGGACGGAACTGCCGATGAGTACCTGCCGTTTGATGAAGAAACTTATTCCGTACGGGTAAACAACAACCCTGAATTTGATACCGACATTATCCGTTATAGCTACAATTCGTTTACCACACCGGCATCCGTTATTGATTATAACATGAAGGACAAGTCCAAGGAAATAAAAAAAGAACAAGAAGTACTTGGCGGAAAATTCGATAAGAACAATTACACCAGTAAACGCATTTGGGTACCGGCACGCGACGGGAAAAAAGTTGCGGTTTCCATTGTGCATAGAAAAGATACCGAATTGGGCAAAGACACCCCATTGCTATTGTACGCTTATGGCTCTTACGGAAACACCATTCCCGATGGGTTTAGCACCACACGCTTAAGTTTGTTGGATCGCGGTTTTGTATATGCTTTGGCACACATCCGCGGAAGTCAATATCTGGGCAGGCAATGGTACGAGGATGGTAAATTGTTCAATAAAATGAACACGTTTACCGATTTTATAGATTGTTCAAAATACTTAATTGAAAATAATTATACTTCTGCTGATCATTTATATGCTATGGGCGGATCAGCTGGTGGTTTATTAATGGGTGCCGTAGTAAACATGAACCCAGAGTTATATAATGGTGTAGTTGCCGCTGTACCATTTGTTGATGTGGTTACTACAATGTTAGATGAAACCATTCCGTTGACTACATTCGAATATGACGAATGGGGGAACCCCAACGAAAAAGAGTATTACGATTATATGCTGTCGTATTCACCCTATGATAATGTTACAAAGCAAGAGTATCCAAACATGCTAATCACAACTGGATTGCATGATAGCCAAGTACAATATTATGAACCTGCAAAATGGTTGGCCAAATTAAGAGCTCATAAAACGGATAATAATTTGTTGGTAATGCATACCGATATGGAATCTGGACATGGTGGTGCATCGGGTAGATTTAATGCTTTAAAGGATACAGCAAGAGACTACGGGTTTCTACTAGAAATGGAAGGAATTAAAGAGTAAGTTTTGTGAAATCTAATTTAAAAAGTGCCGCTAGTTGGCACTTTTTTTATTCTTAACATTATTTTGTTTAATATATTTTTATTAAAGTTAAACAATTAGTATCTTTACACTTTAAATTATAAATCATGGCAAAAAAGAAAAATATTACCTCAAATCAACTGTTGTCCTTTTATATGGATTATGTTTTAGAGCATAATGATAAACCAAAATCTGTCTATGCATTTGCAAAACAGAATAATTTTGATGAAGCACAATTTTATAATTTCTATGGTACTTTTGAGGCTATTGAAAAAGACGTTTTTAAAACATTTTTTGATAATACACTAACGACATTGAATAAAAGTGAGGAGTATGAATCATACGAATCTAGAGATAAACTATTATGTTTTTATTTTACGTTTTTCGAAAACTTAACAGCCAATAGAAGCTATGTGCTACAAGCTCTTAGTGCAGATAAAAATAAGCTGAAAAACATTTCTAAACTATCAGAACTAAAGAAAGTCTTTACTGATTATGTTGATGGGCTTGAAATTGAAATGTTGGATATAAAAGAGGAAAAAATCACAAAATTCCAACAAAAGACTTTAAAAGAGTCGGCTTGGTTGCAACTGATTGTAACTATGAAATTTTGGATGGATGACACATCTAAGAATTTTGAAAAAACAGATATTTTTATTGAAAAAAGTGTTAACACAAGTTTTGATTTAATTGATACACAACCCATAAAAAGTATTATCGATTTTGGTAAGTTTTTATATAAAGAAAAGGTAAAAATATAAAGCTAATGAAGACTATAGATAGTATTCCAATTTCTAAAATGCAACGTGCCTCAAAGTTGGTAAAAACAGGAGCCAAGGTTGGTGTTAATTACCTGAAATATTATGGTGATAAAATTATTAATACTGAAGTAGTTGCAAAGGAAAAATTAAATCAGAATAACGCTAATGATATTTATAATGGCCTCAAACAATTAAAAGGTAGTGCTTTAAAAGTAGCTCAAATGTTGAGCATGGAAAAGAATATTTTACCAAGAGCATACGTAGAGAAATTTTCATTGGCTCAGTTTTCTGTACCACCATTATCACCGCCATTAGTTATTAAAACGTTTAAGCAGTATTTTGGCAAACATCCTAATGAAATTTTTGATGAATTTAATGCTACTTCTGTGAATGCAGCGAGTATTGGTCAAGTCCATAAAGCAGTGAAAGATAATAAAGAATTGGCCATAAAAATCCAGTATCCTGGTGTAGCTCAAAGCATTAGCTCAGATTTAACTATGGTCAAACCTATAGCAATGAGCATGTTTAATATAAAGGGTAAAGATTCTGATAAGTATTTCAAGGAGGTTGAAGATAAGTTAATTGAAGAAACGGACTACACATTAGAAGTAAAACAGAGTAAAGCTATGGTTAATGCGTGTAAACATATACCAAATTTGCTTTTTCCTAATTATTATGAAAAATATTCTTCACAGAGAATTATTACAATGGATTGGATGCATGGTGAGCATTTGTCGGAATTTGTAGCTCATAATACTAACCAAGCAATATCTAATCAATTAGGGCAAGCCTTATGGGATTTTTATATGTTTCAAATCCATAAATTGAAAAAAGTACATGCAGATCCACATCCAGGTAATTTTTTAATTAATAAACAAGGGCAATTAATTGTAATTGATTTTGGTTGTATAAAAGAAATTCCTCAAGAGTTTTATATTCCTTATTTTGAGTTAGCTGAAAAAGAGAATATTAACAATCCGATCTTATTCAAGGAAAAACTTTTTGAATTAGAAATTTTGAGAGAAGATGATTCAGAAGAAGAAATTGAATTTTTTACGCAAATGTTTCATGAAATGTTGAGTCTGTTTACGCAACCTTTACATCAAGAGGTGTTTGATTTTTCTAATTCTGAATTTTTTGAAAAGATAGGACAATTAGGCGAACGATACTCTAAAAGTACTGAATTAAGAAAAATGAATGGAAACAGAGGGTCTAAACATTTTATTTATATAAACAGGACATTTTTTGGCTTATATAATTTAATGTTCGATTTAAAGTCGAAAGATGTAAAAATTTTTAATTTCGAAAATTTATAATGATACATTTTAGTAGAGCAGACATTAACAATTTTCACCATCTTTATCGTATAAATCTAATCAATAGTTGTTCAGGTTATAAATCGGCTAATTTAATTGGCACAAAGTCCCCTGAGGGTATAGAAAATGTAGCAGTATTTAGTTCAGTTACTCATATGGGTTCAAATCCGCCATTATTGGGTGTCTTTTTTCGGCCAACGACGGTACTCAGAAACACGTACGAAAATATAAAAAGGACAGGGACATTTACTATTAATCATATTTATGATACTATTTTAAAAGATGCTCATCATACTTCGGCAAAATATGACAAGTCAATATCAGAATTTGAAAAGACAAATTTAAAACCTGAATATTTAAATAATTTTCCAGCTCCTTTTGTTGAGGGTGCTCCTATTAAGTTAGGAATGAAATTTGTAGAAGAATATCACATAAAAAGTAACGATATAATTTTAGTTATCGGTGAAATTATTGACTTATATATAAAAGATGATATGCTACAGGAAGATGGATTTATAAATCTGTCTTTAGGTAAAGTAGCCTCAATAAATGGCTTAGATGGATACACTATTCCTAATTTAGAAAAGCGATTAGGTTATCAAAGACCTAAATAAAAAATATAAAAAGTGGTTTTAGAAACTACATACCACAATAAAAAAGATGAAATACTGATTAATGATTTAGTTGGTAAGTCATTTACTTTTTGGCAGATTTTAAAATTAAAGGGAATAGGTTCAAAACGTATGATAGTTAATACGGTAAGCACTAATATGAAAGAATATATTAATAAAGTTGCTGATATAACCTATGCCAACATAGAATTAAGACCTAAAGGTATTTTGGTTTTGATAAATAAAGGTCTTAGAAATTTTACTTGGGTAATACCTTATTACCAGTTGGTTATATACAAATCAGATGGTTTTAGTATTCATGCACAAGGAAAATTTGTTAGTTTTAAAGAGGATAGGTTGTTTAAAGAGAATAAAAAATTCATCAATAAGTTATTAACACTAAGGATAGCTTTCTTAAATAAGTTGTTTGAGTTGTCTTAAGCTATATAACCTACCATTTAATATTGCATTGTTAAAAGTGGCAGGTTTTTTTGAATAACTCAGTTGGGGTTTTTACTGTTATTTGTAAAAAGTTTCTGTTTAAAAACTTTTAAAAAAATTACTTCTTTTGGTCATTTTTAGATGATATTTAAAAGTGATTTAAAAAAAAACAGTAAATTTGCCCGTTAGTTAATAATAATTAGAACTGATTTTTTATGAGTTATAAATTAGGTATTAACCAAAACATTTTAGAGCTTATTGGTAGTACACCAATGATTAAATTAAACAAAATTACCAACAAATTAGAAGGTAAGTTCTATACAAAGTTTGAAGGTTACAACCCAGGTCATTCAACTAAAGACAGAATTGCCTTACATATTATCGAACAAGCTGAAAAGCAAGGCTTAATCAAAAAAGGGACAACAATTATAGAAACTACATCAGGTAATACTGGCTTTAGTATTGCTATGGTTAGTGTTATTAAAGGTTACGATTGTATTTTAGCAGTATCTTCTAAATCCTCAAATGATAAAATTGACATGTTAAAGGCAATGGGTGCTAAAGTGTACGTTTGCCCAGCTCATGTTAGTGCTGATGATCCTCGTTCTTATTACAATGTTGCTAAAAAATTGCACTCTGAAATTGCAGATTCGGTTTATATCAATCAATATTTTAATCAATTAAATATTGATGCACATTACAACACTACAGGTCCTGAAATTTGGGAACAAACTGAAGGCAAAATAACGCATTTAGTAGCTGCAAGTGGTACAGGCGGAACAATATCTGGAGCTTCAAAATACTTAAAAGAACAAAATCCAAATATTAAAATCATTGGTGTTGATGCTTATGGGTCTGTATTGAAAAAATTTCATGAAACAGGAGAGTTAGATACCAAAGAAAGCTACCCATACCGGATAGAAGGTCTGGGTAAAAATTTAATTCCTACCGCTACAGATTTTGATGTGATTGACAAATTTGAAAAGGTAAATGATGAGGATAGTGCACATAGAGCAAGAGAAATAGCACTAACTGAAGGTGTTTTTGCAGGATATACAAGTGGTGCGGCTATGCAGGCCGTTTTTCAATTAGCAAAAAAAGGTGAATTTGATCAAAATAGTAATGTTGTTGTTATCTTTCCTGATCATGGTTCAAGGTACATGAGCAAAGTATATAGTGATGATTGGATGAGAGAACAAGGCTTTTTTGATACTGAAAAATTTGTACAATCAGAAATTGAATATATTAAATAAAATACTTAAATAAACTAATATTCAGGCTTCATTTTTGAAGCCTTTTTTTATGGTTTTTATTGTATTTTTAGTTACTTAATAAGTATCTTGTTGAAAAAGAGTGATATCGTACCTTTAAATAAGCTAAAATTTTAGTTACTTTGCAGTATTAAATTTGAAAATGTGAAAGATTTATTTGAAAGAATAATTAAAGATAAAGGCCCGTTAGGTAAATGGGCCGAACAAGCAGAAGGATATTATGTTTTTCCTAAATTAGAAGGGCCTATCTCAAACAGAATGGGCTTTAACGGAAAAAAGGTTATTACTTGGAGTATTAATGATTATTTAGGTTTAGCTAATCATCCTGAGGTTATAAAAGCAGATGCAGAAGCAGCAGCCGAACATGGTATGGCCTACCCAATGGGTGCCAGAATGATGTCAGGTCACACTCCTTTTCACGAGCAATTAGAGCAAGAATGTGCAGATTTTGTTAATAAAGAAGCAGCATATTTGGTTAATTTTGGCTATCAAGGTATGGTTTCTGCCATAGACGCCCTAGTAACCAAGCACGACGTTATTGTTTATGATATTGATACTCATGCATGTATTATTGATGGTGTTCGTTTGCATGCGGGCAAACGCTTTGTATATAAGCACAATGATGTAGAAAGTTTAGAAAAAAACTTAAAAAGGGCAACTAAAATGGCAACTGAAAATGGTGGCGGAATTTTAGTAATATCTGAGGGTGTTTTTGGTATGCGGGGTGAGCAAGGTAAACTGAAAGAAATAGCAGCTCTTAAGAAAAAATACAATTTCAGATTTTTAGTGGATGATGCTCACGGATTTGGCACCTTAGGTGAAGGTGGTAGAGGTGCAGGTGTTGAGCAAGGCGTACAAGATGATATAGATGTTTATTTTGCCACATTTGCAAAATCAATGGCAGGCATTGGTGCATTTTTTGCTGCTGATAAAGATATTATTCAATTTTTACAATATAATATGCGTTCGCAAATGTTTGCAAAATCATTGCCAATGGCAATGGTTAAAGGAGCATTAAAACGTTTAGATATGTTACGTACAATGCCAGAGCTTAAAGAAAAACTTTGGGAAAATGTAAATGCATTGCAATCAGGTCTTAAAGAGCAAGGTTTTGATATTGGTAATACAAACACATGTGTAACACCAGTATTTTTAAAAGGTGACATACCTGAAGCCATGGCTATGGTCAACGATTTAAGAGAAAATCATGGTATTTTCTGTTCTATTGTAGTGTATCCAGTTATTCCAAAAGGAATGATTTTACTTAGAATGATTCCTACAGCGGCACATACTTTAGAAGATGTAAAAGAAACCATTATTGCATTTTCTGCTATAAGAGAAAAATTAAGAGATGGTGTTTATAAAAAGATTGCCGAGGCCATGCTAGGATAGAAAATACAAATTTCAATAAAAAATCCCAAATTCCAATTGCTAGAGTTTGGGATTTTTTTTGTTTATAATTTTCTAATATAATTGTATCTTAGGGATTTAAATAATCAATAAATGGCATACGATGAACACTTAGGAGAAAGAATAAGTGCAATTATAAAATCTAAAAATGTAGCGTTTTGCAGTAAAAAAATGATGGGCGGGCTGGTTTTTATGGTCAACGATAAAATGACTTGTGGTATTCATATCGACAAAAAATATGGAGATAGTTTGTTAATGGCAAAAATTGGAACGGAAGCTTATGAAAAAGAAATAACAAAAGAAGTTAGCTTACCTATGGATTTTACAGGCAGACCCATGAAAGGGTATATTTTTGTTACTCCTAAAGGTTTTGACTTGGAATCTGATTTAGAATATTGGATAGATAAAGCCTTGGATTTTAATAAAACGTTGAAATAATCACTTCAAATGCAATACACCCCAAAATCAATCAGGCCGTTTATTGGTGCTATAGATTTCACAATTTCCAGAAATTTCTATTTAGATCTTGGATTTGAAGAATTTAAAATCTCACCTAAAATGGCGTATTTTAAAATGGGCGATTTTGGGTTTTATTTACAAGATGCTTATGTAAAAGATTGGGTAGATAATACCATGCTGTTTTTGGAAGTAGAAAATTTAGAAAAGCACTTAGAAGTAATAACAAATCTAAATTTAACCAAGAAGTATCCAACTGTGCGGATATCCAATATTGCAGAAAACGATTGGGGAAATGAATTTTTTATACATGACCCATCAGGAATATTATGGCATATCGGCGAATTTAAAATGGAAAAGCAGTAAACTACATTTTCATTCTGGCATTCGCGGTTACATCTAAACCATCAAACTGTCCATCTAAAAATTTGTAATAGCCTACAATACCTATCATAGCTGCATTATCCATGGTATATTCAAATTTTGGAATGTACGTAGTCCAATCATATTTATTTTCAGCTTCTTTTAGTACTTTCCGTATTTCAGAATTTGCAGAAACACCTCCAGCAATGGCAATATGTTTAATTCCAGTTTGTTTTACGGCTTTTTTTAATTTATCCATTAAAATTGAAGTAATTGTAAATTGAATAGATGCACAAATATCATTCAGGTTTTCTTCTATAAAATTGGAATTCTCTTTTACATTTTTTTGAATAAAATATAAAATAGCCGTTTTTAATCCACTAAAACTAAAATCTAATGGGTTTTTAGTTTTTGGTTTTGTAAAGACGTAAGCATTTGGGTTTCCTAATTGTGCATATTTATCTACCAAAGGGCCTCCTGGATATGGCAATCCCAATATTTTAGCGGATTTGTCAAAAGCTTCACCAACGGCATCATCGAGGGTTTCACCAATAACTTCCATAGAAAAAAAATCAGTTATTTTAACTATTTGAGTATGTCCACCACTTATGGTTAAACATAAAAAAGGGAAAGGTGGTTTTTGTTGACTTTCGTCATCAATAAAATGAGCTAAAATATGTGCTCGCATATGGTTTACTCCAATCAGCGGAATATTTAAGGCCAAAGACATTGATTTGGCAAACGAACTTCCAACTAGTAATGACCCCATCAATCCTGGACCTTTAGTAAAGGCTATAGCATTTAATTGTTTTTTGTCAATTCTAGCTTTTTTAAGAGCTTGATGTACAACAGGTACAATATGTTGCTGATGTGCTCTTGAAGCCAATTCAGGAACTACACCTCCATATTGCGAATGAATTTCTTGATTTGCCACAACATTACACAACACTTTGTCGTTGTGTAAGATAGCAACCCCTGTATCATCGCAAGATGATTCTATCGCTAAAATATATGTTGAATTATTTGTTGTCAAGTTTATCAGTAAGGCACAAAATTTGTACCTCTAATTATTGTATTTTTAACACGGCAAATTTATAACATTTAAAACTATCAAAAGAGCAAAAAAAATAATACTAAGAATACTAATAATTTTACTGTTATTGGTTGTAGTATCTGTTGCTCTATTCTCTTTACCTGCAGTTCAAACTAAAATTGCCAAAGTAGTTACAAACAATCTAAATAAGACTTACAACACTAATATTCTTGTTCAAAAAGTAGATTTATCTTATTTAGGAAACGTTAAACTTAAGGGTGTTAGCATTAACGATCACCATAACGATTCTTTAATTTATGTAAACCAACTTACAACATCAGTTTTTAGTTATAAAAATATTATAGATAACAAATTGGAGTTTGGCGAAATTGATGTTGAAGGACTCTATCTGTATATGAAAACGTACAAGGGCGAAGAAAACGATAACCTATCTATTTTTATTGATAAGTTTGATGATGGAGATGATACACCATCAGAAACACCATTTCTATTAACCTCGTCAAAACTAAATATTGACAATGGGAATTTTTACCTTTTTGATAAAAATAAACAGGAGGAAGCTATTGTCTATTACAAAAAAATAACAGGAATTGTAGATAATTTTAAAATTGAAGGGCCGCAGGTTTATGCAAATGTAAGAAGGGTTTCTTTAGTTGAAAACCATGGTATTGAAGTTACACAGTTAACTTCAAATTTTATTTATACCAAAACCAAAATGACATTTGATTCTACTTATTTGGCTACACAAAATTCTAAAATAAGTGCTGATTTCACATTTAGTTATAACAGAGAAGATTTAGCAGATTTTAATAATAAAGTATTAATTAATGCCAAAGTTAGTAAAGCTGAAGTGTCATTAATTGATTTGAATAAATTTTATAATGAGTTGGGTTTAAATGATAAGGTGAATTTTACTGCTGATTTAGATGGAACGTTAAACGATTTTAAACTGAACAATCTTGAGTTGGAATCTAACAGGAATTCGATTATCAATGGACACTTTCATTTTAAAAATACAATTAACAACGAAAACGGGTTTTCGATGACGGCTAATATTAATGAGCTAACTTCTAATTATGAAAATTTAAAAATAATATTGCCTAACCTTTTAGGTAAAAATTTACCGCCATCCGTTAGTAGGTTAGGTAGATTTAGTGTTACCGGACAATCTTATGTTACTACTGAATTAATGAATGCTGATGTTATTATTAGAACAGATCTTGGCAAAATTATTACCGATCTAAAAATGACAAATATAGATGATGTAAACAATGCTAGGTACGCTGGTGAAATTGAATTTGTAGATCTAGAATTCGGTAAAATTATACAAGATAGTTTAGTTGGCAAATTATCTTTAATAGCAGACGTAAAGGGTAAAGGATTTACAATAGATAATATTAACACTACACTAAACGGTAATATTTTTAAACATCAATATAAAGGGTATACTTATAACGATATTGATATAAATGGTGTATTTAAAAATAAACACTTTAACGGAAGCTTGGTATCCAAAGACGAAAATCTGCAGATGAGTTTTACGGGATTGGCAGATTTATCCAAAAAAGTTTATGATTTTGATTTTATTGCAGATGTAACCTATTCTGATTTTAATAAATTGAACCTCTTTAAAAGAGACTCTATATCCATCCTCAAAGGGAAAATAGATATAAAATTACAAGGAAATACCTTAGATAATATGGCTGGTGAAATTAACTTTTCAGATGCTTCATATACCAATCAAAACGACGATTACTTTTTTACAGATTTTAAAATCACTTCAGAGTTCCAAGACAGTATTAGAGTTGTAACTATGAATTCTACCGATATAATAGAAGGAAGAATAAAAGGTATATTTAAATATGATGAAATAGGAAAATTAGCAACAAATTCATTTGCGGGTGTTTATGCAAACTATACACCAGAGTTGGTTACTAAAGGCCAATTTGTAGATTTTAATTTTAAAATCTACAATAAAATTGTTGATGTATTTTTTCCTAAAGTAAAAATTGGAGCTAACTCAACTATTAAAGGAACCATAAGTTCAGATTTGGATAAATTTGAATTGACAGTAAGATCGCCACAAATAGACGCTTACAATAACCTAATTGAAAACATTAGGTTACAAATTGATAATAAAAATCCAATCTATAATACACTATTGAGCGTTGACAAGATTAATTCTAAATATTATAATATAGCTGATGTTAATTTGGTTAACGTAACTTTAAATGACACCTTGTTTTTCAGAACCGATTTTGTTGGAGGTAAAGATCTAAAAGAAAAATTTGACTTAAGTTTTTATCATACTATTAATGAAAACAATAAATCGGTTGTTGGAATGAAAAGATCTGATATTATTTTTAAAGAAAACAACTGGGCAGTAAACCCTAATAATAACGATCAAAATAAAATAGTATTTGACAAGGCCTTAAACACCTTTGCTTTTGATAAGTTTACAATTTCTCATGAAGACCAAGTCATAGACATGGCGGGAATAATCAGCGGGAAAAATAACAAAGATCTCACTCTAAATCTAAAAAATGTCGATCTTAACGGAATAACACCATACATTGATGGTTTTGAAATGACAGGTCTGGTGAACGGAAGAGTTAATTATAAACAAATGAATGGCGAAACGTTTCCTTTGGCCAATGTTTCAATAAATAACTTTTATATAAATAATATAAAACAAGGCAATCTTTTTTTAACGGCACAAGGGGATAACTCTATAGAGCAATACCAAATAGCGGCAAGATTAACAAATGACGAATATGATGTTTTTGTTGCAGATGGTGAGGTGGACTTTTCTGCAGAGCAACCAACAATTCTTGCTAATTATAATTTTTACGAGTTTGATGTTAGTTCTTTTAGTGCTTTAGGTAAAGATGTTATAACTGATATAAGGGGTAGGGTAAAAGGTTATGGAACAGTATCGGGTTTATTAGAAAACCCCGATTTTAACGGAGAACTAACCCTAGATAATGCTGGAATAAAAATTCCATATTTAAATGTAGATTATGCACTTGCCAATAACTCTAAAGTAGAATTAAACAATCGTACTTTCAAATTCCTTCCAACAGAAATTACTGATACAGATAGGAATACAAAAGGGAGTTTATTTGGTAGTATTATCCATTATAAATTTAAAAAATGGTACTTAAATTTAAATATTGATACTGATAATTTACTGGTTTTAAACACCTTAGAAGATGAGGAAGTGCAATACTACGGAACAGCTTTTATGGATGGAAATGCCCAAATAAGAGGTTATACGGATCAGTTAACTATCAATGTGGAAGGTGCTACAATGCCTGGCACTGAATTTATTGTGCCATTAAGTGACGTTTCTACTATTGGAGATTCGGGCTTAATTAATTTTGTAACCCTAGCTGAAAATGGTGTTGATAAAAACAAACGTGAAGAAATTATTTTTGACAAACTTAAAGGGTTGAGCTTAAACTTTGACTTAGAAGTAAGGGATAATGCCATTGCCGAAATTGTAATTGATAAAAATACTGGTAGTATTTTAAGAGGTAGTGGTAATGGGTATATGGGTATTGAAATCAATACAAATGGTAAATTTGAAATTAATGGTGTGTATGTTATTTCTGATGGTATTTATGAATTTAGAAATATAGTTAACAAAGACTTTATTGTTCAGCCTGGTGGCCAGGTAATTTGGAACGGTAATCCGTTTGATGCATTTTTAAATATAAAAGCCATTTATAAAACAAAAGCAAACCCTTCCATTCTACTAGATAACATAGACCAAAGATCTAATAGAAAAATAGATGTAAACTTAATTGCAAATATTACAGGTCAATTATTAAATTCGGATATAGATTTTGATATAGAGCTACTGAACCAAAATTCGAGTATCAATTCAGAACTGGATTTTAAATTGAGTAATGAAGATGCTAAAATGACACAGTTTTTCTCTTTGTTAATGGCTAATTCATTTATGCCATTAGATCAAGGGAATTTGAATTTTGATGGTAACGCTGCCCTAACCGGAAATCTCTCAGAAAAAATAACCAAGGTGCTTTCGGGTATTTTAAAATCAAAAGGAGATAAGTTTGAATTGGGAGTAACTTATGATATTGCCAGTAGAAACGATGTGAGATCCTATGACCTGAGCGATCAATTAGGTGTTTCGTTTTCCAGTACTATTGCAGATAAACTTATAGTAAATGGTAAAGTTGGTGTGCCTGTGAGTACCAACACACAACAAAATAACATTGTAGGGGAAGTTGAAGTTGAACTTCCTTTAAACGAAGAAGGTACATTAAGAGCTAAAGCATACACCAGACAGAATGATATAGAATATGATGTTACTGATGTAGAAGGATATACCCATGGTATTGGTTTATCTTGGCGAGTAGATTATGATAATACCAAAGAATTAATGGATAAATTGTTCCAAAGAAGTGACAAAAAGAAGCTCAAGAAAAAAGTTAAAGATAGTTTAAGAGCTGAAAAAAAGTTAATAAATTTCGGATCAAGAAAAAAAGATTCTATACCTCGTTCAGTAAAAAAGTGATAAAATAAGTTACTTTTAATTTTACGTTTTTTTACACTTCATTTATACGATAACGATTTCGTACAAAAATTCTAAAAAGAACAGAAATTACCTTTATTATTCTTAATTTTACGCTGCTTTAAATAAGTGCAATCTATGAGCAAGAACATAAAGAAAATAGGTGTAATAACTTCTGGAGGAGATGCTCCAGGAATGAATGCTGCTATTAGAGCAGTTGCTAGAGCTTGTTCTTATTACAATGTAGAATGTGTAGGTTTTTACAGAGGCTATCAAGGTATGATAGAAGGCGATTATATTGAACTTACCGCTAGAAGCGTGAAAAATATTATCAGTAAAGGAGGTACTATTTTAAAATCAGCTCGTTCTAAAGAGTTTAGAACAAAAGAAGGTAGAGCAAAAGCCTATGAACAAGTAAAAAAAGCAGGCGTAGATGCCATGATACTTATAGGTGGCGATGGTACTTTTAATGGGGGAATTGTATTTGGAAAAGAGCACGGTATACCTTTTATAGGTGTTCCGGGTACGATTGATAACGATATAGCCGGAACTTCATCAACCATTGGTTACGATACGGCATTAAATACGGTTGTAGAATGTATCGATAAAATTAGAGATACAGCCAGCTCACACAATAGATTGTTTTTTGTTGAGGTTATGGGTCGAGATGCTGGTTTTATAGCATTAAATGCAGGTGTTGGTGCAGGTGCTGAAGAAATTTTATTACCAGAAGAAGATTTAGGATTGGATAGGTTGTTAGAATCTTTAAAGAAGAGTAAACGTAGCGGAAAATCATCAAGCATAGTAGTAGTTTCCGAAGGAGATAAAACAGGTAAAAATGTGTTTGAATTGGCAGAATATGTTAAGGAAAATCTACCCGGATATGAGGCACGAGTTTCTGTACTTGGTCATATGCAACGTGGAGGTAGCCCTACCTGTTTTGATAGGGTGTTAGCGAGTAAATTAGGGGTTAAAGCCGTTGAGAGTCTTTTAGATGGAAAATCTAACGCAATGGTTGGTTTTATAAATAGTAAAATAGTAACAACAAATATTGAGGAGGCTATAAAAAGCTCTCATGACATAAATAGAGAATTATTAAGAATATCTGATATATTATCAGTTTAAAAATTAAAATTATGATAAAAATAGGAATTAACGGATTTGGTAGAATTGGACGATTGGCATTTCGTTCGGCCATGGAAAGAGATAATGTCCAAGTAGTAGCTATTAATGATTTATTAGAAGTAGATTATTTGGCATACATGCTAAAGTATGATTCTGTTCATGGTGCTTTTAACGGAACAGTTGAGGTTAAAGACGGTTCCTTAGTTGTTAATGGACAAACCGTAAGAATTTCAGCTGAACGCAATCCTGAAAACTTAAAGTGGGATGAAGTAGGTGCTGAATATGTAATCGACTCAACAGGTATTTTCAAAGATTTAGAAAAAGCATCTTTGCACATTAAGGGAGGAGCAAAAAAAGTAGTTATTTCTGCTCCATCTCCCGATGCACCAATGTTTGTAATGGGTGTGAATAACGAAAAATTAAAAGCAACTGACACTATTTTTTCTAATGCATCATGTACGACCAACTGCCTATCTCCATTAGTAAAAGTATTAAACGATAATTTCGGAATTGTTGAAGGTTTAATGACTACGGTTCATGCCACTACAGCAACTCAAAATACTGTTGATGCACCTTCTGCAAAAGATTGGAGAGGAGGTAGATCAGCCTTAGGAAATATTATACCATCTTCTACAGGTGCGGCAAAAGCTGTAGGTAAGGTAATTCCTGAATTGAATGGTAAATTAACAGGAATGGCATTTAGAGTGCCAACTATGGATGTTTCTGTGGTAGATCTTACAGTTCGTTTAGA
This sequence comes from Aureibaculum sp. 2308TA14-22, assembly GCF_040538665.1. Taxonomy (NCBI): domain Bacteria; kingdom Pseudomonadati; phylum Bacteroidota; class Flavobacteriia; order Flavobacteriales; family Flavobacteriaceae; genus Aureibaculum; species Aureibaculum conchae. Next base: position 513,190 of record NZ_JBEWXT010000001.1, read on the forward strand.
GAAAGGTGCTTCTTATGATGATATAAAAGCTGCTATGAAAAAAGCATCTGAAAATGAATTGAAAGGTATTTTAGGATATACTGAAGAAGCAGTAGTTTCTCAAGACTTTGTGAGTGATCCGCGTACTTGTATTTTTGATGCTGGTGCTGGAATTGCTTTAACAGATAATTTTGTAAAGGTAGTTGCTTGGTATGATAACGAGATGGGATATTCAACAAAAATAGTTGACCTTATCGAGTACGCTGCAACCTTATAGCTTGCATAAAACACATAAGAATACTAAAAATCCTGTTTCGGCAGGATTTTTTTTGCCTTAAATTGTAATTTAGCATCGAGTTTTAATAGTTCAGAGCTAAAGTCAAATAACAAGCAACTAATTAACTAATACAACTTGGAAATAATTCTCTCTTTTATAGCAGCGACTGCATTATTAGCAATTTCTCCAGGCCCAGATAATATCTATGTATTAATACAAAGTATTACCAATGGTGTAAAATATGGACTGGCGACTGTTTTTGGTTTAATATCAGGATGTATTGTTCATACTACTTTAGTCGCTTTTGGAGTGTCGGTCATTATTAAAGAGAATGAAAATTTATTTTTGGCTTTAAAGATTTTTGGAGCAAGTTATTTAGTATTCTTAGCCTATAAAGTGTATAAGAGTTCTTCACAAATTGAGTTGACTTCCGACAATAAACCTCAGAAAAGTACAAGTCAATTATTTAAACAAGGATTTATAATGAATGTGCTAAACCCTAAGGTTTCAATCTTCTTTTTGGCATTTTTTCCAGCATTTTTATTTAGTGAAACTTTAAGTACAGTATCTCAATTTTTTATTTTGGGTTTTGTTTTTATGGCAGTTTCCCTAATTATTTTTTCTTTGTTTGCGATATTAGCTGGTAAAATTTCAGATTATTTACGGCAAAATAAAAAAATAGGTAGATTTTTAAAATGGCTCCAAATATTGGTTTTTGTGGGAATTGCAATTTTTATTTTATTTTCTTAATAAAGTTATTTCAAGTCGTATCTTTGATATAATGAGCCAACCAAAAATAATAGAATGTCCTAGAGACGCTATGCAAGGTATTAAACCGTTTATAGAGACGGATACCAAGGCAACTTATATCAATCAACTACTAAAAGTTGGCTTTGATACTGTTGATTTTGGCAGTTTTGTTTCGCCGAAAGCTATTCCGCAAATGCGTGATACGGCTGAGGTACTTTCCAAATTGGAACTAAGTAAAACCAAAAGTAAGTTGTTAGCCATCGTGGCCAATGTAAGAGGAGCAAATGACGCTTCTCAATTTGAAGAAATTGATTATTTAGGTTATCCATTTTCCATTTCTGAAAATTTTCAAATGCGGAATACAGGTAAAACTATAGCTGAATCAGTTTTGATTTTAGAAGAAATTTTAAGCATTGCACATAAAACCAATAAAGAAGTGGTGGCTTATCTATCAATGGGATTTGGAAATCCTTACGGAGACCCGTGGAATGTTGATATTGTGGCAGATTGGACTCAAAAAATGGCGAAAATGGGCGTCAAAATAATTTCCTTGTCGGATACAATTGGTAGTTCTACGCCAGATATTATTGAGTATTTATTTTCGAATTTAATACCGATATATCCCAAAATAGAATTTGGAGCTCATCTGCATACCACTCCTACAACTTGGAAAGAAAAAGTGCATGCGGCTTATATTTCAGGATGTAACCGATTTGATAGTGCCATCAAAGGTTATGGTGGTTGCCCTATGGCAAAAGATGAATTGACCGGTAATATGCCAACCGAAAAATTAGTATCTTATTTTAAAGGACAAAATGTTGATTTGGGTTTGAACAATAACGAATTTAAAGCGGCTTACAACCGATCTGGAAAAGTATTTTTATAACTACTATGTCCTAATTATTTTTCGAACTAAAGGTGTTATTGTCTAAATGGCCTATCTAAAAAAACATAGAAAATCAAGGAAGCAGTATTGGGCATGCGATGAAAAGCTGTTTGAGGGCTACCGATAGGCAGCCAGAGTTCTTTTCATCGGTGGCTGGGGTTTCCGTAGTATTTTCTCATATTTTTTTAGTAAGCCTAGATTTTTTTGGTTCGTTTTTTCATCAATGGAAAAAATGAACAAAGTTTTTTAGGATATTACCATTTTTATACTTATTGCCAAGTATTACGTGTTTTTATATTTTTCTCACAAAATTGAATAATTTGCTCAATTCTTTTTTCGCGTGTCTGCTTTCGTTTAGCCTGATTTAACCAATACAAATAACTCTTGCGATAACTAGGTGCAAAGTTTTTGTAGTTTTCAAACGCCAATGAATTCTTATCAAAAGCCAGTCGTAATTCTTCGGGAATAATTAAATTTTCAACATCATCTAAGGCTGTCCAAGAACCATTTTTCTTCGCAATTCTTATTTTTTCTATGCCACTTTTATGTATTAAGCCATTTTTAGTTAACTCTTTTATATAGGTTTTATTTAACTTACTCCAAACACTTTTTGCGTTTCTTGGGCAAAAATATTGCCGTCTGCGTTCATCATCTAGTTTTTTAACGGTGGAATCTATCCAACCAAAGCATAACGCAACTTTAACGGCTTCTTCCCAACGCATACTCGGCTTTTTACTTTCTACTTTATAAAAGATAAGATAAACTCCCTTAACCGAAGAATGATTTTCTGCTAACCATTTTCGCCATTCAATATCTGTTTTAAAATAAAGCTCAGAGAGTTCAGTCATTTATTTTGTAATAGTATTAATAATTAGTTGAGCATGAATTCTTGAATTCTCAATAAACCATTTATGTGTTTCAATACCACCGCAAATCACTCCAGCCAAATAGACTCCTTTTAAATTACTTTCCATAGTTTTAGGATTGTAAACCGGTTTTTGAAGACCGTCATTAGATAAATTTATACCAATATTCTTTAAGAATTTAAAATTTGGGCGATAACCTGTTAAAGCAATTACAAAATCATTTTTCAATGTAATTTCTTTTCCTTGTTTTGTGGAAACAATTACTTTGTCCTCTTGTATTTCTTTAATTTCAGCTTCGTAATAGGCTTTGATACTACCTTCTTCAATTCTATTTACAATATCGGGCCTGACCCAATATTTTACCCTTTCGCCAATTGCTTTTCCTCGGATAACCATAGTTACCCTTCCACCTTTTCTATAAATTTCTAAAGCTGCATCAACGGCAGAATTGCTTGCACCCACAACTATCACATCTTGTTCAGAAAAATAATGTGGGTCATTGTAATAATGAAAAACTTTCGGCAAATCCTCACCTGGGACATTTATATAATTTGGAATATCATAAAATCCGGTTGCGATAATAATATTCTCTGCCTGATAATTATTTTTGTTTGTTTTTACTTTGTAAATACCGTTTTTTGAATTTACCGTTTCTACTTTCTCAAATAAATTTACATTGAGTTTGTTTGAAGATACTATGCGTCTGTAATATTCTAACGCCTCCTTTTTGTTAGGTTTTGGGTTACTGCTTATAAATGGTATTTCGTCAATTTCTAATTTTTCAGAGGTTGAAAAAAATGTCATGTTACTGGGGTAGTGATACAATGAATTCACTAAAACGCCTTTTTCAATAATAGTATAGGTCAATTGTTTTTTCTTTGCTTCTAAACCGCAAGCAATTCCGATTGGACCCGCCCCGATAATTAAAACGTCCAAAGTCTTTTTCATATAATAATTTAACCTTACTTTTAAAAAACAAATTTAATCATTTAATAATGAAACAATTCTTAGTTACACTACTACTTTTTACTTACATATTTACAAATGCTCAAGAGATGAAAACTTCAGAATTACCCTATGCAGAAATCCCTGACTATCCTGAAAAATACACGGCAACAACGGTCGCTGCAAGAATGATTGATGGTTTGGGTTTTAGATACTACTGGGCAACCGAAGGTTTGCGAGCAGAAGATTTGGCTTATAAACCAAGCGAAAAAGGAAGAACTAGCAGACAAACTATAGATCATATTTATGATTTGTCTAAAGTAATTGTAAATGCTACTACAAAAACTCCCAATGGTGATTCTGAAAAAGACACATTAAGTTTTGACGAAATACGAAAAGCCACGTTGTTAAACTTAAAAAAGGCTAGCGATATTTTACTGGAAGCCGAATCACTGGAAGATTTTAAAATCATTTTTAAAAATGATTATGGCACTTCCGAATATCCATTTTGGAACAATATTAATGGACCAATAGAAGACGCTGTTTGGCATGCTGGACAAATTGTGGTATTGAGAAGAGCATCTGGAAACCCTTTTAATTCGAAGGTCAGTGTTTTTAGTGGTAAGGTTAGGAAGTAATTCTAAACTGTTACATTTTTTCTTCACGTTCCGTTAGCTATCGGGATTGCATGTTCCTCTTTGCATCCTTTGGGTGAAATAATTCGCCTGATATTCCTCTTTTGGACTTTTTATATTATATATTTCTAAAAATTTTGATTTTGTAACTATCAATTTAACAGATGTTTATAATTGAATAACAATTTTTTTTCAAAATAATCCACATTTTTAAAAACCGCCCTTTTCATTTTTCCGTAGGTATAGCAGAGAACATAAAATAATTAATAACGAAATCTCAAACTATTATGAAAAAAATGAAAATTAGTATTGGAATTGGAGTACTGGCAGTGGTCGGACTTCTAACAATTGCGGCGGATCATATCGATGCTCCAGACGTAAAAGGTGGTACAAGTGATATCACAGATTTTTATGCCTTTCAAGGGCAAGACACCGACAATGTTGTATTTGTGGCGAATGTACAAGGATTATTAAGTCCAAGTGCTACTGGAAATGCCTCATTTGATGAAAATGTATTGGTTGAATTTAACATTGATACCAATGCAGACAATGTTGAGGATATGGTAATACAAGCAATACCAAGAGACGGTAAAATGTACTTTTTTGGCCCCATGGCACCTAGTGCCCCTGGTTTAAACAGTACTATTTTAACAAACGCAACGCAATCTTCTGTTGACATTACGCCTTACGGTTCAAGTGCCATTACAGCAACGAATGCAGGAATGACTTATTTCGCGGGACCTCGTGACGATCCTTTCTTTATGGATTTTGCTCAATACGGTGAAATCATCGCGGGTAATGCTACATCTTTTAATGACCCTGGAGCGGATACTTTTGCCGGTACCAATGTAATGTCTATTGTGGTAGAAGTACCTAAATCGGCCGTTGGCGGTTCAGGTTCTATTAATACATGGGTAGAATCTAAAAGAAAACAATAATATAAACTTTTTAAACTTAAAATTATGAAACGAGCATATATGCAAATACAAAATTTTATGGAAACTCTAAATGCGAGTTCTATGAGACTAAATAATAAAAATAAAAATTCACGAATAAAATTTAATATAAAATTAATGACCATCGCGTTGTTATCAAGCGTTGTTTTTATTAGCTGTGATAATGGTGATGATGATATGAAAGAACCGATGGGCCCTGATTTTTCAGGAACGTATGTACAAGCAGACCAGATGGCAAGACCTGCAATTAATACAGTTTTTGTTAGTGCGGCCGAAAAAGACATGTTTAATACAACAGCACCAAAAGATCAAGGAGCTGCCTTTGCATCAAAATTTGAAGCTGGGTTAAAAGCATTAAGCCCTGCTTATGCCAATGATGGAGATAAAAATGCATTAGGGTTAGATGCTCCTTCTTTTGCAGGAGTGTTGGCAACGGATGTTTTGACCTTATCGTTAGATGGTACAACTACCTTTTACGATGGTACAAATGTGCTTACAGGTAGAGCCCTAGCCGATGACGTAATTACCGTAGAGTTATTACTGATTTTTGGAGGAGAAGACTTTTCTGAGAATCCTAATTTATCCGATGACCATGTGGATGCTAATGACAAAGCATTTTTAACATCTTTCCCTTACTTGGCTTCGCCATGGTAAGATTATAAACAATACCCACTAAGGGTGTGCCTGCTATGACATGCCCTTATATTTTTTAATTACGCATACATAAAACATAAAAATTTAACATATTATGAACTCAAAACATATATTAACAGCTATTCTAACGTTGACCATTTTAATTGGCTGTACAAAATCAAACGATAAAATTACAGATACTAAAGACTACAATAGCTATTTAGAAACCAAAGAAAATACTGCGTTGGCATTAGCCAACAGAGAATATAAATTTTGGACTGAAAAACTGGAAAAAACCCCAAATCAATATCCATACTTAGGGAAAATTGCAAGTGCCAATGCACAACTTTTCTCGACTACTGGCGAAATAAACTACTTAATTGAAGCCGAAAAGAAATTACTATTGGCTAATGAAAGAACAAATTACAATAATGCGAGTTACTTAAGGGGCTTAGCAAGAAACTATATTTCACAACACAGATTTAAAGAAGCGTTAGAGCAGTTGTTAAAGGCAGAAGAAAACGGTGAAAAATTGATCCAAACGCAACAAATGTTATTCGATGTGTACTTAGAATTTGGGAATGCGAAAAAAGCAAAGTACTATTTAAACGAAGTAAAAGACCTTGGCGATTTCGGTTATTTAATTCGCCTATCAAAATGGAGTGACCATGAAGGAGATTTAGATGCTGCAATCAAATACATGGAAAAAGCAAAGGACATTGCAGAATCTTCTAAAAATAAAGGATTGATGCAATGGTCATATACCAACTTGGGAGATTATTACGGTCATGCCAATCGTATTGAAGATTCTTATCAAATGTATTTAAAAACATTGGCAATGAATCCCAATGAGGCATACGCAAAAAAAGGAATTGCTTGGATTGTGTATTCATATGAAAGAAATCCTGAAGAAGCATTGCGAATTTTAGACGCCATAAGCACACAGCATAAATCACCCGATTATTATTTGCTCAAAGCAGAAATTGCTGAATTTCAAAATGATAATGACAAAAAGGAAGAAAATATCAAGGCTTATTTAGGTGCAGTTCAAAACAAACAGTACGGAGCGATGTACAACAAATACAATGCACTATTGTTTGCGGAGGAATTGGACAACGTTGATTCTGCCTTACAAATTGCAAAAAAAGAAATTGAAAACAGGCCAACACCTCAATCGTATGATCTATTAGCTTGGTCATATTATCATAAAGGTGAAGCTAAAAAAGCTTTAGAAATTGTAGAACAACACATTGCCAATAAAACGTTTGAGCCAGAAGCTCAATACCACATGGCTGCCATTTACAAGGCGAACGGATTGGGAAAAGATGCTAACCAATTGAAAAAGGAATTATTAGAAAGTGCCTATGAGTTAGGCCCAGTTTTAGAGCAAAGCATTAAAAATTTATAAACCATGAAACCAATCATAAATAAATGTATAATAAATTTTGTGATGATGGTTTGTTGTGTAACAAATTGGGCTCAAAATAATATTGGTGCTGAATTTTTAGAAACACAAGAAAATAAAAGAAGTATTTCTTTTTACCAAAATGATGCCGATGATGAGTTTAATGTTGGAATAACTTTTGAAGGAAAAAAGAATATTGGTTTTGACTTGAAAATCTTATATGATGCTGATTTTGCCAATGATTTTGAAACCTATAGTTTAAGGGACCTTTTTGTTTTGGATTTTAACCTAGTAAAAAGCATTGGTAGTTTTGACATCATATTGTCTATAGAAAACGCTATCAATTATGGTGATACCGAAGTAACCAATGAACCTGTACTTGCACAAAATAATGACATTACGTATTTGAGTGAATTTGAACATGAGGCTGGTTTTGTAGCCCTATTAGGTATCAGCTATACCTTTTAAAAACTAATATAAATAAAATGAAAAAGCAAAAAGGAAATAAATTATTATGTTGATGTTTTGAGTTTTATGTTAGTAATGGGAAGGTGTCCGTCTTAATTGATGGACATTTTCTTTTGGGTATGGTAATCACTTTATGCTACTTTCTAGATTCTCAGATTTGCTCCTCATTTTTTCAAGAACTACTTTATAATCAGGATTGTTTTTTAAATTTTCTAATTGATTAGGGTCTTTTTGTAAATCATATAAATACTCATATGGCGGATTTTGTTCATAATAATTGGCATATACATACTGTTGCCCATGAATTCCAACATATTTTGGTAGTTTATCATGTTCCATTCTATGTTCGATAAGAAAACTATCTCGCCAAGTTTCAATTTTTTCATCTTTTAAAATAGGTAGAAGACTTTCTCCTTGATAATGTTGAGGTATAGAAACTCCAGCAAAGTCAAGTATAGTTGCCGGAATATCAATATTGAGGGCTGTTTTATTAGATTTCTTTAAAATAACATTAGTCGGCATTCTCGGATCATAAATTATTAAAGGAACTCTTAATGATTCTTCGTAATGCGTCCATTTACCTGCAAAACCTCTGTTACCCATATAATAACCATTATCTGAAGAGTAAATAATTACAGTATTTTCATCTAGATTTTTTTCTTTTAAAGTTGCAATTACCCTATTCATTACATTGTCATATCCACTAATCATGCGGAAATATGCTCTTAAATTAGATTGGTATTTTTCTTCGGTATCCCACCGCCAAAAATAACGTTCTCTGTTTAACGAATTTTTTAAAAATTCAGGATGATTTTCATAAATTTCTGAATCTGATAATTTAGGTTTTGGCATTTCTACTTTTTCATACAGTTCAGAAACCGCTTTTGGGTATGGGTAATGCCCTTCGTTACCGGGAGTTAAATTTCCATCAACTGCATGTACAGCATTAAAACTTATGGAGAGACAAAAAGGTTTTTCAGACGTTTGATTTTTAATAAATGTTACGGCATCATCACCACGAATTTCAGCTGAGTGTCGCATACTTCCATCAGCAAGTTTTTGAAAATGTGGTGTGTTTTTAAATGTAGGCTTAAAAAAATCAAACATTTCTGAAATTTTCTGGTCTTGCATTTCTAGTTTTACGCCAAGTTTGCCTGTAAAACCAGTAACGTATCCTGATTTTTTCAGCAAATAAGGATATGAATTATTGATAAACTCTTTTTTGAGTGGATTTTTACCGAACGTATAATTATGTTTACTTTCATATAATCCTGTAAGAATAGAAGCTCTACTTGCTGCACAGATAGAAGTGGTTACATATGCATTTGTAAATGTAATTCCACCTTTAGCAAGTTTGTCAACTGTTGGCGTTTTTACAATGGGATGACCTGCAGATGAAATAACATCATTGCGTTGGTCGTCAACTAATACAAATAAAATATTGGGTCTTTCTTCTTTATTTGTAGTATTCTTTTTGCATTGACTAGATACTACCAGTAGTATTGAATAAAAGAGTATTCTAAATGTATTTTTCATATTTGGTCACTTGTCATAGCAACTTTAGTCAGCGATAGCTGAATGAATTCCAACGGTTAGTGTATGCGTCGTGGTGACCGAATGGGAGCCATAATCGACATACACATTGTTCACCACTCGCCTTTTTTATCATAGCCATTTCTTTCTCTTAAAGTAAATTAACAAACCGACAAAAATAACGACTATAAATCCCCAGAATGCAAAGTATCCATACTTCCATCGAAGTTCAGGAATGTTTTCAAAATTCATTCCGTAAATCCCTGCTAAAAAAGTTAAAGGGATAAAAATCGTTGCTACCAGTGTAAGCATTTGCATGACTTGATTCATTTTAAAACTCACCTCTGAAATGTAGAGATCTTGTAAGCCGTTCAACAAATCCCGAAAAGACTCCACCGTATCCATTACTTGAATAGTGTGATCATACAAATCTCTAATAAATACAGGAGTATCTTTTTCAACTAATGGGCTATCTGTTTTAGCAAACCGCCCTATGGCTTCTCTCAGAGGAGCAATTGATTTTCGTATGGTTAGCAACTCTTTTTTGAGTCGGTGAATTGCGGATTTATTATTTGAATCTTGGTTGTCAAGCATGCGATCTTCAAGTGATTCAATTTCTTCACCTATATCTTCCAGCAAAAGAAAGTAATTGTCTACAATTACATCTATGAGTGAATAAGCAAGGTAGTCCGCACCTTTTTGTCTTATTCTACCTTTCTTACTTTGAATCCGTTTTCTTACAGCTTCAAATAAATCACTTTCAGTTTCTTGAAATGAAATCACGAAACCCTTTCGAAAACATATTGCAACCTGCTCAATGGTTATCTTTGTTTCAGTTTTGTCAAAGGCTAAAGCTTTGATAATTATAAAAATACCATTCTCATATTCTTCACATTTTGGTCGCTGGTATGTATTAGATACATCTTCGAGAATTAAAGGATGGATATTGAAGGTGTGGCCAAGTTTTTCAATTAAGACTGTATCATGAACTCCCCGTATGTCATACCAATCAACTTCCTCTTCAGGAGATTGGTGTAAGATGATTTTGTCATGATTACTAAGTGTTTTTTCTTCGAATAATTCATTATCATATTGGATATAATGAATTTGGACTTTTTCCATTTTTTTATTTCCAGTAAACACAACAGAACCAGGAGGTAATCCGATTTTATTTCTTTTTTTGCTCATAGAATTCAATTCAGATATTAGTAGGATTATTCTTGTACACAAGGGTTCTATGCGGGAACGGTATCTCTATTCCTTCATTATCAAATCTCTTTTTAATAAGCTCAAATAATTCACATTCCATTTTAAAAGCATCTACCGGATCTTTAGCCCAGGCCCAAGCTCTTAGATTAACTGATGATTCTCCAAAACCTATAATTCTAACTGGAGCTAATTCCTCGCCCTCCATCAATTGTTCCTCTGTTCTTGGGTCAATATGAAGGGGGTGTTTTAGTACTTCTTCTTTGAAGATGGCCTTTGCTTTTTTAAAATCTGAATCATAGCTTATTCCTATTTCAATCAATTTACAAATTCTCTCATCCCCATAATTTGAATTCACTAATATTTCATCACTTATTAATGAATTTGGAATGATAATCCTTTTGTTTTCAAAATCCCGAATAACGGTATGTCTCAAAGTAATATCTTCCACGACGCCCCTCAGTTCTCTTAGGTTTACTCTGTCATTTACTCTGAACGGTTTAAAGATAATTATAAAAACACCACTAATAATATTACTCAGAGCATGCTGAGAAGCAAAGCCTACGGAAACTGCCAAGATGCCCGCACCTGCTAAAAGAGAACTTGCTAGTGCTCGCAAATTTGGCATTGAGTAAATAGCTATACTAAACCCGATGATATAAATTATTGCATTGATTGCATGACGCAAGAATTTATAATTTGTTGGATCGTTTTTCATTTCTTCCGTCGAACGACGAATTAGTCGTTTGAAAAATCGATTGATCAAAAAAGCTACAACAATTGTTATCAGTAGGATACAAATAAAAATTCCGATGTATTCAATGCTGCTTAGTATTTGTTCTTTCATTGTTGATTATTTATCTAACTTTTTTTGGTGGTGCGGAACGGTTTTGTGTATGGTTAGTTCCGTGTTTCAGCAACTAATTTAGTAAACAAAAACGAACGCGAGAAAATTCCGAAGGAATTTTCCAAATAAACAACGACCAAAGCAATTAATTATACACGTTGTTGTAGCACGTTTTTATTTTACGCAACACTCAAAATATTTATCAATCCTCCAATGACAATTAAAAACAACATTGTCAAGTAACTTCGCTTGATTGAAATTTTTCCATTTATTAATTTTATTCCAAAATATAAGTTAATACAACTTAATGTAATATTTGAAAATATAACCCAGTTCGGATAGATAAAGAGGAAAGCGATGTTTGGATTTTGATAATCTATGTAAAGGGAAATTATATGATATAGCCAATAAAGAGATAAAGAAGATTGAATTAAGCCCAGAATTATGTGTATATTCTTTTTCATCTCCAATTCTTAACTCAACTTTTCATTTTCTAATTCCGAAAATTTTTGTTTGTCAGTTGGATTTACATCAATCAATTCAAATCGGTTTTTATCCAAAACATTGAAATCAACCAGACTTAAATAAAGGTCAACAACATTTCGGTCAATCATAATTTTTCCACCACCAGCCCAATGTCGGTCAGTTCCATTTTTCTTAATTCCAGAAACCCAATATTCCTCTCCAGTCTCAATATCATAATGATTACCACCTTCAATTCCCATTGCATTGGCGTTTTTCAAGGCCTTGCCATTAAAATACACAGTTCTTCCAGATTTAGAGAATTCCGCTATTCCAATCCAAGCTGGTCCATTGTCTCCAAAACCGCTTTTCAATTCAATATATTTTAATTCAGGTTTCATAGTTCCTCAAATGTGCTACAACGTGTTCGTGTATGGCTTGTTGCGTTGGCGAGAACTAAGTTAACAAAAGAAACCGAACCAGTAGGAAAATCCGCTAGGATTTTCCGAGTACACACAAAACAAGCAATTGGTTATACACGTTGTTGTACAACGTTTTTAATCAGTTTCTTTGTTAGAAAGCTCCTGTATGTATTGCTTTTCTATATATCCATTTAGAATTCTCTTTATAAAAAATAACATAGCAGGTATATCCGCAATTAGGATCTCCTAAATATGTATAATGAAATATACCAGTATTATACTTCTCAGAGAATACAACTCTTGAAAAGCCCATAAATCCAATGTTTAAAATTGTGTCTTTTTTTCCATAACTTAATGGGTTGAAACCTCTTTTTCTTGCAGAAAATTTGGTTAGAAATTCTATTCCATCTTGTTCTATTAATTCCGTTTTTAGTTTTTTAGAATTTAATTCCGTTTTAAGATTTTTGATAAAATTGAACTCATTAGATAGAGTATCAAGATATTTTAAAATATAACCTCTATTATTCTCAATATTAAGAGAAGTTAATGAATCAGGAATCGTTACGAATTTCTTTATTGTATCTCTGTCTCTTTCAGATACAAGATAACGTTTTTCCATTCTATCGATTAGGACTGAATCCGCTTTTTTAGGTATTTTTCTAATTGGATGACAGTAATCTACTTTATAAATACTATCCAACATATTACTTATAATGTTATGTTCATCATCATAAGTTATATTGCTTTCTAGTCTCGGTTCTAAAACCATTGCAATATTTTCTGGACTTTCTGAATATTTATTTTGGACATGAAAAAACAAAAAAATCACATAAGCCATTGCAGCAATTACAGCGAATGCGAAAACAAATATTAATATGTCTTTAGTTTTTCTCAAATGTTGTACAACATATGTATAACCGCATTGCGGTTATATCCGTTATAGTTGCAATATACAAATTCTGAATAATTGTTAAAAAAAAGTAAAAAAATTAAAGTTACGGTGCAGCATTTACAACCCCTAATGTATACAACTGTTCTAACGTAGGTACTTCACTACCGCCTTCAGGTTCAAGAGTAATACCAAAAGCTTCTGACTCATTATTGTTGCCTAAGGCAAATACTTTGTTTTCGTCTTCGGTAAATTGGTCTAATACACCAATGCTTGTTGGGGTAAGCGGATCCAATTTTAAAGACCAAACTTGATAGACCTTACCAGCGGGAGGGTCAGGTAGGCCTTGAACATCTACATATACTTGGTTGTCAGATTTGTTCCAATAGACCTTGGCATACGAATTTGGTGAAACGGTTTGCCCACCCAACGGAACTGCTAAAATGTCTTTATCTCTAAGAATGGTATTTAGCTTTTTTGTCTCAGCCAAACTGGAATTGGCTTTAAAAATCTGTTCTTCTAATTGTTGTTTTTCTAGTTCAGCAGATTTTAACTGTGTACTCAAATTGTTGTTTTGTACCATGGTCCAAATAAAACCACCTAATAACAGTACCGCAGCTGCCCAACCAGTGTAAGATAACCAGTTTGTAGATTTTTTGGCTAACTGAACAACTTTGGGTTCGTTGGTATTTGCATCACTTATTTTGGCTTTAATTTTTTGAAATGAAGTGTTAGAAGTAGGGGCTGTTGCTGCGGTCAATTTTAGAACAGCAGCTTCTATCTCGGCAACTTCCTTGGCAATTTCAGGATGTTTTTGAACCATAGCAAATACCTCTCGGTTTTCTTTTTCAGAAAGTACACCAGCTACATAAAGCTCTAAAATTCCGGACGCTATGTATTCTTTAATTTCCATTTCTAATTCAAAACTATAACTCTTAGTTCATTAATGCAGTTTCTGTTGCGTGTTTTAACCGTACCAATTGGCATTTTTAATGTTTCTGCCGCTTCTTTTTGGGTATATCCTTTAAAATATAATAGGTTAATTACTTCTTTACATTTTTCAGCCAGTTTATCTACAAATTTTTTAATCCCAATGCTATTTGTGGTAACATCAAGATTGTCATAAGTCTCCAATATATCTACGAAATTATCGGTACTTTGGTTTTTTTGACTGTTCTTAAAATTTTTGGATCTTGTTTTGTCAATAGCAGCATTTCTGGCAATATTTAACATCCAAGTAAAAAACCTGCCCTTACTTGAGCTGTAGGTATCTGAATTGTGCCAAGCTTTTATAAAAACATCTTGTAGTATTTCTTCAGCAATAGCATCGTCTTTAACAATTGAAAAAATAACACCTAAAAGACTTTGCTTATAATTATCATAGAGATATTCGAAAGCCTTTACATCTTTTTTCTGAAATTTTAGTACAGATTCTTCTAAGGTCATTGCCATTTTTTGGAGCTGTAATATAGCTATTTAAACTAAAACATCGACTATCTTATTTTTTCTATTCTTTTAGTGGTAAAGCCGTTGGCGGTCTAAATTCAGTCAACCCTTTTTCTTTAATAGTTTTTTCAACATCTTTAATACTTGATGGAACAAAAGCACTCATGTTTTCCACTCCCGTTTTGGTGACCACAGCCATATCTTCAATACGAATATAAAGTCTTTCATCTCGAAGCCAAATCATAGGGTCTATGGTAAAAACCATACCTGGTCTTAGTTTTACATTACCTCTTACCCTACCAACATCATGCACCGCCATACCCACAGGATGTTGAAAATGCCCACGAAATACCAAACCTTCTTGTACTGCTTTTAAATGAGATGGCTTTACAAATTTTGCACTTGCTACATATTTCTTCATGTCTTCTGCCGCTTTATCAAGTACTTCATTTGCAGTTACGCCCGGTTTAATATACTTGAAAAGAGCATCGCGATAAGCAACAATAAAATTATACAGTGCGGTTTGAGCTTTGTCAAATTTTCCGTTTACGGGCCAAATTCTTGTAACATCACTAGTATAATAGCGATAATCAGGTGCGTAATCCATCAGAACTAAATCACCATTTTTGAGCACATCTTTTTTATGGAAATAATGACCAAAGTAGGCATTAGTTCCTCCACCGATTATTGAGGCATAGCCATCGCCTCTGGCTCCATTTAAATAATATACATACTTAGCTGCTGCATCCAATTGATATTCATAAAGACCGGGTTTGGTAGATTTCATTGCCTCAATAATACCTAGACCAGCAATTTGGGTGGCTTTACGGATAAGGTCAATTTCTTCAGGACTTTTAATCAATCGCATGGCATCTAAAATAGGTGAGAGATCCCTGATTTCTACTTGCGGGAAGCGTTCTTTAATTTTTTGTTTAAATCTAGATTCTCTAGATTGTTCTCCATCCCATGGATCCGCAGCTTTTCGTGCTTGTCCGAATAGTAATTCATCACGACTGTCATTTCCGGTTTCAGCAGGACTTAATGGCGTGTAAAGAACTGCACCAGGTGGTCTGATTAAACCCGTACCAACAATATCCCTCGCTAAAAATTCAATTCCACGTACGCTATCAACTCCAGTTAATTTTTTAACGAGTTCGGCATCTTCAGCAGATAATACTTTTCCTTCTCCTTTTTCTCTACCTTCGTCTCTATGGGGTAGATAAAGTGTTGCTGTTTTATTTTTTCCATTTAACAATAAATAGGAATGAGCAGTTTCGAGTCCACAGAGGTAGTAAAAACTATTGGATTGCCTAAATACACTAAAGCCTGGTACGCCAGCAGACCCTTGTATTAATGCAACTGCATTGTCTCCAATTTCGGTGAATATTTTAAATCTTCTTTCGTTAAAATTTTCAACTGAAAAATCTGTTTGATAGTGATGTTTTTCTTGAGCTGTAGCTACAGAACTTAAAGTTATTAACAGTAAGGCTGATAAAAAGAGTGTTTTAAAATGTGTCATAGATTGGTGTGGTTATTAAAAAGAAAAAGCTGATTGTCTGCAATTTACAAATTTTAATAGATGTAAATGGACTGTATCTTACAGATTTTATTATCGTATCTTTACACACATGATAAAAGACATAAAATTAGCCGTTTTGATTGATGGCGATAATATTCCATCAAAGTATATAAAAGAAATGATGGAGGAAATTACCAAATACGGAACACCTACCATTAAACGTATATATGGCGATTGGACTAAACCGCACTTGAATAAATGGAAAAATGTGTTATTAGAAAATGCAATTAATCCGATACAACAATACGGATATACTACAGGTAAAAATGCTACCGATTCTGCTATGATTATTGATGCTATGGATATTTTATATTCAAAAAATATTGATGGTTTTTGCTTGGTTTCTTCGGACAGTGACTTTACAAAACTGGCAACCAGGTTACGAGAATCAGGTATGCAAGTAATCGGAATAGGCGAAAAGAAAACACCGGATCCGTTTATTGTAGCATGTGATAAATTTATTTACCTCGAAATTTTAGAGACATATACCGAACAACATGATGGTAAAAAAGATGCTAAAAAACCAAGTTTAGATAAAATAACCCCGAAAACAATCCGACTATTAAGACAGTCTGTAGATGATGCTGCCGATGAAGATGGATGGGCATTTTTAGGTGATGTAGGTTCGCTAATTATTAAAAAACAACCGAATTTTGACGCTCGGAATTTTGGTTTTGAAAAATTAACGCCACTTTTTAACTCCCTTAATCAATTTGAAATTGAACAAAGAGATCAGGGTAATAAACGCTTTAAACTGATTTATGTGAGGAATAAATAGATTCTTCTTGATTTGTTATAAAGCTTGTCCGTTCGAGCGGAGTCGAAACCTATTTATTATGTTCTGACCAATTAGTTCTCGAATCCGCTCGAACTGACAATATGGTTTAACCAATTCAAAGTCTAGATTCTAACATCTAAAAGTCCCCGCCAACAAGCGGGGACGGTCTAGCGTCTTTTTAATTATGCCCCACCACACACCCACACCCTGGTTGTGAAAAACTTTGAGCCGCTTCGTGCCATGGGAAAGCTTGGTTATAGTTGTTGTTTTCCCAATAGAATTTAGTTCTGTTTTTAATAGTATTACCAATTTCATTCATGGTTTCGGTATCGTATAACCTTCCATTTACCATAGTATATTTTACACTATTGGTGTTCTGAATATCCTCTAACGGATTTTTATCTAACACAATTAAATCAGCCAATTTACCTACTTTTAAAGAACCGATGTCGTTCCCCAATCCTATATATTCTGCTCCATTTATTGTCGCCGCTTGTAGAGCTTCATGATTGGTCATTCCACCTTGTTGTAGCATCCACAATTCCCAATGGGCACCTAAACCTTGTAATTGACCATGAGCTCCTAAATTCACTTTAACTCCGGCATCCGTCAAAGCTTTACAGGTTTTGGAAGTCAAGATGTGTCCATTGTCATATTCTTCCATAGGTACCATGGTTCTGTGTCTAGATCTGGCATCAACAATACTTCTTGGGGTATATTTTAACAGTTTTTCATTTTCCCAAACATTAGTAGTCTGATACCAATAATATTCGCCGCTCATTCCTGCATAATTTACAATAAGTGTTGGCGTATAGCCCGTTTTGCTATTGCTCCATAAAGTAACTACATCTTTGTAAACTGGAGCGATGGGAATATTATGTTCAATGCCCGTATGCCCATCCATAATCATAGTCATATTATGGTAGAATGTTGAGCCACCTTCAGGGACAACAAAAATACCTTCCTCACGAGCAGCTTGTAAAATTTGCTGTCGTTGTTCTCTTCTAGGTTGATTATAACTTTTCACCGATGTTGCACCAAATGCTTTCGTCCTTCTTATCGAGGATCTTGCATCTTCTAAATTGTTAACTACAGCTTTAAAATCGCCATCTGCTCCATACAGAATAAAACCAGTAGAGTATAGGCGAGGACCGACCATTTCACCACTTTTAATCATTTCGGCCAAAGTAAAAACAGTTTCGGTATTGGCAGAAGGATCATGTGCCGTAGTAACACCAAAGGCTAAATTTGCATAAAATTGCCAGTGTTTTTGATTGTTGAGACCATATCTAAATCCACCAATATGTGCATGAGCATCCACAATACCTGGCATAATAGTTTTACCAGAAACATCATAAACTCTGGTATTTGAATCAAGCTCTATATCAGCAGTTTTACCTAGAGCGGTAATTTTATTTTCTTGAATAACTATAGTTCCACTTTCAATAACTTCATTGCCTTCCATAGTAATAATTCTAGCATTGGTAAAAGCAATTTTTCCTTTTGGTTTGTCCATTTTTGAAACCAAATTAATACTCATACCTTTCTCTTTAGGAGGAGCAATACTATCTGGAGCATTTTCTAAGAATTTGAATCGTTCATTAATTTTATTGCTAAAGTACTCTTCTCCCATGGTAAAATGTATGGTTTTGCTATCTTCAGACCAATGTAAATTTGTGCCTGCATCTTTAGAAATTTGAGATACAGGAACCACTTTGGTTTTATTATCTAAGTCAAGTGTTTTACCAGTGATAGGCATAGGTGCTAAATACACTTTGTGTAGGTTGCTAAACGCTAACCACTTATTGTCAGGACTTGGCACTAATCTATTTGCATATTTTGAGGTAATTAGTGTTTTTTCATGTTGTCCGTTTAAATCAACACTTTTTAAAGATTTGGTTAAATTGCCAAAGTAGGTACCTCCAGTTTGATACAATATTTTTTTATCATTGGCTGAGAATTGCGGATATTCACCACCAACTTTTAACCATTTAGTATTTGAACCGTCTTTATTAGTAACATAAAGACCTGACTTTTTTGAAAACGTTCTGCCTTGTTCATTATTTCCTCCTTCTTTTACATAAACAATTTTACGACCATCATTACTAAACGAAGGCATTCTGTAAATGCCTTTTTGGTTGGTTATTTTAGTAGATTTCCCTCCTTTAGTTGGTATGATATGAATTGCTCCTAAATTTTCGTCATTCCAAGTTACATACACAATTTCTTTTCCATTGGTTGAAAATTGTGGTTCAGCTTCTAAGTCAGAACCTTTTGTTAATCTTTTTGGTTTGCCATTTGGTAATTTTTTAGTGTAGATATGTCCCAAAGCATTAAAAGCTATCATTTTTCCATCAGGTGAAGTAACCGCATTTCTAATTGCTTTAGCCGTAAAGTTTTCTGTAAAAGCAGGATATTCAAATTCCACCGTTTCAGCAATTTTTATATTAGCCTCTGCTTCGAAAGGAATATTAGTAACCGCTAATGTTTCAATATTTAGCTTATTAATTTTTCCGCCCGACCAAAACACTAATTCTTTATTATTGGGCATCCAGCTGAAACGTGTATAAACACCAAAAACAGCCCAAGCTTCCTGTTGGTCTTTGTTTAATTTATCATAAACAGGATATTCTTCACCAGTTTCTAAGTTATGAATGTAGAGCACTGATTTTGTTCGTACACGCTTTACAAAAGCTAGCTTCTTCCCGTCAGGAGAAATTTGAGGTCGAGCTGCTCCACCTGGCCCACCAGTAATAGTTTGGTTGCTGCCATCTTCAAAGCTATATCTTTTTATGACATAAATTTGGCTGTTTGGATCTTTGTTATATTGAAAAAAACCACCGGGATAAACATCTTCACTGTAATATAAATGCTTTCCGTCAGGTGAAATAGTAGGTTCATTTACATCTTGCTGGTCGTTTTTTCGTTTGGTCAATTGTGTTCCAGAACCTCCCGTTTTATGATACATCCATAGTTCCCCAGCTCCTAAAGAACGACCAGATGTAAAATGTTTTCTGGCCACAATATAATTTCCGTCGGGCATCCAAATAGCATTGTTTAATAATCTAAAACTTTCTTTAGTAATCTGCTTTGCTTCAGAACCATCAGTGTTCATTGTCCAAATATTATCACCACCTCCTGCATCACTTGTAAAAAGTATTTTCTTTCCGTCTGGACTAAATTGCGGTTGAATTTCAAAAGGTAGTCCTTCCCTTAAAAGTGTAGCTTTTCCACCAGAAATTGGCATTTTATAAATATCTCCCAATAGATCAAAAACAATGGTTTTGCCATCGGGACTTATATCTAAATTCATCCAAGTACCCTCATCGGTAGTGAGTTTTACTTCTTTAAAATTCCAATCGCCTTCAGGGTTTGAAACGTCCCATTTTTTAGATTTTTTGTCTTGGGCGATTAGGTTCAGTGAAATTAAAATACAAAGAATAAGGGATAGGTTAATTTTAGACATTTTGGAAAGTTTAAATTAGAAATGCTAATATAATTATAATCCACAGATTAAAAAACAATAGTACTGAAAGGCTTGTTTTGGGTAAAATTATTACTTTTGATAAAACGCAACAATCAAAACTTTATATTATGGATTTCCCTAATATTTTCACCAAAGAAATTTCGAACCAAGTTATAGGCCGAATTAATAATCTAACACCAGAAACAAAAGGACAATGGGGAACCATGAATGTGGGTCAAATGTTAGCCCATTGCAGTGTAGCTTATGAATTGCATTATGATAATAAACACCCTAAACCTAATGCTTTCACAAAGTTTATGATTAAACTGTTTGCAAAGAAAATAGTAACGGGTCCTGCACCATATAAACGAAACTCCAGAACGGCCCCCATGTTTGTGATGAAAGAGGATAAAGATTTTGAAAAAGAAAAAAAGCGATTGGTTGATTACATTCAAAAAACTCAGGAATTGGGCGAAGCTCATTTTGATGGGAAAGAGAACCTTTCTTTTGGAAAATTAACTAAAAACGAATGGAATAATTTGTTTTATAAACATTTAGATCATCATTTGAATCAATTTGGGGTTTAGAAATCGTTTACAAATAGGAGGTCATTTTGCCAATATTCACTTTTTCTGCTTTGGTAAAACAAATTTCTCGTACATATTCCATATCTCCCCAAAGGTATTTATTGCCTTTTAGACTATTGGTGGTTTTCATTCTACGTTTTAGTCTGCTGATTTCAATTTCGGTAGCTTTTCTTCTATGACCCAGTTCGCCGTATAGTTTTAGTGCGGGATACTTGTCAAATTTTACTTTAAACAAAGATTTCAGCCAAAACCACTTATTACTATTTACCCCTAAAACACATATATTATTATTGGAGTTTATGTTTTTAGGAAGTTTAGTTGGATATTTTTCAAAATAAAATCCAGTTTGATCTCCATTTAAAAAGAATGTACCAATTGGTGTTACTGTTGGATTATTTTCGGCATCAACAGAGGCAATGGATACGTGTAAATTTGAACGAAAACTCTTGTTGAAATGTGTTCTTATTGTTGACCAATTTTTTATAATATCCATAGAAATAAATTTAATACAGTAATTTGTCAGGTCGAGCGGAGTCGAAACCTAATGGATGCAAGTATAATTTAATAACCTCTCGACTCCGCTCGAGCTAACATTTAGATCAGTTAAGAATATTATACATCTACATTAAAAAACCGTTTTCACTACCCAAAATAGATGTGGTATTTAGAAAACGGCTTTAATCCACTAAACTTAAAAATTATTTGAGTGTACTATTTTTAAACAATATTATTAATGGTTGTCGATTAATTTCCTAACAGTAATAATACCCCAATTAACAATAAAACTATCCATCCTGGATGTTTGCCTTTAGTGCCCATTAACACCAATAATGCACCTACAAACATGGTATAAATGGATGATTGGATTAAAAAATTGACTATTCCAGAGTTTGGTTTAACTAATCCAAACGAAATTTTTATATATACTGCTCCAAGACACCAACCAAAAACAGAGGTTAAGTGCCATGTTGCCCAAATTATTCTTAGATGCCGTTCTTTTATATCTTCTACCGTCATTGACGGAACTAAGTTCCCTTTTTTTCTGAATTTATGGAAAATTAAATATTCACCCAAAAATGAGTGAATCAATCCCAAAAGGATTGCTAAGATTCCAGCAACGAGAAAATAAGGATTTATCATTCCCAATTGAGATTAGATTTTATGTTTACTAAATTTGTTTTCAAAAAACATCATCCGTATAAATGTAATTTATAAAATCAAGATTGATAATTAAACATAACAAACCCTAAAAACAATACTTGTTTTTCTCTGTTACTTTGTCCGCAATAATGTTTCGCAATTCGATAATATTAGGCATGTTGACATACTTGATATAACGTTTTAATCCCATTAACATCATACGTTGTTCATCACCTTCGGTAAAGGAAATTATGGAATGCTTTCCAGCTGTTTCAATAACATCAATGGCATGGAACAAATTCAGTTTTGCCATTGCAATTTGTTCTTTTACTTTGGCTTCTCCGTCTTTTTTCGCCATTTTTTCTGCACGTAAAATAGCAGATTCTGCCAGATAAATTTGAATTAAAATGTCTGATGATGCTAACATTAGTTGTTGATGCTTTTCAATTTTTTCACCATACTTTTGTAAAGCAGCACCCGCAACCATTAAAAATAACTTTTTAAGGTTAACAATTATTTGTTTTTCTTCTGCAAATAGAACTGAAGCATCAGGTGAATCAAAAGAAGGGATTCCTGTTAATTCATTAGCAACAGCTGTTGCTGGAGTTAATAAATCTACATGACCTTTCATTGCTTTTTTAATCAACATACCTATGGATAACATTCTGTTGATTTCATTTGTGCCTTCATAAATTCTAGAAATACGAGCATCACGCCAAGCCGATTCCATTGGTGTTTCTTCAGAAAAGCCCATGCCGCCAAAAATCTGAATACCCTCATCCGTACATTTTTGGATATGTTCAGAAACGGCAACTTTTAAAATTGAACATTCGATGGCATACTCTTCAACAGATTTTAACTCAGCTTCTTGATGTGTGTCTTTACCGTTATTTCTTCTAAGTTCAATTCTATCTTCAATGTTTTTAGCGGCTCTATAACACGCAGCTTCACCTACCCAACAATTGGTTGCCATTTCCGCAATTTTTTGACGGATAGCTCCAAATTTAGCAATTGGTGTTTTAAATTGAATACGTTCGTTTGCATATTTAATGGATTCAGTAACGGTTCTTCGTTGTGCATCTAAACAAGCTACCGCTAATTTTATACGACCAACGTTTAAAGCGTTCATTGCAATTTTAAATCCGTTACCACGAGTTGATAACATATTCTCTACGGGAACTTTAGTTTCATTATAAAATACCTGACGTGTGGAAGAAGCTCTAATTCCCAACTTATGTTCTTCTTCACCCATTGTAATACCGTTAGGATTATCTTTATCATATTCAACAATAAATCCTGTAATGTTTTTATCATCTTCAATTCTGGCAAAAACAATCATCAGTTTACAGAATCCTGCATTTGAAATCCACATTTTCTGTCCTGTGATACTGTAATATTTACCGTCATCAGATAACACTGCTTTTGTTTTTCCAGAATTGGCATCACTACCCGCACTTGGTTCAGTCAAACAATAGGATCCAAACCATTCTCCAGACGCTAATTTCGGAACATATTTTTTCTTTTGTTCTTCAGTTCCATATAGCGTAATTGGCATGGTGCCAATACCAGTATGAGCACCAAAGGCAGTACTAAAAGAACCTGTAGCTCCTGAAATATAATCACAAACTAACATAGTAGAAACAAAGCCCATACCCATGCCTTCATATTCTTCAGGAACAGAAACACTTAAAAAGCCTAAGTCGCCTGCTTTACGCATACACTCTTCTGTTAAAGCATAATCTTTATTTTCAAAATTTGGTTTATTAGGCCAAAGTTCACGGTCAACAAATTCGGTAACCGATTCTTTCATCATTTGCTGCTCTTCATTAAAATCTTCTGGAGTGAATATTTCATCGCTACTTATTTCCCTTACAAGGAATTGACCACCTCTTAGTAAATTATTTTCAGTACTCATTTTATTATTTTCTAAGTTATTTTAATCTTTTATTTCTAATATAATTCTAATTCAAAAATTCAAAAATTCCAGCCGCACCTTGTCCCGTACCTACGCACATCGTAACCATACCATATTTATTTTTACGTCTTCTCATTTCATTGAACAGTTGAACGGATAATTTTGCCCCGGTACAACCTAAAGGATGCCCTAAAGAAATGGCTCCACCATTTACATTAACAATATCTTTGTTCAATCCTAATTCTCGTATTACAGCTAATGATTGTGAGGCAAATGCTTCATTCAATTCAATTAAATCAATATCATTTTGCTTTAATCCAGCTTGTTCAATAGCTTTTGGAATAGCCTTTACTGGACCAATACCCATAATTTTAGGATCAACACCCGCCGCAGCAAAAGAAACCATTCTGGCAACAGGTTCAAGATTCAATTCTTTAACCATATCTTCATCCATTATCAAGACAAAAGCAGCACCGTCACTCATTTGTGAAGAATTACCAGCAGTTACACTTCCACCTTGTGCAAAAACGGGACGTAGTTTTGCAAGTGCATCAATTGAAGTTCCTCTTCGAGGACCTTGATCTTTAGCTACTGTATATTTTTTTGATTGTTTTTTACCGTCTTCACCAACAAAAACTTCTTCAATTTCAATAGGAACGATATCATCTTTAAATGTGTCATTGCCCTGAGCTCTTAATGATTTTTCGTGAGAGTTAAATGCAAACTCATCTTGATCTTCACGCGATACGTTGAATTGGTGAGCAACAGCTTCTGCTGTTAAACCCATTCCCCAATAATAATCTTCATTACCATTTTTGGCTTCTTTATAATTTGGTGTAGGTCTATAACCTCCCATAGGGATATAACTCATACTTTCTACACCGCCAGCGATAACACAATTAGCCATTCCTGACTGGATTTTAGCAACACCAATGCTAATGGTCTCTAATCCCGAAGCACAATATCTGTTGACTGTTACACCAGGCACATCTTCAATTTTTAATCCCATTAAAGAAATTAAACGTCCAATATTTAAGCCTTGTTCTGCTTCGGGCATTGCGTTACCCACAATAACATCATCAATTCTCGTTTTATCAAGACTTGGCACCTCTTTCAAAAGATGTTCGATAGTTTCTGCAGCCAATTCATCAGGTCTTTTAAATCTAAATACACCTCTTGGTGCTTTGCCAACTGCCGTTCTGTATCCTTTTACTATATATGCTGTTTTCATTTTTTTTAGTTTCTTAAAGGTTTCCCCGTTTTTAACATATGTTCTATTCTTTCTAAGGTTTTACGCTCAGTAGTCAACGACATAAAAGCTTCGCGTTCTAAATCTAGTAAGTATCTTTCCGATACATAAGTAGGTTCAGATAAGTCGCCACCCGCTAATACATAACCTAATTTATTTGCTATTTTTTTATCGTGTTCAGAAGCATAATGTCCTTTCTCTAAACTATCAGTTCCAACCAAAAACATACCTAGAGCTTGTTGTCCCATTACGTAGGCTTTTTTTGGTGTAGGTTGCGTGTAGCCATCTTCCAATAGTTGAATGGCATGACGTTTGGCTGTAGCTATTTGTCTATTTTTATTAACTACAACAATATCTTTATGCTCCTTAAAGAACCCAAGGTCAAAAGCTTCGTAAGCTGAGGTTGCCACTTTTGCCATCGCTACATTAATAAAGTAATCTCTTAATTTGTTGAGTTTTACATCGTCTTTTAGCACACCTTCAGTGGCACGTAATGCCATTTCTTTGGAGCCTGCACCACCAGGAATAATACCAACACCAAATTCAACTAAACCAATATAAGTTTCAGCAGCAGCAACAACTTTATCGGCATGTAGTGAAAGTTCACAT
This sequence comes from Aureibaculum sp. 2308TA14-22, assembly GCF_040538665.1. Classification (NCBI taxonomy): domain Bacteria; kingdom Pseudomonadati; phylum Bacteroidota; class Flavobacteriia; order Flavobacteriales; family Flavobacteriaceae; genus Aureibaculum; species Aureibaculum conchae. The sequence goes on from NZ_JBEWXT010000001.1 coordinate 539,118, forward strand.
CCACCTCCAAGTGTCATTCCATAGGGAGCGACAATAGTTGGGCAAGCTGAATAACGTAAACGCATTACGGTATCTTGAAAATATTTTACGGCGTAGTTGAGTTCGTCATATTCCTGTTCAACCGCCATCATAAACATCATGGCAAGGTTGGCACCAACAGTAAAATTAGCATCTTGATTTCCTAAAATTACGGCATCATACTCTGTTTCGGCCAAATCAATACCTTTATTAATAGCTTGTAAAACGCCACTTCCTAATGTATTCATTTTCGATTGGAACTCTACATTCAGTACACCTTCACCTAAATGCTGAATGGAAGCATCGCTATTTTTCCAAACCGTTTTAGCTTCACGGATATTATCCAAAATGATAAATGCATCTTGACCTGGAATTTGGGTGTGTTTCTTGGTGGGAATATCGTAGTAATGTTTTGCACCATCCTTTACAGTATAAAAAGAAGAATTTCCACTTGCCAACATTTCAGAAACCCATGTTGCAGGTTCATGGCCTTCGGCTTTCATCAATTCGATTCCTTTTTCTACACCAACTGCATCCCAAATTTGGAACGGGCCGTGTTCCCAACCAAAACCGGCTTTCATGGCATCGTCTATGCGGTAAAGTTCATCGGAAATTTCAGGAATTCTGTTCTGTACATAAGCAAACATCGCTGCGAAATTTTTTCTGTAAAACTCGCCAGCCTTATCTTTCCCGCCTACTAATATTTTAAAACGATCAATTACCTTGTCTACTGTTTTAGTCAATTCTAAGGTAGCAAATTTTGCTCTTTTCTTTTCTCGATATTCTAACGCATTTAAATCGAGCGTTAAAATTTGTTTACCTTCTTTTTTATAAAAACCTTTTTTAGTTTTACTACCCAGCATTTTGTTTTCCATCATAGTATTGATGAAATCAGGCAATTTAAAAAGGTCGTGTGCCTCGTCTTTGGGACAGTTTTCGTAAATGCCATTGGCTACATGTACTAAGGTATCTAATCCAACAACATCAACGGTTCTGAAAGTTGCTGACTTTGGACGGCCAATTACTGGTCCTGTTAATTTATCAACTTCCTCAACTGTCAAGTCCAATTCCTTCACTTGATGGAAGAGACTCATAATACCAAAAATACCGATACGATTTCCTATAAATGCTGGTGTGTCTTTAGCTAAAACCGAAGTTTTACCCAAGAATTTTTCACCATAATTCATAAGGAAATCGGTAACTTCTTGTTTACAATCAGGACCAGGAACAACTTCAAAAAGTTGTAAATACCTTGGTGGATTAAAAAAGTGGGTTACCGCAAAATGTTTTTGAAAATCTTCGCTTCTTCCCTTGTTCATAAACTGAATAGGAATACCTGAAGTATTAGAGGTAATTAATGTGCCCAGTTTTCTGTGTTTTTCAACTTGTTCAAAAACCTTTTGCTTAATATCTAAGCGTTCTACAACTACTTCTAGTACCCAATCTACATCTGCTATTTTGTGCAAATCATCTTCAATATTTCCTGTAGAAATACGATCTGCAAATTTTTGATTGTAAATAGGAGAAGGTTTAGATTTTAAAGAAGCCTTTAAGCTATCATTTACCAACCTATTTCTAACATGTTTGTTTTCGAGTGTAAGTCCCTTTGCTTTTTCGACATCGGTCAATTCTCTTGGAACAATATCAAGTAACAACACCTCAACGCCGATATTTGCAAAATGACAGGCAATACCTGATCCCATTATACCGGAACCTATAACGGCTACTTTTTTAATATGTCTTTTGTCCATTTAACTTATTTTTTTGTTGCTTTACGTCAACTTTCTTAAAGATTTCACGCTCGGCTATTAATTGATTTATTTTTTCGGTCACTTCAAAAAAGTGATTTAATTTTTCTTCAGATATTTTACCTTTTACTTTTTCATTAAAAGCAATAACTGTTGCTCTAGAAACTTTACGCATCTCTTTTCCATAATCGGTTAATTTTATCAGTACGCTTCGCCCATCTTCCGGATTTTTCTCTCTATAAATTGCACCTTTTTCTTCCATCGTTTTTAAAATTCTGGATAGACTAGTGGGTTCCATTCCCATTTGCGGTCCCAAAGAGGTTGATGGTGTTCCGTTTTCAAAATCTATGTTTAATAACACAAATGCTGTGGCCATTGTACTACCATGTTTGGCAGCTTGTTCATTGTACATTTTTGCAACAGCTTGCCAAGTTGCCCTGAGTGCATGGTCAATGGTAGTTTCTTTTTGCATTTTACAAATATAATAAAAATTTGTTATGCACGCATAATAAATTTTTATTTATTAATTTTGACTTCAAATGGTTTATGAACCGGATTTTTTTGTTGCACAAGGTTATTTGAAAATTTGTTGTAACAAATAGTTAAAATAGCGTCAAATCAATATCTTTGAAAAAATTTAATTAAAATATGAGCAACTTACTTATTGCCGAAAATATTGTTAAGAACTTTGGTGATTATAAAGCATTAAATAATGTTTCAATTAATGTTTCTGAAGGAAGTATATTTGGGTTATTAGGTCCAAATGGTGCAGGGAAAACAACGTTAATCAGAATCATCAATCAAATTACAATGCCAGATGAAGGTTTGGTAACCTTAGATGGTGAACCCTTAAAACCTGAACATATAAAAGATATTGGTTACTTGCCCGAAGAACGTGGTTTATATAAATCGATGAAAGTAGGTGAACAAGCTCTCTATTTAGCACAATTAAAAGGTTTGAGCAAAGCCGAAGCCAAAAAGCGACTAAAGCATTGGTTTGATAAATTTGAAATTGGCGATTGGTGGGATAAAAAAATTCAAGAATTATCTAAAGGGATGGCTCAAAAAATCCAGTTTATTGTGACCGTACTGCACCAACCTAAATTATTGATTTTTGACGAGCCTTTTAGCGGATTTGATCCTATAAACGCGAATTTAATAAAAGATGAAATTCTAAAATTAAGAGACGAAGGAGCTACTGTTATTTTTTCTACACATAGAATGGAATCCGTTGAGGAATTGTGCGATGATATTGCACTTATTCATAAAGCAAATAAAATTTTAGAAGGTAAATTAATTGATATTAAGCGTAATTATAAAGCAAATATATTTGAGGTAGGCTTGCTAACACCAAATAAAGCAGAAGTAACCCAAAATTTGAAGGAGAATTTTGAGCTTTCTGATGCTACTTTTAAAAGTTTAAATGAAGAGCTGCAGTTCAATATTAAAATTGATGATAAGACTCCAGCTAATCAATTAATTTCTCATTTAATGGCAACAGGAGAGCTTACTCATTTTGTAGAAGTAATTCCGAGTGTAAACGATATTTTTATTCAAACTGTTCAAAATAATTAATATATGAACCATTTATCTCTAATCACAAAAAGAGAATATCTTAATAAAGTAAAGAATAAGTCTTTTATAATAATGACTTTTTTAAGTCCGCTAATTTTTGTAGCTATTTTTGCTTTGATTGGTTTCTTAAGCCAATTGAATAATGAGGGTGTTAGAACTATATCAGTTTTAGATGAGAGTAATTTATTTGCGGCTGAGTTCGAAAATACCGAAAATACAAAATATGATATTTTAACAGGGGTTGACTTGGAAGCCGCAAAGAAATTAGTGCAAGAGGCTGAGAATTACGGTTTACTCTATATCCCGCCAGCTACTAATGTGGATGATGTAGCAGATAAGATTAAATTTTATTCAGAAGAATCACCATCACTTGTAGTAATGGACAATATCGAAGATAAAATTGAAGAAAAGGCAAGAGCAATTAAGCTAAAAAATTCAGGTCTAGATCCATTAATTGTAAATCAATTACGTGTTAGAGTAAGAGCCAATTTAGAAACTTTTGATGGTCAAAAAACATCTAAGGTGGGCAGTTATATGAAGTTAATTTTTGGGGGAGTTGCTGGTTACTTATTATTCATGTTTATCATAGTTTATGGTAATATGATTATGCGGAGCGTTATAGAAGAAAAGACAAGTAGGATTATTGAAATTATTATATCCTCTGTAAAACCGATAAAATTATTATTAGGGAAAATATTTGGTACTTCATTAGCTGGATTAACTCAATTTTTGGTGTGGATAATTATAGGTTCCATTTTAATGTTTGGGGTATCTGCCTTTTTTGGTGTTAACATGGCCGAAGATAGAATGGCACAACAACAGGAAATGATTCAGCAAGCAACTGGGAATAGTGAAGCTCAAGAAATGGCAACAACCGTAATTCAAGAGATTTTGAATTTGCCTTTAGCCAATCTTACTATAATGTTTATTTTATTTTTTATTGGCGGTTATTTATTATATGCTTCGTTGTATGCGGCGATCGGTGCGGCTGTTGATAATGAAACAGATACCCAGCAATTTATGATGCCGATTATTTTACCGCTCATGCTGGCTATTTATGTTGGTTTTTTTACGGTTATCGAAAACCCACACGGAATGGTTTCACAAATTTTTTCATATATTCCATTCACATCACCAGTGGTAATGTTAATGCGTATTCCTTTTGGGGTGCCTATTTGGCAGCAGTTATTATCCGTTTTAATATTATTTGTAACATTTTATGTTATGGTACTATTTGCTGCTAAAATTTACAGAGTGGGTATTTTAATGTATGGAAAAAAGCCTACGTATAAAGAATTATACAAATGGTTAAAGTACTAATTTTATAAAAGTTATGTGCATAATTTTATGGAAGAAATTTCTAACATTTTAAACTATACATTTAAGTTTTCTGATGTCATACAAATTACGGTAAAGGGACTTTTAACTGTTGTTTTAGCTCTCTTAATCACTTCTGTACTATTAAGGGTGGTAAGAAAGTTAATTACAAGAAAACTCCCAAGACAAGATAAAGTAAAATTTATTTCTCTGTTTTCTTACAGTAGATGGTTTATTTATGTCATTATTTTATTAGTCACTTTTCATAATATTGGTGTTAATGTAACGGCAATTTTTGCAGCATCAGCGGCACTTCTAGTAGGTGTAGGTTTAGCATTGCAAACTTTGTTTCAAGATATTATTTCGGGAGTATTTATTTTAGTGGATCAATCCGTACATGTAGGAGATATAATAGAATTGGATGGAAAAGTTGGCAGAGTTGAAGAAATTAAATTACGTACAACTAGGGCAGTTACGATTGATAATAAAGTATTAGTTATACCTAATCATCTATATTTAACAAATAGTTTGTACAATTGGACTGAAAATGGAACGGAAACTAGAGAAAGTGTTGGTGTTGGTGTGGCTTACGGGAGCGATGTGCAACTGGTAAAAAAACTACTTTTAAAAGCTGCAGTTCATCCTGCTGTATTATCAAAACCTAAACCAACAGTTTTGTTTCAAAATTTTGGTGATAGTTCTCTCGACTTTAAACTGATATTTACTTTAAACAATAGTTTTGAAGCAATGATACCCAAAAGTGATATTCGTTTTAAAATTGATGAATTATTTAGAGAACATGATATTAGTATTCCATTTCCTCAAAGAGATATTCATATATATAATACTGAAGGAAAGAACGCAATAACGGAATAATAGTTGCTCATGGTTTAATAAAAAATATTAAAAATAACTTCAGACTTCTAACTTGGACTTCTGATCTAAATTATAAAAAATGCCGAAAATACTAATAATAGAAGATGAAGCGGCTATCCGCAGAGTATTAAAAAAGATTATTTCTGAAGAAAATTCAACCTATGAAGTCGAAGAAGCAGAAGATGGTCTTTCTGGAATGGAATTGATAAAAAACAACGATTATGACTTGGTGTTGTGCGATATTAAAATGCCAAAAATGGATGGTGTTGAGGTATTAGAAAAAACCCAAAAAATAAAACCTGAAATACCGATGCTGATGATTTCTGGGCATGGCGATTTAGACACAGCTGTACAAACTATGCGAATGGGTGCATTTGATTATATATCTAAGCCACCAGATTTGAACCGATTGTTAAATGCTGTTCGCAATGCTTTGGATAAAAAGAATTTAGTTGTAGAAAACAAACAACTGAAAAAGAAAGTTAGTAAAAATTACGAAATGGTAGGGGAGAGCAAGGCCATTTCACATATTAAAGATATCATAGAAAAAGTAGCCACTACTGATGCCAGGGTTTTGATTACTGGACCTAACGGAACGGGTAAGGAATTGGTTGCCCATTGGTTGCACGAAAAAAGTGAACGCTCAAAGTCACCAATGGTTGAGGTAAATTGTGCTGCAATTCCATCAGAATTAATAGAGAGCGAATTGTTTGGGCATGTAAAGGGTTCGTTTACAGGAGCCAATAAAGACAGAGCAGGTAAATTTGAAGCGGCAAATGGAGGTACTATCTTTTTAGATGAAATTGGCGATATGAGCCTTTCTGCTCAGGCCAAAGTTTTACGTGCCTTGCAAGAAAATAAAATTAGTAGAGTAGGAAGTGACAAAGACATAAAAGTTAATGTTCGTGTAGTTGCAGCAACCAATAAAGACTTAAAAAAAGAGATAGCAGAAGGGAAATTTAGAGAAGATTTATACCATAGATTGGCAGTTATTTTAATTCAAGTTCCGGCATTGAATGATAGACGCGAGGATATTCCTTTGTTGGTAGATTTCTTTGCTGATAAAATTGCTGAAGAGCAAGGTAACGCTAAAAAGTCTTTTACTGCTAAAGCCATAAAAAAACTTCAAGAATATGATTGGACTGGTAATATCCGTGAATTACGTAATGTCGTAGAACGCTTAATTATTTTAGGTGGAGGTGAAGTTTCAGAAGATGATGTTAAGTTGTTTGCAAGTAAGTAAATCTTTTGCCTTATTTCTTTTCGGAAAATTCTTTAAATTGTCTTAACCATTTTTCAGCGGGCTTACTGTACATACTTGGGAAAAGAATAGATATGAGTTTTGGCATAAACCAATTGATACGCGTGTATTCATATTCGTAATGGTATCTGGTCAATTTGTCATCAAGAGCTTCAAAGGTGCATTTCATGGTATTGCCCATATGGATATGATGAAAACTGGCTTCAAACGAATTTGGAAGATTATTTTTAGTTACGGTTTCAATCAATTCCATTTCGTTTTTCCCATGCCTATAATACATTTTGGAAACTGCTCCAACTTCTCCTTCTTTACCACTTACCAATTCCTTTCTGATAAACCCATCTTGGTATTCCTTTAGGTTGTTGGGGTCTGCAAAAAGTTCAGCTACTATATTTAAAGATTGATTAATGTCAATAAAACCTTTATGTAACATAATTATTTCATATTTAGCATGTTACGAATCTAATTATTTTTCTTCAATAAGTCAAGAATAATTAATTATTAGTGTTGTATTTGGCTATAAAAAAATCTTATAATTTTATAGAAAAATTACATACTTATCATTATGATTTGAATCTTTTGCATGGTAAATTTGCACCATTGAAAATAACTAATAAAAAAACAATAAAAAAATGACATTAGTAGGTAAAAAATTTCCAGATTTAAATGTAGATGCAATGAATGAAATGGGCGATACATTTAAACTTAATGTATTAGAAGAAGCAAAAAATAATAACAAGAAAATTGTATTGTTTTGGTATCCAAAAGATTTCACTTTTGTATGTCCAACAGAATTACATGCTTTTCAAGAAGCTATGGCTGAGTTTGAAAAGAGAAATACAATTGTTATTGGAGCCTCTTGCGATACTCCTGAAGTTCATTTTGCTTGGTTAAATACTGCAAAAGATAACGGTGGAATAGAAGGGGTTACCTATCCTTTGTTAGCGGACAGCAATCGTAACTTGTCAAGTATGTTGGGTATTTTAGACATAACCAATGAAAAGTATGATGAGGCTACAGGAACAGTTCAAGTTGAAGGTGATAATGTAACTTACAGAGCTACATACTTAATAGATGAAGAAGGTACTGTTTTTCACGAAGGTATTAACCATATGCCATTGGGTAGAAACGTAAAAGAGTATTTACGTTTGATAGATGCTTATACACACGTTCAAGAAAAAGGTGAGGTTTGCCCTGCAAACTGGGAAGAAGGCAAAGATGCCATGAAAGCTGATTCTAAAAGTACCGCAGAATATTTAGCGGCTCACATGAATTAATGAAATTTAACAATTAATTTATAAGCACCAAATTCCAAATTTTACTTTGGAAATTGGTGCTTAAAATTTGAAAACAATTTAGAATTATGGTTCAAGAATTAAGTAAAGATAATTTACAAGAAATTATTGAAAATGAAGATACAGTTGTTGTGCAGTATTCTGCATCATGGTGTGGAAATTGTAGAATTATGAAGCCAAAAGTTAAAAAGTTGGCCTCTGAAATGGAAGATATTACTTTCGTTATAGCTGATGCTGAAAAATTTCCAGAGTCTAGAAAGTTAGCTACGGTTGATAACTTACCGACTTTCGCAGCTTTTAAAAAAGGAACCTTTGTAAACCAAACACAAACGAATAAGTTTGATGTACTAAAAGATTTAGTTAATGAAGTTGCCAGTAATTAAACAGTTGTCTCAATTTATTGAAGACAATGACGAAGATTTTCTTGTTGAAACTATAGAAACTTTGGAAAATCTAACAGAAGTTCCTTCATTAAAAGATGAAGAGCTAGACGTAATTGGAGAATTAATTTCTAATATGTATGGTGCTTTAGAAGTCAATAAAATGATTAAAAACGGGACGCCAAAAAAGGAAGCATTAAATGCTTTTATGCAACGGGTTATGGGATCTATCGATGCTAACTAGTATGGTAATGAAATACTAAGAATAAAAAAAGGCAGTTTAAAATTTTAAACTGCCTTTTTATTTAATTTATTATGAATGATTATTTCAAATCAAAACGATCTAAATCCATTACTTTACTCCAAGCAGAAACAAAGTCTTTAACGAATTTATCTTGTGCATCATCACTTCCATAAACTTCGGCAATTGCTCTAAGCTCAGTATTTGAACCAAATATTAAATCTGCTCTGGTTCCTGTCCATTTTAGGTTGCCCGTTTTTCTATCGCTACCTTCAAATAACTTATCATCTTTTGAAGTAGCTTTCCAAGTGATACCTAAATCAAGAATAGTTGTAAAGAAATCATTGGTAAGACTGCCTGCATTATCTGTAAAAACTCCATGTTTAGAACCATTGTAATTTGTACCCAATACACGTAATCCTCCAACCAAAACTGTCATTTCAGGAACCGAAAGTGATAAGAGTTGAGCTTTATCAACAAGTAATTCTTCTGCCGAAGCTGTTTGTTTAGGGTGTACATAGTTTCTAAAACCATCAGCAATAGGCTCAAGGTGAGCAAATGATGCTACATCAGTTTGCTCTTGAGAAGCATCTCCTCTACCAGAAGTAAAAGGAACGGTAACGTTATGCCCCGCATTTTTTGCAGCTTGTTCAACACCAACTGCCCCGCCTAACACAATTAAGTCGGCAATTGAAACATTTCCGTTAAAATCTTTTTGAATACCTTCATAAACCGCCAACACTTTAGCTAATTCATCAGGGTTGTTAACTTCCCAATTTTTTTGGGGTGCTAAACGAATACGTCCACCGTTGGCTCCACCCCGTTTATCAGAATCGCGATATGTTGACGCAGAAGCCCAAGCGGTACTTATCAACTGAGAAACTGTAAGTCCAGAAGCTAGAATATTAGCTTTAAGTGTTGCTATATCGGCATCGTTAATGCTATTACCTGCTGGAATCGGATCTTGCCACAGCAGCTCTTCTTGTGGAACATCAGGACCCAAATATCTTGAAACGGGACCCATATCTCGATGTGTTAGTTTGTACCAAGCACGTTTGAAGGCTTCTTCAAATTCTTTTGGATTTTCATGGAAACGTTTAGAAATTTTTAAATATTCTGGATCCATTTTCATGGCCATATCGGCTGTAGTCATCATTAATGGTTGTTTTTTAGATGCATCTCCGGCTCTTGGTGCCATCCTCGCATTAGATTCGGCAGTAGGTGTCCATTGGTTTGCACCAGCGGGACTTTTTGTCAATTCCCAATCATAGTTTAATAGTACATCAAAATAATCGTGATCCCACTTTGTTGGATTAGGCGTCCATGGGCCTTCTAATCCACTTGTAATTGTGTCATCTAAAACTCCCGTACCAAAAGTGTTTTTCCAACCTGTACTCATTTCCTCAATTGTTGCTCCTGCGGGTTCTGCGGAAACATAATCATCCGGATTTGCGGCTCCATGGGCTTTGCCAAAAGTATGTCCGCCAGCTGTAAGAGCTACGGTTTCTTCATCGTTCATGGCCATACGTCCAAAAGTTTCTCTAATATCATGAGCAGATCCAATAGGGTCAGGATTACCACTAGGCCCTTCAGGATTTACATATATCAAACCCATATGAGTAGCACCTAAATGCCCTTCAAGGTAACGATCACTTGAACCTTCATAACGCTTATCTTCTCCCATCCATTGGGTTTCAGATCCCCAGTACACATCTTGTTCAGGTTCCCAAACATCTTCTCTACCTCCGGCAAACCCAAAGGGTTTTAATCCCATAGATTCAATGGCACAATTACCCGCAAGAATCATAAGGTCTGCCCATGAGAGTTTGTTTCCATATTTCTTTTTGATTGGCCATAGAAGTAAACGAGCCTTGTCAAGATTACCGTTGTCGGGCCAACTATTTAATGGTGCAAAACGTTGATTGCCTGTGGCTGCACCACCACGACCGTCTCCTACTCTGTAGGTTCCTGCACTATGCCAAGCCATGCGAATCATAAATGGACCATAATGACCATAATCTGCTGGCCACCAATCTTGGGAATCGGTCATTAAATCGATAACCTCTTGTTTTAAAACTTCAAAATCTATGCTATTAAAGGCTGTGGCATAGTCAAAATCATCTTCCATTGGGTCAGATTTAGTTGCATTTTGCCTTAGAATATTTAATTTTAGCTCATTTGGCCACCAATCGCGATTTGTTTGTCCGCCCCCAGCAGTTTCTTTTAAGGCTCCGCCCATAAATGGACATTTACTTATATCGCCATTGTTAGTTTTGTTATTTTCCATGCTATAAAGTTTAAGAGGTTATCAATTCTATAAAGTTACTAATTACAAATTAATAAACACCTTTACCACATTTTAATAATTTATTTAATGATAGATAAAACTTATTTTAATTACAATAGATTAAGAAATTCTTATAAAGTAACGATTTAAAGCTATTTTTATAAGATTTTATGTAATTCTAATTACCGTTGTAGTCTTCATTTGCCCACTTTATTGTTGGTTTAATCCAATCATCTAAGGGTTTAAATAAAAATCCGTGACCCATACCTGTATTTAATTCAACCTCTTTGAAGTTCTCAATCTTGCAAGTCGAGTTTTGTTTTCTCTCGATAGCAGAAACTCCGTAAGGGTCAGATTTTTCATATATGTTTAGTATACTTCCGCAGTAGTTTATTTCAGGAATATTTTCAATATCGATATCTCTAAAACTTGCAATAAACACAAAATTCAGTTTGGGATTATTGGCTAGAGTCGAAACATATTGAGCAATATATCCACCTTTTGATGTTCCAACAACTGTTATTTTGTTTGGTTTAATTCCAATGGAAGTCAAGCTGTCAATTTGATTAACAACTCCTTGAGCGTATTCTCTAGCATTTACATTACCATTTCTTTTTTCGCTGATAACTTCAAAGCCATTTTTTTCAAATGCATTTATTATTTCTAAATATTCAGTCCGTCCAAATTCTGGATGCACTTCATTAAGTTCGTGCTCTTCAATAAAACGATTGTGAAGAAAGAAAATAAACCGATGATTATTTTTGTTTCCGCACGCAAATAAATTAGAAAACAATAGAATTCCGATTAGTAAGTTTGTTTTTATTGATTTAAGATTTTTCTCTAATAGCGGCCAACAACTGTATAACTGCATTGCGGTTATATCCTTAATAATTATATCTTAATTCAAACTCGGATTTTCTGGGGCATTTGCCCATAGTCTGTATTCACCACCAAATTTCATCAATTGGTCTTTCCAAAAAGACTGGTCAGAAATACCAAAAATATTTTGGTATTGGTTTTCAATAACTATCCACGATGTAGTTTCTAATTCACCTTGAAGTTGGTCTTTGCTCCAACCAGAATAACCTAAAAAAAAGCGAATATCATCTTTTTCAAGATCATTGTTTGCCAATAGTTTCTGTACCGCATCAAAATCACCTCCCCAAAAAATACCATCAGCTATTTCAATGCTATCAGGAATTAAATGTGGTAAGCGATGCACAAAGTATAGATTTTCTTCAGAAACAGGGCCACCTTTGTATATGATAAGATCAGATTCAATTTCGGGCAACAGGTCGCCCAACACATAGGTTGAAGGTTTGTTGATTATAAAACCGATGGAACCTTCATCATTATGTTCAGATAGCAAAATTACAGACCTGTTGAATGAAGTGTCATTTAAAATGGAGGGTTCTGCAATTAGTAATTTGCCCTTAGTTAATTTTGTTTGTTCCATAAGTTATTTAATTACTCAATAAATATAGTAATTTTTATTAGAAATTGACCAAACAAAAAAACTCTCATTTTTCAATGAGAGTTTTTAAAAATTTTAAGCTAATTTAAAATTAGTTTACAGAATTTTTTAATTCAGCACCTGGCTTAAATTTCACTACATTTTTAGCAGCAATTTTGATAGTTTTTCCAGTTTGAGGATTTCTTCCGTCTCTAGCAGCTCTTTTAGAAACTGACCAAGAACCAAAACCTACTAAAGAAACTCTTCCACCTTTCTTTAATGTTTTTTCAACATTGCCCATAACAGAGTCTAATGCTTTTTTTGCAGCTGCTTTAGAAATTCCTGCATCTGCAGCCATAGATTCTACTAATTCTGATTTGTTCATAATTTTTAAATTTAAAATTGATTAATATTTATTTGCTTGTTTAAAGCTGAACAAATATAGATTTTATAAGGCTTAACGCAAGTTTTAGCACTTAAAATGTGCATTTTTGTTGATAAAATGGGTGCAATTGTTAATAACCAAGGTTTTTTTACCTTTAAAATTTGTATAAAGCCAATGAATATGGGCGTTCCTGTTAAATATTTGTTAATCTATACTTATATACACAATATTAGTTGACATAGGCTTTTTTGTCAATTTTATATCCGTTTAACAAATCTCCAATTTTCATTTTGCGTTTGCCTGGTAATTGTAATTCTTCAATTACAATATATCCATTAATCACAGCTATTTTTAAATCAGCTTTACCTACTATTAATTTTCCAATAGCATATTGGTGGTGTTCTTTTTCTTTTTTAACATTATAAATTTTCATTTCTACCGATTCGCCATTATTATGTAAAACTGTCCAAGCCCCAGGATATGGATTTAATCCTCTAATCATATTGTAAATGTCATCTATAGATTGGTTCCAATCTATCTGGCAAGTTTCTTTAAAAATTTTTGGAGCATCTTTCAATTGATTGTCTTCAAGTAAATCTTGTTTTGTAGTTTCTGCTTTTCCTTTTTCAATTAAAGCTACGGTTTTAATTACCAAAGTACTTCCAAGCTCCATTAGTTTATCATGTAGTGTTCCAGCAGTATCATTTTCATCGATGGAGATTTCCTCCTTTAATATAATAGCACCAGTATCAATTTTTTCATCAATAAAGAAAGTGGTAACACCAGTTTTGGTTTCACCATTAATAATAGCCCAATTAATAGGTGCAGCACCTCTATAGTTGGGCAGTAAAGAAGCATGTAAATTAAAAGTACCCAATTGGGGCATTTTCCATACCACTTTTGGTAACATTCTAAAAGCTACAACGATTTGCAAATTGGCTTTGAGCTCTCTTAACTCAGCTAAAAATGATTCACTTTTTAGATTAGTAGGTTGCAAAATAGGCAGACTTTGTGCTAAAGCATATTTTTTTACAGCCGATTGATTTAATTTTCTCCCTCTCCCTGATGGTCTATCAGGAGCAGTTATAACCCCAACCACATTATAATTATTTTCAATTAAAGCTTTTAATACACCTACAGCAAAATCTGGCGTACCCATAAACACTATGCTAACATCGTTCATTTTCTTTCTAATTTATTTTGCGAATTTAAATTTATTTTATCAGTATTCAATAGGTTTTGTAGGGTCTTTAACAAGGTTGAGGAAGGTATGTTTAATTGAGAAGCTATTTCTTTGCTAGACAATTGCTTGTTTTTCTCTAATAGATCTAAAATTTGATTTGATAGACCGGAATGGGTTGCGAAACTGTTATTTGAAGACAAACAAATATCACATATTCCACAATTTTGAGTTAATTTTTCATCAAAATAATCAAGTAGTAATTTACTTCTGCAAACAGAATTGTTAGTTGCATAATTTATTATCGAATCAACTTTTTCTAATTTTACACTATTATATTGTTTGATATCCTTAGCAATACTATTGATAGTTCTGTCGTCTTCTCTGGGTACTAAAAATTGTAGTTGACTTGTATTTTTATTGTTTTTATAACTGAGCAGGCCATCTTTTTCAAGTTTAATCATTAAGCTTTTAACTTTTGGAGGTTTAGTATTTAGTTTTTGTGCTAAAAGAGATTCATTAATTTTTATAAAATGATCAAAAATACCTCCATGGGTTCTCAAAATTATTTTGATGAGGTCATTATTAGTTCTTTCGGCATAATCTAACACTTTATCTGGTGGCATTGTAAATTTTAGTGCAGATTGTTTGTTAAAACCTTCACTAAATAATAGAATCTGCTCTCGTTCTAACAACTTTAGGGTATTGTATGTTTTTAGGATGTTGGTTTTATAGGTATTGCAAAAAGTGGCCAAGTCAAATTCAAATAATTGTTCTGACTTTTCGCCATAGGATATGTAAAAATATTGATTTAGATTCTTATATATTTCTTTAGCAAAATCAACCGTTACAACGCCCTTTTCAAATTGTTTTTTTAGGTTGTTGATTGTATGGTTATTTGCAAAAATGATTGAACTTGCTTTGTTTCCATCTCTTCCAGCTCTACCGGCTTCTTGCATGTAATTTTCCAAACTAAAAGGAATGTCAATATGAACAATAAGCTCAACATTATCTTTATCTATTCCCATACCAAATGCATTAGTAGCAACTATTATGGGTGTTTTTTCTTCCATCCAATTAAAAAAAGAGCGTTGTTTTTCTTCATTGGATAATCCCGCATGATAATATGAACTTTTAAAATTATTTTTGTTCAAATAATTGCTGATTTCTTGCACTCTTCGTCTGCTATTAACATAGATAATAGCTGTGTTTTTAATAGCGTTAAGCTGTTTTTTAAGCTCAAAATAAACATCTTCATGCCTAGAAATAATAAGGGAAAGATTTTTCCTAACCAAAGATTTTTTAAAAACGACAGCATCTTGTATTTGCAGATTTTGCATCATGTCTTCTAAAACACGATTTGTTGCCGTAGCGGTTAAGGCTAATATCGGAGCTTTAATGCCCAACTCCTTTAATATCGGAATTTTTAAGTAAGCTGGCCTAAAATCATGACCCCATTCCGAAATGCAATGAGCCTCATCAACGGCAATTAAATTTATATCTAATTGTTTTAATTTTTGCTGAATAAATTCTGATTGTAATTTTTCAGGAGATAGATATAAAAACTTATAATTACCAAACTGTAAATTATCAAAAGCCTGAATTGCTTGTTCTTGATTTAAATTTGATGTTATGGCGACCGATTTTATTCCTTTTTCTTTTAGGTTGCTTACCTGATCGTTCATTAATGCAATAAGAGGCGAAACAACTAAACAAACGCCTTTTTTTAATAAGCTTGGTACCTGATAGCAAATAGATTTTCCTCCGCCCGTGGGTAAAATAGCAACTGTGTTTTTACCTGCTTTTATACTATTGATAATCTGTTCTTGAGAAGCTCTAAAATCAAAATATCCCCAATACTTTTTTAAAATAGATTTGGCAGTATCCATTAGTTGTTTTCTATATTTTTGATAATAAAATCAATCCTAAAATTAATTTCGCCAACGGGTACTTCTAAAGGCTTATAACCCAATTCGGTATAAGCATTTTTTAAATGCTGATGCAATTCAACGGCCATATCAAAACTTTCGTAACGTTCGTTATCGGTTGTATAAATTTCTTTCCATGGCGGTAGTATAAAAACACCGTCATATGTATACGTTGCACTTTTTTGGAGGTAGATGTTTGGATATTCGGTATTTGTGTGATTCATGTAGGCATGAATATCAGGAATTCCTCTATCAAAAAAGGCAAAGTTTGTATCTAAAGCTGATGCCTCCAAAAATTGTTTTTCTCTACGTTCCAACAACATTTCACTAAACAGTAACGGGTCTTTTAAAAACAAGTATTCTATTCCGTTAGCTCTTGCTTCTAAAGTTATTTGCCTTGAAATTTCAGGTATACAAGTAAAATTTCTATGCTCTAATTCTTTTATTAAAGTCGTTTTTCCAGTGCCCGGCCCTCCAGTGATTACAATTTTTTTTGGAGATTTATTTTGATTACCTTCCATATAACAAAGAAACTAAATATTATCTGTATTTTTGTCAGCTAACCGTCATTTTTCTAAATTGGTATATTAATTGTTTTATAAGTTTAAAAAAAATAATGAGCGAACAAATTGAATTTTATAAAAAATTAAAACTTAGTTTAGAAGAAACTACTGAATTTCCAACAAAATATATGTTCAAGTTTATTATTCCTACTGATGACAGTAAGGTGTTACAAATAGAAAATATATTTAATTACACTGGAGCCGTAATTGATAAGAAATCTTCAAAAACAGGTAAGTACATAAGTTTGACTGTTTTAGTGCAAATGGCTGATGCTGATTCAATTATTGTTAAATACAAAGAAGTTTCTAAAGTTGAAGGTGTTATTTCTTTGTGATATTTTTAACAGGATTATAGAGAAATATAAAATATTTTTGGGCGTTCTAAAAAATGATCAAAATACACAATAGCACACTTTTTATGAATTTTAAGAACTTGTTGATTTGTCTATTCCTAGTAAACTTCATTTATATAGGTGCACAAACCAAAAAAGATATACTATTTACCGTTGCTGAACAACCCGTTTACAAGGGGGAGTTTATGCGGGTTTTTAACAAAAACAGAGATATTGTTGCAGAAGAACATAAAAAATCTGTTGAGGAGTATTTGGAACTGTACATAAACTATAAGCTAAAATTAAAACAGGCTTATGATCTTAAATATGATACTATTTCGTCATTTAAAAATGAATTGAATTCATATAGAGAGCAGTTGGTTATTCCTTTTTTAACCGATAGTAAAATTACAGAAGCATTGGTGCAAGAGGCATTTAACAGGAGTAAGTTGGAAGTAAATGCCAATCATATTTTAGTAGGGGTTCCAGTAAAAGCATCTCCAGCTGATACGTTAAAAGCGTATAAAAAAATAATTGAAGCAAGAATGAAGGTTTTGAACGGGCAACCTTTCGAAGAAGTTGCCAAACAATATTCTGAAGATCCATCAGCTCAACAGAATGGAGGTAATTTAGGGTATTTTACAGTTTTTGATATGGTTTATGACTTTGAAAATGCTGCTTACAATACCAAAATTGGTAAAGTGTCAATGCCGTTTAGAACGCAATTTGGTTATCATATAGTAAAAGTTAATGATAAAAAAGAAGCACAAGGTGAAGTAGAAGTTGCTCATATAATGATAAAAGAAAATCCAACTGATTCATTGTACGCAAAGACTAAAATTGAAGAAGTTTATGCGAAAGTAACACAAGGAAGCCCCTTTCACTTTATGGCCAATTTGCATTCAGATGATAAAACCTCTGCATTAAATGGTGGTGCTTTGCCAAAGTTTAATGCTAATAGAATGATAAAACCGTTCTCTGATGTAGCTTTTTCCTTAAAAGAAGTAGATGATATTTCTAAACCTTTTAAGACCAATTACGGTTGGCATATTGTAAAATTATTAAAAAAACATCCTATAACCGATTTGGAAAGTAGGAGAGAAGAACTGGTTCAAAAAATTGAAAAAAATGAACGTTCAAAAAGAGCAGGTAAGTCTGTTGTAAATAAGTTAATGAACAAATATGCTATTGATATAGATCAGAATTTAAAGAATATATTTTTAAAAAATGATACAGTTCAGCTCAATAAAAATTTAGATAATACAATTTTTACGATTAATGAAGAAAAAACGAGTTTATCTGATTTAGTTGAATACAGTAAAGGTAAAACCAATAGCCAAACAGTTATTTTTAATAATTTTTTAGAAACTAAGGTGCTGGATTATTTTAAAGCTAATTTGGATAAAACAGACACTGAATTTGCTTTTACCATGCAAGAGTATAAAGATGGCTTATTGCTTTTTGATTTGTTACAAGATAAAGTTTGGAAAAAGGCTGAAAGCGACACTATTGCCTTAAAAGTATATTTCAATAAAAATTCTGATAAATATATATTGAAAAAAAGAGGCAATGTTATAATAGCATCTTGCACACAAAAAGAGAAAGCTGAATTGGTAAAAGCGATGCTAAAAGAAAACAAAAGTATTGAAGAAATAAAAACTGCTGTAAATGAAGATCCTATTATCCATGTAATATTTACTAAAGGAGTTTTGGAAGAAAATCACAAAAAGTTTCCAAAAGAATTTGTTTTAAATAAAATAGGTGTTTCTAATGTATTTGAAAAAGGTACTAATAATTTTGTAGTTATTAAAACTATAAAAATAGTACCACCGGAACCTATGGAATTTAAAAAAGCACGTGGTATGGTAATCAACGATTTTCAAGAACAACTAGAAAAAGATTGGATAGCAGATTTAAAAAATCAATACTCAGTTAATATCAATAAAAAGCTATTGAAGAAAATAATTAAAGAAAATCAGAATTAATTTGCGTAATGTATTCACATATATTATACTAATTTTCGTCATTTTTTCATGCAAACGGGCGGAAGATGAAGGTAAGCCTATTGCTAAAGTTTATGAAGCGTTTTTATACGAAAAAGATATTGAAGAAATATTACCTGAAAATATTTCAAAAGAAGATAGTATAATCTTCACTAAAAATTATATTAATAAATGGGCTAAAGAGCAATTGTTGGTTCAAAAAGCTAAAATTAATCTGCAAGAAGAAAAGGAGGAAATTAATGCATTGATAAATCAGTATCATCAAGATTTATTGATAAATAAATATAAGGAAGCTGTTGTAAAGCAAGAATTAGATACTTTAGTGACAACAGCCGATATCGAAAATTTTTATGAAGAAAATAAACAGATTTTCAAATTAAATGAAGAATTAATCAAATTCAGATATATTTATTTTGATAATGATATTAACAACGCCAAGGAATTTATTTCTTTGTTTAGAGAAAATGATTATGCTTCTGATAATGCCATTATGAAGCAGGAATTACAATTAAAATCACATAACTTAAACGATTCCATTTGGATAAAGTATGATGATGTATTAAAGAATGCATCCTTTTTAAAAAATCATAACAAGAATGATTTTTTGCAAAAAAGTAAATTTATACATAAAGAAGATTCAGCGGGTGTTTACCTAGTTAAAATTAAAGATGTATTATTGCGGAACGATACGGCTCCTATGAGCTATGCAATGCCTACTATAAAACAAATGATTTTACACAAGCGAAAGCTTGAATTATTAAAGAAAATTGAAGAAACATTAACCGAAGATGCTATTAAAAATAAAGACTTTCAAATTTATTAAGATGTTAAAAAAACTTACATTACTCATACTATTAGGATTTGTATTTACAACTCAAGCACAAGATTCTACTCAAACTCAAAAAAGAGTAAAATTAGATGGAGTTGCAACGGTAGTTGGAAAAAATATTGTACTCGATTCTGAAATTGCAGCGTATAAATTAGAATTTGAACAGCAAAGTGAAGGTAAATTGGAAATTTCTGACTGTGAAATGTTAGAGCAAATCATGGAAAGAAAATTGTTGTCTCATCATGCTGTAATAGATAGTGTTACGGTAACTGAAGCTGAGGTAAATGGTCGTGTGGAAGAAAAAATTGCTTTTTTTTTACAACAATTAGGTTCTGAAGAAAAGGTTTATACCTACTATGGGTTTAGTGATATGGCTGATTTGAGAAAAGAATTTAATGAAGTAGAAAGAGAAGCTTTTATGGTTCAAAGAATGCAACAGAAACTAACTGAAGAAGTTGATGTAACACCAGAAGAGGTTAGAAATTATTATAAAAGTTTAGAAGACGAAAATATTCTGCCCGAAATAGGTGCGGAAATTGAATTGCAACAGATTGTTTTATATGTTGAGCCCTCGGAAACTGAGACCGAGAGAGTTGTAAACAAACTGAAGGAAATTAAAAAAGATGTTGAAAACGGTAGTAATTTTAAAATGAAAGCTATATTGTTTTCACAAGATCCTGGCGTTACGCAAAACAGTGGTTTATATACCATAACTCGTGAAAGTCAAATGGTTACGGAATTTAAAGAGGCAGGTTTTAGTATGGATGAAGGTGAAATATCAGATCCATTCATATCTGATTTTGGCTATCATATTTTGCAGGTTGAAAAGATAAAAGGGAAGCAACGTGATGTAAGACATTTATTAATGCAACCAGAAGTTACCAAAGAACAAGAGAACAAAGTTAAAGACTCTTTAGAGCAAATAAGAAAGGATATTTTAACATTAAAATTAACTTTTGATGAAGCTGTGCAAAAATATTCAGAAGAGAAAGTAACAAGAGCTAACAAGGGTTTAATAATGAACCCTGAAACTAACGATTCTAAGTTTGATTTGACAAGAATGTCGGATCCCACATTTTATGCCAGAGTTAGCACTCTAAAAGAAGGTGAAATTACTGATGTATTTTACGATGTAACCAGAGAAGGAAAAAAAATGTACAAAATTATTTTAATGAAATCTAAAACTGAAGCCCATACAGCTGATTTGGTTAAGGATTATATAAAAATTCAAAGTTTAGCATTACAGAAGAAAAAAGAGGAAACCATTGCAAAATGGACAAAAGAAAAAATTGGAGATACTTACATAAAAATCAATAGAGATTATAAAGATTGTGATTTTAAAAATAATTGGAAAAAAGAGGTCTCTCAATAAACATCTAATATCTTAATTAAATATAAGTAATAATTAACATCGAATAATAATGTCCGACGTAGCAGCAGTCGAAAATTTAGTAAAAAAATATAAAAACCTTCAGCAAGAGGTTGGTAAAATAATAATTGGTCAACATGAAGCCATAGACCATGTATTACTTTCTATTTTGTGTGGTGGACATTCTTTGCTTATTGGTGTACCAGGTTTAGCTAAAACCCTATTGGTAAATACCATTTCACAAACTTTAGGGTTGGATTTTAAACGAATTCAATTCACTCCTGATTTAATGCCGTCTGACATTATTGGTAGCGAGATTTTAGATGAAAATAGACATTTTAAATTTATAAAGGGTCCAATATTTTCTAATATCATTTTGGCTGATGAGATTAACCGTACACCGCCTAAAACACAAGCAGCTTTGTTGGAAGCTATGCAAGAAAAATCGGTTACAGTTGCTGGTCATCAATATAAATTAGATGCACCGTTTTTTGTGTTGGCTACGCAAAACCCAATAGAGCAAGAAGGAACCTATCCTTTGCCCGAGGCTCAACTGGACAGGTTTATGTTTTCTATCTTTTTAGACTACCCATCTTATCAAGAAGAAGTTGATATTGTAAAAAGTACCACGACCGATGAGGTCAAACAAATTAACTCCATTTTTTCTGCTCAAGAAATATTGGATTTGCAACATTTAATAAGAAGAATTCCAGTAGCTGATAATGTAGTTGAATATGCCGTAAATTTAGTTTCCAAAACAAGACCAAATTCTACAAAAGCAGCACAAATAGTTAATGATTATATTGATTGGGGTGCAGGCCCTAGAGCTTCACAAAATTTAATAATTGCTGCCAAAGGTTATGCCGCTATTCACGGTAAATTTTCACCAGATATTGAAGATGTACAGGCTGTGGCCGAAGCTATTTTACGCCATAGAATTGTAAAAAACTATAAAGCAGAGGCAGAGAGTATAACCGAAGAACGTATTATAAAAGAGTTGTTTTAAACAATAACGTTACTCTTAACAGTATTTATGGTAATAATACAGCACTCCATGTTCCATCAGGATCTTCAATGTGTTCATAAGTACCTTGCAATGACATTCCTGTAACTGTGCCATAAAATACATGTCTAGATAATGCTGGGTCTGCATTTTCACCGATATAGGTAAGATTTTTTCCATTTAATGACCAAGTACCCAACGGTACATAACAAGTAGGACAATTATCTCTCACATATTTTGTAGAACCATCTTCATATAAATTTACTTTTGCCGAAACATCATTTCCATTATGGTCTGTCACTATAAATTGCCAATAAGTTTCTTCTAAACTTGCTGTTGTAAAAGATTTTTCTTGACTATAAGTTGTCCCAGAATTAGAAGTAGCAAATACCCTAAAGTAATATGTTGTGTTCGGGTTCAAGTTCTCAATAAGCGAACTGAAAGTTGTAGTTGTTTCTGTAATTTTATTGTTATTTATGGTTGGTTTCGAGGTTTCACTCCAACAAATACCTTTTGATACTATACCGTTATCAGATAATAATTTTCCGTTTACTTTTAAAGAAGTAAATGTAGTTTCTATATTAGCTTCGGTTGATTGAATGATTAGATTTGTATCGTAATTTGGACCATCATTGCCTGAACTGCAATTACTTACTGAAAGAGTTAATGTGAGTAAAAATGCAAACTTAAAAATGGTTTTATTAATGTTAAAAGACATTATATGTAAAGATAAAATATTAAAATTATTTCCTTTACGCTTTAACGTATAACATCTGAAATTATTATAAAAATAACTGAATTATCTATAAAATATAGGTTACGACAAAAGATCAATACAAAGGTTTGTAAGATGAATAATTGCCGCCAAAGGTTATGCCGCTATTCACGGTAAATTTCACCAGATATTGAAGATGTACAGGCTGTGACCGAAGCTATTTTACGCCATAGAATTGTAAAAAACTACAAGGCTGAGGCAGAAGGTATTACCGAAGAACGTATTATAAGGGAATTGTATTAATTTCAGACCTTATCAATCAACTTACACTAAATAGCCAGAGTAGTTTATACGTTTTAATTTTCTTATTATTCTCTTTTCAACAAATAAGTTTATTTTTGTGAGAGTAGGAGGCATGTAAACACCAAAAAAACGAACAAATGGAGCTATTCAGTAAAGTTTTGAAAATAGTTATACTAATTGTATTCTTTATTTCTTGTGGTAAAAAAGAGAAAGAGAAACTGAGAAAATTTCCAACAGTTGGTGAAATTGAAAGACTAGACAAACAACTAGACGAAGTAATTTCACCAGATGCTGTTATTGAAGTGCTGTCAACGGGACATGAATGGTCTGAAGGGCCAATTTGGATTAAAGAAGAACAAAAATTGGTGTATACAGATGTCCGCAACCAAAAAATATTTCAATGGACAGAGAATGATAGTGTAACACTTTATTTGGATATGAAAGATGGAGATAGACTAGGGCCTAGTGCACTACTAGTGGATAAGGATGACAAATTAGTGATTCTACAATATGGTCATGGTCAGGCTGTAAAAATGAATAGTCCTTTGGATAAACCTACAAATGATTTTAGTGTTTTTGTTGATAATTATAATGGTGTTCGATTCAATAATACAAATGATGCAGCCTTTCATTCTAATGGAAATATGATTATGTCTGATCCGCCTCCTGTAAAGGAAGATGGTTTAAAAGCTGCTGTATATAGCATTTCTCCTAAAGGTGAAGTAAAGATTGTTACCGATACCTTGTCTAGCCCTAATGGAATTGCTTTTTCCCCAGATGAGCGAACCGTTTATATAGCTAATGCAGATTGGAAACATGCCATTTGGATTGCTGCAGATGTCGATGAAGACGGAGACATTTCAAACGGCAGGTTATTTTTTGATGCTACAGGAAATGCTCCAAAAGAAAAAGGGCATCCTGATGGGTTAAAAGTTAATAAAAATGGAATCATTTTCGCAACTGGTCCTGGAGGTGTTTATATTTTAAACCCTGAAGGAAAGCATTTAGGAACTATTTTAAATGACGAATTTAATACGAATTGTGTTTTAGACGATAAAGAAGAAACTTTATACATTACCTCTGGCCCAAAATTAATGAGAGTAAAGTTGAAGCCCAAGTCATAATCAATCAAAAATAATTTTTAATTTTTTGTTCTCTTTTTGTAACTGAGTAACAATTTTATCAGTTGCATTTGATTTAGAAAGATATAAGCTCTTTAGGTGGATTAATTTTGGAACTACAACTAGTAGTTTTTCAGAAACTTCGGTATCATAAAGATTAAGAGATTCTAAATTCTTTAGTTTTTCTAAATGTATTAATCCGTTATCCGAAATTTTATTTTTACTGAGGTTTAGTTTAATTAGATTTTCCAATTGTCCTATTTTTTCAAGATCCTTGTCAGAAAGATTTGAATTGCTCATGTTCAGCCAAATTAATTGATCTTTTACCTCTAGAAGTATTTCAACACTATTTGTTGTAAGTTTTTTTTCACTTAAACTGAAATTTGCTTCCAAAAAATAATTGTCTTTCATCAATACGTTTAAAATATAACCATGATTGCTTAAAGAATCAATGATTTCTTTTTTTGGTGGTTGAACCTTTTCCCTTAAGAATTTATTTTTATCAAGACCTAATTGTCGGTTAACATTATCTATTATTTCTTTATCGGGGTTAAGTGCTGTAAAATAACCAGTTGAAGGAGCGTCCTTATCTATCCACCAACCAATTAGAGCAACTTCATCATCAGTTAGTGGGCGTTTTCCTTCAGTGGGCATAAAATCATCATGAGTTTCAGGAAGTGTAATTCGTCTAAACAAATCACTTGAGTTAGCATCACCTGGAATTATTACATCTCCATTTTCACCGCCTTTCATTAAATCTGAAAAAGTTGTTAACTCTAAGTCTCCTTTCTTTTTATCAGAATTATGACAACTTACACAGCGATCATTCATTATAGGAGAAATTAAGTCTAGATAAACATGAGCAGAATCTAAAACAGTCACTTTTTTACGTGGAATGGCTTTATTTGGCAAACCTGCTAATTGACGAATTGGATTTGGAGCATATTCTAATAAATAGGTTGATCCGTGTGTTAGGTTCCCACCTAAGTGTCCTGTATAAAAAATTGTAAAAACTACTAGAGTTACAAGTATCGACTTTCCATAAAATGGAATTTTAATTTGTTTTTTAGCTATATAATAAAAAATTATCGAAAACAAGAGCACTGCCACACCACTCCATTTATGCCAGAATATAGTGTCTTCGTTATAATCACCAGATAACGAAAGAAAATAGCCAAACAAAACTGCGAAAAATGCCCCGATGGCACCAAGTCCCCATATATACTGAACAAAAGGTTTTAAAGGCTCAAATTTTTTCCGTTTTGTTGAAACTTCAGCAAGAACTGCTAGTAATAAAAAACCAATAGGAAGATGAACGACTAAAGGATGGATTCTTCCAAAAAATAAAATAATATCAGAAGGAGTTTCTAAATCAATATTTAGTAATACAGTTATCCCCATTTATATTATTTGAGAGGTGTTCCTTTTATGGGTTTACCATTTGTCGTTAATATTTGAAAATGGTGAGCTCGATATTTGTCATAGATCCAAACTATATTTTTATCAGAATCTACTTCAAACATCTTAATTCCTTTTTGTGTACCATAGCTTGCAATTACAGTATTTCCATTGGGTAATCTTTGTGCCCCACAAGGATCTACTAAGGGTTTTTCTTCAAATAGCGAATTATCAATTTCCCAAACTATTTCTCCTTCTGAATCCAATTCTATAACCCTATTTCCATTAGTTAAAGTAACTAAGGTA
Organism: Aureibaculum sp. 2308TA14-22; assembly: GCF_040538665.1. Lineage (NCBI taxonomy): Bacteria > Pseudomonadati > Bacteroidota > Flavobacteriia > Flavobacteriales > Flavobacteriaceae > Aureibaculum > Aureibaculum conchae. The sequence continues at coordinate 565,004 of NZ_JBEWXT010000001.1, forward strand.
TTTCCATTCTTTGATCGAATTGCTGTGAATGGCCAAGTCTTTGCTTCTCTTCCTCCAAAGGTTGCATAATCTGTGCTAAAAGCCTTAACTACCTTTCCGTCTGGTTGATACTCTTTCACAGCAAAAGCTAAAAGGTGAGGGACCAGGTAGTTTCCGTTTTTCAATTTCCTAGCCATACGTGTTTGCATGTGAATATTATCAGTTTCTGGTTGAAGCGGTACACTTTTAACTACTTCACCCTTTTTATTTATCTCAACAATTCTTGGTTTTGTACCAGATTCAGTAATCATAGTATGTCCATTAGCAAGTCGCACAGCAGTACCTAATTCCATGGAATCTTCAGATTTTTTATAGGTAAGGATAATTTTCTTTTTCTTGTTGTATTCTCTAACTTCATCAGCCCAACAAATTAAAACGTTCCCATTTTTAAGCACATAACCATCTCTTGCTCCAGGCTTTTCTGAATTCCAAATAACTTCTCCAGCTTCACCAATAATTCCGGTAAACTGTGGGCCAGCAATAAAAAAAGAATGGCTAATACCCGATGCTGATTTTTGAGCCGTTAAAAAGAATGGGATGATTAGAAAAAGAAAAAGACTTAATTTTAATATTGATTTGTTTTTCATTGTGTAGCGGTTTAATTTTAAGCCAATATGTCTTTAATTACATGTCCATGAACATCTGTTAACCTCATATCTCGACCTCCAAAACGAAAGGTTAAATGTTCGTGATTGATTCCCATTAAATGCATCATAGTAGCATGTAAATCATGAACTGTGACTTCATTTTCAATAACTCTATAACCATACTCATCTGTTCGTCCGTATATTGTGCCACCTTTTATGCCTGCTCCAGCCATCCACATACTACATGCCGAAGGGTTATGGTCGCGTCCGTTATCTCCTTGTGCAAATGGTGTTCTTCCAAACTCACCTGTCCAAACGACCAAGGTTTCTTCCAATAATCCTCTAGATTTTAAATCTTTTAAAAGTCCAGCAATGGGTTGGTCAACTGCATGAGCATTTTTTTCATGCCCTTCCTTTAAATTTCCATGTTGATCCCATCGATCTGAACCAACATTAGGACAAGTTAATTCTATAAACCGGACACCTCTTTCTACCAATCTACGGGCTAATAAACATTGAGCGGCATAACCACGAGTATGTGGGTCGTCTGATTCAAAACCATATAGTTTTTTTGTGGCTTTCGTTTCTGCTTTAAATTCTGTCAATTCTGGAATTGATGATTGCATTTTATATGCCAATTCATAATTTGAAATGGCAGATTCTACGGCATCTACTTCTCCTATTTCTTCTAATTGTTGTTTATCTAATCGACTAATAAACCCAAGTTTTTGTTCTTGTAAATTTTTAATTTCTTCTTTGGGTTTAATATTGGCAATAGGCTGTGCACCAGCTTTTAAAACGGATGCTTGATAAGAAGCGGGTAAAAAACCATTTTTGAAATTATCTAAACCACCTGGAGGAATTAAACCACCATCTAAAACAACATATCCGGGTATGTTTTTATTTTCACTTCCTAAACCGTAGTTAATCCAAGACCCCATACTTGGCCTACCCTGAAGTCCGCTACCCGTATGTAAAAAATAATTTGCATTGGTATGTTCAGGAAATTGTGATGTCAACGATCTTATTAATGCAATGTCATCAACACAAGTAGCAATATGCGGAAAGAGTTCACTAACTGGCATTCCACATTCTCCATATTGCTTAAACTCCCAAGGACTTTTTAATATTTTACCTACATTATTAAATTGTGTGGCATCAACTTTAAATTTTTTTCTCGGATCTTGTCCATTTTCTTTAGTAAGTCTAGGTTTTGGATCAAAAGAATCGACTTGAGAAACACCACCATCCATGTAAAGAAAGATAATATTCTTTGCTTTTGGCAAATAATGTGGCCCTATGTTAAGATTTGAACTAGCGTCTAAAATTGACTTACCTGGTTGATTACAAGATGCCGGAAGCATACCGAACAAACTCATAAAAGCGAGTGATCCAAAGCCACCTTTACAAATGTCTAGCATCTCACGGCGTGACATGGGTTTTCGCAAAAAATTATGATACTTGCTCATTATATTAGGTATAAAAATTCTTTTAAGTTAAACATACTATGGCAATATTCTTTCCAGACTTCTAAGTTAACATCAGCTTCTGAGTTTACCGTACTTTTTGTTTCCTTGAGCTGTGAAATGAATTGGCTAGCATTTGAAATTTCACTCTCAGATGGTTTTCTGGAAAAAGCACGTATATAAACCCATTCAATTTTTTGATTGAAGGATAACTTGTTAATGGCTACTAATTTCTTAGCCATAATTTCAGCTTGAGCAATTACAAAAGGATCGTTCATTAAAATTAAAGACTGAGAAGGTACATTGGTTACATCACGTTTACCAAAAGTGGTAAATGGCATAGGGCGATCAAAAGTTGTCATCATAGGCTCTAAAAAATTCCGTCTCACTTCCTGATAAATACTTCTTCTACCATTTCCATCTAACGGACCAGATTCTCCCGGTCTTCCTCTTCCTTGCATAAACTCGGTAAGGTACATAGGAACTGGAGGCCCATAAATGGAATCGTTTAAGCTTTCCGATACTACTAGAATACCATCTCTAATGGCTTCTGACTCTAAACGCCTTAAAGGAAACGAAGCTAAATAGACATTGTTAGGATCTTTTTTTGAAAGTTCATCATCCGTGATTGTACTCCGTTTAAAGGCTTCAGAAGTTACAATGTATTTTATCATTTTTTTTATAGACCATCCCTCATTTTGAAATTTAATAGCAAGATGATCTAGTAGTTCAGGATGTGATGGTAATTTTCCTTGAAGTCCAAAGTTATCTACGGTCTCAACGATCCCTCTACCAAAAAGATGATGCCAAAGACGGTTTACCATAACCCTAGAAGTTAAAGGATTTTCTTTATCTAGCATGGCATTTGCTAGTTCTAATCGTCCACTGCCTTTCGATTTAAAAGCAACATCTCCTAAAGGCAATGCAGATAAAAACCTTCTAGGTATGCTATCTTTAGAGGGTTCATTATGATTCCCTCTATTGAACACTGGGCTGTTTATTGAAAAACCATCGGAAACACCATAAATGAATGAGCTATTTTGTAAATCTTTAGCTAATTTCTTTGTGCTGTAAATTGCAGTTATTAATTCAGGAAAAGAAGTCTTTATATCACCTAATTTGAGCTTAGTGTTCAGTGCCGCAATTAGAGATGTTGAATTGGTGTTCTCTACTATTTTTGAAGGCCATTCAGAATTATAAGAGATTGCGTACTGTGCCTCTATAAAAGCATCCTCAGACAAATTAAAATTATGCCGTTGGTATTCACCAGAGAGAATTTCTATATACGCTTTTTGGCCTTTCCAAGCTCCTACGTTAAACGTATAATTTTTCCAATCAGAACTGTTTACTCCTTTAGTAAGGTCTCCGTAAATAGGGTTTTGAATCAATTGAAAATTATCAATAATTACACGAACTGTACTTTTGTCTCCTCTTGCACGAACACCAATAAAATCAGAATCCAATACAAAATCAGGTGATCTTAATGTTCCAAAAATACCAGTATCTAAAACTTTGCTAGATGCCTTTCCTTTTTCAAAGGTTATTAACTTTCCAGATTTTTTGTCAATTATAGGATTTCCTAAAGTGGAATTTTTACCAAATGCAATGCCATTACTTACCCAACCATCAAAATCAGAACCTCTAAAATCACCAATCATTTTATAATCGCCAACAGGATAATTATTTAATTTTTGATTTATTTTTTTTGGTTGAACTTTACCAGAAACTATCGTTTTAATATAGTCTTGAATTTTCAGTATTTCTTTTGAGTTTAATTCTTTTGAAGTCGATAGATCCGAATCGAGCGGTGTAAAACGAGTACTTTCCATAACTCCATACAATGCATAATAATCTGCTGCCGTTATTGGGTCAAATTTATGATCGTGACATTTGGCACATGACACAGTAAGTCCCTGAAAAGTTTTGGTGGTTACATCGATCATGTTATCGATACGATTGGATTCATCTTGTTTAATATCAACAGGGCTGTGCGTACCTTCTCCAAATGTATAAAAAGCCGTTCCTAATTGAGATTCTAAAATTCCATTTTTTGTGTTGTATCGTTTTTGTGCTAACAAATCTCCTGCTAAATGTTCCTTTAACAATTGGTCATACGGAACATCATCGTTAAACGCTCTTATCAAATAATCGCGATATTTCCAAGCACCAGTAATGGTATAATCAAATTCATGCCCCTTAGTTTCTGCATATCTAACTAAATCCATCCAATGTCTTGCCCACCTTTCTCCATATGCTGATGAATTTAAATAATTATCTACCATTTTTTCATAGGCATCCTCTGAAGAGTCTGAAACATAATTTTCAATATCTTTTGGCAATGGGGGTAGTCCAGTTAATAGATATGCAACCCTACGAATAAGCGAATATTTGTTTGCTAATGGTACTTTATCTAGCCCCTTTTCTTCTAAACGTTTGTCAATAAAATAATCAATTGAGGCGTTATTTTTAAGTTCTTCATTATAAGTAGGTTTTATAAATGACCAATGCCGTTTCCATTCTGCACCTTGTTTAATCCACTTTTCTAATAAATCTTTTTCCCTTTGGGTTAATTTATTATTAGTTTCAGGCGGAGGCATCATTTGATCTTCATGCTGATGGTTAATTCTGCTTATTAATTGACTCTTATTAGGTTTTCCAGGAACCACAGCAAATCCACCTTCTTTTAAAGCAGCCGTTGCTCCTTCATAAGTATCTAGTCTTAAATCTGCTTCTCTACTACTAGGATCTGGGCCATGGCATAAATAACAATTTTGGACAAGTATTGGGCGGATATGAAAATTGAAGTCAACGGTTTTGGGAAGCGGTTCGTACGATGAATCTGAATTATTACATGACAAAATAATTAGGCACAGTATAAATAGTGTACATAACTTTTTTATTTTTTTAATAAGGTTCATGAATTAAACATTAGAATTCAGAGTATTCAGAATTTAATCTGAAACCTAAATGGACTCAAGTCAATAAATATACGAACAGTGCTTGTAATAAAAAAATATTACCGATTAATGAAGATTTAAGTTCTATGTACAGCAAAGATTATTGATTTTGCATCAAAGCACCTAAACGTATAGTGTTATATAAAATAATAGATTATTCTTAACCTAAGAATTAATCTTTAGTCAATTTACTATCATACCAATTGACATTAGGTTTAAAATTTTTATTTAAGAAATTTTTACGTTGCTTTTCCAAACTTTGAAGCATTTTAGTTCTTCTGTTTTCATATTGTTTTTTCGCTAAAACGGCATCGTATGTTGAATCTATTTGTGGGATATTCGCATTGACGCTTGATAGATACGTATCTAACTCTGTTCTCAATTTTGTTACTACGTCAGTATTACCAGCAAGAACATTTTGTTTTTCTGCGGGATCGTTTGTTAGATTATAAAGTTCATCGCGTCCATCTTCCCAATAGTGAATCAATTTCCATTCATCACGTCTTATAATACTCACAGGTTCACCTCCTTGATTTCCATAGTGTGGATAATGCCAAAACAAAGCTCTACTTTCTACAGATTCTCCTTTTAACAAAGGCACTAAACTGATTCCATCTATTTTTTGAGTTGGTTTAAATTGAACTCCTGTTAAATCCATTAAAGTAGGGTAAAAATCTACACCTGAAACTGAATAATCAATTGTTTTTGGTAGGTTTTTTAGTGTTGGTATTTTAATGAAATAAGGCTCTCTTATACCACCTTCCCATTGATAACCTTTTCCTCCTCTTAATGGTAAATTGGAAGTAGAGAATGCATCACCACTAGCTACACCTCCATTATCTGACGTGAAAACAATTATGGTATTTTCATCTAAGTTTAATTCTTTTAATTTGTCTAATACTAAGCCCACGGCATCATCCATAGTTTCCACCAATCCCGCATATACTGGATTATCTTGAACTGTTCGAATAGGTAAAACCCGTTCCATTACGAAACCAGAGTCAGGAATGCCTTGTTTTTCGGCTTTGTTTCTGTATTTGCTCCATTTATCTTCTGTGGTTTGTATGGGGCCATGTACGGCATAAAAAGATAGGAAAGCGAAAAAAGTGGTATCTTTATTATCCGTTATAAAATCAGCTGTTTCTTGAGCTAACCGCATCGTTAAACTTTCACCATCGTGTTTAGCCATCAATTTAGGATTCTCCCATGGAGCATAATATCCACCTCTAGGTGATCCTACTTTCCATCCTCCTATATTGATATCAAAACCGTTATTTTCTGGTGTTGAAGGTGCATCTCCCAAATGCCACTTACCAGCAAAAAAAGTTTTATAACCGCCTTGTTTCATGGCCTCTGCTAGAGTAAGACTATTTTGATCAAGCTCATGTTTATAAGATGCGGGTAGTAATTTAGTATTTCGGCCTTGATTTCTCCATTGTATACCTGAGGCTGCTCCTATCCAATCTGTAATACCATGACTAGCCGCAAATTGACCTGTCATAATACTGGCTCTTGATGGACTACAGACTTGGCATGCGGCATAACCTTGATTGAATACAACTCCTTCATTTGCTATACGGTCTATGGATGGTGTTTCGTAATAACTACTGCCAGTGTAACTCAGATCATTTACACCTAAATCATCCGCTAAAATAAATACTACATTTGGTTTTTTAATTACCTTTTCTATTACAGAATCTTTTTGCTTACAGCTACTTATAATTATAACTGTAAGGCAAAGACAACGTACTAAAACCAATATTTTTTTTAATTTCATAATTATTGAGTTTATAGAATCCATATAATATTTTAGGGTAAAACTAAAAAAATCTAGTTGTAATTTTATGTTTTATAAGTTATTTGCCGATACAATATGTATTAAGCCTTGTAAACACTAGGGTGTTGAGGTTGTGGGTGTAAAAAAGATGTACTCTTTTGGTTGCTTTTGTTAGATTTTTTTCTGTTAACAACTAAACTCTAATTCGATTCAGATTTTTAAGACTCTACTTTAAACGTTTTATTTTGAATCGTAACATCATGGTATAAAATTGTTCGCTAACATTCTAAAGAATTTAACTTTTATATTTTTTATTCTGATAGTTTCTCTTTATAAAGTAAAATCAACAGCGTTAAAGTGGGTTGACAACTCTTTTTTGGCCGAAAAATAAAAACTTTTTATACTGTGATTATTGAGGAAAGATATGGTAGGCTGTTTTAAATGAACCAGATAGCATATTATATAATGAATTCTTCCAAAAAAAATTCCTAACTTTAAATGGTAATTTGAGCTAGTAACATTTTTTATTTAGCCACATTAAGCTCATTATATATTGAACGTTAAACATAAGAAAGGTAATTACGAATAATTAGTATCAAAAATGTTAAGCCCGCGAAAATTCGTTATTGGAGATATACACGGTCATTACGATGAACTAATGGAACTTTTTGACCGCGTGAAATTTCAATTTAATAACGATATTCTTGTTAGTCTTGGAGATTTGGTTGACCGGGGGCCAAAACCTTTGGATGTAATAGAAAAACTGATGCAAGTAAAAAATTTCACGCATATTCTAGGAAATCATGATGAATGGTGCTATCAATATTTAAAAAACAGTCAAACCCCAATTGCATGGACATCGCAAGGTGGAGCAATCACAATGAATGCTTATAAAGAAAATCCGGAATTAAAAGAAAAGCATATTGAGTTCTTTGAAAAAGCAAGATTATATTTTATTGATACAGACTCAAGACTTTTTGTACATGGAGGATATAACCCAAGAATTCCATTTCAGCAACAAAAAAACAATAAGGAAACACTTATTTGGGACAGATCATTGATATCGACTGCTATGGAATATGAGCAGACAAATTTAAGTTTTAATGAATTCACAGAAATATTTGTTGGTCATACTCCAACTCAGTTTATTGGACAATCCACACCAACCAAAATTTCAAATTTGTGGATGCTTGATACAGGGATACATCAATCAGGTAAACTTACAATTATGAATGTGGAAACAAAAGAATACTGGCAATCGACGTCAAAAGATAATTCAATAAACATAAATAAACAGCATGGATAGTTACGCATAGTTTTATTAATATTACAAGAAAATTATTAATTCCATTGATTTTCCATTAAAATTCCATTGTGGTAACGTTATTCTTGATTTACTTTTGTTGAGAAGTTTTTTGATAAAAATACTAAAATGAATAAAAATTCGAAAACAACGAAAAGCAAATTGCCAGTAAGTCCATTTATTGTCTTATCGACGATTGAAGGTGTAGAAAGCAAAATAGTAATGAATAAGGATAAAATAATCATTGGGAGATTAGCCGATCTAAATGACATTGCACTTTTACCAGATCCGCAACAATTAGTCACACGTTATATGCACTGTTCCGTTGAAATTAAAAACTGTACTTCTTGGGTTGTGGATAATGCTAGTAAAAATGGGACTTTTGTCAAACGAAGAAGTGTTATGCAAAAAGTGAAGGGAGAATTTAAATTACAAGATGGTGATGTAATAATGATATTATGTAGCGTGGGTGCAAGTGAGCCACCAAAATACTGGGAATTACTTTATACTGATCCCTTAGCAACTGAAAATGTTGAATATTACACGTCAAGTTTAGTTTATGATTGGATTCAGGCTAAGTTGTTTATTACTAAAAAAGGAGAACTAACAGAAGTTAGTTCTTTAACACCAATGGAACATAAACTTCTAAGGTATATGGATCAAAAAAATAAATCAAATGATAGTGTTCCCGTCATGTGCACTTATGATGAAATAGTTTCTGCACTGTGGGATGATGCTTATTCGCATACTACAAATGATGTAAATCATATTGTAGCAGCGTTGCGAAAGAAAATTGAAGACAACCATAAAACCCCAAAATTTCTAATCAATATAAGAGGTATGGGGTATAGACTAAATACTAATCCATAATAATATAACTACGAATGCCCATTTTAAAAGAAGGTCAAAATATAAACGAAACTTATGAGGTTGAACGCTTTTTGGGAGAAGGAGCTTTTGCTGAAGTTTACCGGGTGAAGCATAGATTTCTTGGAAGACAGGCAATGAAAGTTTTTAAAGCCTTGGGCATGACGATTAATGAGATTGAGACTATGCTTAGCGAAGCAGTACTTTTGTCCCAGATTGGACATCCTAATATTGTTAGGGTATTTGATGCAAATATCTCAAATTCTAAAAAAGGAATTTTTGGTTTTTTTACTATGGAATATGTTGCAGGAGGTAGTCTAGATAAATTCTGGCAGTCTTATGCCGAGCGTATTATACCTGTTGGTGATACCGTACAGATAATAAAGGAAATATGCCTTGGTTTGTCCGTTGCACATAGCGAAACCCCGCCAATCATTCACCGTGACATTAAGCCTCAGAACATTCTTATTGGCTACGATGCAGAAGGAATAAGGGTCCGTGTGTCCGATTTTGGTTTAGCGAAACACGTTAATCCACTAACGCTTCTTGCGAGTGCAAAAGGAACAAGAATCTTTAAATCTCCTGAAGTTTTTAAAAATAACAAATTTGATTCATGTACAGGTGATGTCTGGGCAATTGGTTGTATTTTATATCTTTTACTGACCGATCGCTTACCATTTGCTGAAATTACAGAAACTGATTTTTTTGATTATTCAAATTTTGAAGTCCCAGTAATTCCACCAAGTAGGTTAAATTTATCCGTTAATCCATTACTCGACCAAATAACCCTGAAAGCCTTATCAATTGACCCGGCAAATAGATATATGAATGCCATGGACTTTCTAAAGGACTTAAAAAGATGGAAACCATCAAAAATTTCAGAAAATAGAAATATATACTCAAGTTCTCATGGGCTGACAAAATCTGCTCTGGGAAATCATACGCCTATTGACGAATCTGATGCGAATAATTTACTTAAACAGGCTTTAAATATCAGTAAGCATTCGAACAAATTAAATGAGGCCGCGGATTTATTAGAACAGGCCTTTTTAAAATGGCCTAATTATAAAGACAAATATGAGTACCTTATGAAATTATGGAGAAAGGGAATATCAAGATAAACTAGCTTAAATTGTATTAAATCGGAAACTATGGTATCAAATACAAACAATAGTAAAAATGGATGTGAAATCCTGATTCAAGCTGCTGTTCCAGAAATTTACAGAGTAAATGCTTTTCGAATTTCTGGTCTTAATGTAAACTCAAGTACTCGTGAAATCACTAGCCAACTTCGGAAAAACCAAATGTTCGAAAAATATGGAGATGTTTCGGTAAAAAATGATAGTCCTTTCCCAATTGTGCCGTCGCCAGACAATGACCAAATACGCCTTGCCTTGCATAGATTGCGTGACCCTGAAACTCGTCTAATCGATGAATTTTTCTGGTTTTGGCCTCATAGTTTTGATTCTGCCAATACTGATAAAGCCTTGGAGTTCTTATCGAAAAATGATATAAAATCGGCCGAGAATATATGGATCAAGGAGGAAGCTACTTTAACAGAATCAAATGTTTCAAAGCACAATTTGGCAATACTGTCACATCTACAGGCACTTGATTATGAATTAAATGGACAAGGCATCACAAATAGTAAGTTAGAAGAATATTGGGAAAATGCTTTTAAACGCTGGAAAGTGCTTTTCGACCATGAAGGATTTTGGAGTCGTCTGACAGCCAGAGTTCGAGAAATGGATGATCCTAGATTAACCACCGGATTTATTAAAAGATTAAGAGAGTCACTCCCATCTGCTATTTTGCAAATAAATGTAAAAATAGCTTTAAACGCTGCTGAAAAAGGCGACATCGCCAAGGCAAATCGCCACATCCAATTTGTAAACGAATCAGGGTTTGGTTCTGATGTGGGTTTAAGAGCAATAAATAAAGTTATTGAGCCTGTAAGAAATAGAATCAAAATCATTTGTAAAAGATTTAATGACGTACCCTATACCAATCCTCAAACTGAACTAAATGCAGGTAAAAAAATAATTGAAGAAACAAAAACTGCATTAAAAATATTGGATATTTTATTACCTGATAAAAGCCCAATACGAGAGGGTGCACATGATGAAATAGGCCTTACGGCATTAGGTTTTATTATCGCCTACAGTAATAAAACAGAAGATGATCTGGAGGACGCTCTAAAAATACTGGAAGATATTAAATCTATAGTACTTGGTGAATCTGCCGTTTCAAGGGTCAGCCAGAATTATGATATTATAAAGAAGAATTATGATTCCAAAAGAATCTACAATACCTGTTTCTTTTGCAAAACAAATAAACCTAATGGAAAATCATCGATTGAACAACCGATGCACGGTGAAATAGAAAAACAGCTCTTATATAATAGTATAACATGGAGACATTTAACCGTAAAAGTTCCTCGATGCGAACAATGTAAAAAGGAGCACCAAAAGGAAGATACTATAATCACATTAGGTGTAATTGCAAGTATTATATTAGGTATTTTGTTTGCAAGTCTTTTTTCATCATTCTGGGTATTTGTAATTCTTGCAACTATCGGAATTGTTATGAGCATAAGACTTGGTATTAAATCGAACAAAACAGCGGGTCGTAGTACTTTCAAACAATTCCCTGAAATAAAAGAACTTCTTGCCAGAGGATGGACCTGGGGAGCAAGTCCCCCTCAAAACTAAAATTTTAATAATTATGAATATAATTAAAAGAATACAACAGTTTAAATATCCAAAAGAGTTTCGGGTAATCCCAGTTAAGTTACATTACGATACGATCAATAAATTAGAAGACCTTATTAATGGTTTTTCGCTGGAACAAAAGACTAATCCTGAGCAAGAATTTAATCCTGAAAAGAAAAAAGCATTTTACGCTGAAGTTTCAATTGGGGCGTGGCGATTAAAGAAAAAAATGACAGATCCAAAAAATCAACAACCTCTTGAAGAAATGGGCAAAGCTTATCGTCATCTAGAATCAATAATGCTCACGCTGGAAAAAGAAGGAATTGAAATTAAAGACCATGATGGGCAACCATTCGATTCAGGCTTATCGATAAAGTCGCTCGCTTTTCAACCTACTCCAGGAATCAAGGATGAAACTATGATAGAAACAATAAAGCCGTCCGTGTATTATATGGGTGAACGAATTGTAATGGGCGAAGTAATTGTAGGTACACCAATTTAAGAGTAGAATATTAACAATAAAATATAAAAAGCATGAAAAGTATGACAATAGATTATGGGATCGACCTTGGAACTACAAATAGTACCATCGCAAAATTGAATGGAACCGATGCTGAAGTATTTAAAAATAATGAAGGATTTGAGTTTACCCCTTCTGCAATTTGGATGGATTCAAAAGAAAGGTTGCATGTTGGTAGAAGGGCTAAAGACAGACTTGAAGATGATAGTGAGAATGCTTTTAGCGAGTTTAAACTTCAAATGGGGACAAATACCAAGTACACCTTTGAAAGAAATGGAAAGAGCTATAGTCCTGAAGAACTTTCTTCGTTGGTGCTAAAATCTTTAAAAGATGATGTGCGAAGACAAATGGGTGTAGAGGTCAATTCTGTTGTAATAACCGTGCCAGCGGCATTTGAACTTCCTCCTTGCAATGCGACCAATACTGCTGCAGAACAGGCAGGTTTTACAAATCATCCGTTATTACAGGAGCCAATTGCAGCTGCAATGGCTTATGGTTTTCAAAGTAGTAGCGACAATAAATTTTGGATGGTATATGATTTTGGAGGCGGGACCTTTGATGCTGCAATTGTCCAAATAAAGGACGGGCAAATTGAAGTCATAAATCATGGAGGAGACAACGGACTTGGCGGGAAAAACCTTGATTGGGAGATCGTAAATAAAGTTCTGGTTCCAGCCGTTATGAAGGATGTGAAACCTAAGAACTTTACACGCGATAACAAAGAATATAATGGTGCATTTGCAAAGTTAAAGGCAGAAGCGGAAAAAGCAAAAATAAGGTTATCGTTGGAAGATTCGGTTGAGATAATAATTGATAATTTATATAAGAATGAAAAAGGTGAGGCCGTAGAGTTTACTTGTGAAATATTTAAATCGGATTTTGAAAAATTGGCAAAACCATTTATTACTCGTTCAATCAATATTTGTAAGCAAGTTTTAATAGAAAAGAGGCTGGGCACTTCAAACATTGAGAAAATGATTATGGTTGGAGGCACTTCATTAATTCCGTTTTTACGTGATATGCTAATGGATCCGAACGAAGGATTGGGCATCCCTCTTGAATCAAGTCTTTATCCAATAACAGTTGTTGCGAAGGGAGCTGCTATTTTTGCTGGTACTCAAATGGCTCCTAATACAGAAAACGTGGAAGTAAAAAATGATGAGTTCTTGCTTGAATTAGATTATCAACCAGTTGGATCGGATACAGAGCCTCCAATAGGGGGTAAAGTTGCTACGGATAAGGAATTGGATTTTTCAGAATATGACATAGAATTTGTTAATAAAACTGTCCGTCCGGAATGGAGAAGTGGTAAAATAAAATTATCTGCCAAAGGCGGGTTTGTAAATCAATTATGGGCGGAAAAAGGTAAGAAAAATGAATTCAATATTGAACTTTACAACGGCTCAGGAATTAAACAAAAGACAATTCCAGAAACCATCTCGTATACTTTTGGCGTTGTATCAGCTGAAGCCCCATTAATCCATTCAATTGGTATTGCAATGGCAAACAATGAGACGGATTTTTTACTTAGAAAAGGAGTTTCATTACCAGCAAAAAATAGAAGCTTCCATAGAACCATCGGTGAAATCAGAGTTGGACAAAATGAAGATGTTATTATGATACCAATTATTGAAGGAGAGAATCAACATCGTGCAGATCATAACAGATTAATAGGTTCTCTTAGTATTTCTTCAGATAAAATTAAAAGAACATTGCCCGCTGGTAGTGAAATTGAAATTACTCTAGTTGTGGATACTTCCAGATTGGTAAAAGCAAAGGCGTATATACCTATCCTTGATGAAGAATTTGAAGTGGATGCAAATCTTATAATAGAGCCAGGTAAAATTGAAGAAATGGTTTCTGACTTTTCCAAGGATAAGGATAAATATAATAGCCTAGTTGAAAAAGCAAAAAAGGAATCAGATTCCAAGGCAAAAGCAATTTTAGAACAAATTGAATCAGAAAACATCATAAATGAAATTGATTCTCTTTTAGAATCAGCGAAGGTCGATCCCGATTCAAGGAATAAAGCTAAAAACAGGATGCTTGATTTTAATACAATTCTGGACTATGCTGAAGATGCCGTAGCATGGCCTGCATTGGTAACTCAAGCCCAAGAAATAATTAGGGATACAAAAAAGCTCGCGGAAGAATATGGAACGGGAGATGATAAAAATAAAGTTTCATCACTTGAAAAAGAAATTGAAACAGCAATAGCAGAAGGGGATCAGGATTTACTTAGAAGAAGAATAAATCAAATGAATGGGTTTTATTGGATTCTTCTTAGACAACAACCAGGCTTTTGGGTAAACTGTTTAAATTATGCAAAAGAGAACAAAAATACAATGAGGGATAAGACCGAAGCTGCTCATTTAATCATCCTCGGAGATAGGGCAATTCAAAACAATGATGTTGAAGGATTAAAAACGGCAGTTCAAAGTTTATATGATTTATTACCGGTTGTTGAGCAAGAAAAATTAGGATTTGGTGGTAGTACAGTTAGGGCTTAATATTTATTTTAGAAATTGGTACAATGAAAAAATCAGAACAAAATATCAGTATGGTATCCGATTCATTAAATAAATTGTTATTTGATCATTATTATTCGTTAGCAACTGAAGCAGTTAGTAAAGGTAATTTTTCATTGGCAAATAAATATATCTCTGGTTTAACTGATACGAATGGAGATGATCCAATTTTATTGGATTTACGAGCGAAAATTTATGCACAGCAAGGCAAATTAATAGAAGCTGGATCTTTATGGAAAAAATGTGTTACGCATGATCCTGAAAATAATAAATATAACGAAGCATTAAGCAGAATTAATAAATTACAAAAAACGAAAGTAACTTGGCGTCTTAGACTGGCCAAAATAATTGGAGCAACCTTAACCATAGTACTTATTTTATTCCTATTAGTCTTCATTTACCAAGGTAGAGATGAAAAAAAATCGAAGCTCGAAATGCTCCAAAAGCAACAATCGGTTATTCTTGAACGAATTGACAATAGCCTTATTGCAAGTGAAAACACACAAGCAGACAGCTTAATCTCTATAGTTGCTAAAGAAATTGAGGAGGTGGATGGAATTAGTTTTGAAAAAAACAGTATGGAATTACTTATTAAGTTTAATGAAGGTTTATTCAGTAATGGTATCAAATTTAAACATTCACAGGAATCTACAATTAAGCAATTGGCAAAGGTGTTAGAGCGATATTCTGGTAATACCATTATTATGATTCTTGGTTGCTCTGATAATATTCCATTAACTGATAGTATTTGGTTCAAAAGCAATCATGCTCTCGGGTTAGCCAGAGCAAATTACATTTACAATACCTTCTATCAAAACAGCAGAATCCTAACTGAAAATTTGATTTTTGGCAGTATAGGTGATACGAATACCCCTTTTTCCAATGACAGTATGGAAAATAGAATGAAGAACAGAACTGTAGTTATAAAAATAATTAGGAAAAAATAATTGTTATGTGTTATTCAGTAGGAGTAAAGTTAGCATGGGAAATTAGCAGCTATGAAGCCGCAAATAAAAAATCGTCAACTATTGAAATTGATCATATAATGCTTGGGATATTGTCTCTTGACAAATTTCAGAAACATATAAAATTAGAATCAAAAAGAGATCGTGAAAAATTGAACTTTGAGAAAGATAGTTTATACCACATGCTCACTTCTTTCAATTTAAATATTAAAACTTTACGTAGAAAACTGAGAGACATTCTTCCAAACGGTAATGGTTTGCCATCTAAT
The DNA here is from genome assembly GCF_040538665.1 of Aureibaculum sp. 2308TA14-22. NCBI lineage: Bacteria > Pseudomonadati > Bacteroidota > Flavobacteriia > Flavobacteriales > Flavobacteriaceae > Aureibaculum > Aureibaculum conchae. Next base: position 580,993 of record NZ_JBEWXT010000001.1, read on the forward strand.
AACATTTTTCATAGGAGCGAGGATTGTAAAAATATGTTTGCTGAGGCAATTTGTTTTGCTAATAATCATTTAAGCTTAAAATACCTATTTCTTGCAATTATTTTGAAGAACTCATCATATTTTAGAACTATGCTTATTGATAAAAATGTAGATATTAATAAGCTTAAATCAAAAATTATGTTTTCATTTTATAAAAACAATTAGAGGCACTCATTTAAACTTTTTTGGATTATAACTAAAATTCAGAATTAGTTGTATACTAAAGAAATGTTAAAGAACCATATTAATCACTAATTCACAGTACCCATGTCAGAAAGAACAAAACTAACATCCCATGAAATTGAACAGCAATTACTTGAACTCAAGAGATTGATTGAAACAGAACCCGCCCCTCCATCTCCAGAACCAATTGAGGGAGAGATTTTTATGAAGCAAGTTCGTTCAGATACAGAAATATGTGGGACTATGGCAAACATTATTCTTTTGGCTCATCAGCAAAAAAATTATGAAAATATAGGTTATGCAGATACAAAGATAAGTGAAATGGAACAGGATCCAACATGGTCACACCCCTTGATAAAACGTAAAATTGAATATTTGCGAAAAATGCATACTATTGTTATTAACAATCAGTCTGCTGGCTGTATGATTGCATTATTGATTAGCTTTAGTCTATCTTCTGTTGGCTATTGGCTTATGATTTAAAATAATATATTAAATACCTAAAAGCAATAATGATAGTTGTTGGAGGATAACAATCAAGGATAAGACAAACGTCTGCTTCATGAAGGGTGAACACAAGCAATTTAATCTATATTAAGGATTAGTTTAAGATTAATAAAATAATTGAGCATCAATTAACCTGAAAAATTTACAATAATCTATGTCAGAAGAAAATAAACTAACTCATCAAGAAATTGAACATCAATTAAGTGAACTGCTGAAATTGATTGTAACAGAACCCAATCTGCCAACTTCGGATGGGCAATTTTTTTCTCAAATTCGTAAGGATTTGATTAAGTCTACATTTAGATCATGTAATCACGAGGGAGAATTGATTTTAACCATTCATCATCAAAAAAAATATGAATATATTCGAGATATTGCTGTGCGTTTACAAAATATGGAACAAGGTTCATTTGGGGCTCATCCTCAATTAAAAAGCAACATCGGACATTTACGGAAAATGCTTAACCTTATAAATGATGATCCTCAGGTTACTAGTTTAATTAATAATCCCAAGACAGTCAGTGTAAATGATAAACCTGCCACCGGTTGCATGGTTGCTTTATTGATCGGTTGTGGTCTATCTTATGCTATCTACTGGGCTATATATTTAATTTAAAATTATTACTACTTCCCAATACAGAAATTAGCAAAGATATTTCCAAGTAAATCCTCGTTGGTAACTTGCCCGGTTATCTCTCCTAAATAGAGTAGAGCTTGGCGGATGTCAATGGCAATTAAGTCGGAACTTAAATCATTGTCAATGCCATTTTGTATGTTTTTAATTTCTACTAATGCCTTATTCAATACTTCAAAATGGCGACTATTACTTACTATAGTTTGATTATTACTCAATGCACCAATGTTTGAAAGTTGAGTTAATTGATTTTTTAATTCTGTTATTCCTTCTTTCTCTTTTGCAGAAAGGAACAAAGTATTCGGAATTATTTTTTCAATGTAATTTAATTCATTTTCAGAAAGTAAATCCGATTTATTGGCAATAACCAGTATTTTTTTGTCAGGAAACTTTGTGGCCACTTTTTCTATTTCCTTGTTTATTAATTGTAATAAGTGAGAACTTTCCTGTTCGTTTTTCTTTCTAATAATAGAAGCATCAAACAGATAAATAATCAACTGGGCATTAGCTGTTTTTTCATAGGTCTTTTTTATTCCTATATTTTCAATTTCATCTTTAGTGTCTCTAATTCCAGCAGTATCAATAAAACGATAAGCTACACCTTCTATAATCAATTCATCTTCAATAGCATCTCTAGTTGTACCTGCAATAGAGCTAACAATTGCTTTTTCTTCATTGAGTAAAGTATTTAATAAAGTAGATTTACCGACATTAGGCTCGCCGATTATAGCCACAGGAATTCCGTTTTTTAGTACATTACCATAAGCAAAAGATTCAATCAATCTTTTTAGTACATTAGAAATTTTAGTAATCAACTTTTGAAAGTCATCTCTATTGGCAAACTCGACATCTTCTTCAGAAAAATCAAGTTCCAATTCAATCAAAGAAGCAAAATTTAAAAGGTCCTGTCGTAAGTCTTCTATTTCATTAGAAAAACCACCACGCATTTGCTGTATTGCAATTTGATGTGAAGCTTTAGAATCTGAAGCAATTAAATCAGCCACTGCTTCTGCTTGGCTTAAATCCAATTTCCCGTTCAAAAAAGCACGCAAAGTAAATTCACCAGCATCAGCCATCCTGCAACCATGTTGTAAAATGAGTTGAATAATTTCTTGTTGAATGTACTGAGAGCCGTGACAAGAGATTTCTACCACATCTTCACCTGTATATGATTGTGGATTTTTAAAAAGAGAAATTAGAACTTCATCAATAACACGATCTCCATCTATGATATGCCCTAAATGAACAGTATGTGTTTTTTGATTGATTAATTTTTTATTGTGAATAGACTTAAAAAATGAATTAGCTATTGAAATAGCATCATTGCCTGATAATCTTATAATAGCAATGGCTCCGGAACCAGATGGAGTTGCTAACGCAATAATGGTATCTTGAGTATTCATAGTTTCTAGACAAAAGTAGCAATTTCTCTTGTTTTACGGGCTTTTAGTAAGGTTATGTTGTAACATTTTTTTAAATATACCGTCTAATTAGTAAACAAACACTCTAAAACCTAACATCATGAAACAAAACAATCAATTATTAGTCATTACGCATTTAAGTCAATTATTAGATTTAGTAACTCTTGTTGGTGGATTTTTAGTACCGCTTTTTATATGGCAAACCAATAAGAACAAAGTTTACACTATGGATGAACATGGTAGGTCTATTATTAACTTTAGATTAAGCATGCTAATTTACATGGCAATCTGTATACCATTAATACTATTTTTTGGTCTAGGTCTACTTGGTTTCTTAGTAATTGGCGTTTTTTATTTTATTTTTCCAATAATAAATGCCGTAAAAGCAAGTAATGGAGAACAGCCAAACTACCCATTTTCCTTAAAAATAGTATAAACTGAAAAAATATTTGAAAACTATTTTATATAAATTTTCAATGTATTTTTAACGAAATTAGAATTTTACATCAATAAACTAGATGTAAAATTCTAATTATCAGTTTTTTACATAAAATTTAAAAAACTACCCATTTTCCGTGATTTTTAAAAACACCCAGTTACACTATTGACTGGTATTGCCACAGTACATACATTTGCTTTGTAATATTATGATATAATAGAATAAGAAATACTACGTTATATTATCATAATACTAAAATTAGGGGAGAAAGGAGAGAAGTGAAAACTGTGAGTGAAGATTCACATCTACAAGTAGCTTTTCTCCTTCTATTAAACTGAAAAAGTATTAAAACATAAAAGCATTACTCTTAGGAGTTCAACTCAGGGGAGAAAGGAGAGAAGTGAAAAGTTAAGTATGAGCTTAACACTACAAGTAGCTTTTCTCCTTACTATTTTATAAAAGTTCCGTTCTATTTTTTATCTCAAAGTTTTATTGTGTATTCTTTATTCAGAATATGCTGTTAACCATGTACCTTGGCTATTTTACCCCCTTTTTTCATCAACTTAGCTTCATAAGCCAATAAATCATTCCATTTTTTATTTACGATTTCTTTATCCTGATATTTTCGAGCAAAACCTAAGAATAGTGTATAATGATTGGCTTCAGAAATCATTAAATCTTTATAAAAATTAGATAGTTCTTTGTCTTCTAAGTTTTCTGAAAACACCTTAAAACGTTCGCAACTCCTTGCTTCTATAAGTGCGGCAACCATCAAACGTTGAATTAATGCTTCAGTTCTATCTTTAGTTTTTACAAAATAAGATTGTAAGTCTTTAGCATAATCATTTCGTTGTGCCCTGCCTAATACCATTCCTCTGGCTTTCATTAGGTCATGCACCATTTTAAAATGTTGCATTTCTTCAATGGCAATTTCGCTCATGGCAGATACCAACTCGGTTTCTTCAGAATAATTAATAATGATAGAAACCGCATTAGATGCCGCTTTTTGTTCTAAAAAAGCATGATCTGTTAATATTTGCTGTAAATCATTTTTAGCAATTTCTGCCCAGGAAGTTTCTGTTTCAAATTTGAGTCCTAACATAATAATTATAAATCCAATTTAAATTTACTTTTCAGTTTGGCTAAGGCCTTATTTTTTTCGAGCAATTTATTGTATTTTTCTTGAGGTGTGTAAGCGTATTTTTTTTGGTTTTCTTCGTTTACACTAACTTTTAAGTCTATACTGTAATTATTTAATTTTTCACGAAAGTGCCGTAACAATTTTGGTTTGGCTTTTAATAATTCTGATTTCATCATACCACTTGGCATGGTAAGGTGGACTATATTGTCTTGAACTTTTGGAGTATCTGCATTCAATATTGCTACCAGATTTCGCACACCTTTTTTTTCTAATTTCTGAATATATTTTTGCCAGATTTCTAAAAATTGAGCTTCTGTAAATTTATCTGAAGGTTTGTTTGTAAGATCCTCTACATCCTCAACGGATTTAGAATTTTCTTTCTTTTTATGTATACTACTAAGAGATAAAGCCGAAGAACGCCTTGTTTTTGTTCCAGTTAAAATTGGTTTTTCAGATGGTTTTTTATCTACTTTGTCCTTTTGTGGGATTTTTTTATACTCTTCAGGAGGGTCTTGAACAGTAGTTAGAGCTATTTTTTTACCAATCTTTTTTGCATTGTTGTTTTGTTGTGTACTTATAAAATGTATTGCGGGAATTATGTAGTTTTTACGCTTTTTTTTTTCGTCGGTGTTCGAAAAAGTAATGGATGCCAATTGCATCAAAGCTAATTCAACTAGTAGACGTTGGTTTTTGCTACTTTTATATTTCAAGTCACAATCATTGGCTAAGTCTATCCCTTTTAGCAAAAAGGTGACTTCACATTTTTTGCTCTGTTCATCATATTGTTTTTTGGTGGCTTCACCAACTTCCAATAGTGGAATAGTCGCACTATCCTTAGCAACTAATAAATCCCTAAAATGTGATGCTAATCCTGCAATAAAATGATGACCTTCAAAACCTTGAGCTAAAATTTTATTAAATTTAACAAGCACTTGTGGAATGTTATTTTCGAGAATTAGATCTGTCATTTTAAAGTAAGAATCATAATCTAATACATTCAAATTTTCCGAAACAGCTTGTCTGGTTATTTTATCATTAGAAAAGCTAACTACTCTATCAAAAATGGAAAGAGCATCACGCAATGCACCATCGGCTTTTTGAGCAATGATGTGCAACGCATCATCATCAGCTTTGATTTTTTCTTCCTTAGAAATTTTATGTAAATACTCTTTAATGTCAATTACTCCAATACGTTTAAAATCAAATATTTGACACCGAGAAAGAATAGTTGGAATAATCTTATGTTTTTCAGTAGTCGCTAAAATAAAAATAGCATGTGCTGGAGGCTCTTCCAAAGTTTTTAAAAAAGCATTAAATGCCGCTTGAGAGAGCATATGTACCTCATCGATTATATACACTTTGTACTTTCCGGTTTGAGGGGGAATACGAACTTGGTCCGTTAAATTTCGAATATCATCAACTGAATTGTTAGAAGCAGCATCTAACTCAAAAATATTAAAAGCATAATCTTCATTTGGATCTATAGTTTCAGCATCTGCTTGATTAATTCTTTTAGCTAAAATTCTAGCACATGTTGTCTTACCCACACCACGAGGTCCAGTAAATAATAAAGCTTGTGCTAAATGGTTATTTTTTATAGCATTTTCTAACGTGTTTGTTATGGCTTTTTGCCCAACAACATCATCAAAAACCTGAGGTCTGTATTTACGTGCCGATACTATAAAATGTTCCATTAACTCTTGAAGATAATTTTGGACTGCAATTTATACATTAACTATAAATTTTTGCATATAAATCTTTATATATTTCTTTGATAACGGATCGTTTCATTTTCATGGTAGGTGTTAAGTGTCCATCATCTATGCTCCAAACATCTGGAGTGAGTTCAAAACGTTTTATTTGTTCCCATTGACCAAAGCCCTTATTGCATTTATCCACTTCTTTTTGAATTCGTTTTAATACCCTATCATTCAATATAATTTCTTCATTATTACTACCAATAGCAGCGTCCTTTCTTTTTGCCCATTCATGAATAAATTCAAAATTAGGCTGAATCAATGCAGCTGGCATTTTTTCCCCTTCACCTATTACCATAACTTGCTCAATAAATTGTGATTCTTTCAACTTATTCTCTAATAATGTCGGTATAACATATTTACCTCCAGAGGTCTTGAACATTTCTTTTTTACGGCCTGTTATTTTTAAGAAACCGTCTTGGTCTATTTCACCTTTATCGCCCGTATGGAAATAATCTCCCGTCATTACGCTAGCTGTTTTTTCAGCATCTTTGTAATAACCCATCATTACATTAGGACCTTTGATTAAAATTTCACCATCATCAGCAATTTTCACTTCAACGTTTCTAATGGGTTTACCTACTGTACCAATTTTGAACATAGTATCTTTATACATATTTACGGATACCACTGGTGAAGTTTCCGTTAGGCCATAACCTTCCATGACATACATACCCGCTGCACAAAATATTCTGGCTAATTTTGGGTTTAATGCAGCACTACCAGAAACCATAGTGTCTAAATTTCCACCTAGGGCCTCTTGCCATTTACTAAAAATTAATTTTCGTGCAATTTTCAATTTAAATTCATACCACCACCCATTTGCTTCATAAGGTTCATATTTTTCGCCCAACTCTACTGCCCAGTAGAACAAACTTTTTTTAATTCCCGATAGCTCTCCACCTTTAGCATAAATTTTATCAAACAATTTCTCTAAAAGTCGTGGCACAACGCTCATTAAGTGAGGCTGTACTTCTTTGATATTATCTCCAATTTTATCTAAACCTTCTGCAAAATAGACAGAACATCCGTTGTATTGATATAAGTAAATAAGTAATCTTTCAAAAATATGACATATTGGTAAAAAACTCAATACTTTGGTCTGACCATCAATTAGCGGTAATCTTGGCTCGCTATCTAATGCATTACTCACTATGTTTTTATGAGATAGCATAACACCTTTTGGCTTACCGGTTGTGCCAGAAGTATAAATAATTGTTGCCAAATCAGTTTCTAAAACTTCACTTTTTCGTTTATCAAGTTCTGGTTGATTATCTTCGTCTTTCCCCAATTCAAACAATTCGGAATAATGTTTACACCCTTCAATATGGTCGTAACAATAAACTTCTTTTAATTTTGTGTTAGCTTTTATTTTATTGACTTTTTCTAAGACTTCACTATCAGAAACAAAACAATAAATGGATTCACTATGGTTTAACACATATTCATAATCTTCAGCACAAATTGTTGGGTAAATTGGAATACTCTGAGCTCCAGTTTGTAAAATACCAATATCTGTAATATTCCATTCTGTCCTATTTGTTGAAGAGATTACAGCAATTTTATCATTCTTTTTAACCCCCATTTTTAGCAAAGCTCTACTTACCGCATTTGCTTTGTCTAAATACTCTTTAGTAGAGGTTTTCACCCATTTCCCATCATATTTAGTGACTAAAGCAGCATCTAAATTGTATTTTTCCAATTGATAGTATGGAAAATCAAATAATCTTGTTATTTCTATGGGCATATTTTTGTAATTTGGGTATTGCAAAATATAAAAATTAAAACGAATAGACAAGTGAAATTTGTTGCCCCTACTACTTACTACTAAAATGGAATGATTATCTTTGCAAATTATAAAAAAGTATTTAGATGAAGATTTCCTACAGTTGGTTACAACAATTTTTAAAGATTGATTTAAAGGCTGAAAAAGTTGGTGAACTATTAACCGATTTAGGCCTAGAAGTAGAAGGTATAGAAAAAGTAGAATCGGTAAAAGGAAGTCTAGAAGGAATAATAGTGGGAGAAGTGTTGACCTGCGAAAAACACCCTAATGCTGATCGATTAAAAATAACTACTGTCAATCTAGGAAATGGCGAACCTTTACAAATTGTCTGCGGGGCACCGAATGTAGCAGCAGGGCAAAAAGTGCCTGTAGCTACTGTGGGTACAACATTATATGATAAGGAAGGTAATGGTTTTAAAATAAAAAAAGGAAATATAAGAGGAGAAGCCAGTCATGGAATGATTTGTGCCGAAGACGAATTGGGTCTCGGTGAGAGTCATGAAGGAATTTTGGTTTTCGATAAAAAAACCAAAGTCGGTATACTAGCTGCAGAACTTTTTGAAATTTCTACAGATTATGTTTTTGAAATCGGATTAACGCCTAATCGCTCTGATGCGATGAGTCATTATGGCGTAGCTCGTGATTTGAAAGCGGGTTTGCTACAGCAAAAAATAAATAAGGAATTAATAACACCTTCAGTAAGTAGTTTTCACGTTGATGTCCGTTCTTTAAAAATTCAAGTTGAAGTAGCAAACAAAAAACAAGTACCACGTTATGCTGGTGTTACCATTTCTGGAATTAAAGTAGAAGATTCACCTAAATGGATGCAAGATAAATTGAAAGCCATTGGCGTGAATCCTATTAATAATATTGTTGACATTACCAATTATGTATTACACGAATTGGGCCAACCGTTGCATGCTTTTGATGCGGCTAAAATAAACAACAATAAAATCATTGTTAAAAATTTACCAAAAGATACCGAGTTTGTATCCTTAGATGGCGAAACCCGTAAGTTGCATAAGGATGATATTATGATTTGTGATGGCGATTCCAATCCTTTATGTATTGGAGGTGTTTATGGTGGATTGGATTCTGGTGTAACCGAAAAAACTACGGCTATATTTTTAGAGAGTGCCTATTTTGATCCAGTTTCTATTCGTAAAACTGCTAAAAGATTTGGGTTGAATACCGACGCTTCGTTCCGTTTTGAAAGAGGTATTGATCCGAATATTACCGATTATGCATTAAAAAGAGCTGCTTTGTTGATTGAAGAAATAGCAGGAGGTAAAATTTCTTCTGATTTAATTGACATTTATCCGAAAAAAATAGAAAACCATCAAGTGCGTTTTTCTTTTAGTAAGGCTGAGAAATTGATTGGTGAAAAACTAAAGCCAGATACTATAAAGAACATTCTGGCTTCGTTAGATATAAAAATTAATAATCAAACAGATTCAGGATTAGGATTGACCATTCCTGCATATAGAACAGATGTTACCAGAGAGGCTGATATTATAGAAGAAATTCTAAGAGTTTATGGTTATAATAATATTAAAACTTCGCCAAAGTTAAATACTTCAATTTCATATGCTCCAAAACCAGATGCCAACAAATTACAGAATTTAGTATCTAATCAATTGGCTAGCCAAGGATTTTATGAAATGATGGCAAATTCATTGACAAACCCTGATTATATTGAATATTCAGAGCAAGTCAATGCTAAGCACAACGTGGTGATGTTGAACCCTTTGAGTTCAGATTTGTCAGTTATGAGACAAACGTTACTTTATAGTGGTTTAGAAGCTGTGGCATATAATATTAACAGAAAGAATAGTGATATCAAATTGTTTGAATTCGGTAACACTTACCATAAATTTGATGGCAACTACGAAGAGCAAAAGCATTTTTCTTTGTTGATTTCAGGAAATAGAAATGACAATAATTGGTTACTAAAAACAAAAAAATCTGACTTCTTTTTTGGAATGGGTGTTGTTCAAAGTATTTTGGAACGCGTTGGTATTAACTCGTATAAATCTCGACCAATTGAAAATGATTTCTTTTCAGAAGGAGTTTCATTGCAGGTTGGTAAACATACCATTGTTGAGTTTGGAGTTGTAAAAGCCAACATTGCCAAAAAGTTCGGTATTAAACAAGAAGTGCTTTATGCCGATTTTAATTGGGATGCCATGCTTGGTTTTATCAAGAATAAAACCATAAAGGTTTCCGACTTGACAAAATTTCCATCCGTTAAACGAGATTTTTCGTTGCTGTTGGATAAGCAAGTTTCTTTTGATGAAATTTATAAATTGGCTTTTCAAACGGATAGACAACTATTAAAATCCGTTGATTTATTTGATGTTTATGAAGGCGATAAATTGCCCGAAGGGAAAAAATCGTATGCCGTAAGTTTTATGTTGCAAGATGATAAGCAAACGCTGACCGACAAACAGATCGATGCCGTAATGGATAAGTTGCAGCAAACGTTTGAAACCAAATTAAAAGCTGAATTAAGAGCTTAAGCAATGTACAAACTTATCAGAAAATTACTTTTTTTATTTGACCCTGAAAAAGTCCATCATTTTACGTTTTCTTGGATAAAATTTACATTTAAACTTCCTTTTGTAAGGTCTGTAGTTAAAAGCAATTTCAAAGTAGAAGACCCAAAGTTAGAACGCAAATTATTTGGGCTTACTTTTAAAAATCCTGTGGGCTTGGCTGCGGGAATGGATAAAAATGCCTTATTGTTTGACGAATTTTCTTATTACGGATTCGGTTTTATAGAAATAGGTACCGTTACTCCAAAACCTCAGGACGGTAACCCCAAAAAACGATTATTTCGACTGAAAGAAGATGGAGGTATCATAAACAGAATGGGGTTTAACAACGAGGGCGTTGATGCCGCTGTAAAACGATTACAACATAAAAAAACGGACATCATTATTGGTGGAAACATTGGCAAAAACAAAGCAACGCCCAATGAAAATGCCATTGACGATTATATCATTTGTTTCAACAAATTATTTGACGTTGTAGATTATTTTGTTGTGAATGTGAGCTCACCCAACACCCCTAATTTAAGGGATCTGCAAGAAAAAGAACCACTCACAAAATTACTGAACACATTACAGTCTGAGAACTTCAAAAAAGAGAAAAGAAAACCTATTTTACTTAAAATTGCCCCTGACTTAACAGACTCACAATTGTTAGATATTATTGACATTGTAAAAACTACAAAAATTGATGGTGTTATTGCCACAAATACTACTATTTCTAGAGAGGGTTTACAGTCTGAAAATAAAGAAGAAGTTGGTGGGCTTAGCGGGAAACCATTAACCAATCGTTCTACAGAGGTTATTCGTTTTTTAGCAGAAAAATCAAAAAAAGCTTTTCCAATAATTGGAGTAGGGGGAATCCATTCCGCCAAAGGTGCTTTAGAAAAAATAGAAGCTGGTGCAGATTTGGTTCAAATTTATACTGGGTTTATTTATGAGGGGCCAAAGTTGGTGAAGAGGATAAATCAGGAGTTGGTGAAAGCATAATCTAAAAATTCACGAATCACTTTTCAGATTTAAAATTGCTTTTGATTTCTTCAAGTACGTATGGTAATTGGTCAAAAACCAGCTTGTTTTCAAATCTGATAACGGTATAATCTAAGGAATTTAGATATTCCGTCCGTTTGACATCGTATTCTTGAGCAGATGAGTTGTTATGTACTTCACCATCTAATTCAACAACCAACCTTTGCGAAGCACAGTAAAAATCGACAATATAATTTCCAATACTATGCTGTTTGGTAAAACGTTTACCATCCAATTGTTTGGATTTTAAATGTTCCCATAGAAATGCTTCAGCTGGAGTTAAATTTGATCTTAACTTTTTGCGATATACCTTTAATCCTACTTTTGTATGTACTCTTTTAGCTGCCATCCCAGTTTTTTGCTCCCCTCTTCAGACGAAGAGGGGAATGAATTCACTCGTTTTAACGAATATAATGATTTAATCGGAATTTGATTGAGTGAAGAAAGGGGAGTTTGAAAACCCTAAACCTTTGGAAACATTATCAAAAGTTTGAGAAAAATGATTGAGGCTTGGGTTTTCAAACCCTCCGTCTTGACCTCTCGGTCGCGAAACCTCCCTTTGTCGAAAGGGAGGAGCCCTTCGAGGATGTTTTTAATTTTTCTCAATCCACTTTCTAGCATTTACAAACGCTTCTAACCAAGGTGAAACTTCATCTTTTCTATTGTTAGGATAATTTGCCCAATTCCATTGGAATGTTGAACGCTCTATGTGCGGCATAGTTACTAAATGGCGGCCTGTTTTATCGCAAAGCATGGCGGTGTTATAATCAGAGCCATTAGGGTTGTGAGGATATTCTGCATAACCATATTTGGCAACGATATCATAATTGTCTTCGGGCATTGGCAAATTGAATTTACCTTCACCATGACTAATCCAAACCCCTAAAGTACAACCCTCCAAACTTGATAACATTACAGAATTATTCTCTTGAATTTTTACAGAACTAAATGAACTTTCGTGTTTATGCGAATCGTTATGTAACATTTTTCCGTGACTATCATGGTCAGGATTTATAAGTTCCAATTCCATAAATAATTGGCAACCATTGCAAATTCCGACAGACAAGGTATCTTCTCTTGCAAAAAAATTGTTGATAACCTTATTGGCTTTTTCGTTGTACTTGATAGCACCTGCCCAACCTTTAGCTGAGCCTAAAACATCCGAATTACTGAATCCACCAACGGCACCTAAAAACTGAATATCTTCTAAGGTTTCCCTACCAGAGATTAAGTCCGTCATATGCACATCTTTTACATCAAACCCTGCCAAGTACATGGCATTTGCCATTTCTCGTTCGGAATTACTTCCTTTTTCACGAAGAATTGCGGCTTTAGGTCTCGACTCCGCTCGACCTGACAATACATCTTTAAGTTTACCAGTAAAGTTTTTTGGAAAAACATATTGTAACGGCTGGCTTTTATAATTATCAAGTCTGTCTTTTGCTAAATTATTCGCAGTTTGCTTATCATCCAATAAATAGGAAGTCTTAAACCAAACATCTCGTAATTCAGGAATACCCAAAACGATTTTATTGTCTTGATTTTGTATGCTTAGTTTTTCGTTGGTAGTAACTTTTCCAAGAGTATAAAACTCAATATTAGCATCACTTAATATTTTTTCAATTGAATCATCATTGGCTTGAAAAACAATTCCTGAATTTTCAGAGAACACTAGTTTAGTTGTATCTCTTTCTCCAATATTGGATAAATCAAGTTCCGCACCTAAGTTATTATCCGCAAAACACATTTCTAATAATGTAGTTATCAATCCGCCAGAAGCGACATCGTGTCCAGCTACAATCTTGTTATTCTTAATCAGATTTTGAATCGTGTTAAAAATGCTTTTGAATTGTTTTGCATCCTTTATGGTTGGAGCTTTAAGACCCACTTTGCTCAGAATTTGAGCAAAAGAACTTCCACCTAAGTCATGATTATCCTGCGAAAGGTTGATATAATAAATACTGCCTTTGTTTGGTTGTAAAACGGGTTCAACAACTTTAGTAATATCATTACAATGAGCAGCGGCCGAAATTATTACGGTTCCGGGTGAAATCACTTCATCGTTAGGATATTTTTGTTTCATGGATAAAGAATCCTTTCCAGTTGGCACATTGATACCTAACTCAATGGCGAAATCTGAAATGGCTTCAACAGCCTCATATAAACGGGCATCTTCTCCTTCGTTTCGGCAAGGCCACATCCAGTTAGCGGAAAGTGAGACACTTTTTAATCCTTCTTCCAAAGGAGCCCAAATAATATTAGTCAAAGCTTCTGCGATAGAATTTCTACTACCTGCAACGGGGTCAATTAATCCCGAAATAGGTGAGTGGCCAATACTTGTTGCAATACCTTCTTTACCCTTATAATCCAATGCCATAACTGCAACGTTGTTGAGCGGTAATTGTAAAGCACCTACACATTGTTGTTTGGCAACTTTTCCGCCTACACAACGATCAACCTTGTTAGTTAACCAATCTTTACAAGCAACGGCTTCTAGTTGTAAAACGTCCTTTAAATAGTCCGTAAATTTATTAACGTCATAAGTTAAATCCGTATAATTCCGTTCTACGGTAACATCGTTCATTATGGTTTTTGGGGAGCTTCCAAACATATCTACCAAGGCTAAATCCATTGGTTTTTCTCGGCTCGTTTTTGATTCAAACGTAAAACGATGATCTCCAGTAACATCTCCAACCGTATAAATGGGCGAACGCTCACGTTCTGCAATACGTTGTAAATTTTCTAAATGTTTTTGACCAATAACCAAGCCCATTCGTTCTTGTGACTCATTACCAATAATTTCCTTGGCGGATAGCGTAGGGTCGCCAACAGGCAATTTATCCAAATCAATATTTCCACCTGTATCTTCTACTAATTCTGACAAGCAATTTAAATGTCCGCCCGCACCATGATCGTGAATGGAAACAATCGGATTTTCATCACTTTCCACCATTCCACGAATAGCATTTGAAGCTCTTTTTTGCATTTCGGGATTAGAACGTTGTACGGCATTGAGTTCAATACCACTTTCAAATTCGCCTGTGTCTGCTGAAGAAACCGCAGCACCCCCCATTCCGATTCTATAATTATCGCCACCTAACAATACAATTTTATCGCCAGTTTTTGGTGTGTCTTTTATGGCCTGTTCCGCTTTTCCATAACCAATACCACCAGCCTGCATAATTACCTTGTCATAGCCCAATTTTCGTCCGTGTTCTCCGTGTTCAAATGTCAATACTGAACCACAGATTAAGGGTTGACCAAATTTATTTCCAAAATCAGAAGCACCGTTGGACGCTTTTATTAAAATATCAATCGGAGTTTGATACAACCAAGGGCGTGCGGGCATGGTTTTTTCCCAATCCCGATTGCTATCGCGATCTTCTAAACGAGAATATGAAGTCATATAAACCGCTGTTCCCGCCAAGGGCAATGAACCTTTTCCTCCGGCTAATCTATCGCGAATTTCACCTCCCGAACCCGTTGCTGCACCATTAAAAGGCTCTACCGTGGTAGGGAAATTATGGGTTTCGGCTTTTAATGAAATTACGGAATCAAAATCTTTAACTTCGTAAAAATCAGGCTTGTCAGCAGTTTTTGGAGCGAATTGTTCCACTTTTGGACCTTTTACAAAAGCTACGTTATCTTTATATGCCGAAACAATAGTGTTTGGATGCGTTTCAGAAGTTTTTTTTATCAGTTTAAATAAAGAAGAAGGTTTTTCTTTACCATCAATTACAAAAGTGCCATTAAAAATTTTATGGCGGCAATGTTCGCTATTGACTTGTGAGAACCCAAAGACTTCTGAATCGGTTAATTTCCTTCCCGATTCCTTCATTAATTTTGCGGACAGCTTTTCTAAATATGTTACCTCGTCATAACTCAAAGCGAGCCCTTCTTGTTGGTTATAGGCCGCAATATCTTCAATCTCCTTTATAGCTTCTGGTTGTATGTCAATATCAAAAATTTGCTGATCTAAAGCCTTATATTTTTGAAAAAGCATGGGGTCAAAGTCGATAAAATCTTCATCTACAGCGTTGAGTTCCTCAATTCTAATGATACCTTCAATACCCATATTTTGGGTAATTTCAACAGCGTTGGTACTCCAAGGTGTAATCATAGCGGCACGTGGCCCAACAAAAAAAGCATCGACTGATGCTTGTTGTAACAGGGTTTTATTACCAAACAACCAAGTGAGTTTGCTTATGGCTTCATTTGATAAATTAGTGATGGTTTGAACTGCAAATACTTTGATATATTGCTCTCCAAAAAAATAGATCATTGCTTTGATTTTGTAAGCGGTAAAAATACATATTTTAATGGGTTGGTTTATACCAAAAGAAGCAAAAAAAGTAAATGTTTTTAACAGGGTTTTGTTAGTATCTCTGAGATTTTGTTGTTTTGTGGTTTGTGGAATTAGAGAAAATTGCAAGGTGTGAATGGAATGATATTTGATGTTAGTTGTAGAAACAAAAAAATCATGAAAAAAATAGTACTTCTTTTGTTCTTGACTATGGGTGTTAAGTCAGTTTTTGCAGAATGTGCAATGAGTGGAATGGAATTCTTTCCAAAACAAAAAGAGATTAGTCTAAATTCAATGTTTATAATTCAAGGCTATGCCATGAGCGAGAAAACAATTGTTACTTTTAAAGATAGGTTAATATATTTGGAAAGCGAGAATGGTGATTTAATTAAGTTAGACCTTCAAGAAATTTTAATAGGACAAATGAGTTTGACCCAAGCGGTTTTTAAACCTTCTGTTGAGTTAAAACCTAATACTATTTATTTCTTAAAATACGCTGACCAAACCAAAAGAGAAACTAGGGAAATGGCTGTATATAATAGAGAAAAAGAGAAAAATGAAAAAATTTACTGGAAAACCACAAGCAAAAAATTTATTGGACCTCTAGACTTTAAACTTAAAATTTCTTACGAAAAATCAGAAGTTGTACACTATGGATGTGGACCTTCGGTGAATGCAATCTTTAAGATAAAAGACACTTCAAAATCTGAAGTTTGGTATAAAACCGAAGTTGTTGATTTAACTACAAATCAAAAAACCTCTTTCTATGAAATGGAATCGAAAGGTAAACTACATGTAGGGCACGGAATGTGTGCTGGCGGATTTACTTTTAATGGAAAAGGTAAGTATAAGGTTAGGTTTACACCTATGAATGCTGATGGTGAAACTTTAAAAACAACAGGCTGGAAAACTTTTGACAGTCCTTATGTTAATGATAAAATGTCTTTCGGGTTTTAGTTAATCAAAAGAAAAGAATAAAATAAGTTGTCTAGTCAACAAAACTTATTAATAGTGCAGTTAATCTCCAAAATTACCTACCTTTGCCGTGTATTGGTTTTAAACCAGTAGTTGAGTACTACGGGTTAAATTAAAAGGGAATTCCGTTACAATCGGAAGCTGTTCCCGCAACTGTACGCTTAGTCCCGATGTATTTCAGGATGCTTATTGTAATTACTACTTACCACTGCTTTTAGCGGGAAGGTTCACAATAAGACGCAAGCCAGGAGACCTGCCAATTGCAAACAATCAAGTAACAATTACCTGTTCGGGATAAGCAGAAATTATGAGACATTATATTGCTGTCATTTTATTTTTATATGCATTTTCTAGTTTTTCGCAACAAAGCGGAAGGGTGTTAGATACCGTTTTTCTAAAAGCAGAAAAGTTAGAAGATAAATCAGTTGGGCAGCCCATATTAAAAATCAGTAAAGGATTGTTGCCCAATTATCGCCCGCAACTTACCGAGGTATTACAATTTGAAACGCCTATTCATTTTAAAGAAAATGGATTTGGAATGGTTTCATCAGCATCATTTAGAGGTACAACTGCACAACAAACGGCTGTAGTTTGGAATGGTATAAATATCAATTCCCCTTTTTTAGGTCAAACGGATTTTAACCTTATCAATACCCAAAATAGTTCAGAAGTGCTGGTGCGTCCCGGAGGAGGAAGTACCCAATTTGGTACTGGAGCTATTGGTGGTGTGGTGTATTTAAATAATAACTTAAAAATAAATCAGGATAATACGCATCAAATTTTTACTTCGTATGGTAGTTTTAATACCAAAAATTTAAGTACAAACCATAGTATTTCTGGTAAACGGACCAATTTACAAATTGATTTGAGTTATTTAGATTCGGATAATGATTACAAATACCAAAATTCCGATCAAGGTAATGAAAACGGAAAGTTTTATAATCTCAATGCATCAGTTAATGGAATTTACAAAGCCAACGCGAGAAATACGTTTAAGATTTATTCCAATTGGTTTTCAGGTGAAAGGCATTTGTCCATTATAGAAACCACACAAACACGAAATAAATACACCGATGAACAGTTGCGTTTGTTAGGTGAGTATCAGCATAAATCAGGTATTGGTCAGTCTACAGTCAAGTTAGCGTTACTTAACGAAAAGTATAGATTCTACCCTGAATTAGATTCCAGAGAAGGTTCTAATAATGGTAATGCTTGGACGTATATTGCCAAATATAATTATCAGATACAGCTAAAAAAAATATTACTAAATGTAGGTGGAACATATAATTTAGCTACAGCAACGGGGACAAACTACAACAATGTAAAACAAAATACAGGAAGTGCTAACCTTTTTCTAAAGCATAAATTGAGAAATAACTTTACCTACCAAGCTACGTTACGAGGCGAATTGAGCGAAGATTATAAAAGTCCTGTATTGTTTTCATTGGGTACGCGTTGGAAGCCATCTCCTAAATATACACTTAACACCTCTATTTCTAGAAATTATCGCGTTCCCACTTTTAATGATTTGTACTGGCCGGGAGCGGAAAATCCAGATCTAAAAGCAGAATCGTCATTACAGTATGAACTTTCTAATGAATTTACTTTTGACAATTTAAAATTTACGCTGACGGGTTATTATAATGATATTAAAGATTTAATCCGATGGTTGCCTTATTCGGGCAATTTATGGCGACCCGTAAACACAAATAGTGTACGTATTTACGGATTGGAAAGCAATGTGCACTATGGAATCAGATTCAACAATCATCATTTTAAAATTATTGCACTTTACAGTTATACGGTATCAAAAAATAAAGAAACCAATTACCAATTAACTTATGTGCCTTATCATAAAGGAATTTTAGGAATATCTCATAAAATTGGGGCTTTTTCCACTAACATAAACACAATTTACACAGGGGAGGTTTTTACGCATACCGATAACAATACCAATACGGCACTTGATGATTATGTATTGACCAATTTATCATTGAGTTATGCCTTTGGGAAAAAGGCTAATTGGATTTTGGGTGCTGGTATCAAGAATCTTTTTAATAGTGACTATCAAACAACAGCGTTTAGGCCCATGCCCGGAATAAACTATCATATTAATTTAAATTTAAATCTATAATAAAATGAACAAAAGGCTTTTAAAAATTAATGTATTTATTTTCGCCATATTATTTGGTTTTATTTCATGCGATAATGCAGATGACCCTAAACCAATGCCCAAAGGCGATTA